>NZ_JBHWAB010000001.1:897500-1550000 GCF_042688525.2 Haloimpatiens myeolchijeotgali
TAAGCGAAGCCTTGAACTTAAGCCCCAGTAAACGGCGGCCGTAACTATAACGGTCCTAAGGTAGCGAAATTCCTTGTCGGGTAAGTTCCGACCCGCACGAATGGCGTAATGATTTGAGCACTGTCTCGACAACAAATCCGGTGAAATTGTAGTGGGGGTGAAGATGCCCTCTACCCGCGATTGGACGGAAAGACCCCGTAGAGCTTTACTGTAGCTTAGCATTGAATTTCGGTATTGTCTGTACAGGATAGGTGGGAGACTTAGAAATAGGGGCGTCAGCTTCTATGGAGTCGTCCTTGGGATACCACCCTGACAGTATTGAAATTCTAACCGGAGGCCATGTATCTGGTCACGGGACATTGTTAGGTGGGCAGTTTGACTGGGGCGGTCGCCTCCTAAAATGTAACGGAGGCGCCCAAAGGTTCCCTCAGCGCAGTTGGAAATTGCGCGCAGAGTGCAAAGGCATAAGGGAGCTTGACTGCGACACATACAAGTGGAGCAGGGACGAAAGTCGGGCTTAGTGATCCGGTGGTTCCTCGTGGGAGGGCCATCGCTCAACGGATAAAAGCTACCTCGGGGATAACAGGCTGATCTCCCCCAAGAGTCCACATCGACGGGGAGGTTTGGCACCTCGATGTCGGCTCGTCACATCCTGGGGCTGAAGTCGGTCCCAAGGGTTGGGCTGTTCGCCCATTAAAGTGGCACGCGAGCTGGGTTCAGAACGTCGTGAGACAGTTCGGTCCCTTTCCGTCGCGGGCGTAGGAAATTTGAGAGGAGCTGTCCTTAGTACGAGAGGACCGGGATGGACCAACCTCTGGTGCACCAGTTGTCATGCCAATGGCATAGCTGGGTAGCTATGTTGGGACGGGATAAACGCTGAAAGCATCTAAGCGTGAAGCCCACCTCAAGATTAGATTTCCCATAGCGTAAGCTAGTAAGACTCCTGGAAGACTACCAGGTTGATAGGTCAGAGGTGTAAGCGTGGTAACATGTTAAGCTGACTGATACTAATAAGTCGAGGGCTTGACCAAATAATTAACACTGTGCAATTTTGAAAGAACAATAATCTGGTGATTATGGCTCAAAGGTAACACCCCTTCCCATTCCGAACAGGACGGTTAAGCTTTGAAGCGCCGATGGTACTGCAGGGGAAGCCCTGTGGAAGAGTAGGTCGTCGCCAGGTCAATGATGTTCCGCAGTAGCTCAATGGTGGAGCACTCGGCTGTTAACCGATAGGTTGGAGGTTCGAGTCCTCTCTGCGGAGCCATTTTTATTTTTTGTATTTTTAATGTAAATAAGTTTATTTTTTTTATATCGAGTTAAACGTTTACAAAATAATATATATTTATGTAAATCAAATTATTTTGCCATTAGGCAAAATTTTTTATTTGCATAAAATACAGTTAGACATTCTAAATTAAGAGAAATATTTTGCAATCATATATGTTGCTATTTTCATTTATATAACTACAGATTATTAATCCAAAAAAGTAAAAAATTAAGAAAAATACTGCAAAATATGATATATTATTAGTACAAGGGTTAATGATTATATATTTATGGAGGGGTACGAATGTTATTTGGCAAAAAACAAAAGGGAAATCAAACAATAAGTACGAGTAAAATAAAAAAAATAGAGTATAAAGATGCTGAAAACAACATAAAAAATAATAAGATAAAAGTTAAACAAAAATATCAAAATATTATAACAAAAAAAGTTCATATACAAGCTGAAGATGCGTTGGATGTTACTGAAAAATTAATAGATTCAGTAGAAGAAATAAATATTCAAATAGATAACAATAATGATAATATAAATAGAACAGTTGATGTTGCATCTGAAGTAGGAGCTTTTTCTGAAGAAGTAAATGCTAGTGTAGATGAAACTTTGAAAGTTGTTCAAGATATGATGGGTAGAGCAGAAATAGGACAAGAATCAGTTAATAATTTAATTGAAAGTATAAAGAATGTACAACAAACTGTAGCAAATATGCAGTCAGTATTAATGCATTTATCAGAGAAATCTAATAAAATAAAAGTTATTGTAGATACTATAAAAGGAATTGCTAAAACTACACATTTATTATCATTAAATGCTAATATAGAAGCTGCTAGAGCTGGAGATGCAGGAAAAGGTTTTGCAGTAGTAGCAGGTGAAGTTAAAAAGTTAGCAGAAAGTAGTTCATTATCAGCAGATGAAATTGACAAGATAATATTAGAAATTGTTGAAGTAACAGAAAAAACTCTTCAAATCATACAAGAAGGGATAGACAAAGTAATAAAAAGTACTGAGATGGCAGAGGAAAGCAGAAAGACAATAAGTAATTTAATGCAATCGGTGGATAAAACAAAAAAAATATCAGAGCAAATTGGAAATGCTGTAAGAGAGCAAGCGGATAAAAATCAATACATGATTTCAGTAATAGATAATATGGTAGAAGACAGTGAAAGAGTAAAAGCAGTTAATGAGAATATATCTGTTAATGTAGAAATGCAAAAAGCAGCATTAAATACTTTAAAAGGTACCATTAATAATTTGAGTGAATTATCAGAGTATGATAGAGAAGATTGCACAAATATCAAAGATAGTTTTAATATATATTTCAATAAAATAAAATCTTTTGATCCAGCTATGTCTACAGATGTAAATACTACTCAAGTATTAAATTTAACTAACGTAACACTAGTTCAATTTGGAATAGGCACAGAAGTAATAAGTGCTTTAGCTAAGAATTGGCATCTAGAAAATGATAATGTTACATGGAATTTTTATTTAAGTAAAGGATTAAAATTTCATAATGGCAGAAATATAACAGCATATGATGTGAAATTTTCTTTTGAAAGATTGCTAAGTAAACAGTTGAATTCTCCTAATAGATGGTTGCTATCGGCGGTTAAAGGTGGACAAGAATATTATGAAGGTAAAACATCACAGATAGAAGGAATAATTGTGGAAAATGACCATAATTTTAAAATAGTATTGCAATATCCATATTCTTCTTTTATAAATAATTTAGCTCATGTAGCTTGTTCTATTTTACCTAAAGAAGAAGTAAATAGTATAGAAAATAACCCAGTAGGAGCTGGTCCATATAAAGTAGTGGAAATTAGTAATGAGAAAGATTCAATTAAACTAGAAAAATTTAAAGAGTATAAGTTAGGAGAGGCATTAATAGATGAAATAAATATATCACATAAAGTAGATGATTTAACAGGTGAGTTTTTGAAAGAAAATTTGGATTATATTACAGTTACTCCTAGTAATATTAATAAAATAAAACAAGAAGGATATGATGTGAAATATACAGAATGTTTAGGAACTAGATTGATAACATTTAATTTTCAAAGTAAAAATCCTTTGATAGAAAATAAAAAAGTAAGACAAGCCATAAATTATTGTGTGGATAAAGATAGAATAATAAAGGAAGCGTTTGGAGGGCTAGAGGTAAAAGCAAATGAAACATTACCTACGAGTATTATAAATGATAATAGGATAAAAGGATACACTAGGGATGTAAATAGGGCAAAACAGTTAATGCGTGAAAGTGGAATTACTTCTGGACAACTTTTATTAGCAGTTTCTAAAAATGATGCAGGCAAAGGTACTCAGCATAAAATAATTGCTGATATATTAAAAGAAAACTTAAAACAAATAGGATTGAATTTAAAAACTACAGAAGTAGAAAGTGGATCATATTATGATATGAATAATGTCAATAAAGTTGATATGATAGTATATGGATGGATGGGTGACTCAGGAACAGCAGATAACTTTATAGAACCTTTAGTAGATATAAATAATGCAGCAAACAGAAATAGGTATAATAATCCTAAAGTCATGGAGTTATTAAATGAAGCTAAGAAAATAAGGAATCCATATAAATACAGAGAGATGATATATAAAATTGAGAGTACTATAACAGATGATGCACCATACATATTTTTATCTCATATATGTGTTGCCTACGCATGTGGAAAAAATGTAAAAGGCCTAAAATTACATCCTTTAAATATAATTAAATTGGAAGATGTTTGGAAAGAATAGTTAGTAATTTAACTCAACTTTTGCAGGTGAAAAATAACCGCTGCGAAAGTTGAATTAATATTTTTTGTAATATAAAAATTTTATTTTGAAGTTTTCACCTTTAAGTTGTTTCCATCACTAGATATAAGTATGTCTCCATTTAAATCAGTTCTATATATTTTACAGTTAAATCCTTTTAATTTAGAGAGTGTTTCTTTATGGGGATGTCCGTATTTGTTATTTTTTCCACAGGAGATAACTGCTATTTTAGGATTGACATTTTTTAAAAAATCTATTGAGGTTGAGGAAACACTACCATGATGACCAACCTTTAATACATCTGCAGAAATATCATAATTTTCAGACAAAACTTCCTGTTCACTTAAAGCTTCTGCATCACCAGTAAATATAAAGTTTTTATTTTTATAGGCTAATTTCATTATCGGAGAATAGTTATTAGTATCTTCATACTTAGAATTATTAGGGGAGAGCATTTCACAAATAGTATTTTTACCTAAATTTAATGATACCCCAGCTTTAGCTACATGTATTTTAAGTTTCTTTTTTCTTAACGAAGAAATCATTTTTTTATAGGTTTTTGTAGAACTTATTTTTTTAGGCGCATAAAAGGCTTCAATACAAAAATTATCAATTACATAACTAGCTCCCCCTATATGATCTTCATGAGGATGTGTTGTTATAAAATAGTGGATTTTTTTTATGTCTTGATTTTTTAAATAAGATATAATTTTTGAATGATTCTGTGCAGGTCCAGCATCAATTAGCATATTTTTGTTATTTATTTGAACAAGTATGCAATCTCCTTGACCTACGTCAATGTAATGAATTTTTAGTATATTTGGATTCTGAACTTGGGGATTATCTTTAGATTTTTGTGATAGATTTTGTGAAGTTTGTGTTGAACATCCAAAAAAGGTTAATGTTATGACTATGAGTATTGTAAAAAATTTAATAAAACTTTTTTTGAAATTCATAGAATACCTCCCAAAAAGATAAAATCATCAACTATAATTTTAGCATTTTATTCCATATTGTAAAGCATTAACAATATTTTAATGCCAAATTTGTTAGTATGAGATCAATAATAGGGAGAAAACTTGAAAATAAAAATGTGCATTAGTATAATAATTTATGTTGAATAGTTAGTAGGGGTTCTAAAACATTATTACTTTGTAAAGGTAGGTATGTGATATGAAAACATTTTTTAAGATTTTAGCTTTTATAATATATATGATAGGAGCAATGTTTAAAACTATTAAATTAAAGTTATTAAAAAAGTATTCATCAAAAGAAAAGTACACTAAGTATTTAAATACGTCTGTTTATAAATGGGCAAATGCTATTGTAAAAATAGTGGGAATAAATTTAGAAGTAGTAGGTAAAGAAAATATTCCTAATGAGGCATGCTTATTTGTATCAAATCATCAAAGTAATTTAGATGTACCATGTTTAATAGCAGGTTTAAATAAGCCCTTTGGTTTTATAGCTAAAAAAGAGCTTGTTAAGGCACCGATAATAAAAACTTGGATGCAAGAGATTAAATGTGTTTTTATTGATAGAAAAAATGTTAGAGAGTCATTAAAAGCAATTTTAAAAGGTGCAGAAAATTTAAATAATGGACACAATATGGTTATATTTCCAGAAGGAACAAGAAGTAAAAGTAGTAAACTAGGTGAGTTTAAAAAGGGAAGTATGAAATTAGCTACTAAGGCTAAGGTTAAAGTAGTTCCAATAACTATTGATGGAACATATAAGGGTTTTGAAGGAAATGAAGGTTTTCAATTTAAATCTGCAAATGTTAAGATTATTGTACATCAACCAATTGAAGTAAAAGGATTGGATAGAGAAGAAAAAAATGAGTTAGCGGAAAAAGTCAAAGAAATTATTGCATCTGGACTTCATCAATAAAGGCAGTTGATAGTGGATAGTACAGGTAAAAAATAGCCGCTACGGGAAATGATATCTTGCTTAGAAACCCTTCACTTCAGTAACAAGTTCTAAGCTTTACTCATATTGAAAAAAGATTTTTTAATTAATATTCCGTAGGAATCAGTAATTAAAAAATAACTTTTTTCAAATTCGTAAAGCTAAGAACTTGTAAACTTTGTTCAAATGTTTCTTACGCAATATATCATTTCCCTTCGCTAAGCAGTATTTTTTTACTGCGAAAGTTGAGTTTTTAATTATTAATTGTTACTAAAATGTTGTTCAAAGATTCCTATTATTATATAATTTTTATTTATGAACACTTAGTTATTGGATAAATTTAAAATTACAGCTTTTCTACTTGTCATGGCATCTATACTGTATCTTATTCCTTGAGTTCCCATTCCAGAAGCTTTTACACCGCTAAAAGGAAAATGGTCAGGACCGCGTTCAGGTTGATTATTAACTTGTACTGTTCCCACTTGTAATTTATCAGCAACTAAAAATGCATTATTTATATCTTTTGTAAATACGGAAGATTGTAGTCCATATTCAGATGCATTTGCTATATTTATAGCTTCGTTTAGATCATTAACTCTAATGATAGGAAGTACTGGTCCAAAAGGTTCTTCCCATGCAATTCTCATATTGGTATTTACATTATCTAATAAAGTAGGATACAATAAATTATCTGTTCTTTTATTTCCTATTATTAGCTTTGCACCTTTATTTAAAGCATCGTCAATAAGTTGTTGAACATAATCAGCATTTTTACTGTTTATAAGTGGAATTATATCGGCATCTTCAAAAGGGGAACCAACCTTAAGATTATTGATTAAGGGATTCATTTTAGCTATTAATTCATCTGCTATAGAGTTAATTACAAGAACTCTTTTTACAGCAGTACATCTTTGACCAGAATAATTATATGCTCCAGTAACTATATCTTTTGCAGCATCATCAAGATCTGCATCTTTAAGTACAATTGCAGCGTCTTTACCACCAAGTTCCATCATCATTGGAACCATACCAGCGATTTTGGCTATATGAGTACCAACTTTAGTACTTCCTGTAAAGTTAATAAAATTTATGTCGGGATGCGTTACTATATAGTCCCCTATTTCTGAACTTTTACCTGTTACTGTGTTTAATACACCCTTAGGTATACCTGCGGCATTAAATATTTCAGCTAAATATAGTCCACTTATTGCACCTTGAGTAGCAGGTTTAAATAATACACTATTTCCTGCAATAAGTGCAGGAGCTATTTTGGAAGTGGAAAGGTTAATGGGATAATTAAAAGGTGATATAGCTAATACAATACCAATTGGTATTTTAGTAACAAGAGAAATTTTATTTTTACTAAACCCAGGAAAATTTTCTCCACCTATGGTTTCTCCTTTTAAGTGTTTACCCTCATCTGCAGTAAATTTTATAAAATCAGCAGTTCGTTTTACTTCTGATATTGCTGAACTTTTGTTTTTACCAACTTCTAATTGAATTATATAGGAAATTTCATTTATATTTTTTTCTAAAAGAACTGCAGCTTTATGTAAGATTTCTGCTCTTTTATTCATAGGTGTCTGTGCCCAAGTTTTTTGAGCACATTGAGAATTTATTATAGTTTTATCAATGTCCTCTTTATTCATAGATTGAATTTCTCCAACTAGACAGTTATTAGCAGGAGATTTTATTTGAATGGTATTTTTAGTAGTAGATTGTATCCAATTACCATTATAGAGAGTTTTATATGTTTTGTTAGCGTGAATATTTTCAAACAAAAAACCACCTTCTTGCTTTAGAAATTAATTCTAGTATTAGCTTAAAGGTAGTTTTATATAAGTGTTTATTGTTGGTTGTTTGTAAGCATTTCTTGTAAAAGTGTTATTTTTACTTTAAATTCAGCATTTTCTTTTTTTAGGTATTTAATTTCTGATTCAACTGCTTTATTTTGTAGTTTGTATTTATCTAAAGAAAGTAGTAAATTTTTGTTAGTGTTCACTTTTTCATTAATAATTGGTTCATACATCTTTTCTATAGTTTTTTGCTTGTTGCAAAGAAAGTGACTTTTATCGTAAAATTTATGTGAGAGGGAATAAATGTTTGAAAATATTGTTTTTATATTAGAATAATATTTTATTAGTATAGATTTTAAGTTATTCAAAATATCACCTCAAGTATATTTTACTTAATATTTATATACAATTTCAAGAGTAGGAGTTCATTATTATGAGTAAATTGAATTTTAAATTTATAACCAATATATATATAAAACGTATGGAAGAAAAAAAATGTACATTAGAAGAGTTAACAAATAAATATAAGAAACATATGGAGTTAGAGAAAAACAAATTAGAAGAAAATATAAATAAATTAAATAAGCTTCAAGATGAGAATAATATGCTTATAGAAAAATTTAAAATATTGAAGAATATATTAAGAAAAAAAGGTATTATTTTATATGCCAAGAATAATAATTATGAAATTGAAGAGTGGGAAAATCTTTATTTAGAAAAAAAAGGATATATATATTTAATAAAGTCTAAAGAAGGTTATGTTGTAAAGGAATTAGATGCAGAAAGCAGTTATTTAATAGACAAATTATTGTTAGAATCAAATAACTATAGGATATTAGTTATAAGAAAAGATCCAAATAAGATAAAAATGCAAATGCGTATAGGAATATAGCCAATAAGTGTCTAGAGCCTGTGAAGTAAATACCTATATAGTGTTAGGAATCGTGTCACTTCAGTAACAAGTTCTAAGTCTTACTCATATTCAAAAGGAGATTTTCTTACAAATATTCCAGAGAAATTAATTATCAGAAAATAGCTCTTTTGAAATTCGTAAGACTAAGAACTTGTAAACTTCGTTCCAATGATATCCTAAACACTATATAGATATTTACCACAGGCAATAAGTTTGGCAATTTAAATGTTAATGAATAATTCAACTTTTGCAGGTGAAAAATAGCCACTGCGGCAAATGATATCTTGCTTAGAAATCTTTTGTTTCAGTAACAAGTTCTAAGTTTTACTCATGTTGAAAAAATGACTTTTTTCAAATTCGTAAAGCTAAGAACTTGTAAACTTTGTTCAAATGTTTCTTACGCAAGATATCATTTCCCTTCGCTAAGCAGTATTTTTTTACTGCGAAAATTTAGTGAATAATTAATAATCAAGGAAATTTTGCCTTAGAGCAAAATAACTAATATATAATTTAAGATTTTTGGTAAAACAAAAATCAACCTTAATTATTAATTCTTTAAAGTAGTTTTTGTATTTTATTTATATCTAAATTATCTTTAGAAAGTATAGCTGATACTGATAAAGTATATTCTGGAAGTTTATCTTTAGTAAATTGTATTTCTTCATTTAATAAATTTTTTGTTATAGAGGATACTTCAAATCCTAGGCTTTCTAGAGAATATCTTATATTTTCAGGGTGGAGACAAGGTTTATTTTCTAATCGAGTACATTTAGCACATTTATTACAACTTCCACCTAAAAGTATGGTTGTATTAGGAAAAAGTTGTTCTATATCAAACATTTTTTTATCAACATTCTTTCTTAATTGTAAATATATTTCGTAGGAAATTTGTTTATCTGATTTATTTTTAGTTTTTAAGTCATTTATTGTATCTTGTATGTCTTTGAAGTACAGTTTTGAACTAATTACATAAGCAAAGTTATAATTAGTGATGTAGTCCTTTTCATCAAAAGTATAGTTTGGACAACTCCAGTTTTTATTAAAATTTGGACAACTTGTACAGTATTTTCTAATAGTTTCAAGTTTAAAATACTTCATAAGATTATCTATTGAAGTTTTTGTGATTTTAAAAGTTATTGGTAAATTCATATGTTATTCCCCCATATTTTTAGTTAAATATTTGCATTCAACTTTTTAAAGATAATTAATAGTTAATAATGAATAATTAATAATTAAGGAAATTTTGCCTTAGGGCAAAATAACTAATATATAATTTAAGATTTTTGCTAAAGCAAAAATTAACCTTAATTATTAAATTTTAATTATTAATTCTTAATTGATACTAAATGTTTCTTACGCTAGATAGTATTCTCTTATTACGAAAGTTAAGTTATGCATAATTTTATTATACAACACAAATTTTAAAATATATTAAAAGTTTTTTAACAAAATACTTGACATATATTCATTATTAAGTATAATAATACATATCGAATATAAAGTAAAATTTAATACAAGTAAGTATGGTAAGCGTTTGTGAAAATAGAGGAGCGATATTTAAGAGTACTATTATGGAGACAAGCACTATGAAGTAATAGGAAAGGAAATTTCGCCGAAGCGTGCAGTTAATGCTTTGACACTGCAGAGCTGGGGTTGTATAGAATATATGCAGCACTGTCGCAAATGTAACATTTGTGGAGAGCTATTGTTCAATAATGTTTACGCATCGATTACGTATTGCAAAAATATATTTTAGTGCGTTTTTTATATGATGTGTATTCAGCCTTGAGTGATGACTCAAGGCTTTTATTATTGTTGTGGTAAGTTCTCTCCTAAAAAATATTAAATTTTTAAGGAGGAGAAAAAATGAAAAAAAAAGGAGCAATATTATTTATTTTAACAGTACTTATTACTTTATCTTTTAATGTATTAGTTTTTGCACAGGAAGCTGATAAAGCAACTGTAAATGCACAAAAATTTGGTATATGGACATTATTACCACCACTTATAGCTATAATTTTAGCTTTTATTACTAAGAATGTAATTCTATCTTTATTTATAGGAGTATTATCAGGAACATTTCTTTTACAATTACAAGGATTTAATGTATTAAGTGCGTTATTTAATGGGTTCTTAATGGTAGTGACACATATTTTAAATTCTTTAGCAGATCCATGGAATGCAGGTATAGTTCTTCAATGTTTAGCAATAGGAGGTCTTATAGCATTAATTTCTAAAATGGGTGGTGCAAAAGCTATAGCAATATCACTTTCTAAAAAGGCTAAGTCTCCAGTTAGTGTTCAGATTATTACATGGTTATTAGGTTTATTTGTTTTCTTTGATGATTATGCAAATTCCCTTATAGTTGGACCAATAATGAGACCAGTAGCAGATAAAATGAAAATTTCAAGACAAAAATTAGCTTTTGTTATAGATGCAACAGCAGCTCCAATAGCTGGTATTGCACTTGTATCTACTTGGGTAGGATATGAGGTTAGTTTAATAAAAGATGGTTTTTCCCAAATTGGACAAAGTGCAAATGCATATAGTATTTTTGTTTCAACAATACCATATAGATTTTATAATATATTAATTTTGATTTTCATAGTATTAACAGCGGTTATGTTAAGAGAATTCGGACCAATGCTTAAATGTGAAAGAGATTGTAGAAAAGGTAAAATTTCACTAGATGATAATTCTAAAGTACAAAATAATGAAAATAAAGAGCTTGAACCAAAAGAAGGAATAAAACTTAGTGTATGGAATGCAATAATACCAATCTTAGTTTTAATAGTAGGTGCATTTTTAGGATTTTATTTTAATGGATATAATGCCATAATGGGTGGAAAAGATGCAGAGTTAATAGAATTGTTTAAAACATCACCAACATCTTTTGTAGCTATTAGAGAAGCATTTGGTGCTTCAGATGCTAGTATAGTTTTATTTCAAGCCGCTTTATTTGCTAGTTTAGTAGCAATTATAATGGGAGTATGTCAGAAAATATTTACAGTTAATGAAGCCATAGATACTTGGGTTGAGGGTACAAAGTCATTAATAATAACAGGAGTAATATTACTTTTGGCATGGTCTTTAAGTAGTGTAATAAAAGAACTTGGAACAGCTAAATTTTTAGTTTCAATTTTATCTAATAAAATACCAGTATTTTTACTTCCATCAATTATATTTATATTAGCATCTATTACTTCTTTTGCAACAGGAACATCTTATGGAACGATGGGAATACTTATGCCACTTACAATACCACTTGCAAGTGCCATTGCTTCAGGTGACATGAGATATGTAATAATAAGTATAAGTGCTGTATTAACAGGTGCTATATTTGGAGATCATTGTTCGCCGATATCTGATACTACAATTTTATCATCTATGGGTGCAGGATGTGATCATATAGATCATGTTAAAACTCAGCTTATATATTCTTTAAGTGTAGCGGCTGTAACTGCTTTATTGGGATATATACCAGTAAGTTTAGGAGTGCCTGTATATTTAGTATTATTGGTTGATATAATTATAATAGGTTGTATAGTACGTTTCATTGGAAAACCAGTAGAACAAGAAGTTGAAGATGTTAAAAATGCAAATATTGATGCAGCATAAATAGGATTTTAAATTTACTAAAAACATAAATTGAAAAGCATAAAGTTTAAATAAGAATGATTTATTTAAATGATCATTTGAAAAATTTAAACATAACTCAACTTTCGCAGGTGAAAAACAGCCGCTGCGGGAAATGATATCTTGCTTAGAAACCTTTCACTTCAGTAACAAGTTTTAAGCTTTACTCATATTCAAAAAAGATTTTTTAATTAATATTCCATAGGAATCAGTAATTAAAAAATAACTTTTTTCAAATTCGTAAAGCTAAGAACTTGTAAACTTTGTTCAAATGTTTCTTACTCAAGATATCATTTCCCTTCGCTAGACAGTATTTTTTTACTGCGAAAGTTGAAAACATAACTAATAAAAAACAATAACTTACACTAAATAAAAGTAGTAAGTTATTGTTTTTTATTTTTAAATACTAGAAATACATTGTAATTATTTACTTTATACATTATTAAATATAAAAGTATAATCTAGTCTTCAACTCTTCTTCTATCTTTTCCAAAGAAAGATATTGCATAAAGTCCAGATATACCAACTAATGCATAAACTATTCTACTAAAAGTTGTTAAAGTTCCAAAAAGGGCAGCAACTAAATCAAATTGGAAAAAACCAATTAGTCCCCAGTTAACAGCTCCTATTATAACTAATAAAAGTGCAATAGTATCTAATGTTTTCAAAGTTATACATCTCCCTTTTAAATTAATTCTTAAATATAGTATCTACACTTCTATTAGGATTATTCACCAAAATTTAAAAATTATTTTATCTGACCATGTTTTTCATAGTGAGAGATTTGCTTTATTGAATTATCATCATTTACAAAAATAACCGTTGGTTTATGTTCTTTTACTTCTTTTTCACTCATTTCACAATAAGCCATTAATATAACCTTGTCTTCAGGCTGCACATGTCTTGCAGCAGCACCATTTAAACATATGACACCACTATTTGCTTTACCAGCTATAACATAAGTTTCAAATCGAGCGCCATTATTTATATTTACAACTTGAATTTTCTCATATTCTACAATTCCAGAATTATCTAATAAAGTAGAATCTATAGTTATACTTCCTACATAGTTAAGTTTAGCTTCTGTTACTGTAGCTCTATGAATTTTAGCTTTAAGCATGTGCAAGTTCATTTTTCTTTCCTCCTAAAATAATGTTGTCAATTAGTCTAGTTTTACCAATATAAACAGCTAGAGCTATTAGAGTAGAATTTTTTATTTCATTTACAGGTTTTAATGAAGTATTATCGACTATTTCAACATAATCTATTTTTGCTAGAGGCTCAGTGTTAATTACTTCAATTATGTTTTGTTTTATTTTGTTTGAATCAAATTCATTTTTTTCAAAAAGTTTTTTTGCTTTCATAAGACTTTTATAAAGTATTAAACTAGCTTTTCTTTCTTCTGAGGAAAGATATGAGTTTCTAGAACTTTTTGCAAGACCATCTTCTTCTCGAACAATAGGACATCCTATTATTTTAATATTAAAATTTAAATCTCTAACCATTCTTTTAATTACAGCTAGTTGTTGAGCATCTTTTTGACCAAAGTATGCTTTATCAGGAGTTACTATATTAAATAATTTTGATACAATAGTACATACTCCTTTGAAATGACCAGGACGTTTTGCACCACAAAGACCTTTTGTTAAATTATCAACATTAACATAAGTGCAAAAATCATTAAAATACATTTCAGAAACCTGTGGAGTAAAAATTAAATCTGCTCCACAGTTTTTACACTTATTTAAATCTCTATCTATATCGCTTGGATATGTATCCAAATCTTCATTTTTACCAAATTGTATAGGGTTCAAAAACACACTTACTACAGTTTTATCATTGTCACTTGCAGATTTTTTTATTAAACTTTCATGTCCTTCGTGTAAATAACCCATAGTTGGTACAAGACCAACAGAAAAACCTTCTTTTTTCCATTCAATGATGTATTTTCTTACTTCCTCTATAGTTGATGCTATTTTCATAACTAGGTACATCCTTCCTCTATATTTTAATTAATATAATTTATTTAGTATTTCTTCATTAATATTGAAGCTGTGTTCTTTACTTGGAAAGGAACCTTCTTTAACTTCCTCTATATATGTTTTAAAACCTTTTTTCATTTCTTTTCCTGCATTAGCAAAGGTTTTTACAAACTTAGGTTTGAAGTCAGAAAACATGTTTATCATATCTTGATAAACTAATATTTGACCATCACAGCATGGTCCTGCACCTATTCCTATAGTTGGAATAGAAATTTGTTCAGTTATGAGCTCCGCAAGTTTTGCAGGTATTCCCTCTAAAACTATTGCAAAAGCACCTGCTTCTTCGATTTTTTTTGCATCATTTATTAGTTGTTTGGCTGCTTGTTCACTCTTTCCTTGAACTTTAAAACCTCCAAACATATTTACAGATTGAGGAGTAAGACCTAGGTGACCCATTACAGGTATTTGAGCATTAACGATGGCTTTAATTTGATCACATACATTTGCACCGCCTTCTAATTTTACAGCAGTGGCTTTGGCTTCTTTTATAAATCTACCAGCATTTTTTACTGCATCATATACAGAAGTTTGATAGGACATAAAAGGCATGTCTCCAACTACTAAAGCGTTTTTACAAGCTCTTGTTACTGCTCTAGTGTGATGGAGCATATCTTCCATTGTTACGCTTAAAGTGTCTTCATATCCAAGACAAACCATACCTAAAGAATCACCCACTAGTATGCCATCTATACCACAGCTATCTATAAGTTTAGCTGTAGAATAATCATAGGCAGTAAGCATCGTAAGTTTTTCACCATTTTGTTTTGCTTTTTTAAAGCTTTGTATTGTTTTTTTCATTCTTTATACCTCCGAGAATAGAATATAATTTTGAATAATCCCTTTGAGAATGTTTTATTTCAGATAAATTTAATAGTTTTAGAGAAAGAGTTTTATAAAGTGCAATATCTTCTTTAGGAATAACTTTTAGATGATTAGAAACAGTATTTATATCACATCTTTCTATTGGTCCAGTTAATGATTTTATGAAATCTTTATTATTTTTTATGTTATTTATGTTGCTAAAAATTAGTGGCATAAGAGCATCTATACAATCTGTAGTACTCATACCTAGTTTTTTTAAATACTCACAACTTGTATTTAAAATAGCTAGTACTAAGTTTGATGCCATAACATTTGAAAGATGATATAAATATTTTTTATCACCATCGATTATATGGACGGTATTTCCTAAAGAGTTTATAAGGTTTTTTATAAAGGTTATATGTTTAACATTACCTTCAATTGAAAAATGCACATTGTTTAAATTGAAACTATTAAATTTATCACAAAAGGGATACATAGGGTGAATTGAATATCCGAAGGCACCAGAAATGTTTATATCAGAAAAAATATTTGATGATAGTGAACCGCTAGTATGACATATTATCTTATCTTTTATATTTAGTTCACGAACATCTTTCCACACATTTTCAATATCGTCATCAGGAGTGGTAATAAAAATAATATTACTTGATTTAACTAAAGATTTTAAACTTATGTGAGCTTTTGAATTAGTGAAATCGCTGGCTTGTTTTGAGGAGTGAAAACTTTTGCTATAATAACCGCTTAAACTTAGGTTATTGATGGCAAAATATTTTCCTAAAGAGCAGCCAACTTTTCCAGCTCCAATAAATCCAATTTTCAATATACCACCACCCAACTTATTAAATTAGGTTTTTAAATAAAACAACATCAACTTATGTAAACATGAATTATTCAACTTTAGCAGTTAATAATATAAAACTCCGATAAATGATATTTTGCTATAAAACCTTAGATCATTTATCTACGTTAAAATTCATTTTTATTTTGTAAAAGTTGAATGAATTACATATAGCTGTGTAAAAACAGAAATAATATAATATACCTGTCCCATTCTGACGATATGAGCAGCTGAATAAATGATAAATTTCTAGTGTAGTTCCTTTCGGATACCACCTAGAATAAGTTTATCATAAAATTAAAGTAAAACAAAGTAGGAAGTAGAAAGTATAAAGTAGAAAGTGTAAAGTATAAAGTAGAAAGTATAAAGTAGAAAGTGTAAAGTATAAAGTAGAAAGTATAAAGTAGAAATAAGGATGTTTTTCTTACAGAAAAACTTTTATTAAAATAAATTTTTAATTTATTTGATTTTCAAAAGTTGCTTTTGAAAATCTTCCTTATTTTTTCTTTAAACTTTAAACTTTTTACTTTATAATGAGTACAGTTCACATATAAGGTAATTTATGATAAAATTAAAATTGGAATTTGTAGCTGTGAGATGTAATAAACAAAATTTAAGGAGGAAAATTAGATGAATACAGCAATATGGATATTAAAGCTGGTAGCTTTTGCAGCAGTTGTATTAGTTGTGTATAATGTATTAAAATTATTTGTATTAAATAAAATTAAGCTTAAATATAATTGGATACCGCTTGTAGCTGCAATTGGTATACTTTTAGTACAAATGTTTTTACGTATAAATCCAAATAGTTTTGTTGGCATGTATGTTTTCCCAGCTATATTTGGTATCTTATTTTTATGGTTTATGGATTTAAAAGGACTTTTTAGAGGTTCAAGTGTAAATAATGATACACATAAGGGTAAGTATGTAAGTCCGTATGATAAGAAAAATAAGAAAAAAGATGTTATAAAGCCAAAAGCAAAAGCGAATAAGGCTATGAAGAAAAGTGATAAAAGTAAAAAGTAGAAAATCAGCCCTAGCGGTTGGTTTTTGCTTTTTATAATTAATAACTCAACTTTTGCAGATAAAATGCAGCTGCTGCGGGAAATGATATATTGCTATGAAACCATTCACTTCAGTAACAAGTTCTAAGCTTTACTCATATTGAAAAAAGATTTTTTAATTAATATTCCGTAGGAATCAGTAATTAAAAAATGACTTTTTTCAAATTCGTAAAGCTAAGAACTTGTAAACTTTGTTCAAATGTTTCTTACGCAATATATCATTTCCCTCCGCTAGACAGTATTTTCTTACTGCGACAGTTGAGTTAATAATAATAAGTTTTGGATAGGTGATGTATATGAAAATTGATTTTTTAGGTGGAGCAGGTGAAGTTGGAGCTAGTTCAGTACTTTTAAGAATAGACAATAAAAATATTTTATTTGATTCAGGTATAAGACAGAGTGCATCTAAAGATCCTCTTCCAGATTTTAGAACAATACAACAAGTTGGAGGACTTGATGCAGTAATTATAAGTCACGCACATTTAGATCATATAGGTTCTTTGCCAATTATAAGTAAGGAATATCCAAATGCAAGAATATATATGAATAATATGACAAAAGATTTAACAAAAGTTTTGTTACATGATAGTTTAAAGATTATGAATAACAGGGAAAGTGAAATACCTTTATATGCAGAGCAAGATGTTGAAAATATGTTAAATAGAATATTTACAATTAATTATGAAGTAGAATTTTCAATATTTGATGGAATGAGTATATGTTTTTATAATGCAGGACATATAGCAGGGGCTAGTTGTATTTATTTAAAGAGTAGAGAGGGAGCTTTCTTTTATTCAGGAGATTTTTCAGTATTTTCACAAAAAACTGTAGAAGGTGCTAAAATACCTAAACTTAGACCAGATGTAGGAGTTTTTGAATGTACTTATGGAGATAAATTACATTCTAATAGAGAAATAGAAGAAAAAAAATTAATTGACTTAGTGAAAGAATGTATAAATAATAATGGAAAAATGCTTATTCCAGCTTTTGCACTAGGAAGAGCACAAGAAATAATTTTAATATTGAAAAAAGCTATGAATAAGGGAGAAATAAAAAAAATTAATGTTTTTGTAGATGGGATGGTTAAACAAATAAATAGAGTTTACAAATTTAATCCTTTATATTTAAGAAATTCTCTTGGTAAAAAAATATTAAGGGGAATAGAACCTTTTTATGATGATAATATTAAGCCTATAGAAAATAAAGAACAAAGAGAAAAGGTTTTTGAAGAAAATGATAGTTGTATTGTAATTTCTAGTTCAGGTATGTTAACAGGGGGACCAAGTCAAAGTTATGCTGAAAAATTAGCCTCTTTGGAAAATGGATATATAGTTATTAGTGGATATCAAGATGAAGAATCTCCAGGAAGAAAACTCTTAAATCTTTTAGAAGCAGATGAAAAAGATAGAGTCATAGAATTAAATAATAAAATAATGCCTGTAAAATGTAGAGTGGAGAGAGTTGGATTATCAGCTCATGGAGATAAAAGTGAAATAAGAGGACTTATTGATAGACTTACTCCCAAAAACGTATTTTTGGTACATGGAGATAAAGAAATAATACAGAGTTTTTCAAGTGAATTAGCACAGGATTATAGGGGAAGAGTATACACTCCAGATAGTGGAGAAAATTATGATATGCAAATAAGAAATCCTAGAAAACAATTAAAAAAGAAGTTTCCCTTTGTTTTAGATGCAAAAGAAAGTTTAAATGAAGAAAATATATCTTTATTATGGAGTTTTGTTGTAGAGAATTATGAAGATAGATTACTTAATGCAGAACAGTTATTTTATATTTGGAGTGGAGATGAAAATTTTAATGTAGAAAATCTTCAATATATTCAGAAACTAATTGTAAATTCTATATACTTTGAAAGTGATACTAGAAGATTGTTTTTGTTTAAAGCTAGAAATAAGCAAGAGGTTGAAGAAGATTTGAAACCTAAAGAATTAAAACCAAATGAAATAACAGAGTTAGTTAAAGAGTATTTTGGAGAATATAATTATAAAAAAGCAGGGTTAAAACTAGAAAACAAAAAGATAATTTTATATTTTGATTTTCCTAAAGCGGTAGATCAATCAATATATAGTAAAATTGAAAAATTTAAAGAAGATATTTCTTGGGAAATAAGTATTAATGAAGCTTTTAATAATAATGCAGCAGAACTTTTAATAAGAGATTTATTTGAAGGGTTAAATATAAAAAAGATATCATATCAGTTCTCATTAAATAAGATTGTAGTGGATATTGGAAAAGTAAATAGTAAACAAAATAAATTTAAAGAGCAAAAGGAAAAATTTAAAAGGATTACAGGAATATATTTAGAAATCAAAAACTGTGAAAATGTTAAGGCTAGTGATAATACTATAATTGGTGATGTAGATGGTGTAAAAACCATGGAGCAGAATGTAGCATTAAGATGTATTGATGATTATTTTAGGGATGAAGAATTTAAACCATATAAAAAGAGTATTAAGAATGTTTTGTCAGAAAGATATATTGAATTATCTTTTATTACTCCAGTTATAGGACAGAAATATATTGATAAATTAAATGATATATCTAAATATATTGGCTGGAAGTTAAAAATTTCAAATTCTTGTAATCAAAATGAAATAATAAATTTGGCACTTAGATTGTGTAATAAAAGTGGAATTGAGTTAAAGAAGAATCCGTCTTTTAATCCTATGACTTTAGAAGTTACATTGAAGCTTTTTTCAGATATTGATGATGGTATATTTAAATCAATGAAAGAGGAGTTTGACAATAAAACAGGATGCAAGCTTAAAGTATAGGCAGAGTTTTGCCCATATCAAGCCATTAAATAAAAAAAGTATAAGAACAGGAAACTTTTAAAGAGAATGAATAATGTATAATTAATAATTAACAATGAAGGAAATTTTGCCTTAGGGCAAAATAAAGAATATACAATTTAAGATTTTTGTTAAAACAAAAATCAACATTAATTATTAATTTTTAATTATTAATTCTTAACTGTATTGAAAGATTCCTTGATCTTATACTTTTTTTATGCAATATATACCTTTGTTTTTTACTGGCAATACATATAAGTGGTGTATAAATGTATTAGTATATCAAATCTTAAATAAATCTTAAATAAATATATATATTATGGTATTGTGATATAATTGTTAGAAAAGTTACTATTAATTTCATAAATAAGATGGGGGAAGAAAAATGGAGTATAGTAGGATTAATAAAAATGCAGTAAAGGCGTGGTTTATAGGTAGAATTATTTTTTTAGTGATTTTCTCAGGAATATATTTGGCTATAGGATACAAATTTTTGATTCCCAAATTTGGAGAAAGCATTACATTCAAATATGTTTTTGGTATATTGAGTTTTCTAATATTAGGATTCTTTTGTGTTAATACATTTATATTTCCTAAAATAGAATATAGACAATGGAGATATTTAATAACTGAAGATAAAATTGAATTAATTAATGGAATTATAATAAGAAGTAAAATCATAATTCCTATTTCTAGAATACAACATTTAGATATTGAACAAGGACCTATTTATAGAAAATTTGGACTAGCTTGCTTAAAATTGAATACCGCAGGAGCTTCTCATGAAATACCAGCATTAACTATAGATGAAGCAGAAGAATTATCTGAGAAGTTAAAACAAATAGTGGAAATGAGTGATAAAATTGAATAATATAGAAAGAAATCATATTTTAAAAGTTGTTTTTCAATTTATCAGAGAGATAGCAAAAGAATTGATTTTTATAATAATAGGTTATTCTTTTTTAAACAGTAAGTTTGGAAGTAAAATTGCAATAATATTAATTATAGCAGGTATAATAATTGACATAAGTATTTGTTTTTTAGAATGGTATAAAACATTTTTCTATATAAAAGATGGTTCAATATTTTATCAAAGTGGTATTTTAAATATAAAAAAGAGAGAAATTCCTTTTAATAATATTAATACCGTTGATGTATCTCAAAGTATAATAGAGAAAGTATTTAATTTATGTAAGATAAAAGTTGATACTGGAAGTGTAAAAAGTGATGAAAGTGAAATACTACTCCTTATAAATAGTGAAAGGGCATTTGAATTAAAGGATACACTATTAGTAAGACAAAGAAACGAAAAAGAAAGTGAACAAGAAAATAAACAACAACACAAAAAGTATATTTTGAGTATGAAAGATTTAATGATATATGCTTTAACATCTAATTCTATATTTAAAGGCGTAGGTATTATATATGCTTTGTATCATTTTTCAGATGATTATATAAGTAAAATTTTTAAAGTTGATATTGGTAAAAGTACTGAGAATATGGTTAAATCAAAGATTTATGGTAATGTGATATTAGGGATAGTAGGATTAATAATTATATTAATTATATTAAGTATTATATTGTCAATAATAAGTAGCTTTATAAAGTACTATAATTTTAATGTTTGTATAGATGAAGATAAGTTAAATATTAATCATGGATTATTTAATAAGAAAAATTATTCTTTTGATATAAAGAAAATAAAAGGAATACATATCAAACAAAGTTTACTTATGCAGTTTTTCAATATAAGAACTTTAGAAATTGAAAGTATAGGATATGGAGATGAAAAAGGGGAAAAAGCAATTTTATATCCTGTGTGTAATGAAGAATTTCAAAATAATTTAATAAAAGAATTGTTACCAGAGTTTTTATATGATGGATCTGTTAATAAAGTTCCTAAAAATGCTTACCTAAGATTTATATTTAAGAAAATTGTTTTTTCATTAATAGCAGCAGCATATTGTATATATCGTTTTAAATATGGTTATTTAAGCTTTATACTTATGATATTTTTAATTGCTTTAGGACATATGCAGTTTAAAAATACATCTGCAGGCATATCAGATAGACTAGTTTATATGTCGTATAATGGATTTAATAAAAAGCAGTCAATTATTAAGATTAAAGCAGTTCAGTCATTATCAATATCATATAATTATTTTCAAAAGTTAAAAGGAGTATGTAATTATAATATAAATATATTTAGTAATTCTTTTGGTAATAGTATAGAAGTTAAAAATTTAAGCAATGATTTAATGGATGATTTTACATGTAGGATTAGTTAAATAACTCAACTTTCGCAGATGAAAAACATCTGCTGCGGGAAATGATATCTTGCTTAGAAAACTTTCACTTCAGTAACAAGTTCTAAGCTTTACTCATATTGAAAAAAGATTTTTTAATTAATATTCCATAGGAATCAGTAATTAAAAAATAACTTTTTTCAAATTCGTAAAGCTAAGAACTTGTAAACTTTGTTCAAATGTTTCTTACGCAAGATATCATTTCCCTTCGCTAAGAAGTGTTTTTTTACTGTGAAAGTTGAGTTCTTAATTATCATTAAAATATTTCTTAATCTTATACCCTTTTTTCACTGTTATCTATCCTCTGTCAACTCTCAACTGTCCTCTATCTTTTAGGAGCATCCAGTGGTTGTTCCGCAATCAAGGCATACTTTGCAGGTACCGTTTTGTACCATTCTTGTGCTTGCACAATTTGGACAAGTTTCTGTATATAATCTTTCACCTTGAATTTCAGTAGTTTCATGTGAAATTATATCTGAACTTTTATTTGCAAAAGTATTTAAATCTATATTTTTAATATGATTACTATTTGTTTCCTCGTTAGTTACAGCTGCTAAATTTTCAGGTTTAACTTGACAACGCGAAAAATCACCTATTTCAATATCAATTATTTTACTTATAAGATCAGATATTGAAGTTACGTATTTTATATATGGATGTTTTTGTACAAAACCATAAGGCTCATATATTTGCCCCTTTAACATTTTAGAAATATCTTTTGGAGGTACATGATATTGAAGCATCACAGATATAGATTTTGAAAGTGAATTTAAAAGCCCCATTATTGTTGTACCTTCTCTATCTGTAGTAATATATATTTCTGATATTTCGCCAGTTTCATTTCTATTTACAGTAGTATATATTTTTACGTTATCAATTTGAGCAGGATGGGTTTTGCCCTGTCTTATTCCTATAAGTTTATCACGACTTGAATATTTGTGAACATGTTTAAAATCTTTGAGTTTTTCAGTAAGATTATTAGCTTCCATTAAAAGTTCTTTATAATTTAAATCTTCTAAACATTTATTTTTAGAATCAGTTAGTTGATTATTCAAAGGCTGACTTACTTTAGAAGAATCTCTATATATTGAAATTCCTTTTACACCTAGTTTCCAAGATTTTAAAGTTACATCAGCTATATCATTAATTGAAGCTGTTTTTGGTAAATTAACAGTTTTTGATATTGATCCTGAAACAAAGGGTGTTAATGCAGCCATCATAAGTACGTGTCCCATATAAGATATATATTTTTTACCTGTTCCACAAATATTTGAAGTATCAAAAATTGATAAATGTTCTTGTTTTAAATGAGGAGCTCCTTCAATTTTTCCATCTATGATTTTCTCATATTCAAAACCATCTTCAGTTACTTTTTCTTTTCTCAATATATAATTTAAAATATGTTTAATCTGATGTTTATTATAACCTAAATTTTCAAGGGAATCTTCTATTACAGGATTAACTATAGTCATATATCCGCCACCTGAAAGTTTTTTATATACAAAATGGCTAAAATAAGGTTCTATAGAAGTAGCACCACAATCCATTGCAAGTGAAATAGTACCTGTTGGGGCTATTACGGATACTTGAGCATTTCTATATCCATATTTTTCACCACTTTCTAAAGCGTTAGTAAAGCATTGTTTTAAGGCAGAACTAATATCTTTTAGATTTTCAGCTTCTAATAATTTGTGATTAATTTTAAAAGGGGTATAATGTAAATCTTCGAAATTGTCATTTAGAGCTCCAGCAGCTCTTGCATGGTTTCTTATTACTTTTAACATATATTTTTTATTTATATCATATTTATTAAAGGTACCTATTTTTTCAGCCATTAAAGATGAAACATAATATGAGTAACCAGTTAGTATACCAGTTAAAGATGCAGCTAAATTTCTTGCTTTATCAGAATCATAAGGATATCCCATTACCATAAAAAGTGAGGCTATGTTTGCAACTCCAAGCCCAGTAGTTCTAAATAAATATGATTTCCTTGCTATATCTTTAGTTGGAAATTGACCCCAATTAATAGAAGCTTCTAAAGCAAGTTGAATAAGACCTATTAAGTGTGTATAACTAGTTACATCAAATTTTTTAGTTTTATTATCATAAAATTTATATAAATTTATTGAAGCTAAATTACAAGCTGTGTCATCTAAAAACGCATATTCTCCACAAGGATTGGTAGAATTTATTCTATTATATTTTGAATTAACTTTTCCGTCTTCTCCAGCAGGACAAGTATGCCAAGCATTGAATGTATCATCGAATTGAGCTGCAGGGTCAGCACATTCCCATATAGACTTATTATATTTATCCCAAATTTCTTTTACTAGAACAGTTTTATTTACATTATTATCAACTCTACCTTTGAGTTCTATAGTTTCATCAGGGTTATTTTTAAAATTTTTAACTTTTTTCATGAAGTCATCTGAAAATCTTATTGAATTATTTCCATTTTGTCCAGATACAGTTTCATATGCTTCTCCTTCAAAATTTGTATCGTATCCCATTTTGCCTAAATCTCTTACTTTTTGTTCTTCTTTTGCTTTCCATGTTATAAAATTCAAAATTTCAGGATGATCTACATCTAAACAAAGCATTTTTGCAGCACGTCTTGTTGTTCCTCCAGATTTTATAGCTCCTGCATTTCTATCTAAAGCTTTTAAAAAGCTCATGAGACCAGAAGAAACTCCTCCACCTGAAAGTTTTTCATTTTTAGCTCTTATACTTGAAAAATTAGTTCCTGTACCAGAACCACCTTTAAAAAGTCTTGTTTCGGTTACAAAGTGTTCTGATATAGAATGATTTCCAAGAAGTTTATCTTCAATGGATAGAATAAAACATGCAGATGCTTGTGTACGAGAATAGGCATCATTGCTTTCTATTACTTTATTTAACTTTTCATCAAAATAAAAACTTCCTTGTTTATTACCCTTAATATTATAAGAATGTGCAAGACCAGTATTAAACCACTGTGGAGAATTTGGAGCGTACATTTGATTTAAAAAGGCATATACCATTTCATCATAAAAAATAGATGCTTCTTCATCAGTTTCTATAAGTCCTTCATCTTTTAAAGATTCACTCCAAAAATTAACTATCCTGTGTGCTACCATTTTCATGCTGTTTTCATAGCCACATTCATTAGGTACACCAGATTTTCTAAAATATTTAGATGCAATTATATCACAAGCATTTTGAGAATAATGACATGGAAATTCTAAGTTAGTCATGTTAATTAATGTTTTTCCAGTTTTGTGATCTTGTAATGTTACATTAACTTTTTTCCATTTAAAAAGATCATATACAGTTTTATTTTTATCTTTTTCCAAATCTTTTGTAAAAACTCTTTTGAACAAGGATTTTAAATTTTTCATATTTAGTTTTACCAACATTGGTTGGTAAGTGTCACCTCCATTTTTTAAAAAAAAGTAAAATATTACATTATTTCAATATATAGCTATAAAAATGAGTTTAAGTATAGTATAATACATATAATGTAAATTTGCCACAACAACTATATATAGTTATTATATTCAAAAACGAACACTATATGTTGTATTATAGAGTAAAATCTTTAAATGTTCAATAAAAAAAATTGATCAATCTTTTTTTAAAAAGTTATAAAAATAAACTTTCCATAGTTTTTATTTTATATAATATATAAATAAATTTTGATTTAATATAAAATTTATATACTAATTACCTAAGTTTCGTACAAACGAAACTTTAGTAATTTCCATATTATAGTTTCCAAAAAATAAATAGTGGATAATACCAAGCCTTAGAGTATAATTTTCTTACCACAAAAAATTATGAAAGGCAGGTATTATCCATATGAATAATTTTACCTTTACTCAAGACAATTGTAAAGAAGAAACTACTTCCACTTGGTTAATTTCAGTAATGCAATTTGGTTTGAAAATTAATTTTTTTAAGCCACTTGAGAGCTTTAAGCTCAAAATGAAGAAAGTAAAATATTCTGTATATCAAAAGCTTATTACCACTATGATGTCTATAGTTATTGGTTGCGAAACAACTAAGGATATCAATGAAAAGCTTGGAGTAGAAAAACTTACTGCAAATATATTTGATATGGATAGAGTTCCAGATCAATCACAGATTAATTTGTTGCTTACACGTTTTGATTCAGACAGTATAAACCAGCTACAAGATATTCATCATACTTTATTTATAGAGCATAGTAATTCTATTAGCTCACAACATAAAGTAGTCGTAGACTGCGACCAAACAGGATTAATTGCTAATGGTAAAACCTTTGAATTAGCAGAAAAAGGTTACTTTTCTAAAAAGAAAAATCAAAGTGGATATCAATTAGCTGCCGCATTTACAGGTAAGCATTCTGAAACAGTAGCAATGTCTTTAGATTCAGGAAATAGCCACTGTACTGATCATTATGATGACTTATTAAAGTCTATTTTATCTAAATATAGAGAGCAACTTCTTAATGGTAATCTAATATTAAGAACTGACAGTGGCTTTGGTTCATCAGACAATATTGAAAAATTATTGTCAACTCCTAAACTAAAGTTTGTTACAAAAGCATACTCTACTGTTAAAGCTAAAAATCTTGCAAAAAATATACCTTATTCAGAATATATTAAAGCCGATAAAGCTGCTTGGGTATATGAATTTTCAGTAGAGAATGGACTTAGGTATATTATAGTTCAAACATTATCTAAAAAGGGAAATTTAAAATATTCTTTGCTTATAACAAATATAAGTTCTAAAGAAATGAATGCAGTAGAACTATTTCACTTTTATAATGAACGTCAAACTATAGAAGCATTTTTTAAAATGGCTAAAAATGTATACCATATAAAAAACCTAAGAACTAAAAAATTTTTCGGAATCTATGGTTTCTTATGGTTAGTATTTATAACACATAACCTCATAAGTTGTTTTAAGTCTACAGTTCTATATGAAACAGAACTGTATGATGTAGGGGTAGGTGCTTTAGTTAAGAAAGTTGGAAATATAAAAGGTTTTGTCAAAAGAACTAGTAAAGGAATTATAGTTAATATTCCACCATTAACAAAACTATCTAAGATAATTGCTGACGCACTTTCCAGACCACAATATACTCAACTTTCTTTTGATATTTGAGGTTAAAAATGAAATTTTAACTAATGAAATATAATCCAAAATTTCAAATTAATATTTACCTGTTTTTAGTGTTGCCATTTTTAAAATTGGAATATAAAACCAAGAGGCTACGCCTAAAAACTGGGAAATAGCGGAATATTATAACTAATAATACCAGACAAATATATACAAATATAAGTTTTATATTTGTACGAAACTTAGGTAATTAGAAATTAATTAATATAAATATAATGTATGGTATATATATAATATTTTTGATATAATATATGAGGTGTTTAATTTACAACATTAGATATTTTGGTATTAAATTTAGACGTTTAAGGCATAAGTTTGTATTTTGTAAACAATATGTATTAAAATTTAATTAGTTATAGTTTAAAATTAATATACATTACAAAAGAAGGGGGTTTCTCTATGAAAAGTTTTAAAAAAATTATATGTTTTGCTGTAGCTGCAATGATGATTTTGCCTATGGCAGGATGTGGTTCAAGCAATAAATTATTAGATGCAATACAAAAAACTTCAAAAGTTAATTCTTATGCTTTTAATGCAAAAGTTAAATTATCACAAAAGGGTGGTAATCAAAAAGAATTAGCTAATCTTTTAAGTAATATGAATTTCACATTGGATGGTAAAGTTCAACAAAATAAAGATAAGTATGTTAAAACAGATATGAACATAAAGCTTAATATGATGGGAATAGCTGTTGATTATGGTGTTTTATCAGAAGTAAACTTAGATAAAAACAATGAGGATTACAAAGTCTTCATGAAGCTTCCAGAATTTTTAAAGAGTCAAATGCCAGCAGGTTCTAAGGATTTTGATTATCTTTATTTAGGAAAAGATAGCATGGATAAGATTCAAAAGGAACTAAAAATAAAGGAAGAACAAATTCCTGAAATGCAGACTAAAGATATGGTACAAAAATCTACAAAATTTCAACAAGGTTTTTATGAGTTTGTAAAAACATATACAGATGAAAATGGTAAAAAAATAGTAGTAGACAATGGAAACAAAGATATGAAAGTAAATGGAAAAGAAGAAAAACTTCATATGTATCAAATAAAAATAGATAATGAAGGTTTAAAGAAATTTTTAAAAGCTTATCTTAAAGATGAAAAAAGACAAAAAGAATTAACAAGTTTCTTAGAGACTGTGGACCAAAAAACTTCAAGTAAAAAGTTTGATGTAAAGAAAGCACTTTCAGACATAGATAAAATGCCTAAAATAATAGGAGATAAGGGTATTGTATTAGAGTTTGGAATAAAAAATGGATATGTAGCTAAAGAAATATTAGATATAAATTTAGTATCAGAAAAATCTGAAAGCTTTTCATGCAATGTAGATATTGATATTTTTGATATTAATAAAGATATGAAAATTCAACTTCCAAGTAAGAAAGATTCTAAGGTTGTAGATTACTATGATTTTATGAAACAACAAATGAATGCTCAAGAGAAGTTGCAAAAACAACTAAAAGCAGCACAATAATATTTAAGAATTAAGTTTGAATTTATAGAACTTGTCTATTTTAATGATTAATTATATTATTAAAATAGGCAAGTTTTTATTTTTATTAAAAAAATTATGAATTTTTTAAAAGAATTTATTGATTTAACAATTAAAAGGAAGGGGAAATATATTGTGGTATATAATTATAAAGATAAATCTCCTAAAATAGATAAAAGTACATTTATTGCAGAAAGTGCAGATGTAATAGGGGATGTAACTATAGAGAAAAATGTTAGTATATGGTTTGGAGCTGTTTTAAGAGGAGATAGCAACATAATATGTGTAGGTGAGAATACTAATATACAAGATAATACTGTAGTACATGTAGATAGTGGTAAATACCCAACTATAATAGGAAATAATATAACAATAGGACATAATGCTATAATACATGGATGTAAAATAAATGATAATGTGCTTATTGGAATGGGAACTATAATATTAAATGGAGCTGAAATAGGTAAAAATACAATAGTTGGAGCAGGGAGTTTAGTAACTCAAAATAAAAAGATACCAGAAGGTGTTTTATGTCTTGGTTCTCCTGCAAAGGTAGTTAGAAAGCTTACTCAGGAAGAAATAAAATCTATACAGGAATCAGTAGACCACTATGTTAAGCTTTCTAAAGAGTATTTAATAATAGGTAACTCAACTTTCGCAGGTGAAAAACAACCGCTGCGGTAAATGATATCTTGCTCAGAAACCTTTCACTTCAGTAACAAGTTCTAAGCTTTACTCATATTGAAAAAAGATTTTTTAATTAATATTCCATAGGAATCAGTAATTAAAAAATGACTTTTTTCAAATTCGTAAAACTAAGAACTTGTAAACTTTGTTCAAATGTTTCTTACGCAATATATCATTTACCTTCGCTAGGTAGTATTTTTGTACTACGAAAGTTGAGTGAATAATTAATAATGGATGAAGGAAATTCTGCATTAGGACAAAATAAGTAAGTTTTGAAACAATGAAGTTGGATATTGACAAGAAAATAATATGATGATATAATCAAACAAGATTTTAATAACGGAGATGAAGCTCTCCAAGGTTTTCCTAAAATGCAATTTTGCTAATGGCTTCTACGAATGTTTTGATATATTCGTAGAAGTTTTTTTATTGAAAAAATTACATATTGTTATAATTTAAAATTTAAATTATAATTTCAACTTTCCAAGGTGAAAAATAGTCGTTGTGGGAAATGATATCTTGTTCTGAAACTTGTATTTTAAAGATAATTAATAGTTAATAATGAATAATTCAACTTTCGCAGGTAAAAAATAGCCGCTACGGGAAATGATATCTTGCTTAGAAACCTTTCACTTCAGTAACAAGTTCTAAGCTTTACTCATATTGAAAAAAGATTTTTTAATTAATATTCCGTAGGAATCAGTAATTAAAAAATAACTTTTTTCAAATTCGTAAAGCTAAGAACTTGTAAACTTTGTTCAAATGTTTCTTACGCAAGATATCATTTCCCTTCGCTAAGCAGTGTTTTTTTACTGCGAAAGTTGAGTGAATAATTAATAATTAAGGAAATTTTGCCTTAGGGCAAAATAACTAATTTAATTATTAATTGTTGTTAAATGTTTTTATACAATATATCATTTTTATTTGCTAGATAGTATTTTTTTACTGTAAAAGTTGAGTTAAAACTATATAACACAAGGAGGAATATTATGATTAAAAGTATTATGTTAATACTATTCTTAGGAATACTTTTGGGCAAGCTATTTAGTAAAATAAAACTTCCAGCACTTCTGGGAATGATAATTGCAGGAGTTATTGTTGGACCATATGGATTAAATTTGTTAGATAAAACAATAATGGCAAGTTCAGGGGACATAAGAAAGATAGCACTTATAATTATTTTATTAAGGGCAGGATTAGGTATAAATAAACAATTACTTAAAAAAGTTGGTAAAGTATCTATAAAAATGAGCGCTATACCATGTTTATGTGAGGGAGCAGTATTACTTTTTATTTCTCATAAACTATTACATTTACCTATATTACAAGCAGGAATGTTAGCATTTATAATTGCAGCAGTATCACCGGCAGTAGTAGTACCAGCAATGTTAAGTTTAAAAGAAAGAAAATTAGGAACTAAAAAGGGTATTCCAATAGTAATTTTAGCAGGATCATCTATTGATGATATTTTTGCTATAACAATATTTACTGTATTTTTAGGTATGTCTTCAAATTCAGGACAGTCTATTGGAATGCAGCTTATGAAAATACCAGTAGAAATAATAGGTGGTATTTTATTTGGTATAATTTCTGGTTACATATTAGAAAAAATATATAATAATTTTGAATCTAGAATTACAGAATTAGAAAAATTAGCAGTACTTTTAATTACAGCGTTTTTCCTAGTTGTAATAGGTGATCTAATACATGTATCAGGACTTTTAAGTGTAATGACACTTGGTTTTATTTTATTAGAAAAATGTGAAAAAACAGCTAAAAGATTAGAAAGTCAACTTAATAAAATTTGGTATTTTGCTCAAGTATTCTTATTTGCATTAATTGGTGCGGCGGTTAATATTCCAGTAGCAGTAAATGCAGGAATAATAGGAATAGTAGTTATTTTAATAGGACTTATAGGAAGAACTATAGGAGTGTTTATAGCTCTTGCAGGATCTAATCTTAATAGAAAAGAAAGGCTATTTTGTGCTATAGCATATTCTCCAAAGGCTACAGTACAGGCAGCCATAGGAGCTATACCTTTTCAAATGGGAATACCGAATGGTGAGCTTATTTTAGCTATTTCAGTATTAGCAATTATCTTAACAGCGCCATTAGGAGCTATAGCAATTAATTCATCTGCACCAAAACTTTTAGAAGATAATAGTAATGACGAAATAGAAGTAGCATAATTTTTAAATTTTAAGGAAGATGTTCTATAGAATTTTCATAAAACTAAGGACTGCATTAAAACGCAGTCCTTAGTTTTATTTATTCACTTGCATTTGTTACTGTAACTACCATATTTATTTCACCGCCAGTATTTTCAGCTTCACAGAACATTTTTTGAAGGCAGTGAAAAACTTCTTCTTTTGAACCTGTTAAATGTGTATTCATTGAATCTATAGAATAAGCAACATCTGTATTGTGTAAGGTATTTATAGAATTATTAATAACTTGTGAAGCATTATTAGTTTTTAAAGGATATATAGCAACTTCAGCTGCAATCATTTAAAAATCACCTCTTAAAATTAATGTGTATTACTAGTATGTGAAGAAGAGATGATAGTATACTGAAATACTATTGTGTTATTTACCTATCCTTACTAATCTATCAACAGGTTTATAAAAATCCTTATATATTAGCTTTTTTGAAATTTGTTTCTTATTTTCATAAGTAATTTTATAAACATTTACTTTGTATCCTTTACTCCCTTTAATTTCAACTAATTCCTTACCCTTGGTAAGTTTATTATCATAAATGGTTTTGGTTTTATTAGGTACTATTTCATATACTTTACTATCAAAATCATATTTTTTATTGTTTAAACTTGAGTTTGAGTATATATTAAAAGTAAGGAGATTATTTTTTATATAACCTTGAATATATATAGGATATTTGAGAGTATTTTTAAATTTGTAGTCAATATTATCATAAAATACTGTAGCATCTAATCCTATTTTTACATACGTGGAAGGCATACTATGATTATGGCGTTCCACAGAAGGTATGTTAGCTCTTAAAATAGAATTATAAAGAGTGGTACATACTTGACATATTCCACCACCTAAGCTAGGAACTAATTTATTGTCTATAATTACAGGCGCTTCTTTATAGCCTTTTTTAGAGGTGGTTTCACCTATTGTATTATTAAAGCTGAATGATTGATTAGGCATTAGTATAATTCCATTGAGAGGTTTACAAGCAATAGCAATATTATTAATTCTTTCTTTAGAACCTGATAATTTAGTAGAAAATGTAGATATCTTTGTATTGATTTTTTCTAGATTAGATTTTTTTATTTTTGGTTCAATTTTTTTGGTAGGTACAGGTATTGTTATATTTTTTTCTGTAGATTTATATATACTGTCAACAATAGATTTTTTTAATGCATTTTTATCAACAATTAATCCAATTGTTTCAGGTTTAATTGTTAATTTAGATGAAGTATCTGCAGAAATTGATGCGTTGATTTCTTTTCGATTAACTTTTTGTGAGATTGTATTTATAAATTTATCTAATACAGTTTTATCATAAGAAAGATTCAATTTAATTATTTTTTTGCCATTAAAATCATTTGATTTAACTTTTTTAATTAAATCGTAGGCTTCATTTACAGCTTTATTTAGATCATAATTTATTTTTAGATTTGACCAAGTTAGAGAATAACTTGCTTTTTCAGTTTCTACTATTATTTTTTTGTCAGAATTTTTTCCCTGATATTTATCTTTTAGTAATTTTAAAGTTTCATCTTTACTTTTGTCTGTAACATCTATATTTTCTATATAGATTTTAGAAGGATTGGGAATTGTTTTTGTATTAGATGTATTATTTTTTTTAGGATTATTACAAGATATCATAAAAACAACTGTTAAAAATATAATACCAAAAGGAATTGCTTTAGTATAAAATTTTTTCATGATATTTTCCTCCCAAAATGTATTTTATAATAGTTTTCCCAGTATAAAAAAATATATAAATACTAAAATTTTAAATTAATAACTCAATTTTCGCAGGTGAAAAACAACCGCTACGGGAAATGATATATTGGTTAGAAACCTTTTATTTTAAAGATAATTAATAGTTAATAATGAATAATTAATAATAAAGGAAATTTTGCCTTAGGGCAAAATAAGTAATATATAATTTTAAATTTTTGCTAAAGCAAAAATTAACCTTAATTATTAATTTTTAATTATTAATTCTTAATTGATATTAAATGTTTCTTACGCAAGATATCATTTCCCTTCGCTAAGCAGTGTTTTTTTACTGCGAAAGTTGAATTATTTATCTTTTATTTTATTTCTTTTGATTGCTTTAACAATTTCATTAAATAGTAGAGGAATTAAACAAAGTATTGATACAAATAACCAGTCTATGGCACTTAATGCATGTACTTTGAATACTTTAGCAAGAGCTGGTACTGTAATTATTATATCTTGTAGGAAAATACCAATGATAATGGAACCAATTAAATACATATTTGAAAATAATCCTATTTTGAAAATAGATTTAGTTTCATTTCTCATATTTAAAGAATGTACTAATTGAGATACACTAAGAACAACAAAAGACATTGTTTGAGCATGTTCTAAAGCATCAAATGGTATATTGTTAGGTACTAATGGGAATAAACTTGTGGTATTTGTATATACTTTAATACCTGTTACAAAGGCTGCTAATGTCAATAAACCTATAAGAAAACCATTTAAAAGTAAGTTTGTTGTAGAATTTTTAAATAAGCCTGCTTTAGGATCTCTAGGTTTGAGGTTCATTACACCAGGATCACCAGGGTCCATACCAAGCGAAAGAGCTGGTAGTGTATCTGTTATTAAATTTACCCACAAAATGTGTATTGGTATAAGTGGTGTTGGCCATTTTAGTAATACAGAGATAAAAATAGCGAAAATTTCTCCTATATTGCAGGAAAGTAAAAATAGTATTGATTTTTTTATGTTGTTAAATATATTTCTTCCTTCTTCAATGGCAGTAACAATAGTTGAAAAATTATCATCTGTTAATACCATATCTGCAGCACCCTTAGCAACATCTGTACCAGTAATACCCATTGCAACACCTATATCTGCACTTTTTAATGAAGGAGCATCATTAACACCATCACCTGTCATAGATACTATATTTCCTTTAGATTTAAAGGCTTTTACTATTTTAACCTTATGTTCAGGTGAAACTCTTGCAAATACTTTTAAATTATCTACTTTTTTATTTAATTCTTCTTGTGATAATTTATCAAGTTCTACACCAGATATGGATTCATTTTCACTTGCTGCTATTCCAAGCTCTTTAGCAATAGCGAAGGCTGTTTTTTTATGATCACCCGTTATCATGATAGTTTTTATACCAGCTTTTTTACATAAATTAATAGAATCTTTTACTTCAATTCTTGGAGGATCAATCATTCCAACGAGTCCTATGAAAATTAAATCATTTTCTAAAGAATTAGATTTATTATTAGTAGAATCTAATATTTTATATGCAGCCCCTAATACTCTAAGAGCATCATTAGACATAGAATATGATGCTTTTAGTATTTGATTTTTTAAATCTTCAGTTAAATTAATTACTTGACCGTTTATATAAGCTTTATTAACAATATTCAGTAAATTATCTATTGCACCTTTGGTCATTACATAATATTTATTCTCATATTTATTTACAGTAGTCATTAGCTTTCTATCAGAATCAAATGGCAGTTCATTTACCCTAGGATGAATAGTTTCCAGATTTTCTTTTACGATATTAAATTTGTTTCCTGCAGCAACTAATGCTATTTCTGTTGGATCACCAGTTTGAGATTCTTCAGAATAAGTAGCATCATTGCACAAAACTAAGTTTTCGAGTAAAAGTTTATGTACAGGATTTTCAGGATTTAAAGAATCTATATTATAAATAGAATCATCTGCAAAAAACTTTGTAACGGTCATTTTATTTTGAGTTAGTGTTCCAGTTTTATCTGAACATACTATATTTACCGAACCTAAAGTTTCAACAGCAGGTAGCTTTCTTACTATTGCATTTTTTTTGATCATTTTTTGAACACCAATAGCAAGAACTATAGTTACAATAGCTGCAAGACCTTCAGGAATAGCTGCAACTGCTAAACTTATAGCTGTTAAAAACATTTCAAAAGGTGGCCTTTTTTGAATAAGACCTAATAAAAACATTATTCCACATACACAAAGGGCACCAATACCTAAAACTTTTCCAAGCTCAGTAAGTCTTTTTTGAAGAGGGGTTTGTTCATTGTCTTTTTGTTCAAGCATTTTTGCTATTTTACCTATTTCTGTGTTCATTCCTGTAGCTACTGATACACCGATGCTTCTGCCATAAGTTACCAATGTGGACATGAAAGCCATATTTTTTTGATCTCCAAGAGGAACGTCGGTATTATTAAGAGTTAATTCTGCATTTTTTTCAACTGGTACAGATTCTCCAGTAAGTGCAGACTCTTCAACTTTTAAATTAGCACTTTCTATGAGTCTTAAATCACAAGGTATGAATCTACCAGCATCTAAAACTATTATATCTCCAGGAACTACTTCTATTGATGAAATCTCTTTTATTTCTCCATTACGTTTTACTAATGCTTTAGGTGTAGATAATTTTTTGAGTGCTTCTAGTGCTTTTTCAGCTTTAGATTCTTGAATTATACCAACTACAGCATTAATTAGTATAACTATTGCAATTATTATAGCGTCACTGACTTCACCTAAAAGAGCAGAAGCAACTGCAGCAGCAAGTAAGATATATATTAGAATGTCATTAAATTGTTCAAATATCATTTTTAAAATACTTTTTTGTTTTTTTGCTGCTAGTTTATTAAAACCATATTTTTCTATTCTTTTTTCTACTTCTTCTGTAGTAAGACCAGTTTCGGAGTTAGTATCGAATTCATTTAAAATTTCATTTTTGTCTTTGTTATACCACATCATATTCACCTCTTTTATAGTATTTTAATAAATTTGTTAATTTATAAATAAAATTTTAAAAAGACCTTTGTCCTAATATAATAAATATTAGGACAAAGGTCTTGCAAACTCATTAATGAGCAAATTATCCGGGTTTATAAACCGTAGTGACGAATAATTTAAAGCTATAAGCTTTTGCTACTCCCCTTTGTAATTATATATATGCGTATAAACTAAAATAATTATACCATAATATGTATAAAAATAAAATTACTAGGAATACATAAAAATGAAATAAATATTTCATTATGTATATAATGAAATTAATTAATTATATGCACAAATATTTTAAAAATAAATAAAATTAAGAAAAATAAAATATATAAATTTTGATACATGCTATATAGAATTAATATATGAAAAATAATTTATATGATATATATTTTTTGTAGTTAAAAGTAGACAATTGAGTAGAATTTTGATTTGATATAAATGTATAAATATGATAAAAATTAAGGAATGATGAAATAATTTGATATTATTTTAGTATTTTTCTCAAAATGAAGAATAATTATTAAATTTTGAAAATAGAATATTTAAATTCATTTCAAAATTTATTGAAATAATATTTGCTAAAGTATTGCTTTTGTGACAAAAATATATTATATTTGTAATGGATTTCAAGTTTCATTAATGGGCCCTTTATGAAAGAAGAAATTCATTTTAAAAGTTTTGAATACAAAAACGGGGGGGAGTCACAAATGTCAGAAGAGGTAAAAAGACATAAACATAATAGTTGGATGTTTATATTAGCTTATGTATTTATGGGTATATTAGGTGGAGTAGCATTAGATACTATGGTTACTTTTCTTGATGCATCAGAAGCTACAAAAGGTATAGCTGCAAGTATGGCAATAATTATGGGAGTAGGTTTCTATGGAGGAGCAGCGCTTTTGTTAGTTATTCCTAAATTGGGATATAAAAAAGTAATGGCTTTTGGACCAATTTCAATAGTAATAGGATTGTTGCTTATTACAAAGGTTCAATCAGTTGCATTAGTAGCTATAGCAGCCTCAATTGTTATGATAGGTGTATGTATGTTTGATGCTGTACTATCACCATTTTTAAGTTGCTATACTACTGAAGAAGAAAGACCAAAAGTTTTTTCAACAACAATATGGACAAACATTGCAGGTATGGTAGTTGGAACTTATGTAGGTGGAAAAATAATATCTACTAGATTTGCAACTAGATTAGGAATAGGATATGGAGAAGCTAAAACTTTAACAGAAAAAGTAGCAGATTTCAATCCTACTCAATTAGCAGCTTATGTTGGAGCACATAAAGATGCGTTATTGATTTTTGCAGTAGTAGCAGCTTTAGCACTTATACCAATATTAATGGTTAAAGAAGATGCAAAAGACTATAAAGTAGTTAAGAAGGAAAAGAAAGAAAAAATAAATTGGAGTGCATTTTTTAATAAATATATTATTTTATATGTAGTATTCATATTCTTAATAAGATTTGGAGCTTCATTAATAACTCCATATTATTCAGTATTTTTAAGTAGAATGGGAATAGATAGAAGTACAACGTCTACACTTATCTCGTCTCAACATTTTGCAATAGTTTTATTTGTATTTGCATCACCTTGGATTGTTAAAAAGTTTGGAAGAGTTATATCTCTTGGAGGATTAGCTTTGATGTCAATACCATTTATGCTTTTAATAGCAAATGGTTCAGCTTTTGGTTCACATATGGTTATGGCAGTTGGATTAGGATTGTTTTTAAGAGCAGGTTTCATGAATGCTGCTCAACCAGTTCAGCAATCACTACCAATGGAATTTGTATCAAAAGAAGCTAGACCAGCATATAACTCTGTAATATATGTTGCACAAGGACTTGCACAAGTTGTAGCAGGAATATTGGGAAAACAATTTATATTCTCAAAGCCTGGTGGATATGGAACAGCATATTATGTAACAGGAGTTATATATGCTATAGCAGCAATTATGTTATTAGTTATATTTACTAAAAAGTATAATAGATTGTCTTCTGACGATAAAAAAGAACAAGCAGCTTAATTTTGCAGTTTTCACCCTAACAGAAAATATGTTAGGGTGTTTATTATATTCCGTAGAAAATTATTCCTAGAAGTGCAGAAATAATTATTACAATTATAGGATGTAATTTATTGCTAAATAGCAGGGCACCAATTATTAAGCCAATAATAATGGCTTTAACTTCTGTATATGATTGCTTTCCTAGTTGAATAAATACAGATATTATTAAACCTATAAGTGCAGGGCGCATACCCATAAGTGCAGATTTTAGTATTTTTGATTCTTTAAATTTTATTAAATAGTGGGTTGCTATGGTTACTAAAATAAATGAAATAGTAATGACACCCAAAGTACCAGCTACACTTCCTAAAACTCCAGATACATTAAAACCAACAAAGGTTGCTGAATTTATAGCTATAGGACCTGGTGTCATTTGAGAAATTCCTATTATATCTTTAAATGTTTGAAAGTCAATCCAATGTTTATTTTCTACAATTTCTTTTTGTATTAATGGAAGCATTGCATATCCGCCTCCAAAACCAAAGGCTCCTATTTTTAAAAAGGATAAAAATATTTCGATTAAAAGCTTCATTATTTCACCTGCTTCCTAAGAAATATAATACCGTAAAGTCCAGAAATAATTACAACTAGTACTGGATGAACGTGAAATACTAAGATTGATATAATAGATATAAGTATAATTATGTAGTTTATAGTATTTTTCTTTAATGATGAAAAAAGACTTACTACAGCTATAAGAATAAGCATAGGAACTGCTGCTCCAATTCCTTTAAAAATTAAATCTACTATGTGATTATTTCTAAACTGCATAAAAAGAGCTGCTATAGCAATTATAATGAGAAAAGATGGTAGTACAACTCCTAAAAGGGCTAAAAGGGCTCCTAAAAGACCTCCAATTTTGTATCCAATAAAAGTGGAGCTGTTTACAGCTAAAGCACCAGGAAAAGTTTGAGATATAACAATTATATCTAAGAACTCTTCTTTTGATATCCAGTTACGTTTTGTTACTACTTCAGCTTCTATAAGGGGAATCATGGCATAGCCTCCTCCAAAGGTAAAGGCTCCTATCTTGAAAAAACTCCAGAACATGGTTAAAATTTTATTCATCATTTATCACCTCCGACTTTTCAAGTAGATTATACTCCCTATGTTAGCGAACTGTCCACTAAATGATTAGGAAAGTACTTAGAAAAGAAAAGTAAAAAGTACTTATAAAAGAAAAGTTAAAAGTACAAAGTAAAAAGTACAAATGAGGATGTTTTTCTTACAGAAAAACTTTATATATAAATTAAGAAGATTATTTATATTTTTAATACAGTTTAAATTTTTATGGGTTTCTAATATAATATTAAGTATAGTATGAATTATAAATTTTGAAGCTAAAAAAATTTCAATTAAGTTAAAAATATAATTTGATTTAAAATGTTTTATTAGAACAGAAAGATATAACTAATGCACTTTTTATTATACATAGTAGTTACTTTAGTATATAGATTATATGAATGAGGATGTGATATTTTGGAAATAGGGAGAATAAACAGAAATAGACCCATAACTTCAGAAAAGAAGTCAATAAAAAGTAGAAAAGATTTTTCACAAAATTTCAATTTTGCAAGACAACAAAAATCAGAACAGCAGTTAAAAGAAATGCTGGATGATATAAAGAAAAAAGGTAATAGATTAGCTATTACTAAATGTTATGCGGATGTTAGAGCGTATAAAAATTTAATAAAAGAATATTTAGAGTCAGTGTTAAAGCATATGTACAATGTAGAAAAAGATATAAGTTTTTGGCAAACGCAATATTTTATAACGGTTGATACAATAGATGCGAAGTTAGAAGAATTAACTAAAATGATTTTAAATGATCAGAAAGATAATTTAAATATTGCAAGTACTATAGATGAAATTACAGGGATTGTGATAGACCTATATAAGTAATGTGCTATTGTAACAATAATACATTTAATTAAATATACATATAATAAGAACAATTATATGTATAGGGAAGATGAAAATGAAAGGTTGTATTATATTTTCTGTATTTAATAAATATGAACTTCCAATAGATAACGTATATATATATTTAAAAAATGAAAAATTTAAATTTAAAGGAAAAACAAATAATTGTGGAATAGTAAATTTTTTCAATATTCCCTTTGGGAAGTATGTACTGAAAATTAAAAGACCTCAATATAAAGGCTATAATGGAATTGTTAATATTTGCAAGTACACAACAATAATAAATATCAAGCTAAAATATTTTGGTAAGAGTAATATATATGGAAAAATATTAGACCAAAAAACAGAAGAACCTATTGAATATGCAACTGTTGTTTTGTACGCTAAAGAAGCTAATATAATACCAGTAGATTATACTATAACAGATAAGATTGGGAATTATATATTTCATAATGTTCCCCCTAGGTGTATACCTTATAAAAGCAATAAAATAGATTATAAAGTGTAAAAAATATAAAGTAAAAATAAAATAGCACGTGATATTATAGAAACTTTTTTCCCTATAACGTGCTATTTTATTTATATTAAATAAATGATTTATAACTTGCGTCTGATGGCATTCGCCAGTCTCCTCTTGGTGAAAGACTTATTGTTCCAACTTTAGGACCGTCAGGAAGAGCTGAACGTTTAAACTGTTGAGTAAAAAATCTCTTCATGAATTTATCTAACCATTTGCTTATAGTATCTTTATCATAAATATCTTCAAAAGCCATTTCAGCTAAGAATAATATTTTTTCTTTAGATGCTCCTTGTTTTATGAAATAATATAGGAAAAAGTCATGAAGTTCATAAGGGCCAACTATGTCTTCAGTTTTTTGAGAAATATTTCCATCCTTATCTTTTGGAAGAAGTTCTGGACTAACAGGAGTTTCTAATATATCTATTAGAATATGAGAGACTTTTTCTGAAACTTCTTTCTGTGCTACATAATTTACTAAATATCTAACTAAAGTTTTAGGAACTGAGCAATTTACAGAATACATTGACATGTGATCCCCATTATATGTACACCAACCTAAGGCTAGCTCAGATAAATCTCCTGTACCAATTAAAAGACCGCCTTCTTTGTTTGCTATATCCATGAGAATTTGAGTTCTTTCTCGTGCTTGAACATTTTCATAAGTTACATCATGTTTTTCTACAGGGTGGTTTATATCTTTAAAATGTTGTAGACACGCATCTACTATATTTATTTCTCTAAGTTCTGTATCTAAATTTTTACAAAGATCAACTGCATTATTATAGGTTCTATCTGTAGTGCCAAAACCAGGCATTGTTACAGTTATTATATTTTTTCTAGGAATTTTTAGCATGTCAAATGTTTTAACAGTAACTAATAATGCTAAAGTTGAATCAAGGCCACCAGATATACCTACGACAGCTTTATTAATATTAGTATGAGTTAGACGTTTAGCTAAAGCAGAAGTTTGTATGTTGAAAATTTCTTTGCATCTTTCATCTCTTTCTTTTTCATTGGAAGGAACAAAAGGATGTTTATCTAGGTATCTATCAAAATTTTTCAAGTTATAGCTTGAAAATTCAAATTCAATTGTTTTTGCTTCATATGGACATAATTTTATACTATCTCTGAAGCTCACATTTTTCAATCTTTCAGCATTCAATTTAGCTACATCTACAATTGTTGTAATAACTTGATTTTCTCTTTGAAACCTACTATTTTCTTTTAAAATTCCACCATTTTCACTTATTAAAAGATGTCCACTAAAGACCAAATCTGTAGATGATTCAAAAACACCAGAAGAAGCATAGGCATAGGCACACATACATCGAGCACTTTGATTTTTTATTAAGTCTCGTCTATAATCTGATTTGCTTACTAATTCATTGGAAGCAGATAAATTTCCAAGTATATTAGCACCAAGTAGACTTAAATAACTACTAGGAGGTATAGTAACCCATAAATCTTCACATACCTCAATACCAAATTTTAATTTTCCACAGGAGAAAATTAAATTAGTTCCAAAAGGTATATTTTTTTCAAAAGATAAATCTACAGTTTTATTTACTAGTCCAACTCCTTCTGTAAACCATCTTTTTTCATAGAATTCAGTATAATTAGGTAAATAACTTTTTGGAACTATACCAAGTATTTGTCCTTTGAATATAATGTAAGCACAATTATATAAACAATAGTTGTGATACATAGGTGCACCTACAGCTATTAAAATATCTTTATCTTGTGAAAAATCACATAAACTTTTTAGTGAAATTTCACATTTTTGTAAAAGTCTATTTTGATTAAATAAATCTCCGCATGTGTATGATGTTATACAAAGTTCTGGAAGAACTATAAATTTGGAATTAGATTCAACAGCCATATCGATGCATTTTTTTATATTCTTTATATTAAAATCAATATCTGCTACTTTTGTTATGGGGCAAGCAGTAGAGATTCTTACAAAACCATTATCCATGATTTTATCACTCCATTCCTTTTTTAATTCTTTATAATTATAACATTCAAATTACTTAAATAAAATATTTCTAAATAGATATAGGTATATTTTTTAGAAAAACGTAGAAAATATATATAACCCTATAAAAAAATGAGAAATACACTAAAAAGAGTTATAAAATAACCTATTTTAGCATAAAATCAAACTTTTAATATTTAAAAAAATAACGTATAATATAAACATAACATAACTTAAATGTAATAGCTTAATATTAAATAAAAGTTTTAAGTACATTTAATGTCAATGTACATCTAATTATTATATAATAAAAATATGAAAAAGAATAAGAAGGGAGGTATTTAATATGGATTCGTTTTATTTAATAATCTGGCTCATAATTGCAGTTGGGGCATTAATTATTGATATAACTACAAGTAGTTTTTTGTTTGTATGGTTTACAGTAGGAGGAATAGCAGCAATAATATCATTAATATTAGGATATCCTTTTCCTATACAACTAATAATATTTATAGTTATTAGTATAATATTTATGGCAATTGGATATCCAATTATAAAGAAAAATATGAAAAAAACTGTACCTAAGATTAAGACTATGGAAGAAAGTTATATAGGTAAAGAATTTGTATCTGATAGAGAACTAAGTGAGAAGGGTACTATAAAAATTAGTGGAATTTATTGGACAGTTAAAAACGAAGGAGAATATGTGAAGAAAGGAGATAAAATAAAAATTATAGGTATAGAAGGAAATAAATTAGTTATAAAGAAAATTAAATAGTATATATAAAAAAATTATAAATATAAAATTATAAACGAGGAGTGGGTAAAATGATTGGCAAAATATTAATTATATTTTTGTTAGCAGTAGTTATTGTGATGATTTTATCATCAATCAAAGTTGTTAATACTGGTTATGTATATGTAATTGAAAGATTTGGACAATTCCATAGAATATTACAACCAGGTTGGCATCTTACTATACCATTTGCAGACTATGTAAGAAGAAAAGTTTCAACAAAACAACAAATTCTAGACATTCAACCTCAAACAGTTATTACTCAGGATAATGTTAATATATCTATAGATAATGTTATTTTCTATAAGATTTTGAATCCAAAAGATGCAGTTTATAACATTGAAGATTTTAAATCAGGTATTGTTTATTCAACTATTACTAATATGAGAAATATAGTTGGAGATATGTCATTAGATGAAGTTTTATCAGGAAGAGATAAGATTAATAATAAACTTTTAAACATAGTTGATGAAATAACTGATGCATACGGTATTAAACTTCTTTCTGTAGAAATTAAAAATATTCTTCCACCAGCTGAAATACAACAAGCAATGGAAAAGCAAATGAAAGCAGAAAGAGATAAGAGAGCTGTTATTCTTCAAGCAGAAGGAGAAAAACAAAGTAAGATAGCAAGGGCAGAAGGAGAAAAACAAGCTATGATACTTTCAGCAGAAGCAGAAAAAGAAGCAAACATAAGACATGCAGAAGGTCTTAAACAATCTCAACTTCTTGAAGCACAAGGTAAAGCGGATGCTATAAAAGCTATAGCAGATGCAGAGTCTGAAGCTGTAAGAAGAGTTAATGCAGCTATAATTGAATCAGGAACAGATGAAAGGGTAATTGCACTTAAACAGGTTGAAGCACTTAAGGAAATGGCTAATAATCCAGCTAATAAGCTTATACTTCCAAATGAAACATTGTCAAGTCTAGGAAGTATAGCAGCCATAGCAGAAACCCTTAAAAAATAGCACGAGCAATACAAGCCAGAAAATAAAAAGAGGTATAAGAACAGGAATCCTTCACTAAAAAATAATTAACTCAACTTTTGCAGATGAAATGCAGTCGCTGCGGAAAATGATATATTACTCTGAAACATTTCACTTCAGTAACAAGTTCTAAGTCTTTAGAGAAAGCAAAAAGTACAAAATTTAAAGTATAAATAAGGATGTTTTTCTTTCAGAAAAACTTTTATTAATATGAATTTAAGCAAAGTTTAAATTATATTAATTGATTTTCAAAAGTTTACTTTTAAAAATCTTCCTTATTTATACTTTCTTCTTTGTACTTTATACTTTTTCACAATATTTGATATTTCAATTATTCAGTAACTCCGGAGTCTTTAAGCTTATGAGACAATTTTTCCAAATATTTATGAGTTGTATTTACAAGCAAAATTCCGGCTGCTAAAGATACAATTATATAAAGAGATAATATATGAACATCTTTTTTTAGTGCAGAGAAAAGCACACCTGAGATAGCTTCTCTCATACCTCCAATACCATAAGTGAAAGGAAGCCATGCGTATAACTTTTGAAAAAGTTTAGGAGTCATTTGTATTGGAAAGGTTCCTCCAGAACCAGCAACTTGTAGTACTAGAAGTATAACTCCTGTTGCTTTTCCAACATTCCCAAATAAATAAACTAAAGTATATACTATAGAGCAGAATATTAAACTTAAGAACATGCTTAGCTCTACAAACAAAACGGGATCAGAAGCAGTAACTTTCAATATAAATATATCACCTAAAGATACTATTAAGGCTTGAATAACTGATAATGAACTAAATAAAAGAAATTTTCCTAAATAAGCTTCTATATGAGTAGGTTCAAAATCTATATTCTTGGTCTCAGTTGTTAATAAGGAAGCTAAAATTAAAACTCCAACCCAAAGTGCTAATGTCGTGTAAAAAGGAGTCATAGCACATCCATAATTTTTTGTATGATATAGAGCATGGGTATTTAAATCAACTGGGGATGCCATAAAGTTGGCAATAATATTTTTATTGTTTTGAACCTTGTCTAGAAATTTATCAAAATTAGTTTTTTCAATAAAATTAGTTAATTTTTTATTTATAAGAATTAAATCACTTTGTATTTTAGGCAAATCTTTGCTAAATTTGATCATATCATCAGCTGTAACTTGTCCATTATTAGATAGTTTATTTAAAAAATCTTTTACAGGTTTAGATTTCTGATTAACACTTACAAGTAATGTATTAATATCAGATGAAAAATTAGAGATACCAGATAAATATCTTTTAATTGTAGATGTCAAATCTGTATTAATTTTTATAACTAAATTATCAATATTACTAATCATATTTGTGTTTAAATTATGAATAGTGTTTAAAGATTTTTCAACATTATCAGTATTTTTGAGATCCTGTGATAAATTTTTTAATAAATTAGATATATCATCTAATCTAGATAGCGAAAGATCTGAAACCTCTTTAATATGAGGTGTTAAATAGTTATGTTCATTTTTCACTAACTTATAAATTTTGTTTAGATTAGTTCTAATTGTTGATATATCCTTTTCTGAATATTTTGAGTAATATTTAACATCAGTTACAAATTTGGTAACTTCTTTATCAATTGTATTAGTTTGAGTGTCCATAGAATTAACTAATGATAGTATTGAATCAGCTTGATTAAGAGAATTTTTTAATGTAGTTTCCAAACTACTACATGTTTTTTCTTCAACATCTAATACTTTTTTGTTCGATTTTAAATTTTTAAGTGAAGTACTAAAATTTGTATTAGCTTTTAAATTTTCAATATTTTTTTCTATTGAATTTAAAGTTTTCAAAAGCAATGGTGAATTATTTATACCACTGTTTTTTAATTCACGAATGTCTGTAAGAACATTTCCACAAAGTATATTTGCTTTTTCCGTAAGTGAAGTTTTGCCATCAAGCTCTTTAAGTAAAGAAGAAAGATCATTATTTAAGTTACTTATGTAAGTACGTCTTGTAGTAACAGTTGGAAGAGTATTTTGTAAGATACTCTTTAAAGTTAAAACATTAGACCTAATTTTAGAATCTAATTCACGTATCGATTTTGTAATATTATGTATAGAATCGTCATTTAAATCAGCAGAATTTATTCTTCTCAATAATTGTTGAAGTTCAGATAATTGGCTATCTATTGTTACATATAAACTCTGTATTTGTGGTGATACATCCTTATCAAAATTTCTAAGACTATTTTGAATAGAACGAGTTTCGCTAATTAGCTTTTCTAAATTAATTGAACTTTCACTAAGTTCGTCTGTAAAATTAGGTTTTTCTAATATGATTTTTTCTTTTAGCTTTACAGTGTTGTTATCTAAATCTTGAATAGTGATTTTTGTTAGATTTAGTGTTTCAACAATATCACCAGAAAGATCATCAGTTTTACTGTTAATGGTATCAATATCTTTTTTTAAATCTCCAGTAAACGAAATTAAATCTTTTGAAACAGTAGTAATTAAATCTATGTCTTTAGAAGAAAGTGAAATAATGTCTGAACCTTGTTTAACTGAAACAGAATTATTTTTTAATCGTTCAATTACAATGGGTACTTTTTTGATTAAAGAATCTAAAGTTTCTTTTTGCATACTTAATAGTGGTTTAACATCCGTCACTTCTATTCCTGCATTTCGCATTGTTGAAATAACTTGCTCAGTAACACTTTCAACAAAAGATGTACCAATATTAGCTTGAATAGTTGATGCACCTTTATCAGTGATTTTAGGTGAAATAGCGTTTATTTTTTCATTAACGTAATACTCTAAAGTGGGTTTTACAGGATTATTACTTAAAATTGTACTGATTTTTTCTGAAAAGTCTTTTGGAATTATAATACTTGCATAGACTTCTCCTTTATTAGCAAGACTTATTGCTTTATCAGGATTTTCTACAAACATCCAACCTAAAGCTTTATTTTTTTTCAAGGTTTTTTGAACTTCCTTACCAATGTTAACATCCACATCTCTTATTTTTGCTCCTGAATCTTCATTACAAACAGCAATTTTAATACCATTAGTGTTATCATATGGGTTCCAAGATGCGTATATATTAAACCATGCGTAAAGAGAGGGTAGAACTAATAGTCCAGATACAATAATTAACGCTATTTTGTTCTTCAGTATATTTTTTATATCACTAGTAAATATTTTTAAGATATTTTTCACAAGCATCCTCCCTTCTGTATAAATGTAAATATTATATAATTTATACAAGTTTAAATTATATAATTTGATACTAAACATGTCAAATTTTGTAGAAGGTTAGAAAAGGCAATAGTCGGTTATATAACAAAAATAGATTTAATTATCGACATATTAATTGACTATTAGTCAATTTTTTATTTTTTATTTTAAGCTTTTTAAATTTACATATAAGAAAAAGCCTGTTAGTATAAAAGCTATGATATCTGCACATGGTTGAGAAAACCAAAGTCCATCCAATTTAAGGAAAATAGGGAGTATTAGTATAAGAGGTATTAAAACAACAACTTGTCTTAATAAACTTAAAAACATAGCAATTTTAGCTTTGCCAATAGCTTGAAAATAATTTGATGCAACTATTTGGAAGCCTATTATAGGTAAAAACATCAAATCTATTTTTAAACCTCGTGCTCCAATATTAATTAAATCTAAATCGTCTTTAACAAATAAACCAATTAAAGTTTTTGGAAATAGTTGAACACATAAAAAACCTAATATAGCAAGACTGGTAGCAGAAAATATTGCTAATTTAAGAGCTTTTTTAACTCTACCATAAGATTTTGCACCATAATTGTAACCTATTATTGGTTGTACACCTTGGTTTATACCAAACATAGGCATAAAAATAAGCATAGCTATACTGTTGATTATTCCCATTGCAGCAACGGCTAAGTCTCCTCCATAGGTATATAAACCTTTATTATATAACATTACAACTGCACTAGCTGCAACTTGCATAGCAAAAGGGGACATACCTATAGCGAAAATTTGTTTTATAATGTTAAATTTAAGTTTTAAATTTTCTATTTTGATTTTAAGAACACTTTTACTTTTTTTATTTACAAAATAGTTCATTACCCATATAGTGTTAAATGTTTGAGATATTACAGTAGCAATAGCAGCTCCTTGAATACCTAATTTAAACACAAAAATAAAAATTGGATCTAGGATTATGTTTACTATAGCTCCCAAAAGCATTGTTAACATAGCCATTTTAGGATTACCTTCAGAACGTATACTGTTATTTATTCCAAAACCAATATTTTGAAGAGGTGCACCTAATAAAATTATTGAAATATATGTTTTAGCATAAGGTAAACCTTCTGGACTAGCACCAAGCGTTATAAGAATTTGATTTAAAAATAGTATTCCCAAAATACCTACTAAACTAGAAATTATTACATCTAAAGTAAATGAGTTTCCTAAAATTATTTCTGCCTCATCTTTTTTTGTTCACCTAGTTTTAAGGATATTAATGCAGAAGAACCTATTCCAACAAGCATACCAAATGCCATTATTATGGTTGAAATTGGTAATGTGGTTGCTAAGCCTGAAAGTGCATATTTACCTACTTTAGGGATATGTCCTATATAAATTCTATCTACAATATTATATAAAGCATTTACAAGCATTCCTATAATAGCAGGTATTGAAAATTTCCAAAGTAATTTTCCTATTTTTTCACTACCTAATTTTTCAGATCTATCCATAAATTCAACCTCCTTATTTGTTTATATATGTAAAAAGAAAAAAATAATAACATAGATGAACTATATCATATTTTTTTATAGAAAGTAAAGTATAATAAAAGAAATATAATGAATTTACAGAATCTCGTAAATATATATTTAAATTTAGACTTTAGAAAATAAAAAAAATGTGGTAGAATGAAAATTAATGTTAAAAGTGAATATGATTTCTTATCAAGAGCGGCTAAGGGACAGGCCCTATGAAGCCCGGCAACCTAGAGATATTTCTGTGGTGCTAATTCCTGCAAGTAAATTTACTTGATAGATAAGAGGTAAAGTATAAACTTCTTGTTTGTCTACAAGAAGTTTTTTTGTTTTTAAATAAAAAGGAGGCTAACAAATGAAAAGAAATACAGAAAATAAGGGGAATTTGTGGGCGCTTTTGCCTTTATTTGTTTTTTTACTTATGTATTTAGTTACTTCAATTAGTATTGGTGATTTTTATAAGATGCCGATAACTGTAGCGTTTCTTACAGCGGCTTTAACAGCACTTATCATTAATAATAAGAAAAGTATAAATGAAAAGGTAGAAGTATTTTGTAAGGGTGCAGGAAATTCAAATATAATTTTAATGTGTTTAATATTTATTTTGGCAGGTGCTTTTGCTCAAGTTGCCAAAGATATGGGAGCAGTAGACTCTACTGTAAATTTAGGGCTTTCTATTCTTCCGGGTAATATTCTAATAGGAGGAGTTTTTATTATTGGATGTTTTATTTCATTATCTATAGGAACATCTATGGGTACTATAGTAGCTATAACTCCTATGGCTATTGGAATTGCACAGAAAACAGGTATACCAGTAGGACTAGCATTAGGAGCTGTTATAAGTGGCTCTATGTTTGGTGATAATTTATCTATGATTTCTGATACTACAATAGCGGCTACCAGAACTCAAGGTTGTGAGATGAGAGATAAATTCAGGACAAATATATATATTGCTCTTCCTGTTGCTGTTGTTACTTTAATAATTTTTATATTTATTAATAAATCAGGAAGTGTTACATTAAGTCAAAATTATTCCTATAGTATTATAAAAGTTATTCCGTATTTAGCTGTATTAATAGCAGCGCTTATAGGTATAAATGTGATAAAAATTTTAGTAGGAGGAATTATTTTTACAGGGGTTATAGGTATATTGACTAAAAGTTTTGACATATGGGGATTTGTAAATTCTATTGGTAAAGGAATATCAGGCATGTCTGAACTTATAATAATTTCTATTTTAATTGGTGGAATGGTAGAACTTATAAAGTACAATGGAGGAATTGATTTTATATTAGGATTTATTAAAAGTAGAATTAATAGTAAAAGAGGTGCTAAATTTGGAATAGCATTATTGGTATCAATAGTGAATTTATGTACTGCCAATAATACTATAGCAATTGTTATGGCAGGTCCTATTGCTAAGGAAATAAGTGATGAATATAATTTGGAGCCGAGGAAAGTTGCAAGTCTTATGGATATTTTTTCTTGTTTTTGCCAAGGGATTATACCTTACGGAGCACAAATTCTTGCAGCAGCAGGTCTTGCAGCAGTTTCACCATTTTTGATAATTAAGTTCTTGTTCTATCCTTACTTATTGGGAATCACAGCTATTATAGCAATAATTTTTTCAAAACTATAAGTTAAAGATTCAACTTTTGCAGAGGAAAGATTACAGTTGATAGTTGACAGTAAAAAATACTGCTTAGCCAAGGAAAATGATATATGCGTAAGAAACATTTAATATCAGTTAAGAATTAATAATTAAAAATTAATAATTAAGGTTGATTTTTGCTTTAGCAAAAATTTTAAATTATATATTAGTTATTTTGCCCTAAGGCAAAATTTCCTTAATTATTAACTATTCATTATTAACTATTAATTATCTTTAAGGTAAAAGGTTTCTAAGCAATATATCATTTCCCTCAGCGGCTATTTTTCATCTGTAAAAGGTGTTCTTAACTGTCAACTATTCATATACTATGTTTTAGCAATTTTCTTATAAGCCGACAAAGTGTCTTTTGCGGTTTTTTTCCAGGTCAAAGAACTAGATTTTTCAAAGCCTTTTTTGATTAATAAATTTGAAAAATTAGTATCTTCTAATACTCTAATCATAGAATTACATAACTCATCAATATTATTAGGATCTATAAAATATGCAGCATCTTCTAAAATTTCTGGTATAGAAGTTCTGTTAGAGGTAATTACAGGAGTACCACAAGCCATTGATTCAATAGGTGGAAGACCAAAGCCTTCATAGAAAGAAGGATATACAAATAATTTAGAGGCATTATAAAAGTAAGGCAAATGTTTAATTGGAATAAAACCAGTAAATAATACATCATTTTCAATATTCAAATCTATAGAACGTTTTTTATATAAACTAAATGACTTACCTTTTTTTCCACCTATTACAAGCTTTATATTGCTTTTGTAGAAAGATTTAAATAAACTAAACGCTTCTATAAGTCCAATGATATTTTTCCTAGGACTAAAACCACCTATATAAAGAATAAAATCATTATTAATACCATAGTATTTTTTAATTAAATTTTTGCATGTATTTTTATCTAATGGTTTATATATATCTTCATTTGCAAGATAAGTTACATAAATTTTTTTCCCTGGATAGTTAAAAGCTTTTATTATATCCATTTTAGAGTATTGAGAGACAGTTATTATAGCATCACTATGAGATATAATTTTTGGAATTTCTTTATTAAAAATTTTTAAATAAGTATCGCTTACTGTTTCAGGCATTTTGTAAGGTATAATATCATGAAGAGTTATAACAAAAGGACAATTTTTTTTATGAGGAAGTCCAATGCCATTGTGAGGAACATGATAAAGAGAAAAATTTTTAGATGTTAACTTATTAGGAAAGCTAACTTCATTCCAAAAATTATCTTCATTTCTTTGTAATGTATTTTTTATAGTAAAATTTTTATTAAATGGTATGTAGTTTTTAACACTTTCAGACATAAAAAGGGTATATTCATTGATATTATCAATTTTATTTAGAAAATTAATGAGTTGAAATGAATAAGTTCCAATTCCTGTTCCTCTATACCATTCTGCAGCTCTAGAATCTATGGCTATTTTCATTACATATCTCCTTTAAAATTATTTTCTTATATTTAATTTTATTACAATTTATGTTAAATTTATGTATAGAAAATAAAGTATAAATTTATAAAATTACACATATAGATTAAATGGGGGTGATAAGAATGATGAGAGAATTTGAAATAGAAAGACAATTTGATGTTAAGATTCACAGTATAAAACCCAATAAAGGAGTATATTGCTTAAAAACGAATAAGGGAGTAAAGTGTTTAAAAAAGATTAATTATGGTATTCAAAAGCTTTATTTTGTATATGGAGCTAAGGAGCATCTAATAAAAAATGGTTTTACTAGTATAGATAGATATTGTTTAAATACTGAGGGTGAACCTTATGCTTTAGTTAATGAAGATATATATACTCTTTCTGAATGGATTGATGGAAGAGAATGTGATTTTCATAGTAAAGAAGAAGTTGCGAAAGCAGCACAAAATTTGGCTAAAATGCATTTAGGAACAGAGGGATATGAACCACCTGAAAACAGTAAATTGAAAAGTGACCTAGGCAGATGGCATTATCTCATGGAAAAACGTATAAAAGGGTTAGATAAGATGAGAAACATAGGTAGAAAGAAAAAGAGTAAAAAAGGTGAGTTTGATCTAGCTTACATTAAGAATGTAGAATTTTATAAAAAATTAGGTCTCAGAGCAATAAATATTTTGAAGGATTCACAATATGATAAACTTTGTGAAATAGCAGAACAGAAAAAGAGTTTTTGTCATCATGATTATACTTTTCATAACATAGTAATTGATAATTCAGAACAATTTAATGTAATTGACTTTGATTATTGTAAAAGAGAATTAAGAGCATATGATATATCTAACTTTATGATAAAGGTTTTAAAAAGAGTGGAATGGGATATTGAATATGCTAACTTGATTATTAAAGAATACAATTCTATAAGTCCTTTAAAAGAGGAAGAATATAGAGTGATTTTTGCATTTTTACTTTTCCCTCAAAGATTTTGGAGATTATCAAATAGATATTATTATAATGAAATAAATTGGATACAAAATACATTTGCTAAAAAGATAGAAAAATTAGAAAATGAAAAAGATAATTATATAAGATTTATTGAAAATTTTAAGAAAGAATACAATCAGAAGGAAAGTATATAACTTTAAAAATTGTTATTCTAGTTTGGTAAGGCCAATTACAGCAATGCTTTTGGGGTAGATGGAAATTAAATGAAAAGTAAATTAAGATAGAGCTTATGTCTTTTTATAAGATATAGGCTCTATTATTTTTTTACTATGAATGTAAACTTAAATTCCCAAAATATAATAGTTAACATATAATTATAGTATAGAATTATTTGAACAATAATTAAGAATTCAACTTTCTCAGGTGAAAAATAGCCGCTGCGGGAAATGATATCTTGCTTAGAACTTGTAAACTTTGTTCAAATGTTTCTTACGCAATATATCATTTCCCTTCGCTAAGTAGTATTTTTGTCCTCCGAAAGTTGAATACATAGTAATAACGAGAGGGGTATAAAATTATAAGATGGGTATTTTGAATATAAGTAAATTATGTAATATAAAATTTATGATTTTTATATTTTTTATATTTATAATAGTAGTAGATCAGTATTATAAGTATAAAATGGAAAAAACATTATTGCATGGAATTACTAAAAGTTTTTGTAGAGATAAAATTATACTGATGCTTGTAAAGAATACTGGTGGAGCATTTGGGGTTTTAGAAAACAACTTAAAAATAATAATACGACTTTCTATAATAGGATTATTGTGTTTGAGTGCATATTTATTAAATATACTGCAATATGGAGAAATGTATTTAGTTAAGGTAGGTATGATATTCATGATAGGCGGAGGGACAAGCAATTTAATAGATAGAATACTTAAAGGTTATGTTGTAGATTTCATATATTTTAATATAAAAAAATTCCCTGTGTTTAACATAGCAGATTTTTTCATAATAATAGGAAGTATAATGATTATTATTGGAGCAGTGTGATAGTAAAATAACTCAATTTTGCTGCTGCGGAAAATGATATATTGCTCTGAAACATTTCACTTCAGTAACAAGTTCTAAGCTTTACTCATATTGAAAAAAGATTTTTTAATTAATATTCCATAGGAATCAGTAATTAAAAAATAACTTTTTTCAAATTCGTAAAACTAAGAACTTGTAAACTTTGTTCAAATGTTTCTTACGCAATATATCATTTTCCTTCGCTAGACAGTATTTTCTTACTGCAATTATTCATTTTTAATTATTAATTTTTAATTGTTGTTAAGTGTATAATTTTTATATTATTTGAAAATGTGTTAATATAATATATGTTATGTGAGTTAAAAAATGATAATTCAATAGTTGTAGTTTTTCAACTAACAATTAACAAGTATGTATGCAGATTTTTTATGCAACACATGTCTTTGTTTTTATAAGAAAGTTGAATTGATAGTTATAAAAATAATAATAAATTAAATAAAGAGTAGAAGGTGTAAAGATGAATAAATTATCAAGAAATGATTTGTGTTGGTGTGGAAGTGGTAAAAAATATAAGAGATGCCATTTGGAACAAGATGCAAAGTTAATGGCTATGGCACAAGAAGGTCATATAATTCCTACTAGAGATTTAATAAAGACTCCTGAACAAGTAGAAGGAATTAGAGAGAGCGGTAAAATTACTAAAGGTATATTAGATATGGTAGGAGAAAAAATAAGAGCAGGGGTAACTACTGATGAGATAAACACATGGGTACATGAATATACTATCAAGCATAATGGTATTCCAGCTCCATTAAATTATATGGGATATCCTAAGAGTGTTTGTATATCAATTAATGATGTAATATGTCACGGAATACCAGATGATACTGTATTGAAAGATGGAGATATTGTAAATGTAGATGTAACAACTATATTAGATGGATACTATGCTGACGCTAGTAGAATGTATATAATAGGTGAAGGATCAAAAGAAGCTACTAAATTAGTAAAAGTTGCCAAAGAATGTTTATATAAAGGAATAGAGCAAGTTAAGCCTTTTGGAACATTAGGTGATATTGGATATGCTATTCAGAGTTATGCAGAAAGTAATGGTTATTCAGTAGTTCGGGATTATGGTGGTCATGGTTTGGGAATGAAATTTCATGAAGAACCTTTTGTAGCTCATGTAGGAAAAAAGAATACTGATATGGTATTAGCTCCAGGAATGGTTTTTACTATTGAGCCTATGATAAATGAAGGAACTTATAAATGTAAAATTTTGAAGGATGATTGGACAGCTGTTACAGCAGATGGAAAATTATCAGCTCAATGGGAACATACATTAGTTGTAACAGAAGATGGATATGAAATATTGACTTAGATTAATTATTTGATTAAATGTAAATAAAGGTTTCTAAATTTCAAAGGTAGTAAAAAGCCAGAAGTTTAGAAATCTTTTTCTTTTATAGTTATTTGTACATCATATGTATATTATTCCATAAAATGGTTAGAATCATATATATACATATGATATCAAACAGGTTAGAAGAAAAAATACTTAGAGGTGTGTTATATGAAAATATTAGATATTAGAAGTGGTAAAGAAAAAATATACAAGCCAATACAAGAGGTTAACAATAAAATAATTTGTGAGCAAATAAAACGTATAGGATATAAATTTCCTGAACATAGAGTTTTTGATTACTATGTTTATGATAATAAGACTAAAGGACTTAGAAAATTGAGAAAAAACAATGATAGAATACAATATGGTACAGTTTATAATAAAAACATAGAAGGAGAAAATTGTATATATTATTTAACAAAAAAGAGAAATATTATATATGATGAGTATGATGTTTATAAGATAGATTTAGATACAGAAAAAGAAAGTAAAATTTTTAAATTTAAAATAGAAAACAAATATTCTGAAGTAAAGATAGAGGTGCTTACAGATAATTATATATGTGCATTTGCAAAAGAGCCTATTAATTGGGAGAATGAAATAGAAATTGATAATTTTGAAGATTCACAGTATGGATACTCGTGTGGATACTTATTTGAGATAGACACAAAAAATGCCTATGAGATAAATGACCAAAGTTTATTAAAAGGCGTTAAAGATGTATTTTTTAAAACTAATTTTGGTAGTGAAGAATGTATCATATATGAAGAAAACTATATAGAAACTTGGGAAAAAGAACAGGAGTATGAAATGTTTGTAAAATATAAAAAATATCATGAAAGTCAAATGCATAAGTTTTTTTATAAAGATAGTTTAAAGGTTATTCCTTTAAAAAAATTTATAGAACAGGTTAAAAATGGTGTTTTAAACTTAGAATTTTATGAGTTAGCTACAAGAGGATATGAAGGATATGAATTGTTTTATGGAGTAGATAGGGAAAATATATATTGTATACTCAAAGATTTCGATAAAATGAATGAAGAAAAAGTTGTATTTATAAATAGAGATACTTTGAAAAGAAAAGTATTTACTATTACAGATGAAACTGAATTTGACGAAATAACAGGAGATATTTTAAATAACACAAGATTTTCTTATAGCTTTGAAAATAAATATAAAGGAGTTTTTGCACAGAAATTACGTAATAATAATGTTACAAAGGTAAAAGAAGTAATGAATGGACAAATAGAATATTCTTATCCAGTAGATTTAGGATTAACAAAGGAATGTTTAGAAGATAGATATTTAGTGACTTATAATCAATATAGTATTTATGAGCCATACACGAATATAATTGATATGAAAAATAATAAAGTTAAAAAGTATAAAGCATTTTTTAAAATTATAGGCGACAAGGTAATTTTATTTTAATAAAAGAGGAGAATTCTATGGGATTTATACAGGTAGAGGATATTGAGAATTTAAGTAGTGAAAAGATAGATAAATTGTATAAAAATTATTATAATCCAATTCGATATGAGTTTTTTAAATCTATAGGTGTAGACAAAAATTTTGTTTGTGCTAAAGGAATGTATGTATATGATGAGGAGGGTAATAAATATTTAGATTTGTTAGGAGGTTTTGGAGCATTAAATTTAGGTCATAATTGTAGTGAAGTATTTGATGCAATTGATAAGTTTAAAAATAGACCTAATATGCTTCAAACGTCTAAAAATACAGTGGCAGCTGTTCTTGCCAATAATATAAATTATATAACAAATAAAAATTTTAGGTATTGTTTCTTTACGAATTGTGGAACTGAAACTGTAGAGGAGGCTATAAAGACAGCGGCATTATATACAAAAAAAGGAACTATAATTTATTGTAAAAATGGATATCATGGAAAAACGTTAGGAGCAATTTCTGCTCTTGGTACGGAAGAAAAATATAATTATTCACCTTTATTATTTGATTTTATTGAGGTACCTTTTGGTAATATAGATTCTATACGAGAGAAAATAAATCATAATGAAGTAGCAGCTGTATTAGTTGAGCCAATTCAAGGTGAAGGAGGAATTGCGATTCCTTCAAAAGAATATTTTAAGGAGTTAAGAAAGCTGTGTAATGAAAGTAATGTGGTTTTTATTATGGATGAAATTCAAACCGGTCTTGGTAGATGTGGTTCAATGTTTTGTTATGAAAAATTTAATGTAGTTCCAGATATTTTATGTCTTTCTAAGTCATTAAGTGGTGGTATTATTCCAATTGGATGTATGTGCGTAAAAAATAGTATATGGGATGATACTTATGGAAAAATGAAATATGGGCTAATTTTAGGAAATACTTTTGGTGGAAATACATTAGCATGTGCTGCAGCAATTAAAACGTTAAGTTTAATACAAGAGAAGAATCTTTCTAAGAATTCTGAGGAAGTGGGAAAATATTTGTTGAATAAATTAGAAAAATTAAAATGCAAATATGACATTATAAAAGATGTAAGAGGAATGGGACTTATGATAGGAATTGAATTTAACGATGTGAAGGGTATACTTCCAAAAGGTATAACTAAAGTGATAATTTCAAAAATAATATCAGAATTAATGAATAAATATCATATAATAACAAGTTTTACAATAAACAATCCTAATGTTTTAAGAGTAGAACCTCCATTAATTATAAATAAATCTGAAGCAGATTATTTTGTGGATTGTTTAGATAGGTTATTAAAAGACAATGATAGTATTAGTAAACTCACAGTAAGTGGGGTAAAAAATATTGCAAAAAATTTAATTTAAGCAAAGTTTAAGTTATAACTCAACTTTCGCAGATGAAAAATAGCCGCTACGGGAAATGATATCTTGCTAGGAAACATTTGCTCAAATTACTTTACAAAGTAATCCTAAGGTTTAAAAATTTGTGTTGACACAAGTGTCTAGAGCCTGTGAAGTAAATATCTATATAGTATTAGGAATCGTGTCACTTCAGTAACAAGTTCTAAGTCTTACTCATGTTCAAAAGGAGATTTTCTAAAAAATATTCCAGAGGAATTAATTATCAGAAAATAACTCTTTTGAAATTCGTAAGACTAAGAACTTGTAGAATTTGTTCCAATGATATCCTATATACTATATAGATATTTACCACAGGCAATAAGTTTTAGTTTATAATATAAAAATATTACATAAGTACACTGTAAATTTTTAGACCAAGAATTACTAATTGTTTGTTCAAATGTTTCTTACGCAAGATATCATTTCCCTTCGCTAAGCAGTATTTTTGTCCTGCGAATGTTGAGTTATTAATTGTTGTTAAATGTTTCTTATGCAATATATCAGTTCTCTTAGCTAGATAGAGTTTTTACCGCAAAGGTTGAATTAAATAAATTTTAATTAAATAAATTTTAATATTATTTTGCTAACAATGAAAATTTGAATAATCATAATTAAAGGAATGCCAATTACAAATTTTTGGTGTTTAGTTTTATGTCTAAATAAGTACATACCTATGAATATCCCTAAACTTCCTAAAATTAAGGCTATCATAAATAAGTTCTTTTCTGGAATTCTCCATTTATTATGTTTAGATTTATATTTATCTAAAAACATTAATAATACACCGTATAAGTTTATTAAAATTAAGTATATGATCAAAAATTTCATGCTTACCTCTCCTTGAATTATTAATTAATTCAACTTTCGTAGGTGGAAAATAGCTGCTACGGGAAATGATATCTTGCTTAGAACTTGTAAACTTTGTTCAAATGTTTCTTACGCAAGATATCATTTCCCTTCGCTAAGCAGTATTTTTTTACTGCGAAAATTGAGTAATTAACTATAATTTTATTGTTTAATAGATATAAATTTAATTTAAAAATATTAGTATAAGTAGGATTTTGGATTCAGACGGAGTTTTCTATATGCTTTACATACATATTTTGTATACAGGCAACAAGGAATAACTTGAAGAGATTAAATTATAGTTAATATAATTAGTATAAATTTATTTCCATGTTTATAATTGTAATTGTAAATCATAAATTCAATTTTTAAAAGTAAAAATGAAAGAATTATGGGAATAATAAATTTTTACAATAAGATTTATAAAAAGTAATGTATAATGTAATTAGTTTACTAGTAGATTTTCAAATTTTAAATTGTGAAGGAGATATGAAATGAAAGTACTTTATTATGACTGTTTTTCAGGAATAAGTGGAGACATGAATTTAGGCGCTATGATAGATTTAGGTGTAGATAAGCATTATTTAATAGATGAATTATCAAAACTTAATATAAATGAGGAATTTAAAATACAGGTAAGTAGAGACATGAGGAAAGGAATAACTGGTACAAAAGTAGATGTTATTTTAGAACATGAACATCAACAACATCATCATCAACATAACCATGTACATAGAAATTTGAAGGATATAGAAAACATAATTAATTCTAGTAGTTTAAATGAAAATGTTAAAAAGATTAGTTTAGATATGTTTATGAAAGTTGCAAAGGCTGAAGCAAAGGTTCATGGGAAGGAATTATATGAAGTACATTTTCATGAAGTGGGAGCTGTTGATTCAATTGTAGATATTGTTGGGGCAGCTATATGTTTAGATTATTTAAATGTGGATAAAGTAATGGCATCTTCTATAGAATTAGGAGGAGGATTTGTTAAATGTGCACATGGAGTAATTCCAGTTCCTGCTCCAGCAACAGTAGAAATATTAAAAGGTATTCCTGTAAAATCCGGTATTGTACCTTTTGAAACTACAACTCCTACAGGAGCAGCTATTATAGCGACTACAGTTAATGAATTTACAGATAATAAAACTTTTAACATAGAAAAAGTGGCTTATGGTATTGGTGGTAGAGATACAGAAATTCCAAATGTGCTTAGGGTATTTTTGGCAAGTATAGAGAATAATAATGATGAAACTAGCAAAGTTTATTGTGAAAATGATACATGTTTTGTACTAGAAGCGAATATAGATGATATGAATCCTGAAATATATGATTATGTATATGAAAGGCTTTTTAGTAAAGGTGCGTTAGATGTTTATATGAATTCAATAGTTATGAAAAAAGGTAGACCTGGAGTAAAACTAAGTGTTTTATGTAATGAAAAAAACAAAGAGGAATTAAAAAAAATAATTTTAAGTGAAACTACTACTTTAGGTGTTAGAGAACATGAAACTAGAAGAACAATTTTAAGAAGAGATTTTGATAAAATAGATACTATATATGGAAAAGTTACAATTAAAAATGCTTATTTAGGTGATAAGGAAATTAAGGTTAAGGCAGAATATGAAGAGTGTAAAGAATTAGCATATAAAAATAATGTGTCAATAAATGAGATATATAAAGAAGTTTCTAAAAACTTAAATAAAAAGAAGTAAAAAGGTGATATATTATGGAAAATGATAAAAATGAATATAATAAATATTTAAATGAAAAATACATAAATTTAGTTAACTATATAAAAAAAATGAGAAGTTGTATTTTGGCATTTTCAGGAGGAGTAGATAGTACTTTTTTACTTAAAGCAGCACATGAGGCATTAGGTAATAATGTACTAGCTGTAACTATAAGTACTCCATATATACCTAGATGGGAAATAAAAGAAGCTGAAGATTTTACAAAAAACTTAGGAGTAAAACATGAGTTTATACAAACTGAAATTGTAGATTCAATAAAATATAATCCAAAGGATAGATGTTATTTATGCAAAAAAACTATATTTTCAAAAATAAAACAATTAGCTCAGGAAAAAGGATATGAATACATTTTAGATGGAACAAATTTTGATGATACAAAAGATTATAGACCAGGAATGAAGGCACTGAAGGAGTTAGGAGTGAGGAGTCCTTTACTTGAAAATGAATTTACAAAAGCTGAAATACGACAAGCTTCAAAAATATTAGAATTAAGTACATGGAAAAAACCAGCTTATGCATGTTTACTTTCAAGAATTCCATATGGAAATGAAATTAGAATTGAAGATTTAAAGAAGATAGAAAAATCGGAGAAATATTTGATAAGTATAGGTTTTAAAGCTGTAAGAGTTAGATGTCATAAAGACATAGCAAGGATAGAAATTGCAGTTGAAGATATGAAGAATATTTTTAATATAGAAGTAATGAATAATATTGTAAGCAAATTAAAAGAATATGGTTTTAAATATGTTACATTAGATATGCAGGGATATAGAGTTAGTGGTATGGAATTATTAGAGAAATGAAGAAATGAGGGTGATATTTTGAACGTAGAAGAGATTAAGACTTTACTTGAAAAGGTTAAAGGTGGAGATATAGAAATACAGGAAGCAGTGGATATATTTAAAGATTTACCTTATAAAGAATTAGGATATGCCAAAATAGACAATCATAGAGAGATTAGAGTTGGGTATCCAGAAGTAATATATTGTGAAGGAAAAACGGTAGAACAGGTAAAGGGAATTGTACAGTTCATGAGCACAAAGAATAGTAACATTTTAGCAACTCGTGCAAACTATGAAATGTATAAAGCAGTAAAGAAAATATGTAATGAAGCAGAGTACAATGAACTTGCTAGAACTATAATTGTAAGAGAAAAAGAAGTTACAGTTACAGATACATATATAGCAATAGTTACTGCAGGTACATCAGATATTCCAGTAGCAGAAGAAGCGGCTGTTACAGCAGAAATATTAGGGAATAAGGTGGAAAAGGTTATTGATGTAGGAGTAGCAGGTATACATAGATTATTTGATAAAATTGATATTATAAGAGGAGCTAAGGTAGTAATAGTAGCAGCAGGTATGGAAGGTGCACTTGCAAGCGTAGTAGGAGGACTTGTAGATAAACCTGTTATTGCAGTACCAACTAGTGTAGGATATGGAGCAAGTTTTAAAGGGCTTACTGCACTTTTATCCATGCTTAATAGTTGTGCTAGTGGAGTAAGTGTGGTTAACATAGACAATGGATTTGGAGCAGGATATCTCGCAAGTATGATAAATAAATTATAAACTCAACTTTCGCAGGTGAAAAATAGCCGCTGCGGTAAATGATATCTTGCTCAGAAACCTTTCACTTCAGTAACAAGTTCTAAGCTTTACTCATATTGAAAAAAGATTTTTTAATTAATATTCCATAGGAATCAGTAATTAAAAAATGACTTTTTTCAAATTCGTAAAACTAAGAACTTGTAAACTTTGTTCAAATGTTTCTTACGCAATATATCATTTACCTTCGCTAGGTAGTATTTTTGTCCTGCGAAAGTTGAGTTATAAAGTAATAGTTGACATTGTATGTTTTTTATAGTACAATTCTTGAAACAAAACAATTATTTATAAAGTATCTATGATGGGAAGAGTAAGTATTAGTAAGTACTATAAGCGAGTTAGAGATGGTGAAAGTCTAGCAGGAAAAGTAATACTGAAGGACGTCCCTGAGAAGTTTATCTGAAAGCTTTAAAGTTATTAGGATAAAACGGTTTTCTACCGTTAAAAGGAGCAAAGTGGATCTTAATAAGATTAAAAAGGATGGTACCGTGGGCAAACCCTCACTCCTAAAAGGAGTAAGGGTTTTTTTATTTAATAGTGTCAATGGTATTAATTTAAATATATCTTATAAAGGTTAATTTGGGTGGTACCGCGGAATTTTCGTCCCTTAAGAATAACTTCTTAAGGGATTTTTTTATGACAACTGTTATTTAAAAATTCAAAATTTTCAAAAAAAGGAGTGGCAATATGAATAGAACATTAGTAAATCAAATAAAAACAAAAGTTAATCAAGAAGTAAAAATGATGGGATGGGTTCATAGAATAAGAAAATTAAGTAAAATTGCTTTTATAGTTTTAAGAGATAGAACTGGAATAGTTCAATGTGTTGTAGACACTAAACAAATAAATATAAAATCATTAAAATTAGAAAGTGTAATAGAATTAAAAGGGAAAGTTGTAGAAGGAAAAAATTCTACAGGTTATTATGAAGTACAAGTATCTTATATTAAAAATATATCTCCGGTTAAAGAGGAACTCCCAATTGAAATTAATACAGATGAGTTAAATGTTAATATTAATACTATGTTAAATAATAGAGTACTTAGTTTGAGAAATTTAAAAACTAATGCAATATTTAAAATTCAGGCAAATATTGCTCAAGGATTTATAGAATTTTTAAATAGTGAAGGTTTTACTGAAGTTTTTACTCCTAAGATTGTATCAGAAGGTGCAGAAGGGGGGACAGCTCTTTTTAAAGTAGATTATTTTAAAAGGAAAGCATATCTTGCTCAGAGTCCTCAATTTTATAAGCAAATGTTGGTTGCAGCAGGGTATGAGAGAGTATTTGAAATAGGACATGTATATAGAGCAGAAGAACATAGTACAGTGAGACATTTAAATGAATATATTAGTTTAGATTTAGAAATGGGTTTTATAAATGATGAAACTGATATTATGAAATTAGAAACAAAGCTTTTAAAATATATTTTTTTAAAGGTAGAAAATGAATGTAAAAAGGAATTAAATTTGTTAAATGTAAATATGCCTGTTATAAATGGTGAAATTCCTACAATCACATTATTAGATGCTATAGAAATATTGAAAAGAGAATACAATAAAACCAATTTAGAGAAAGATTTAGACCCAGAGGGAGAAAAACTTATATACGAATATGTTAAGAAAAAATATAATTCAGATTTTGTTTTTTTAACTGAATATCCAAGAAGTAAAAGACCAATGTATACTATGCCTTATAATGAAGAACTAACAAGAAGTTTTGACCTTATTTTTAGAGGACTTGAGATTACTACAGGGGGTCAAAGAATTCATGATTATGAAATGCTTAAAGAAAATATGATTCTAAAAGGACTTAATCCAGAGTTATTTATAGGATATTTGGAAAATTTTAAATATGGTATGCCGCCACATGGAGGATTGGCAATAGGGCTTGAACGTATTACAGCACAACTTTTAGGATGTAATAATGTTAGAGAAACTAGTTTATTTCCTAGAGATAAAGAGAGATTATTACCTTAAGATGTATATGAATAAATATATATAGAAGCATAATTAAAAATGAGTCAATAGCATCATAAAAAAATGAATTATATTGAATATAATGGGTATACTATTAAAGAGATTCCCAATAAAACTTTCCATGAGTTATTAAAAAAAGATGAGTTAGCTTTTAAAAGTTAACTCATCTTTTTTTTATCCAATAAAACAATTTGGAAGACGAAAAAAATGATCAGTAATTTTATCATATAATTCTTTTGAAGTTGGAGCATGATAATATTTATCTCCAATTTTTGCAACTAACTCATTATTAAATTTATTAGAAACATTATAATTAGAAAGTATTTTAATATCATAATCAGGATGATTTTCATTAAGAATATCCATAATTTCTTTATATTCTCCATTAGGTCCTAAAAACTCTATTTTCATGCACAATCGCTCCTTTAATACAAAATAATTACACATGAAATTAGTTTTTACAGAAAAATGAATTATATTCACAAGATATTTTGAAGATTAGTCAGAAATATCTTTAAATCCTTCACCAAGAGTTTCATGAACATTATAGGTTACGATAAATGCCTTTTTATCAACTTCATTTATAAAGTTTTTTAGTTTAATAAATTGTTTTTTATCAACTACAGTAGTTATAATTTCTTTTGTATCATTAGTGTAAGCTCCTCTACCTACATATAAAGTAGCACCTCTATCTAGTTCTTCAATTATAAATTTCTTGATTTTTTCACCTTCACAGCTTACTAATTCAACTTTTTTATAGTCGTTTAAACCACCTATTATTACATCAATTAAAATACCTAATATTATAACACCTAAAAGTGCATACATTCCTTTTTTAGCTCCAAAAGTATATGCAGCAAATATAGTGATAACAAAATCTACTATTAGTAATGATTTACCAAGGTCTATATGAGCATATTTGTTTATAATTTTTGCTAATATATCTGTTCCTCCAGTTGAGGCATTTTGTTCAAATACAATAGCTAATCCAACAGCACTTAAAATAGAGCCAAATAAAAGTTCTATAAACATATCATTTGTTAAAGGGCTAGCCATAGGGAAAAACTTTTCAAATAACCATATTATACCTGAAAAGGCAAAGGTAGCATATATTGACTTAGCACCAAATTTAGAGTCAATAAATACAAATCCCACTATAAAAAGTACTATATTCATGATAGTCATAAGAAGTCCAATGCTTAAATTAGGTATATAAGGTTTTATAACCATAGCCAAACCACTAACACCACCAGCTGCTAAATCACTAGGAATTAGAAAGAAATAAGTTCCAGCAGCTGCTAGTATAAGGCCAATATGCATTAATATAAGTTCTTTTGTTAATTTGTTCATTACAGTATACCTCCCTTTTATAATTATTATGTCTCATTAAAAAAACTCTTAACCAAAGGTTAAGAGTTTATAATCAACTGACATAAAAATTATGTATATAGTTTCTTTTGTATATTATATTGAAAAAATGTTAATACGTTTAAAATAAAATTTTGAATCATTAATTCAACGTTCGCAGGTGAAAAACAGCCGCAAATGGCAGCTATTAACTGTTAACTATTTACGAAATATATTATTTACCTTCATTAAGCAGTATTTTTTTACTGTGAAAGTTGAGTTATTAATACATGACATAAAAAATTTTACAATAATTCAGTTAAAATATCAATAGTGTATGTTGCAGTGATAAAGTATAAAAATAAATTAAGTAGAGCTTAATCATCAAGCTCTACTCCTAATTTTTTGTAAAAAGAAGTATTTATGGTATTGGTAATTGAAATTTTATTATCCTTTTGAAATTTATGTATTATAGATTTCATGCCTTCTCCATAAATTCCATCAGGATTTCCTTTATAGTAACTTTTTTCTTTTAAAAGTTTTTGAACTTCAAATACATCAGAACCTCTCATTCCAGGTCTTATAGGTCTTAAGTATTCACCAAAGTTTCCATAAGGACCTCCATAGATTATAACTTTTGTACCATGTGGAGTGATTTTATACAATTCAGCTACATCTTTATTTTTCATTCTTATACAACCTTTAGAAGAATTCCATCCAATTGAATTAGGATATATAGTTCCATGTATACCATATTTACCCCAAGGTACATTAAAACCCATCCATCTACCACCAAAACCTTCACCCCAGGTACCTTTACTTATTATTGACCAAGTACCTATAGGAGAAGGAGTGGATGGTTTGCCACTAGCTATAGGATAAGATTTTAATAGATTATTTTCTTGAAAAACATTTAATGTATGTGTTGTTATATCTACTAAAATCACTATAGGTTTCTTTGGTTGATAACCTTTTATATTAGATTTTAAAGTAGAAGTATTTTTAGTATGATTAATATAAATAAAAATAAATTCTACTGTTAATATTATTATTAATATTATTATGAATTTGGTAAACTTTTTCATAAATAATCACCTCCATAATAATGTATGTAGGAGGGACAAGTAACATTATAAAAAAATTACCTTTAAATTAAAATATTATTGATTCAACTTTCGCAGATGAAAAATAGCCGCTACAGGAAATGATATCTTGCTTAGAAACCTTTCACTTCAGTAACAAGTTCTAAGCTTTACTCATATTGAAAAAAGATTTTTTAATTAATATTCCGCAGGAATCAGTAATTAAAAAATGACTTTTTTCAAATTCGTAAAGCTAAGAACTTGTAAACTTTGTTCAAATGTTTCTTATGCAATATATCATTTCCCTTCGCTAGCAAGTATTTTCTTACTGTGAAAGTTGAGTTATTGATAAATATATATTTTAGATTTTAAGATATAAAATTTTTTAAAACAGTATTTTTTTCAAAAATAGTCATTAAAGGTAAACCGATACCATAACAACATATTAATTCTCCCCAACCTACTTGAGCCATTAAAATGAAAAGAGGCACATTAGGAAAAGCCACATATTTAAGTAAAAGACCAATAATAATTGCATTTACTAATACTGGTGGCATAGGTGCTAAGAATTTTTTAGATTTTATATTTGATTTTCCAATATAATAAGTAATCATGGAAGCAATAAGTGTTGCTAATGTACCAAATATTAAGTCTAATATTCCTACAGGGCTGATTATATTTGAAAGTAGACATCCAATAACTAGTCCTGGAATTGCATATGGTGTAAAAAATGGTAAAATTGTTAATCCTTCTGATACTCTATATTGTACTGCTCCAAATCCCATAAAAGATAAAGACATTGTAAGAACAGTATAAATAGCAGCGATTAATGCTGAAAAGACTAATCCTCTTACTTGTTTTGAAGAATTGTTCATATTATTATACCTCCGTAGTTTTATTTTAGGACAGGTCGCTACGAACTGTCGAAACTAAATTTTAGCATATATTCAATGTTTAATCAACTGTTCAACTTTGTTTCCATAATGCTTTTAGTTTTTATGATTATAAATTATAATATATGTAATAGAAAATAAATAAGAATAATAAATAATTGATAACAGGAGAAGTGGCGAATATATGGAAAAGTGTTTTGATTCTAAGGAAATAAATTTAAAAAATGGAATAAAATTGATTAGTATTAAAAAGAATACTAGAATAGCATGTATAAATGTAGGAATAAAAATAGGTTCATTATATGAAAATAAAGATGAAAAAGGAATTTCTCATTTCATTGAACATATGCTTTTTAAAGGTACTAAAACTAGAAACAATGAAGTATTAAATAATGAACTAGAACAGCTCGGTGGAGAATATAATGCATATACAGATTATACTTCTACAGTTTATAGTATAGTTGCATTAAACGAAGAAATAGAGAATTCAATGGAGCTTTTAGCTGATATGGTTCAAAATTCAAACTTTGATTCAGAAGAGATTGAAAAGGAAAGAGGAGTTATATTAGCAGAAATTAGGACAAGCAATGATGATATTGAAGATTATAGTTTTAAAAAGATAAATGAAATTGCATTTAAAAATAGTCCTATAAAATATGATATAGTAGGTGAAGAAAAAACAGTTAAAAGTTTTTCTAAAGAAGATTTAAAGAAATTTTATAGTAAGTATTATGTTCCAAATAATTGTTATATTACAATTGTATCTCCTTTTGAACATGAATATATAGAAAGAGTAGTGAATAAGTATTTTGATCAGTGGAAAAGGAAAGAATTTAAATATAATAAATTTTTAGTTGAAAAAAATAAGCCAATTGTAAAAAAATCATACAAAAAAGAAATTGAACAAAGTACTATAACATATTTATATACTTTTTATGGATTGAATAAAGAGCAAGAACTTGTTCTTAAAATTTTAGATCACAGATTTGGTGCAAGTTCAAATTCTATTTTGTTTAGAGAATTGCGAGAGAAACGTGGACTTGCATATGATGTTTATACAAGTTTAGATTTAACAAAAGGAATAAAAACTTTATATATTTATACGGCTGTATGCAAAAAAGATATTAATAGTGCTAAAAAAATTATAGAAAAGTGTATAACTGACATAAAAAACAAAGTTATATCGTTAGATGGTAGTGCAGTAGAATTAATGAAAAAAGTTCTTAAAACTTCTGTAGCAGCTACTGTTGAAGATTCTAGCGAATTATGTAATTATGTACTTCAACAGTCTATGGAAGATGAGGATATATATGAGTTTGAAAGTGATATAAAAAATTTAGAGAAAATAAAAAAAGAAGATATATATGATATTGCACAAAAAGTATTTAATGATCCTACTATACATGTACTAGTCTGTGAAGGTGATGAAGAGTGAGAAAAATAGTAACAAAGATAGAAGTTCAAAAAAGAAATAATGAAAGAGTAAATGTATATATAAATGATGAATTTGCATTTGCATGTAGTGCGGAACTTATATATATTCATAATTTAAAAAAAGGAAAAGAAGTTGATTTAAATTATCTAAAGGAAATTATAGAAGAAGATAATTATATGAAAGGGAAAAATTATGCACTGAGGCTAGTAGAAAAAAATTATAAGACAGAAAATGAAATAAAAGAAAAATTGTTAAAAAAAGAGTATAGTGAAAAAAATATTTTTAGAATTTTAAACTTTTTAAAAGAATATAAGTTTGTTGATGATAACAAATATGCAGAAATATATATAAAAGAGAAAATTAGAAAGTATGGTAAAAATAAGATTAAGTATAAGTTACTTAAAAAAGGAGTAAGTGAAGAGGTTATAATTACAAGATTAGATAATATTAGTAAGGAAGTAGAATATGAAAATGCTTTAAAACTTGCAGAAAAAAAATTTGAAGTTTTAATAAAAAGCGAAAACAATGTTAAAAAAATATATAAGAAATTAGGAGATTATTTAGTAAGAAACGGATATGATTTTGAAGTTGTAAATCAAGTTTTATGTAAAGTTATAGATAAGGATAAAATTTTTGAAGAAAATAATTTACAAAATAAAAAAGGATTAAGTATTAATAATAACAGTGTTAATAATAAGATTAGTAAGAAAAAAGAGATTAAGAATCATGAAAATATCAAAGAAATAGCAATGAAAAGATATAACATTATTATAAAATCAGAAAATGATAAAATGAAAATTTATAGAAGGTTATCTAATTATCTTGCAAGAAGGGGATATAATTGGGGAGATATAAGAAAAACTTTAGATGACATACTGTAGTAAATAGAGTATAAATTTTAAAGTTGAGTTTTCAACTTTCTTAGGTGAAAAATAGTCGCTGCGGGAAATGATATCTTGCTTATAAACCTTTCACTTCAGTAACAAGTTCTAAGCTTTACTCATATTGAAAAAAGATTTTTTTATTAATATTCCGTAGGAATCAGTAATTAAAAAATAACTTTTTTCAAATTCGTAAAGCTAAGAACTTGTAAACTTTGTTCAAATGTTTCTTACGCAATATATCATTTCCCTTCGCTAAGCAGTATTTTTTACTGTGAAAGTTGAGTTAAGTTTTAACGAATAGAAAGAGGTGAACATATGGGTAAAGAGTTAATCAATGACCTTTTTAATCATACAAATCCTATAGATATTCTTTTAATAGCTATGTTTATATATCCAATTTTAAAAGGGTTCTTATTTAAATTTTCTTCTAAGCATTTAAAAAAAGATGTAAGAGATTTGCAGGTTAATGTATCTTTTGTTATTTCAATAATTTTAGGTATATATTTTATGAAAAATATATTTTTTAATCATAGTAAAGGAATTTATAAAAAAATATATGAATTTATTCCTGTAAATATAATAAATTATATAAATAAAAAACCAATAATTGTTTATGTAATAGCAATTCCAATAGCAGTTTTTATAATACATTATATTTTGACATGGATTTTGGAAGTTGTAAGTGGGGTAACATTATATCCTTTATTTGATGGTATTGAAAGAAAGCTAAAAGGAAAAAGTAGTTTTATAAAAAGAATATTAGGATCAGCTTTTCAATTTCCTAAAGCTATCTGTTATGTTATTATAACAGCATTCGTATTAAATTTACTTTCAATGTTTAATATAAGCCAAAAATTTAATCATTATTTAGAAAGCTCAAAGAAATATAACTATGTATGTAAACAAGTTGTAATTCCCATTACCAATTCAAAATTGGCTAAACGCCTTCCAAATATAATCAATAATTCTTTTAAAATAGTTATAAAAAAGGATAGTATTCCAAAAGGAAATGTAACTAATTCAAGGACTATAGTTTATTATAATGGAGTTACATTAGATGAAGGAATAAAGTCAAATAGTGAAATAAATACTTTTGCAAAAGAATTAGTTTCTGGTATACAAAGTGATAGACAAAAAGGAAAAAAAATTTATAATTGGATAGCGAAAAATATAAGTTATGATAATGACAAAGCAGAAAAGATATTTAGAAACGAATATGATGAAAAATCAGGTGCCATACCAACGTATTATTCTAGAAGTGGTATTTGTTTTGACTATGCATGTTTATTTGTAGCTATGTGTAGAGCAAATAATATAAAGGTTAGATTGATAACTGGTAAAGGATTTAATGGAGTAAGTTGGGTTGGACATGCCTGGAATCAAATATATGTTGAAGAGGAAGGTAAATGGATAAATGTAGATGCTACTTTTGCTAAGGGTGGAAATTATTTTGATAGTAGAAGGTTTGCTCTTGACCATAAGCAAGCTACAATAGCAGGAGAATGGTAGGAAGACTAGATAAAGTATAAAGATTAAAGAACAAAGAACAAATAAAGGATGTTTTTCTTAAAGAAAAACTTTTACTTAATTTATCATTAATTGATTTTCAAAAGCTTGATTTTGAAAATCTTCCTTATTTGTTTTTTTAACTTTAAACTTTATACTTTTTGTAAATTATAGTGCAGATTCTTTTTTGTATTCATTTATTATTAGATTTATGGCTTTTTCACAGTCGCTATCGCTGCTATTTAATGACCAAGCTGTGTTAAAGTAGATTAAAGCTTTTTTATTATTGTTTATCATTGAATAACAATATCCCAAATTAAAAAAATATTTACTTTGAGGAGTTTTTTTTATGGCATATTTCAATAGGGGAATAGCTTTTTCATAATTTTTTAATTTAATAAAGCACACACCAGCATTATAAAGTGCAGAAGCTTCATTTTGTTTTTGTTCCGCAGATTTTTTATACATATCAATGGCTTTATCATATTCTTTAGCATTATAAAATTCATTAGCTTTTTCGAAGTAGTTCATCATATTAACCTCCTAAATACAGTTCAAAATAAAAAATGTACTTATTAAGATTAATATCCATTCGTGGATTATATTATGCATAAAAACATAAAATGTTAGTATTTTTTTCTATAAAAGTTTTTTTCTATTAACGCTACAAGTTCATACATTGCATAAGCTAGTATGCATAAGATAATAATGCTCATCATTACCATATCTAGTTGAGAAATTTGTCCTCCAAATATTATTAAAAATCCTAATCCGTCCTTAGCAACTAAAAATTCCCCCATTATTACACCTACCCAAGATAAGCCAACATTTATTTTTAAAGCTGATATTAATGTTGGTATTGAAGCAGGTAAAACTAGATTTGTTAGAATTTGAAACTTTGTAGCACCAAAGGTTTTTAATAATTTTATTTTATCTTCGTCTATAGATTTAAAACCACTGAGTACATTTATTATAGTTACAATTATAGAAATAAGAATAGCTATTATAATTATAGATGTATAGCCATTACCAGCCCAAAATATTATTATAGGGGCTAGAGCTACCTTAGGTAAGGCATTTAAAACAACTAAATAAGGATCTAATACTTTAGAAGCAAAATCCGACCACCATAATAATACAGCTAGTAAGGTGCCAATAACAGTACTTAATATAAAGCCTAAAATTGTTTCTAAACATGTTACACCAATATGTTTAAAAAGAGTTCCTTCGTTATATATTTTTACTAAACTCTTTATCATTCTTGATGGAGTACTAGTTAAAAAAGGATCAATCCATTTCAAGTCTCCAGCAATTTCCCATAAAGCGAAAAAACAAATAAGAATTATTAATCTAACTATAACTATTTTTCTTTTTTTCTTTTTTACAGCTTGTATATATTTAACATGTTCTAAACTAGGTTTATTCATGAATTCAACTCCTTCCATAGCATATTAAAATAGATTCTGAAGTTAGGAGCTTCTCTTCTTTCGAGAGGAGACATAAATTTATCATCAAATTTAATGTTAAGATTATTTTTTATAGTTGAGGGTCTTTTAGAAAGAACAATTATTCTATTTGACATAGAAATAGCTTCTGAAATATCATGTGTAACCATAATAGTAGTTTTGTTTTCATTTCTGATTATTGTAAAAACTTCATCGCTAATATTTAATCTTGTTTGATAATCAAGTGCTGAAAATGGTTCATCAAGAATTAAAACATCAGGATTTATTGCAAGTGTTCTAATAAGAGATACTCTTTGACGCATACCACCAGAAAGCTCTCTGGGATAATGATCTTTAAAATCCCATAAATTATAATTATGAAGTAGTTGTTCTATTTTTTTAGTTCTTTCAGTAGTTATTTTATTTTGTATTTTTAGACCTAATATAACATTTTCCCACACTGTAAGCCATTGAAATAAATTATCTTTTTGAAACATGTAACCTATTTGAGGAGGACTATTTTTTATATTTTTACCATTTATAAATATTTTTCCATTGGAAGGCTCTAGAAGACCTGCTATTATATTTAGTAATGTAGATTTACCACAACCGGAAGGCCCAACGATACTTAAAAATTCTCCTTCTTTTACATTAAAAGATATATTTTTTATGGCCTCAGTTTCTTTTTTTAGAGAATGATAATTCATATATATATTCTTTATTTCTAATTTATCTATGCTAACCACCTCCTACCTTAATTTAGTATATGTTTTGATAAAAATATTGGTGAGTTGTAAAATATTAATTTTTAAAATAACTCAATTGTAAACTTGACTGAATTGTAAACTTGACTGAATTGTAAACTTATATGATATAATTATATATAACTAGAAAAAATGATAAAAATATCCATTAAAAATTTTAGAATATGTTTGAAAGTATAAAGGGGGAATAAATTATGGAAGAAAACAAGAAAATGTTATTTCTTATGTTGGTATTTGGCGTAATAGGTTATTTAATAATGACTAACATGTTTAATCTTCCAATAAAATCAGTTGTGATTAGGACATATGCAATAATGGGAATTCCTTGGGGGATAAAAATACTTAAAAAGATACAACCGAATTTTTTGGGTGCAGAATCTATATTACTTTTAGCAGCAATTAGCCCTATTATCTTGATTTTAGCTATATGTATTGGTGTTTTTGCATTACCATATTTTTTAATTAATTTAACTTTTGGAGGTATTAAAGCAAAAATCAATATTATGAAGTGAAAATATAAATTAAGTTGAATTTAGCTTATTAAAATTATATAATGTGAATATGTTTAAACATATAGAAGTTTCTACATGAACATGGAGATTTCTTTCAAAAATTAAATATAATGGAGTAGGTGACTATGAAAAATTTATTACATTTAGGATTGGATGTAGGATCCACTACAGTAAAATTAGTAATTTTAAATGTAAAGGACAAAATTATTTACAGTAAATATCAAAGGCATTATTCAGACATAAAGAAAACTATAATTAAAACTGTTAATGAGGCCTATGATAAATTTAAAAAACAGAAGATTACAATAATGGTTACAGGTTCAGGAGGACTAGGAGTATCTAAGTGGCTTAATATACCTTTTATACAAGAAGTAGTAGCAAGCACAAACACTGTTGAAAAGTGTATACCCAAAACAGACGTAGCTATAGAACTTGGAGGAGAAGATGCTAAGATAACATATTTTAATCAAGGAATAGAACAAAGAATGAATGGAACTTGTGCAGGTGGAACCGGTGCTTTTATAGACCAGATGGCATCACTGCTACAAACTGACGCAAAAGGATTAAATGAATTAGCATCTAAACACAAGATTATTTATCCTATAGCTGCAAGGTGTGGTGTGTTTGCAAAAACAGATATTCAGCCTCTTTTAAATGAGGGTGCTGCTAAGGAGGATATAGCGGCTTCTGTACTTCAAGCAGTGGTTAACCAAACAATTAGTGGACTTGCTTGTGGAAGACCAATAAGAGGAAATGTTGCTTTTTTAGGAGGACCTCTTTACTTTTTGTCAGAGTTAAGACAGAGATTTATAGAAACTTTAAAACTTACAGAGGATCAGGTTATTTTCCCAGAGCAATCACAGCTTTTTGTGGCTTTAGGAGCAGCATTAAGTTCTAAAGAAGAGACGTCTATATTGGCAGAAGATTTAATGGAGAAATTAAATACTATTCAAGATGTTCAGGAACATGAAGTTCCAAGATTAAGATCATTATTTATAGATGATAATGAACTTAAAGAGTTTAGAAAAAGGCATAATAAAGCTGTTGTTAAAAGAAGAGAGATAAATACTTATAAAGGAAAAAGTTTCTTAGGAATAGATGCAGGATCTACGACAACTAAGGCTGCACTTATAAATGAAGATGGAGAACTTTTATACTCTTATTATGGAAGTAATAAAGGAAATCCGTTAGCTTGCTCAATAAAGATATTAAAAGATTTATACAGCAAGCTTCCTAAAGACGTTAAGATATGTAATTCTGCAGTTACAGGATATGGTGAAGGTCTTATTAAAGCTGGATTAAAAGTAGATATAGGAGAAATAGAAACTATTGCGCACTATAAAGCAGCAGAGTTTTTCTTGCCAGGAGTAGATTTTATATTGGATATTGGTGGACAAGATATGAAGTGTTTAAAAGTTAAGGATGGAGTAATAGACAGCATAATGCTTAATGAAGCATGTTCTTCAGGATGCGGCTCATTTATAGAAACTTTCGCACATTCATTGAATATGTCCGTGCAAGATTTTGCAAAAGAAGCTCTTCGGGCAGAACACCCAGTAGACTTAGGATCAAGATGTACTGTATTTATGAACTCTAGAGTAAAACAAGCTCAAAAGGAAGGAGCAACTGTAGGAGATATCTCTGCAGGGTTATCCTATTCAGTAATAAAAAATGCCCTTCAAAAAGTTATAAAAATAAGAAATCCTAAGGAAATGGGTAAGAAGATAATAGTTCAAGGTGGAACATTTTATAATGATGCTGTACTTAGAAGTTTTGAATTTATATCTGGAAGAGATGCAATAAGACCGGATATTGCAGGTATAATGGGAGCTTTTGGAGCAGCGTTGATTTGTAAAGAAAGATATGAAGATGGATATGAAACAACTTTACTTCAAAATAATGAATTAGAAAGTTTTTCGTCTGAAACAACTATGAGAAGATGCGGAGGATGTGGAAACAATTGTCTATTAACTATAAATAAATTTTCAGATGGTAGAGAATTTATATCAGGAAATAGATGTGAAAGAGGTGCAGGTAGAAGTAAAAAGAAAGAAAATGTACCTAATTTATTTGAGTATAAATATAAAAGAACTTTTGCATATGCACCATTAAAAAAAGAAGAAGCGATGCGTGGTGTTATAGGAATTCCAAGAGTATTGAATATTTATGAAAACTATCCATTCTGGTTTACTTTTTTAACACAGTTAGGTTTCAGAGTTGAACTTTCAGCTCGTTCTTCTAAAAAAGTTTATGAACTTGGTATAGAAACAATACCTTCAGAATCAGCATGTTATCCTGCAAAAATAACACATGGACATATTATGAATTTAATAAACAGAGGTATAAAGAACATATTTTATCCATGTGTACCATTTGAAAGAAAAGAACAAGAAGGTGCGGATAATCACTATAATTGTCCAATAGTAACTTCTTATCCCGAAGTTATAAAAAATAATATGGATATCATAAAAGAAAAGGGAATTAATTTTATGAATCCTTTCTTTTCACTTCAAGATAAGAAGAAGCTTGAGAAGAGACTTTATGAAGAATTTAAAAAGTTTAATGTTACAAAATCAGAAGTAAAAAATGCTTTAGATAAAGCATGGCAGGAAAGAGAAAATGTTAAGAATGATATAAGGAAAAAGGGTGAAGAAGTTTTAAAATATCTTGATCAAAATGATAAAAAAGGAATAGTTTTAGCGGGTAGACCATATCATATTGATCCGGAAATAAATCATGGTATACCAAATTTAATAACTGAATATGGTATAGCTGTTTTAACAGAAGATTCAGTAGCTCATTTAGGAAAAATCCAAAGACCATTGAGAATAGTTGATCAATGGGTTTATCATTCAAGACTGTATGCTGCAGCTAGTTTTGTTGCAACTCAAAAAAATATAGAGCTTATTCAACTTAATTCTTTTGGATGTGGACTAGATGCAGTAACTACAGATCAAGTTCAAGAAATACTAAATAATTATGGCAAGATATATACAGTATTAAAGATTGATGAAGGTAATAACTTAGGAGCTGCTAGAATACGTGTACGTTCTTTAAAAGCAGCTATGGAAGAAAGAGATAGAAATGGATTTAAACCAGAAAAACAAAATGAACCAGAGAAGAGAATAATTTTTACAAAAGAAATGAGAGAAAAACATACAATTTTAGCCCCACAAATGTCTCCTATACATTTTCAATTTTTACAAGAAGCACTTAGAGCTGGTGGATACAATTTAGAAATACTACCTGCAGTAGATAGTGGTGCTATAGAAGAAGGGCTTAAGTATGTTAATAATGATGCATGTTATCCATCAATTATAGTCATTGGACAAATAATAAAAGCATTAAAAAGTGGAAAATATGATGTAGAAAACACATCAGTAATGATAACTCAAACAGGTGGTGGCTGTAGAGCTACAAATTATATAGGATTTTTGAGAAAAGCATTAAAGGATGCAGGATTTAATAAGGTTCCAGTTATATCGCTAAATGCTGTAGGACTTGAGAAAAACCCTGGATTTAAACCAAATTTAGCTTTAGTAAAAAGAGCTATGTTAGCTCTTGTGTATGGAGACATACTTATGAGAGTATTATATAAAGTAAGACCATATGAAAAAATAAAAGGGAGTGCCAATGAGTTATATGATAGATGGGTTAAAAAGTGTAAAGAATCTGTCAAAAGTGGTGATGCTAGTACGTTCAATAAATATGTTTATGAAATAGTTAATGATTTTGACAATTTAGAAATAAGGGATGTAAAGAAACCTAAAGTTGGGTTGGTTGGAGAAATTTTAGTTAAATTTCACCCAACGGCAAACAACAATATTGTAGATATAATAGAAAAAGAAGGTGCAGAGGCAGTAATGCCTGATTTAACTGATTTTTGTTTATACTGTGCTTATGATCATGAGTTTAAACGTAAATATTTATCAGGAAGTAGAATGTCAGAGTTATTTGGAAGTATAGCAATAAAATATATTGAACATTATAGAAAGCATATGAAAAAAGCACTTGAACAAAGTAAGAGATTTGAAGCACCAAAAACCATACAGCGATTAGCAGAAGGGGCATCACCTATCCTTTCAATAGGAAACCAAACAGGTGAAGGTTGGTTTTTAACAGCAGAAATGGTTGAACTTATTGAAAGTGGAGTTAAAAATATAGTTTGTATGCAGCCATTTGCGTGTTTACCAAATCACGTAACTGGAAAAGGGATGATTAAAGAACTTAAGAGAAGATATAAGAATGCTAATATTGTAGCTGTAGACTATGACCCAGGTGCTAGTGAAGTTAATCAATTAAATAGAATTAAGCTTATGCTTTCAAGTGCTTTTAAAAATTTAAAAAAAGAACAAGAGGCTGGCGAAGAAATATTTCATGCAAAACAAGAAGTAGCTGCAAGCAGTTTGAAAACAAAGCAGAAGTAAAATAAAAAGTATAGAATTCAACTTTCGCGGACGAAAAATAGCCGCTGCGGGAAATGATATCTTGCTTAGAAACCTTTCACTTCAGTAACAAGTTCTAAGCTTTACTCATATTGAAAAAATGACTTTTTTCAAATTCGTAAAGCTAAGAACTTGTAAACTTTGTTCAAATGTTTCTTACGCAAGATATCATTTCCCTTCGCTAAGCAGTATTTTTTTACTGTGAAAATTGAGTATAGAATAAAAAGTATAAAGTAAAAAGTTTAAAGTACAAATAAGGAAGATTTTCAAAAGCAAGCTTTTGAAAATCCATTAGTTAAAGTTTTTCTGTAAGAAAAACATCCTTATTTGTACTTTGTTCTTTATACTTTATACTTTTTTTAAAGTTCTTTATATTTTTATTTAAGTTCTTTAGTTATTTTTTCACTAAATTCATTAGTAACGATTTTATCAAAAGGAGGTCTTTCAGGGATTAATTCAGGTTTGTAAGATTGTATTATATCCATTAATCGGGTCAAGCCTTCTTCTTTCATGATTGGTTCAGTTGCATATGCATTTATGGACTTATAATTCTTAATTACAGTTTCTAAAACTTTTTCGTCACTACCAGGGAAGAATTTTTTTATGGATTTAGCAACTTTTTTATCACTGTGATTCTTTACCCAAATTTGACCTTTATGAATTGCTCGGGTAAATTTTTCAATTATATCTTTATGGCTTTTCATGTAGGATTGAGTTGAAAAGTAACAAGTATAAGGTATAGTTCCGGCATTTTCCCCTATAGATGATACTATATATCCAGAATTATCTTGTTCTAGTAAACTAGCTGTTGGCTCAAATAATGCTACATAATCTCCAGTACCAGCTTTAAAAGCACCTGCCGTAGCTGTAAAAGCTAGATTTGTAATAAGCTTTACATCTTTATTAGGCTGTAGGCCATGATTTTTAAGTACATATTCTAAAGACATTTCAGGCATTCCACCAGGTCTTCCTCCTATTATTGTCTTACCTTTTAATGATTCCCATTTAAAATCTGCTTCTTCTTTTCTTCCTACAAGGAATGAACCATCAGTTTGTGTCAATTGAGCAAACAATACAGGATAATCTTCTTTCTTCTGATTATATATATAGATAACTTGTTCAGGACCACAAAAGCCTATATCTGCACTGCCACTTAAAACTTGCTGCATGGTTTTATCAGCACCCTGCCCAGTGGAAAGATCTATTTCTATACCTTCTTCCGCAAAGAAACCTTCATTTATGGCTACATACATAGGAGCATAAAATACAGAACGAACTACTTCATTTAATCTTACTTTTGTTAAGTTTTTATTAGTTTTATTACAGCCAATGAAACATGTACAAGCTAATAAACAAATGAGTGAAAAGATGAGTGTTTTAGAAAAGATTTTTTTCATCGTTACCTCCGATAAATAGATTATTATGATTTATAGTATGAAACAAGCCTTTATTATGTGATGAGTTTAGATAGATGGAGCGACAATTACATAAAATACAAAATATCACATAAATAGAAAAATAATTATAAAATATGATATAATAAAATGGTAAATAAATAGGGTTTAACTAGAAAGGGGATTGTAAAGTATGAAATTTGCAGATTTTAAATATGAGAGAGTAGATATAAAAGATATTCAGCGGAGAATTCATGAATTAATAAACAAATTCGATGAATCTAATTCTTTTGATCAGCAGTGTTCAATAATAAGTGAGATTAATTCTATAAGAAATGAATTTATATCAATGAAAGAACTAAGTGAGTTAAGAAAACATTTAGGGGTAAGTAAAGAATTTTATAGCAAAGAAATGGATTACTATAATGAAGCTGAGCCTATTTTGGAGAAATTAGTTTGTGAATATTATAAAGTTCTAGATAACTCAAAGTTTAAAGAAATGCTTAGAAAAAAATATGGAGATCAACTATTCAATTTAGCAAATATGAAGATGAAATGTGTTTCTGATACCATAGTAGAAGAGCTGCAGCAAGAGAACAAATTAGTAACAGAATATGTTAATTTATTTGACTGTCTCAGAAAGAGTTTTGAAGGAGAAGAACTTGGAATATGGGATTTTGGTCCTTATATAAGTTCTCAAGATAGAAATATGAGAAAGAAAGCATATGAAGCTGAAACGTCATTGTATGAAGAAAATGAAAATAAAATGCAAGAGTTATTTGATAGGTTTGTGAAATTAAGACATAAAATGGCTTTAAAAATGGGATATAAGAATTTTGTTGATATGGGATATGCTCGTATGAATAGAATTGGTTATGATAAAGATATGATAGCTAAATTTAGAAAACAGGTATTAGATTATGTAGTACCTTTAAATAAAGAACTTATTAAAAAACAATCTAAAAGGCTTGGCATAGATAAAATGAAATACTATGATGAACCAATACAATTTTTAAATGGTAATGCTAAGTTAATAGGAGATAATGATTTACTCATAAAGAAAGCATTAAATATGTACGAAGAGTTATCGCAAGATACAAAAGAGTTTTTTAATTATGTATATGAAAGGAATCTTTTGGATATAGAGAAGAGAGAAGAGAAAGAGGAAGAGGAATATTGTACGTATATACCTAAGTATAAGGCACCATTTATTTATACTGTATGTCATGGGACCATAGATGATTTTAATGAATTTGCCCATGAATCTGGACATGCTTTCCAAAATTATTTATGTAGAAATTATGAAATACCAGAATACTTAATGGCAACTGAGGATGTAAGTGAAATTCATTCTATGAGTATGGAGTTTTTTACTGAGCCATGGTTAAAAGACTTTTTCGGTGAAGATGCAGAAAAATATAAGTTTTCACATATGTGTAGTGCACTATTTTTACTAGCATATATTGTTGCAGTTGATGAGTTTCAACATTTTGTTTATGAAAAACCTGAGGCAACACCTGAGCAAAGGAATAATTATTGGAGAGAACTTGAAAAGAAGTATCTTCCTTATAGGGATTATGAAGATAATGAATTTCTTGATAAAGGGGGATACTGGTTACGTCAATCTCATATTTTCTGGGGACCTTTTTATTATATTGATTATGGATTAGCACAAGTTGCAGCATTTAATTTTTGGAATAAGGCTAATGAAAATAGAGAACAGGCTTGGAAAGATTATATGAAAGTATGTAAAGCAGGTGGAAGTAAATCTTTTGTAGATGTTATCAAATTAGGAAATTTGAAAAATCCTTTTAAAGAGGGGAGTATTGAAGAAATTATTACACCTATTAGACAATGGATACTTGACGTTGAAGACAAAAAAATGTGAATTTAAGAGAAAGCTCGGCAGATTATGCTGGGCTTTTTTTATGTCTAAATATAGATTTGAGAATTCATCTTTAATAAAAATGAATTTAATAGTATAAATTATTAGTTTTTGAGCAATAATAATTTAATGGTAACTCAACTTTCTAAGTAAAGAAATATTGTCTAGCGAAGGGAAATGATATATTGCGTAAGAAACATTTGAACAAAGTTTACAAGTTCTTAGCTTTACGAATTTGAAAAAAGTTATTTTTAAATTGTTAATTCCCACGGAATATTAATTTAAAAATCTTTTTTCAATATGAGTAAAGCTTAGAACTTGTTACTGAAGTGAAAGGTTTCTGAGCAAGATATCATTTCCTGCAGCAGCTATTTTGGTCTCTGAAAGTTGAAATGGTAATTAAATAAGAAAATATTAATGTGGTATTAAGAAAATATTAAAAGAATATTGAACTTTATTTTAAGGTTTCAATAATAAAATAAATCCATAAAGAGTCAATAAACATTGTTTTTATGTATAAATATGAAAATTAGTATAATGGAGAAGGTGACTATGAAGAATTTATTACATTTAGGATTGGATGTAGGATCCACTACAGTAAAATTAGTAATTTTAAATGCACAAGATAAAATTATTTACAGTAATTATCAAAGACATTATTCAGATATAAAAAAAACCATAGTGAAGATTATTAAAGAAGCTTATGATAAATTTAGAGACAGCAGCATTACAATAATGGTTACAGGTTCAGGAGGACTAGGAGTATCTAAGTGGCTTAATATACCTTTTATACAAGAAGTAGTAGCAAGTACAAATACTGTAGAAAAGTGTATACCAAAAACAGACGTAGCTATAGAACTTGGAGGAGAAGATGCTAAGATAACATATTTTAATCAGGGCATAGAACAAAGAATGAATGGAACTTGTGCAGGTGGAACAGGTGCTTTTATAGATCAGATGGCATCACTACTGCAAACTGACGCGAAAGGTTTAAATGAATTAGCATCTAAACACAAGATAATTTATCCTATTGCTGCAAGGTGTGGTGTGTTTGCAAAAACAGATATTCAGCCTCTTTTAAATGAGGGAGCTGCTAAGGAAGATATAGCAGCTTCTGTACTTCAAGCAGTGGTTAATCAAACGATTAGTGGGCTAGCTTGTGGAAGACCGATAAGAGGAAATGTTGCTTTCTTAGGAGGTCCTCTTTACTTTTTGCCAGAGTTAAGACAGAGATTTATAGAAACTTTAAAGCTTACAGAGGATCAGGTTATTTTTCCAGAGAAATCACAGCTTTTTGTGGCTTTAGGAGCAGCATTAAGTTCTAAAGAAGAAAAAACAATTAAATCAGAAGAATTGATTGATAGATTAAAGACTATTGAAGGAATACAGGAACATGAAGTACCAAGGATGAGACCGCTGTTTTTGAATGAAAAAGAACTTATAGAGTTTCAACAAAGACATGACAAGGCTGTTGTTAAAAGAAGAGATATAAATACTTATAAAGGAAAAAGTTTCTTAGGAATAGATGCAGGCTCTACTACAACTAAGGCAGCACTTATAAGTGAAAATGGAGAACTTTTATATTCTTATTATGGAAGCAATAAAGGAAATCCATTAGCTTGCTCAATAAAAATATTAAAAGATTTATACAGTAAACTTCCTAAAGACGTTAAAATATGTAATTCTGCAGTTACAGGATATGGTGAAGGTCTTATTAAAGCTGGATTAAAGGTGGATATAGGAGAAATAGAAACTATTGCGCACTATAAAGCAGCAGAGTTTTTTTTGCCAGGAGTAGATTTTATATTGGATATTGGTGGGCAAGATATGAAATGCTTAAAAGTTAAGGATGGAGTAATAGACAGCATAATGCTTAATGAAGCATGTTCATCAGGATGTGGCTCATTTATAGAGACTTTTGCACATTCACTAAAGATGTCTGTGCAAGATTTTGCAAAAGAAGCACTTATGGCAAAACATCCAGTTGATTTAGGATCAAGATGCACTGTGTTTATGAATTCTAGAGTAAAACAAGCTCAAAAGGAAGGAGCAACTGTAGGAGATATCTCTGCAGGATTATCATATTCAGTAATAAAAAATGCTCTTCAAAAAGTTATAAAAATAAGAAATCCTAAAGAAATGGGTAAAAAGATAATAGTTCAAGGTGGAACATTTTATAATGATGCTGTACTTAGAAGTTTCGAGTTTATATCTGGAAGAGATGCAATAAGACCAGATATTGCAGGTATAATGGGAGCTTTTGGAGTGGCACTGATTTGTAAAGAAAGGTATGAAGAAGGGTATGAAACAACTTTACTTAAAGTGAAAGAGTTAGATCAATTCTCAACACAAACCAGTATGAAAAGATGTGGAGGCTGCAGCAATAATTGTTTGTTAACCATAAATAAATTTTCAGATGGTAGAGAATTTATATCAGGAAATAGATGTGAAAGAGGTGCAGGAAGAAGTAAAAAGAAAGAAAATGTACCTAATTTATTTGAGTATAAATATAAAAGAACTTTTGCATATGCACCACTAAAAAAAGAAGAAGCGATGCGTGGTGTTATAGGAATTCCAAGAGTATTGAATATTTATGAAAACTATCCATTTTGGTTTACTTTTTTAACACAGTTAGGTTTCAGAGTTGAACTTTCAGCTCGTTCTTCTAAAAAAGTTTATGAATTTGGTATAGAAACAATACCTTCAGAATCAGCATGTTATCCTGCAAAAATAACACATGGACATATTATGAATTTAATAAACAGAGGTATAAAGACAATATTTTATCCATGTGTGCCATTTGAAAGTAAAGAACAAGAAGGGGCGGATAATTACTACAACTGCCCAATAGTAACTTCTTATTCTGAAGTTATAAAAAATAATATGGATATTATAAAAGAAAAGGGTATTAATTTTATGAATCCTTTCTTTTCACTTCAAGATAAGAAGAAGCTTGAGAAGAGACTTTATGAAGAATTTAAAAAGTTTAATGTTACAAAATTAGAAGTGAAAAATGCGTTAGATGAAGCATGTAAAGAAAGAGAAAATGTTAAGAATGATATAAGACAAAAGGGTGAAGAAGTTTTAAAATATCTTGATCAAAATGGTAAAAAAGGAATAGTTTTAGCTGGTAGGCCATATCATATTGATCCGGAAATAAATCATGGTATACCAAATTTAATAACTGAATATGGTATAGCTGTTTTAACAGAAGATTCAGTAGCTCATTTAGGAAAAGTTGAAAGACCTCTTAGAGTAGTAGATCAGTGGGCTTATCAATCAAGATTGTATGCAGCAGCTAGCTTTGTTGCAACCCAAAAAAATTTGGAACTTATTCAGTTTAATTCTTTTGGATGTGGAATAGATGCAATAACTACAGATCAAGCTCAAGAAATACTAAATAATTATGGCAAGATATATACAGTATTAAAGATTGATGAAGGTAATAATTTGGGAGCCGCTAGAATACGTATACGTTCTTTAAAAGCAGCTATGGAAGAAAGAGATAGAAATGGATTTAAACCAAAAAAACAAAATGAACCAGAGAAGAGAATAATTTTTACAAAAGAGATGAGACAAAAACATACAATTTTAGCTCCACAAATGTCTCCTATACATTTTCAGTTTTTACAAGAAGCAATGTACTCAGAGGAATATAGCTTAGAAATTCTTCCAGATGTAGATAATGGAGCTATAGAAGAAGGACTTAAGTATGTTAACAATGATGCATGTTATCCATCTATTATAGTAATTGGACAAATAATAGAAGCATTAAAGAGTGGAAAATATGATATTAATAATACATCAATAGTAATGGCTCAGTCAGGTGGAGGGTGTAGGTTTACAAATTATATAGGATTCTTAAGGAAAGCACTAAAGGATGCAGGATTTAATAATGTTCCAGTTGTATCATTAAATGCTAATGGAATTGAAAAAAATCCAGGATTTAAACCCAGTATAGCATTAGGCAAAAAGTGTTTGTTAGGTGTATTATACGGAGATTTACTAATGAGAGTTTTATATAGAGTGAGACCATATGAAAAAATAAAAGGATCTGCTAATGAACTATATAGTAAGTGGGTTAAAAAATGTAATGAGTCTGTGAGAAACCCAGATAATAAAATATTTAGAAAGTATATTTATGAAATAGTCAATGATTTTGATAATTTAGAAACAGTAGATATAAAAAAGCCTAAGGTTGGATTGGTTGGAGAAATTTTGGTTAAATTTCATCCAACTGCAAACAATAATATTGTAGATATAATAGAAAAAGAAGGTGCAGAGGCAGTAATGCCTGATTTAACTGACTTTTTCTTATATTGTGCTTTTAATCATGGATTTAGAAGAAAATATTTGTCTGGAGGTAGAAAAGAAGAATTATTAGGGAAGGCAGCAATAAAATATATTGAACATTATAGAAAAGATATGAAAAAAGCACTTGAACAAAGCAAAAGATTTGAATCTCCTAAAAGCATACGAGAATTGGCAGAGGGTGCATCACCTATTCTTTCAATAGGAAATCAAACAGGTGAAGGATGGTTTTTAACAGCAGAGATGGTTGAGCTTATGGAAAGCGGAACTAAAAATATAGTATGTATGCAGCCATTTGCCTGTTTGCCCAATCATGTTACTGGTAAAGGAATGATTAAAGAAGTTAAGAGAAGATATAAGAATTCCAATATTGTAGCAGTAGACTATGATCCAGGTGCTAGTGAGGTTAATCAATTAAATAGAATTAAACTTATGCTTTCAGGAGCCTTTAAAAATTTAACGTAACAAGGGATATGAAAATTAATAATTAAGAATTAAGAATTAAAAATTAAAAATTAAAAATTAAAAATTAAAAATGAAAGAGTTTTAATTACATTAAGTCTTGACATATTAAGAAATAGCATTATAATAATAATTATATTTTAACATTTAAAAATAAAGACTGTGAAGAAGAGGAGTAAAGGTTAAGGAGTATTAAGAGAGGAAAGTTCACCGGCTGAAAGACTTTCTATACAAATGCCTTGAAGGTAGCTTTGGAGTTTCTTTGCTGAAACAATAGTAAGCAAAGACGGGTTAAACCGTTATTAATTGAGAGTCTATATTAAGTTTATAATATAGGAATTAAGGTGGTAACGCGCGCTGTCGTCCTTTAGATGGATGAGAGCGCTTTTTTTATTTAATGAAGGAGGGAACGATATGGAAGAAAATAAGAATATATCAAAAACTTATGATCCTAAAGAATTTGAAGAAAGACTTTATAATAATTGGGTAGAAAAGGGATACTTTACCCCAAAAGCGGATGAAAATAAAAAACCATACACTATTATAATGCCACCTCCAAATATAACAGGACAATTACACTTAGGTCATGCTCTTGACGATACACTTCAAGACTTTTTAATAAGAGTTAAAAGAATGCAAGGTTATAGTGCATTATATCTACCAGGAGAAGACCATGCTAGTATAGCAACAGAAGTTAAGGTTGAAAAAGAACTTTTAAAAGAAGGTTTAAACAAAAAAGAAATGGGAAGAGAAGCTTTCCTTGAAAGAGTATGGGATTGGGCTGATCAGTATAGAAATAGAATAAGAAACCAAGTTAAAAAATTAGGTGTTTCTTGTGATTTTACAAGAGAAAGATTTACAATGGACGAAAAATTAAATGAGGCAGTAAGAGAAGTATTTGTTAAATTGTATGAAGAAGGTTTAATTTATAAAGGAAATAGAATAACTAACTGGTGCCCAAAATGTCAAACAGCTCTTTCAGATGCTGAAATTGAATATGAAGAACAAAATGGTCATTTTTGGCATGTAAAATACCCAGTTAAAGATAGTGAAGAATGGCTTGAAATAGCAACTACAAGGCCAGAAACAATGCTTGGAGATACAGCAGTAGCAGTTCATCCAGAAGATGATAGATATAAGCATTTAGTAGGAAAAACTTTAATATTACCACTTGTAAATAGAGAAATTCCTATAGTTGCAGATGATTATGTTGACAGAGAATTTGGTACTGGAGCAGTTAAAATAACACCAGCACATGATCCAAATGACTTTGGTGTAGGTAAAAGACACAACCTTCCAGAAATAATAGTATTGGATGAAGATGGAACTATAAAAGAAGGTTATGGAAAATATTCTGGAATGGATAGATATGAAGCTAGAAAAGCTATGGTAGAAGACTTAAAGGCACAAGGATACTTAGTTAAAATTAAAGAACATGCACATAATGTTGGATGTCATGATAGATGTGGAACAACAGTTGAACCAATGCTTTCAAAACAATGGTATGTAAAAATGAAACCTTTAGCAGAGCCTGCAATAGAAGCTGTTAGAAATGATAAAATAAAATTTGTTCCAAAGAGATTTGATAAAATATATTTCAACTGGATGGAAAACATTCAAGATTGGTGTATTTCAAGACAGCTTTGGTGGGGACATAGAATTCCTGTTTGGTACTGTAAAGATTGTGGAGAAGTTATTGTTGCTAAAGAAGAGCCAACAAAATGTCCAAAATGTCAAAGTAATAACTTAGAACAGGATAAAGATGTACTTGATACATGGTTTTCATCAGCTTTATGGCCATTTTCAACACTAGGTTGGCCAGAAAACAGTGAGGATTTAAAATACTTCTATCCAACTAGTACATTAGTAACTGGTTATGATATTATATTCTTCTGGGTTGCTAGAATGATATTCTCAGGACTTCATAATATGGATGATATACCATTTGAAAATGTATTAATTCATGGTATTGTAAGAGATAGCCAAGGAAGAAAGATGTCTAAGTCTTTAGGAAATGGTGTAGATCCTCTTGAAGTTATAGATAAGTATGGTGCAGATGCTCTTAGATTTATGCTTATTACAGGAAATGCAGCAGGAAATGATATAAGATTCTATGAAGAAAAAGTAGAATCAGCTAGAAACTTTGCAAATAAAATGTGGAATGCTTCAAGATTTGTACTTATGAATCTTGATAAAGAATTAATGGAAAAATATAAAGAGTGTAAAGATTATACAATTGCAGATAGATGGATTATTTCTAGATTAAATAATTTAGTAAAAGAAGTAACAGAAAACATTGATAAATTCGAACTTGGAATGGCTTCACAAAAAGTTTATGAATTTATGTGGAATGAATTCTGTGATTGGTATATAGAACTTGTTAAACCTGTACTTTATGGTGAAGATGAAAAGGCTAAAGGTGTTGTATTTAACGTTTTACATAAAGTACTTGTTACAGGATTAAAATTATTACATCCAGTAATGCCATTTATAACAGAAGAAATTTATACTCATTTAGATACACAAGATGAGTCAATAACAATCTCACAATGGCCACAATATGATGAAACTTTACAAGATAAAGAAGCAGAAGATAGTATAGAATATATAATAGAAGCTATAACAGCTCTTAGAAATGTAAGAGCACAAATGAATGTACCACCTTCTAAGAAAGCTAAAGTAATGGCTTATGTAACAGAAGGAAAAGAAGCATTTGACGAAGGAAGAATCTATTTTGAAAAATTAGCTTCAGCTTCAGAATTTGTATTTTTAAATTCAAAAGAAGAAGCGCCTGAAAATGCTGTTTCTGCAGTTACTAAGTCTGGTGAGTTTTATATGCCACTTTTAGATTTAGTTGATGTAGAAAAAGAACTTGAAAGATTGAATAAAGAAAAAGATAAATTACAAAAAGAAATTACAAGAGTTGAAAAGAAACTTTCAAATGAAAAGTTTGTTTCTAAAGCTCCAGAAAAAGTTGTAAATGAAGAAAAAGAAAAAGGTGAAAAGTATAAAGAGATGTATAATTCTGTATTAGAAAGAATTGAATCTTTAGGAAATATGAAATAAATCAACTTTTATTTACTGGCAATGTGCATAACTTATGTTGTGAAGTAAATATCTGAATCTTACGTAAAATATCATTTATCTACGTTAAGACATATTTTTGACCTCGAAAGTTGAATAAAGAATTAAGGAAATTTTGCATTAGGGCAAAATTTCCTTAATTTTATAATTTAAAGATTTTTGTTAAAGCAAAAATTAACATTTATTCTTCATTTTTAATTTAAAATTATTAATTGTATTTAGAAATGAATGGGTATATTATTATATTAAGCTTTATATTACGGATTGATAGGGGGAAACATGATGAATTACGAAGAGGTTATGAATTATGTAAATAATACAGCAAAACTTGGTAGTAATTTGGGGTTGGAAAGAACAGAAAAACTTTTGGAACTTTTGGGGAATCCACATAAAAAGTTAAAATGTATACATATAGCAGGTACGAACGGTAAAGGTTCTACTACATCTATGATTTCTCAAATTATGAGACAAGCTGGATATAAGGTAGGAATGTATACATCTCCGTATATTGAAGAGTTTGAGGAAAGAATACAAATAAATGGGGAAAATATATCTAAAAATGATTTAGTATGTGTAATAAACAAAGTAGCTGAAAATGTGGAAAAAGTAGTGCAATTAGGATATGAACATCCTACTCAATTTGAAATAATTACCTGTGCTATGTTTTTATATTTTTACAAACAAAAAGTAGATTATGCAGTGATAGAAGTTGGACTTGGAGGAAGATTAGATTCTACTAATGTAATAAATCCTATTTTGACAATTATAGCATCTATAAGTTTTGATCACATGCATATACTTGGAGATACTATAGATAAAATTGCTTATGAGAAAGCAGGTATAATAAAAGCTGGTGTGCCAGTGGTATTATATCCTCAAAGTAAAGAGGCAGAAAGTGTAATAGAAAAAATATGTAATGATAAAAATAGTAAATTAATAAAAGTAGACAGAAATTCTGTGAAATATTTAGAAAAAGAAAATATATATGATGAAACAAATGATATAAAAAAAGTTATACAAAGATTAAATGTTTGTACAGTAAAAAATACATATGATATTAAATTATCTTTACTAGGTAAACATCAAATGTTGAATTGTGCAGTAGCTATAAAGGCGGTAGAACAGTTAATAGATATGGGAATAAAAATCTCAAAAGGAAATATTATAAAAGCATTAAAAAGTGTTAAATGGCCAGCAAGGTTAGAAATTATAAAAAATAATCCTTTAGTAGTTATAGATGGGGCTCATAATATAGATGGAATAACAAAATTAACAGAAAGTATTAATAGTTATTTTAATTATAAGAAGTTAATCTTAATAATTGGTATACTTGCAGATAAACAAGTTGATAACATGGTAAAAACTATAGTACCTATGGCAAGTAAAGTTATAACAGTGACTCCAAATAGTGATAGAGCAGAAATTGGTGATGACCTTAAAAACGTAGTTATAAAGTATAATTCAGATTGTGAATCAGTACAAAATTATAAAGAAGCTTATGAAAAAGCATTAGATTATTGTGATAAAGATGATTTATTATTAATTTGTGGTTCTCTTTATATGGTAGGAGATATGAGAAGAATAATTAGAAATAAATAATGTATTTTTGCAGCTTGCAAATCGAAACTGTTATATATGGCTACATAATCGTTGAATATATAAAGATGAAGTAGATAGAATAAAGTTAAAAGTATAAAGTTAAAAGTATAAATAAGGATGTTTTTCTTATAGAAAAACTTTAATTAATAGATTTTCAAAAGTTTGTTTTTGAAAATTTTCCTCATTTGTTCTTTCTTCTTTATACTTTTTACTTTCTTTTTATACTTTATTTTACAATATTTCTTTAAGAGCTTTAGCAAGTTGATCGGGACATGAAGTTGATTTTGAGCCGCATTTAATCCCTTCTAATTTTTTTATAACATCATTTACTTCTAATCCATCTATTAAACTACATATTCCTTTTAGATTTCCATCACATCCACCTATAAAAGAAACATTTTTAAGTTTACCATCTACTATATCGAAGTTAATTTGTCTAGAACAAACACCATTTGTCTTATAAGTATACATTAAACATCCATCCTTTCAAAAATCATGTCTCTTGCATAAATTATATTCAATTATAAAAAGAATGTCCATAGTTGTAGGGCTTTTTACTTTAGGTTAAGTTCAGATATATTATCTAAAGTTGCTATAAATGAGAATAAAAAAATAAAATAACTTAAAGTATTTATTATCCAAAAAGCTGTTTTTGCCATAGTATATCATATAAGGGGGTGAATTTATGTGAGATATTTGTATGTATGTAATACTTCTTCAGATTCAGTTTCAAAAATAAATATAGAACATTTAGATGAACAAAATAAAATAGTATTAGGTGATAATAGATTAACTAGAGTAGGTCCCCATGGTATATGTATTTACAAAAATAATATATTAACAGCAAATAATTATAGTAATGATATATCTGTTATTGATATTAAACATCAAAAAAAGGTACAAGATTATTTTATAGGTATGCACTGTAATGATGTAAGAGTACAAGAAGATACAGCATATGTAATTTGTGGAGATTCAAATAATGTAATCACATTTAATTTAAAAAAAGAAAAAATTATGCAAGAAATTCCTTGTGGAAATTTACCTCATAGTATAGATATAGATAAAAGAAAGAAAATTGCTATAATCTCTAATATGGAAGATGATAGTATTACTTTAATGGATTGTAGTAATAATAGCATAATGAGAAAAATAAAAGTAGGAGCATATCCTACAAAAGCATTGTTTTCCTTGAATGGAGATTATATATTTGTGTGTGAAAGTAATATAGGATTAGATTGTAAAGGAAGTTTAGCAATAATATCACTAAAAAATTTTGAAATATTAACTAGAGTAAGATTAGGTAATAGCCCGGTGGATATGTATTGTGATGAAAGATTTTGCTATGTATCTAATTTTGGAGAAGGTACTATAAGTATAATAGATATAAATAATTTTAAAGAAGTGAAAGCAATACGAATAGGAGGGATGCCAAGGGGGATAATAAGAGTTGGAAGAATGTTGTATGTAGGAGATAACTATAATAATTTACTTTTTAGAATTGATATTAAAAATCGTAATAAAAAAGCCATTTCCATAGGTGGTGAACCTACAGGAATGACTTTAAACTAATTATTATCGTCTATTAAGATATTCATGATATTGTTATACAATTGGGAAGAATTATTTTTCCATTTAGCACATAATTCTCTAGCTTGTTTATTAGAAGGAACGCCAATTTTAATATTTATAAGTGTATAATCGCCTTCAGATGCTTTTAGATTTACAACAAAATTGTCAAAGTTTTCAATAGTATAATCAGCAGTTATAGTTATTTCTTTTTTTATATTTTCTATATGATTTTGTAAATATGTATCTATTATTTCAAGTTTATCACTGGATATTCTAGTTTTAAACAGTGATAGCACTTTTAACCCTTTGTCTGTTACTATGAGCCTGTGTTTACCATTCTTTTCATAAGACTTTAAAAAATTTGAAGCAATTAATTCAGAAAGGTATTGTTGAAGGCTAAAGTAATTCATAAAATTATTTTCTAGAACAATGTCGGTTAACTGCATATTTGATATAGGTAGATTAATATTCTTAATTATATATAATAAAAAAAGTTTATTTTCTGCTAATTCTAATGTATCATCAAACATGTCTTAGCCTCCTCATTAAAAGTAACTATATTCATTATAACATAAAAAGCACCGAAATAAATCGGTGCTAAAATTTTTTATTATGCTTTTTTACCATTTACAAGTTCTTGCTCAGCTAATTTAACTAATTTCTTTGTCATAGTTCCCCCAACTCTACCACAGTTTTTCGAGGAAACTTCACCCCAATAGTCTTCAGAACCTTGATGTACTCCTAGATTAAGATCTTCGGCTATTTCATATTTCATATTATCAAGAATTTTATGAACTTCAGGTACAACTTGAGTTGCACCAGTGCCAGATTGACCAAGAGCCATTTTAATAGCCTCCTTTCTATGTATTTGTATTAATAGTGTTTACTGGCAGAATAATTGTTATACTATTATTTTATATACAATTTAGGTGAGTGCACCCATGAATATTAAATAAAGGCAATCATATAATATAAAATTTATGAATATAAATTATAAGAACAAATGTATTATGGAGGTAGAAATGAAAAAAATACAAAAAAGAACAACTGTAATAAGTATAATTGCTGCAGTTATTTTGATTTTGGTATTTTGTTATACCACTAAAGATAGAGCTGTATTTTTTATGCAAAAAAGAAAATTGCCCATATATTGTGTAAATACTAATGACAAAAAAATAGCAATTTCTTTTGATGCAAGTTGGGGTGCAGACAAAACAGATAAAATTTTAGAGGTTTTAGATAAGTATGATATTAAGGCTACTTTTTTCTTAGTAGGAGGTTGGGTAGATGAACACCCAGATAAAGTAAAAGAAATGCATAAAAGAGGTCATGAAATTGGTAATCATTCTAATAGACATCCTAATATGACTAAAATTTCAAGAGAGAAGATAATTAAAGAGATTGAAATTACGGATTCTAAAATTATGAAATTGACGGATGAAATGCCAAAACTTTTTAGATGTCCAGAAGGTGCATATAATGATTTAGTAATTAAAACAGTAGAGGATACTAATCATTATTGTATTCAGTGGGATGTTGATAGTATAGATTGGAAAGGTCAAGGGGCAGATTTGGAATATAATAGAGTAATAAAAAAAACTAAGCCCGGTTCAATAATATTATTTCATAATGATGCAAAGTATACTCCTGAAAATTTACCGAGAGTTATTGAAAATTTGAAAAGTAAAGGTTATGAGTTTGTTAAAATATCTGAACTTATATATAAAGATAATTATCGAATAGATAATGCTGGTAAGCAAATTTTAAATTAACATAAGTGTTGAAAAATATATATGAGTTGTATTATAATGGAAATATAAGGCATATAAATAATATTTTATAAAATAATAATAAATTTTCTAAAATATATGAAAATAGTAATATTTTAAAACTAAAGTGAATATTCTAGAACATGTAAAAAAATAAATAACTAAGGGGAAAGAGGGATAGTGATGGACAATTTAATGATGAATAACAAAATATATTTAGAAGGGAAAATGAGTACAAAATTAGAATTTAGCCATGAAATGTTTGGCGAGGGATTTTATACATTTACACTTGATGTTTCTAGATTAAGTGATGCCAGGGATACATTAAATATAACTGTTTCAGAAAGACTTATAACAGGAATGAATTTAGAAGTTGGTGCAGATCTATGTGTAGAAGGTCAATTAAGGTCTTATAATAAATTTGTAGACGGTGCCAATAGACTTATTTTAACAGTATTCGCAAGGGATGTAAGATACTGTCTTGAAAAGAGTAAGAATCCAAATCAAATATTCTTAAATGGGTATATATGTAAGCAACCTATCTATAGAGTAACACCATTTGGAAGAGAAATCTCAGATATGTTATTAGCAGTAAATAGACCATATAATAAGTCTGATTATATACCAACAATAGCGTGGGGAAGAAATTCTAGATTTTGCAAAACTTTAGAAGTAGGAGATAATATAAAGATTTGGGGTAGATTGCAAAGTAGAGAATATCAAAAGAAAGTATCTGAAGATCAATCTGTAACAAAAGTAGCATATGAAGTTTCAATATCAAAGATGGAAAGAGCAAATAAAGATGGAGAAATTTCAGAAAGTGAAGAGATTGAAGAGGATACTAATGTAGGTTAAAGGTAATAAAAATTGTTTTTGAAGTGCAGTACTTCAAAAACAATTTTTTATTTTATTATTTTCTTAAATCATCTAATATTTCAGTTTTGCTTTTAGTACTCTCATCAACACTCTTAACTATTTTTGCAGGAGAGCCAGCTACAACAACATTTTCTGGTACATCTTTAACTACAATAGAGCCAGCAGCAATTACAGCTCCATTACCAACTTTTACTCCTTCAAGAATAACAGAATTAGCACCTATCAAAACATTATCACCAATTTCACAAGGGGATTTACTAGGTGGTTCTAGAACACCAGCTACCACAGCTCCGGCCCCTATGTGTGAGTTACGTCCAACTTTAGCTCTAGCACCTAGTACAGCATTCATGTCTACCATTGTGCCTTCACCAACTTCTACACCAATATTTATTACTGCCCCCATCATTATTACTGCATTATCTTTGATTACAGCCTTATCTCTTATAAGAGCACCTGGTTCTATCCTAGCATTTACATTTCGTAAGTCTAAAAGTGGTATTGCAGAATTTCTTCTGTCTTGTTCAATTTTTACTCTTTCAATTTTATGCTTATGTTTTTCAAGAAAATCAGCTATATTTTCACTTTCACCAAAAAGAATATGTAAATCTCCACTAGAGAAATTTTCAATATTTTCAAAGGTACAACCATTTAAATTCCCACTTATGTAAGCTTTAATAGGAGTAGATTTTTTAGCCTCTTTTATATATCTTGCTAATTCATATGGATCTGTTAGATTATAAGACATGCCTTTACCTCCTTTATTTGTTTAAATAATTTATCCATATAATTAATTATGGATAAATTATTTAAAATATTCTATCTTACTATTATAATAAATAATATCTACAAATTAAAGAGAAAATATTACAAAATCAATTTTAAATATATATTGACACATATATAATTGAATATTATATTTAGAAAAAAGGAGTGAGTTTATGAGCACTAAAATTTCTAATAATGTTGAAAATGTTGAACTATCAGGAATAAGAAAATTTTATAATAAAGTGTTAAAAGTTGATAATGCAGTTTCACTAACATTAGGTCAGCCAGATTTTCAAGTACCTTTAAAGGCAAAAGAAGCTATGATTCAAGCTATAATGGACGGTAAAACTACATATACATCTAATGCAGGTATTATGGAGTTGAGAGAAGAAATATCTAAGTACTTAAATGAGTTTAACATAAACTTCAATGCAGATGAGATTTGTATAACGGTAGGTGGAAGTGAAGGCCTTTTTGCTACTTTTACAGCGCTTATTAATACTGGAGATAAAGTATTAATACCTACACCAGCTTATCCTGCATATGAAAGTTGTGTAAAAATTTTAGGAGGACAAGTAATTGATTTTCAACTAAATGATCAATTTAATATAGATTTTGATAAATTAAAAGAAATTATTTGTAGGGAAAAGCCTAAAATTATGGTTTTATCTTATCCATGCAATCCTACAGGGGCTGTACTAACAGAGAAAGATAGAAATGAATTATACGAAATAATAAAGAAGGAAGATATAATTGTAGTAAGTGATGAAATGTATAGTTCAATTTATTTTGGAGATAAATACTATTCCATAGCTCAATACAATGATATTAAAGATAAAGTGATTCTAGTAAGTGGATTTTCAAAAATGTTTTCAATGACAGGGCTGAGAATAGGATATGTATGTGCACGTAAAGAATATATTGATAGTATAGTAAAAGTTCATCAATATAATGTTTCTTGTGCACCATCTATAGCACAATATGCTGCTTGTGAAGGATTAAAAAATTGTTTGCAAGATGTAGAATATATGAAAAATGAATTTAAGAAGAGAAGAGATTATGTTTATAATAGGCTAGTAGATATGGGCTTAGATGTAAATATGCCTAAGGGAGCATTTTATATTTTCCCATCCATAAAAAAGTTTAAGATTAGAAGTGAGGAGTTTTGTGAAAAATTATTAAATGAAGCAAAAGTAGCTATAGTACCAGGTTCTGCTTTTGGAAATGGTGGAGAAGGATATATAAGAATGTCTTATTGTTATAGTATGAATGAACTTGAAGAAGCACTTAATAGATTAGAAAAATTTATAAGTCAATTTTTGTAGATGAAAAATAGCTGCTACAAGAAATGATATTTTGCTCTGAAATATTTCACTTCACAAAGTAATTCTTTGCCATAAGTATATGCCGCCAGCAAATAAAAATCGGTATAAGAACAGGAATCATTCACTTCCATAACGTACTCTAAATCTTATACGATTTTTATTTGCTGGCAAAATACATATTTTATGGAATAAATAAAACTCAAATTTTCTATATTGAAACAATAGTTTTTTTAATGTAATATATCATTTACCTTAGCTAAGCAGTATTTTTTTATTACGAAAGTTGAGTTTATAAAAAAGAGTATAAAGATTAAAGAATAAAGAAGGTAAAATAAATTTTATCTTTTTATAACGTCGTCCATAGAGTACATGCCTGTTTTTTTGCCATTCATAAACTGACAAGCTTTAAGTGCACCAACTGCAAAAACTTCTCTTGAAAGTGCAGTATGATTAAGTTGAATTATTTCATCTTTTCCTGCAAAAATTACATCATGTTCTCCAACAATTGTGCCGCCTCGTATAGCGTGAATTCCTATTTCATCTTTAGTCCTTTTACAAGTACCTTCTCTACCAAATGTAAATTTAGTTTCAGAAGGTAATGAAGATTTAATAGTATTTCCAAGAAGAAGAGCAGTACCACTTGGAGCATCTACTTTTTGATTATGGTGTTTTTCTATTATTTCTATATCGAAATCTTCATAAAGAAAAGCACTAATCTGTTTTAATACATTATTTAAAATATTAATTCCGATAGACATATTTGCTGAACGGAAAAGAGGAATTTCAGCACTAGCTTTTTCGATTTTATTTAACTGCTCATCAGTATAACCTGTGGTACATAATATTAAAGGTAGATTATTTTTTTTAGCATATTCTAAAAGTGAATCTAAAGAGTCAGGTCTAGAAAAATCTAATATTACGTCACAGTTAATATTGCAGTCACAAATTTTTTCGAATACAGGATAGTCAAAGTTTTTATTTGCATTTTTATCTATTCCAGCTGCAATTTTTAAATCAGAAAAATTTTCTGCAGTATTTGATATCATTTTTCCCATTTTTCCATTACAACCGTGTAATAAAACATTTATCATTATATTAGTCCTCCTTTAAAGTAAGTCCATATGAAGTCATTGCTGTTTTCAATCTATTTAAGTTACATTCTTCCATATCGCAAAGAGGAAGTCTTAAGTTACCGGCTTTTACACCTAAAAGATTCAAAGCAGTTTTTATTGGTATTGGATTTGTTTCACAGAATAAAGAATTAGTTAATTCTAAAGAATCTAATTGTAAATTAGCAGCTTCTTTTACATTACCATTTAAATAAAAATCACACATGTTGTGAACGTCTTTTGGAACTATATTTGCAAGTACAGAAATTACTCCAATACCACCTAGAGATAATATAGGAACTATTTGATCATCATTTCCAGAGTAAATGTCTAAATTTTCTCTGCATAAAGCTTTAATTTTAGCTATTTGACCTATATCACCACTTGCTTCTTTTACAGCCACAATATTTTTATGTGTACATAATTCTTTTAAAGTTTTTGGTAAAATATTTACTCCTGTTCTTCCAGGAACATTATATACTATAATTGGAGTGTTAACACTATTTGCTACAGCTTCAAAATGTTTAATAAGACCTTTTTGAGTAGTTTTATTATAATATGGAGTTATAACAAGAAGACCATCAACTCCGATACTTTCGGCCCATTTACTCATCTCAATAGCAGCAGCAGTATTGTTGCTTCCTGTACCAGCTATAACAGGAATTCTTTTATTAATCTTATCAACTACAAATTTTATTGTTTCTTTTTTTTCAGTCATAGTCATTGTACTAGCTTCACCAGTAGTTCCACATACAATTATTGCGTTTGTTTTATTTTGAACATGCCATTCTAGTAATTGTCCTAAAGTGTCAAAATCTACACCATTTTCATTAAAAGGTGTTATAATTGCAACACCAGAACCTTTAAAAATACTCATATTATTACCCCCTTATGAAATTTTACATATTATTTATTATATATTCTGCAATTTGAATTGCATTTAAAGCAGCGCCTTTTCTAATATTATCAGCTACTACCCAAAGATTTAATCCATTATCTAAACTAAAATCACGGCGTATTCTGCCAACATATACTTCATCATGTCCAGCACATTCAACTGGCATTGGATATACTAAATTTTCAGGATCATCTCTTAATATAATTCCTTCTGAATTTGAATAAAGTTCAAATATATTTTTTATATCAAAAGATTTTTCTAATTCAACATTTATGCTTTCACTGTGACTATAGTATACAGGAACTCTTACAGTAGTTGCAGTAATCTTTAAGTTGTCATCATGTAATATTTTTTTTGTTTCATCTATCATCTTCATTTCTTCTTTGGTATAACCATTTGACATAAATACGTCTATATGTGGTAACACATTACCAGCTATTGGATAAGGGAATTTTCTTGGTGGTTGACCTTTATAACCTTCAAGAAGGTCGTTAAATCCTCCCATTCCTGCTCCTGAAACAGCTTGATATGTGGAGTAAACAATTCTCTTTATTCCATAGTTGGCATATAGAGGCTTTAATGCAACTACAGCTTGAATTGTAGAACAATTAGGATTTGCTATTATGCCTTTGTGAAGTTTTATATCTTCAGGGTTTACTTCTGGAACAACTAAAGGTACATTTGGATCCATTCTCCAAGCACTGCTGTTATCTATAACAATTACATTGTGCTTTGCAAAGATTGGAGCAAACTCTAAACTTACAGAACCACCTGCAGAAAATAATGCAAAGTGGATGTTTTTATTCACTATATTTTCTTCTTTTAATTCTTCCACAATTATTTTCTTACCTTTAAATTCTATTTCCTGTCCTGCAGATTTTTTAGATGCGTAAAAATAAATGTTTTGAATTGGGAAATCTCTTTGTGTTAATATTTCTATGAACTTTCTTCCAACCATTCCTGTGGCTCCTACAACGGCTACATTGTATTTCATTTATATCCCTCCTAAAGAAATCTTTATTATATTATATAACTGAAATATAGATAATTATATACTTTTTTATATTTCAAATATATTAATATTTTCTATAAATTATAATTTATATAGTTAAGTTATACAATTTATGATAGTTTATTATTTTGCAAAAGTAAATTCATAATTATAGAATTTTGCTAAAAATTAGATTTGTATAGTATTATTTTAATTAATATCATTATATTCGCATTTTTTACTATGTATATTGCTAAAACTGTTTGAAATATTGTAAAACCTGCTATAATATTTTAGTTTCATTTGCCAAATGTAAGTTTAGGTATAGTGTATTCTTAATTTAAAATTTTGAGCATGTTTACATGGAATTTTCATAAAAAAATATGTAGTTTGCAGGGTGGGGTAACAAAATTTAATTTTATGTAATATATGGAATAATATAAGAATAAGATATACCATATATTCTTATTGTATATGTAATTCGTTAAGAAGTGTGTTTTTTAATAAGACACCTATGGTATGTAAAAATTTGACAAATGGTAAAAAATGTATTAGAATTATTTTAAATAAAACTATAAGGGGGCATTTATAGTGAAAAGTAAAAAATTATTAGCATTAGTACTTGGGGCAGCACTAATTGCTTCGACTGCTTTTGTTGGCTGTGGAGAGAAGAAACCTACAGATGACAAAAGTGGGGATAAGAAAGATAATAAAAAAGTAGAAGCTAAAATTGATAAAGATCAATACCTAAGTATGGTTATGACAGAACCAAAATCACTTGACCCATCAAGAAGTACAGATTTATATTCCTCATATGTATTTACTGAAATACTTGAAGGACTCACAAGGGTTGAAGTTGATAAAGACGGAAAAGAAGAAATAAAACCAGCTGGGGCAGAAAAATGGGAGCATAATGATGATTCTACAGTATGGACATTCCATTTAAGAGATTATAAGTGGCAGGATGGAAAACCAGTAACAGCTCAACAATTTGAATATGGAATAAAGAGAACATTGAATCCAAAAACAGGCTCAATTTATGCATTTTTATTAGCACCAATAAAAAATGCTACTGCTGCTAGCGAGGGTAAAGCAAATCTTGATACAGTAGGAGCAAAAGCATTAGATGATAAAACGCTTGAAATTACTCTTGAAGGACCATGTCCATATTTTCTTCAATTAACATACTTTAAGGTAATGCAGCCTCAAAGAAAAGATATGGTAGAAAAATATGGTGACAAATATGGAGCAGATGCAGAGCATCTTATAGCATGTGGACCATTTAAAATAACTCAATGGACACATAACAATAAAATTGTATTGGAAAAAAATGATACTTATTGGGATAAAGATTCAGTAAAATTAGAAAAACTTAATATGAAAGTTATAAAAGATGAAAGTGCTAAATATAATTCATTATATAAAGGTGACTTAGATTTTATGGGAGTTTCTAAAAAAGAGTGGATAGAAAAATATAACCAAACAGGAAAATTTGATGTTATGAAAGGATATGAGCCATCTACAAGTTATTTGTTCTTTAATGAAAAGAATAAAATGTTTAGTAATGCAAATGTAAGAAAGGCATTTTCAATTGCAGTAACAAGAGAGGATTATGCAAATGTAATAACGCATGGAAGACATGCGCCAGCATATGCATGGTGTCCACCAACAATACAAATAGGAGATAAAGATTTTAGAGAGACAGTTAATCAAGATCCAGTAAAGAAAATTGCAGAAGAAAATCCTGATCCAAAGGAATTGTTCAAGAAAGGATTAAAAGAATTAGGAATGGATCCAGATCCAAGTAAAGTAACAATTACATTATTAGAATCAGGCACAGATCAATATCATAGAACTAGAGCAGAATATTATCAACAAATGTTCCAAAAACAATTAGGAATAAAAATGAAAGCTGAGTATGTTGAATGGCCAGTATTCCAAAAGAGAACAGATGAAATGAATTATGAAATAGCTGGTGTAACATGGACAGGTGATTATAATGATCCTAATACATTCTTCGATATGTTTATGACAGGATCAGGTATGGTTCCAACAGGATGGTCAAATAAAAAGTATGATGAATTAATTAAGAAAGCAATGAAATCAATGGATGAAGAAGAAAGAACTAAGTTATATAAAGAAGCAGAAAATATACTATTATATGAAGAGTCTGTCATAGCTCCATTGGTATATGCTAAAAAGAATACGTATAAATATAAATATGTTAAAAATTTAATGCTTCCATTGTTCGGAAGTGGCGTAGAATTTAAGTATGCTTATACTGAAGGCAGAGAAAAATAAAAGTTAAAATTTCAACTTTCGCAGATGAAAAATAGCCGCTACGGGAAATGATATTTTGCTTAGAAACCTTTCACTTCAGTAACAACTTCTAAGCTTTACTCATATTGAAAAAAAGATTTTTTAATTAATATTCCGTAGAAATCAGTAATTAAAAAATGACTTTTTTCAAATTCGTAAAGCTAAGAATTTGTAACTTTGTTCAAATGTTTCTTACGCAAAATATCATTTTCCTCCGCTAGACAGTATTTTTGCTGGGAAAGTTGATAAAATATATTGTATGGCAAGAAAAAAAGAATTAAGAATAAAATAAATATTTAATTAAGAGGCAAGGGTGAAAATATCATCTTTGCCTCTTAATATTTATATATTGAACTTTCCCAGATGAAAAATAGCCGCTACGGGAAATGATATTTTGCTTAGAAACCTTTCACTTTAAAAATAATTAATAGTTAATAATGAATAATTAATAACTCAACTTTCGCAGGTGAAAAACAACCGCTGCGGTAAATGATATCTTGCTCAGAAACCTTTCACTTCAGTAACAAGTTCTAAGCTTTACTCATATTGAAAAAAGATTTTTTAATTAATATTCCATAGGAATCAGTAATTAAAAAATGACTTTTTTCAAATTCGTAAAACTAAGAACTTGTAAACTTTGTTCAAATGTTTCTTACGCAATATATCATTTACCTTCGCTAGGTAGTATTTTTGTCCTGCGAAAGTTGAGTTAATAATTAATAATTAAGGAAATTTTGCCTTAGGGCAAAATAACTAATATATAATTTAAAATTTTTGCTAAAGCAAAAATCAACTTTCATTATTAATTTTTCATTATTAATTCTTAATTGATATTAAATGTTTCTTACGCAAAATATCATTTCCCTTCGCTAAGCAGTATTTTTTACTGCGAAAGTTGAGTTATATAAATAAGTATATCTAGAACAAATACATAAAAAGTAAAATAATGAATAAGTTTGACAAATGGAAAATAATGTGTTAACATTAATTGAAAATGAAGCAAGAATATGTCATGATTTCAAAATTGTGATTATTCTGTGATTTTGTAATTCAATTTTATGAATTCGTTGGGGCAGTTTATTGGGGTGTTTATAATTAATTCAACTTTGACAGGCAAAAAATAGTCACTGCATGAAATGGTATCTTGATGTGAAACTATTTGTTTTAAAGATAATTAATAGTTAATAATGAATAATTAATAATTAAGGAAATTTTGCCTTAGGGCAAAATAAATAATAAATTAAAGATTTTTGCTTTAGCAAAAATCAACCTTCACTATTAATTTTTAATTATTAATTTTTAATTATTATTAAATGTTTCTTATGCAATATATCATGGTACTTTGCTAAGTAGCAGTTTTTGCTGTGAAAGTTGAAAATTAAAAATATAAATAAAGAGTAAGAGGGGGCATTTAAATTGAGAAGTAAAAAATTATTAGCGTTAGTACTTGGGGCAGCACTAATTGCTTCAACTGCTTTTGTTGGCTGTGGAGAGAAAAAAAACACAGATAGCAAAAGTGGGGATGACAAAAAAGCAGAAGCTAAAATGGATAAAGAGCAATATTTAAATTTGGTTATTACTGAGCCTAAATCACTAGACCCATCAAGATCTAATGATAAATATTCTTCATTAGTTCTTGCAGATGTTATGGAAGGATTAACAAGAATAGAACAAGATAAAGATGGTAAAGATGTTATAAAACCTGGTGGAGCAGAAAAGTGGGAACATAATGAAGACTCAACAGTATGGACATTTCATTTAAGAGATTATAAGTGGAGTGATGGTAAACCTGTTACAGCTCAACAATTTGAATATGGAATAAAGAGAACTTTGGATCCAAAAACTGGTTCAACTTATGCGTTTTTACTATCACCAATAAAAAATGCAGATGAATACAATAAGGGAAAAGCGTCTGGAGATTCTATAGGAGTAAAGGCATTAGATGATAAAACATTACAAATAACACTCAAACAACCATGCACATATTTTTTAGATTTGACATATTTTAAAGTAATGCAGCCACAAAGGAAAGACATAATAGAAAAAAGTGGAGATAAATATGGATCAGAAGCAAATACTATGGTTTTCTGTGGACCATTTAAAATATCTAGTTGGACACATAATAGTGAAATTGTACTTGAAAAAAATGATACCTATTGGGAAAAAGATGTAGTTAAATTACAAAAAGTTAATTTGAAAATAATAGGTGATAAAAGTGCACAATATAACTCATTAGCTAATGGTTCTATAGATTCAGTTGCTGTTTCTAAACCAGAATGGATTAAAAAATTCGATGCTACAGGCAAATTTAATGTTTTAAAAGGATATGATCCATCAACAAACTATACATTTGTTAATACAAAAGATAAATTATTTAGTAATGTAAATGTAAGAAAAGCATTTTCATTGGCAATAACAAGAGAAGATTTAGCAAATGTTATATTCCATGGAACTATGGAACCAGCTTATGGATGGGCACCACCATCATTACAATTAAATGGAAAAGACTTTAGAGAATTAGCAGGTGAGGAACCTCTTAAAAAATTGAAAGAGGAAAATCCAGATCCAAAAGAAGTATTGAAAAAAGGATTAAAGGAATTAGGAATGGATCCAGATCCAAGCAAAGTTACAGTTAATTATCTTTGTTCAGGTACAGAACAATGGGATAGAACATATGCGGAATATCTTCAACAAATGTTTAAGAAATCTTTAGGTATTAAAATAAAAGCTGAATATGTTAAGTGGCCAGTATTCCAAAAGAGAACAGATGAAATGAAGTATCAAGTAGCTGGAATGGCTTGGGCTGGAGACTATAATGATCCTAATACATTTTTTGATATGTGGATGACTGGGGCAAATGCAGTTCCAATAGGATGGTCCAATAAAAAATATGATGATGTTGTTAAGAAAGCTATGAGTACTGTAGATCCAGAAAAAAGATTAGATTTATATAAAGAAGCTGAAAAAATATTACTATATGATGATTGTGCTATAATGCCAACAGTATACAGAAAAAGAAGCACATATAGATATAAATATGTTAAAAATTTAATGAGCCCTTTATTTGGTAATATGGAATTTAAGTATGCTTATACTGAAGGTAGAGGAAAATAAATTAAATAGTTTTTTAGAGCAAGGATTATGATTTTTTATCCTTGCTCTTTATTTTTGATTTTTAGATAAGGTTAATTTTGTGCTAAAAATATTGAGTAAAGTATAAATAATGATAGAATTATCAAAAAAATACAGCAGTACATTTCATATATGAGAATAATTTGAATAAAAAAATATTCAAAATTTTATAGTAATGTTTAAGTTAAATGATTTTAAAATAATGATTTTAAGAATGATTAAAGTTGAAATTATATAGAAGTTTCTTGGTAGCTCCAAGATATAAGGTGTATGAATTTTTTGCTTTAAAAATTAAAGGAACAATTGTAGGTAAATGTAAAAAAATAATGAAAAATGTTTGACTTTTAAAAAATAGTGTGATATATTTATAAAAAATGAATTTGCGTACATATAAATTTTCAATAGAACGAAAATTCTGTAAATAGTTGGGGCATTTATAGAAGAAAACGTGAATATTTAATTGAAAAATAAACAAACTATAGTTAAAGAATTAATAAACTAAGGTTAAATAAGAAGGGGGAACCAAAATGAAAAGTAAAAAATTATTAGCATTAGTGCTTGGTACGACACTATTAGCATCAAGTGCTATAGCAGGATGTGCAAAAAAAGATGATAAGGCTGCAGATGACAAAGGAAAAGAAACTGCAAAAATCGATAAAGATCAATATTTAAATTTAGTTATGACTGAACCAAAGTCACTAGATGCATCTAAATCTACAGATATGTATTCTTCTATGGTTCTTTCAGAAGTTATGGAAGGCTTAACAAGAATAGAACAAGATAAGGATGGAAAAGATGTTATAAAAGCTGCGGGTGCAGAAAAATGGGAATCTAATAAAGAAGGCACAGTATGGACGTTTAAATTAAGAGATTATAACTGGAGCGATGGAAAACCTGTTACAGCAAAAGATTTTGAATACGGAATAAAGAGAACGCTAGATCCAAAGGTAGCATCACAATATGCATTTTTATTATCACCAATAAAGAATGCAGATGAATATAATGCTGGAAAAGCTTCTAGAGATTCTGTAGGAGTAAAGGCAGTAGATGATAAAACATTACAAATAACACTTAAACAACCATGTTCATATTTCTTAGATTTAACATATTTTAAAGTAATGCAGCCACAAAGACAAGACATAGTAGAAAAATATGGTGACAAATATGGAACAGAAGCTGAGAATATGATATTCTGTGGACCATTTAAAGTAGCTAAGTGGTCACATAATAGTGAAATTGTACTTGAAAAAAATGATAAGTACTGGGATAAAGATTCAGTTAAATTACAAAAAGTTAATCTTAAAATAATAAAAGATGAAAATGCAAGATACAATTCATTATATAGTGGTCAATTAGATTCAGCAGCTGTTACAAAACCAGAATGGATTAAAAAGTTTGATTCTACAGGTAAATTTAATAACATAAAAGGATATGATCCATCCACAAATTATACATTCTTCAATACAAAAGATAAATTGTTTGGTAATGTGAATGTAAGAAAAGCATTCTCATTAGCAATAACAAGAGAAGATATGGCAAATGTTATATTCAATGGAATTTATGATCCAGCTTATGGATGGGCTCCACCATCACTACAATTAGGTGGAAAAGATTATAGAGAACTAGTAGGAGAAGAACCACTTAAAAAATTAAAAGAAGAAAATCCAGATCCAAAAGAATTATTAAAAAAAGGATTAAAGGAATTAGGAATGGACACAGATCCAAGCAAACTTAATATTACTTATCTTTTTGCTGGAACTTCTCAATGGCACAGAACATATGCAGAATATACTCAACAAATGTATAAGAAAACTTTAGGTGTTAATATGAAGGCTGAATATGTTGAATGGCCAGTATTCCAAAAGAGAACAGATGAAATGAAGTATCAATTAGCTGGAATGGCTTGGGCTGGAGACTACAATGATCCTAATACATTCTTTGATATGTGGATAACTGGAGCTGGTATAGTTCCAACTGGTTGGTCAAATAAAAAATATGATGAGCTCCTTAAAAATGCTATGAGTTCTTTAGATGAAAAAGAAAGATTAAAGGACTATAAAGAAGCTGAGAAAATTTTATTATATGATGATGCTATTATAGCTCCAACAGTATATAGAAAGAGAAACACATATAGATATAAATATGTTAAAAATCTAATGAGTCCATTATTTGGTACGGTGGAATTTAAGTATGCATATACTGAGGGTAGAGGAAAATAAATTTAATTAAAAAAATGAAGTGTAGTAGAATTTAATGAAAATTTAAATTTTACTACACTTTTTTATTGAATTTGAAATTTAATTTGAAGAAGCTTGTAATTTTAAAAATATAAATGTAATTATAACTACACAATGTTGAAATGACTGCAATAAAAATTGCATTTTACATAATATTTTCAATATAAATATGTACAAATTGAAGCTACACAACTCTAAATGGCAGTATGCTAATTTGACAATGAAAAAAAACTATGATAATATATTAAAAATGAAATATAAATACCATGAACATTCAAATTTCTAAATAGTTTTTTAAATTTAAAAAGTGTATAATTACAATTTAGTTTTATCTAAGTTTCATATACAATATAAAAATAGATATTTATACAATATACTACAGTGCGTAATATAAATTAACTAAAAATTGTGACTTTTTTAAAAAATTATGAAAATTTAGAAGGAAATAGGGAAAAAAAGTTGAATAGTATATAGTAAGATTATATAGTGATGGTATTAGCCCCATCATCACATAGAATATAAATATTTTAACGTTAGAAAAATTAAATGATCAACAAATAAGAGATATTATAAAATATCAAAAATAAAGATAAAGATAAAAGAAATTAAAGGGGGAAGTTAAAAGTGAAAAGTAAAAAAATGTTAGCACTATTACTAACTATTGGTGTAATTAGTTCATCTGCACTAGTAGGTTGTGGTAAGTCTGAAGATGCTAAGTCAAGTTCAGCAAATGGACAAGCACAGGAAGACAAAGAACAATATCTAAATATGGTTTTGGTTGAGCCAAAAACATTAGATGCATCAAAGTCATCTGATAGGTATTCTTCAGAAGTACTTAATGAAATGATGGAAGGATTAACAAGAATAGAACAAGATAAAGATGGAAAAGATGTAATAAAACCTGCAGGTGCAGAAAAGTGGGAACATAATGAAAATGCTACAGTATGGACATTCCATTTAAGAGATTATAATTGGAGCGATGGAAAAACAGTTACAGCAAAAGATTTTGAATATGGAATAAAGAGAACTTTAGATCAAAAAACAGGTTCACCTTATGCATTCTTGTTAACACCAATAAAAAATGCAGAAGAATATAATTCAGGAAAAGTTTCAGGCGATGCATTAGGAGTAAAAGCTTTAGATGATAAAACATTACAAGTAACTCTTAAACAACCATGCCCATATTTCTTGGATTTAACATATTTTAAAGTAATGCATCCTCAAAGAAAAGATATAGTTGAAAAATCAGGAGATAGATATGGTACAGAAGCTAATACAATGGTATCTTGTGGACCATTTAAGTTAACTGGATGGGCACATAATAGTGAAATTACACTTGAGAAAAATGATAAGTATTGGGATAAAGATAAAGTTAAGTTACAAAAGGTAAGTTATAAAATAATAAGTGATCCAAGTGCTAAATATAATTCATTATCAAATGGACAATTGGATATGGCTGCAGTTTCTAAGCCAGAATGGATTCAAAGATTTGACAAAACAGGTAAATTTGATATTGTAAAAGGTTATGAGCCATCAACAAACTATACATTTTTTAATACAAAAGATAAATTATTTAGTAATGCAAATATAAGAAAAGCATTTTCATTGGCAATAACAAGAGAAGACATGGCCGATACAATATTCCACGGAATTTTTGAAGCTGGTTATGGTTGGTGTCCACCATCATTACAATTAAATGGAAAAGAATACAGAAAATTAGTTAATGAAGAACCACTTAAAAAGTTAAAAGAAGAAAATCCAGATCCAAAAGAATTATTGAAAAAAGGATTAAAAGAGGTTGGAATGGATCCGGATCCAAGTAAAGTTACAATTACTTATCTTTGCTCAGGAACAGATCAATGGTTCAGAACATATGCAGAATATACACAACAAATGTATAAGAAAACTTTAGGAGTTAATATAAAAGCTGAATATGTTAAATGGCCAGTGTTCCAAAAAAGAGAAAAAGAATTGGATTATCAAATAGCTGGTGCAGCATGGACTGGAGACTATAATGATCCTAATACATTCTTTGATATGTGGATGACTGGTGCTAATGTAGTTACAACAGGTTGGTCAAATAAGAAGTATGATGAATTGGTTAAAAAAGCTCAAAATACTTTAGATGAAAAAGAAAGATTGAAATATTATAAGGAAGCAGAAAAAATTCTAATATATGATGAGGCAGCTATTGCACCAACAGAATATAGAAAGAAAAATACATACAGATATAAATATGTTAAAGATGTAATGACTCCTTTATTTGGTACAATGGAACTTAAATATGCATACACTGCAGGAAGAAATCAATAAAGTTTATTAATTGCAGCGGAGCTTTATGCTCTGCTGTAGTATAGTTATTTTATAATAAGTGGAGGGGGATGAAGAATGTTTAAGTATATTTTAAAAAGAATAGGCTATATGTTAGTAACACTCTGGATAGTCACAACAATAACTTTTATGCTTGTTCATGTAATTCCAGGGGATCCGCTAGCATCAATGGCAAGGAATTTACCAGAACAAATAAAAGCAAACTATTATGCTAAATATGGTTTGGATCAACCGGTCATAGTACAATATGGTCATTTTATGAAAAACTTAGTATTACATGGAGATTTTGGAGAATCATTAGCATACCCAGGTAGGGGTGTTACTGATACTATCAAGAAATTTTCACCAGTTTCAGGTAGATTAGGGATACAAGCTATTGCTATGGGATTTTGTATAGGTGTTTTTTTAGGAATTATAGCTGCATTTAATAGAAATAGATGGCCAGATTTTATTGTTATGTTTATTGCAATAGTAGGTATATCAGTACCAAGCTTTGTGCTTGCTTCTGTATTTCAATATTTCTTTACTGTAAAACATCAATGGTTTCCAACTACTGGTTGGGGAACATTTAAACACACTGTATTACCATCAATCGCGTTGAGCTTTGGTTCTATTGCAACTTATGCAAGGTATATGAGAGCCAGTGTATTAGACGTTTTAGGACAAGATTATATTTTAACAGCGAAAGCTAAAGGTGTTAATAAAATATCATTAGTATGGAAACATGTTATTAGAAATGCGATACTTCCTGCAATAACAATTTTAGGACCTCAAATAGCTGGTATTTTTGTTGGTTCATTTGTTATTGAAAATATTTTTGCTATTCCAGGACTAGGATTTAATTTAGTAAGTTCAATTAATGATAGAGATTATACTATGGTAATGGGACAAACTATATTTATTGCAGCATTATTCATATTTGCATTATTAATTGTTGATATATTATATAGCTTAGTTGATCCTAGAATTAGAATTTCTGGAGAAAGTAAATAGGAGGGGAAGATATGGCTGATTTATCTAAGGAAAAATTTCAGATTATTGGATGTTAAAATGCTGATGCCGAAGAGATACTAAGACCCAATATGACATATTGGCAAGATGCATGGAGAAGACTTAAACAAAATAAAGTTGCTATTGTATCTTTGATATTATTGATTGTCATAGGAGTTATGACAGTTATTGGACCATATTTGACAAAATATAGTTTCGAAGCTACTAATTCTTCAATAATAAATCAAACACCAACTGCACAACATTGGTTTGGTACAGATGAATTAGGCAGAGACGTATTCGCCAGAGTCTGGAAGGGCGGAAGAGTGTCGATGATTATTGGAATTTTGGCTACACTTATTGAAGTTGTTGTTGGATGTATTTATGGAGGAGTAGCTGGATATTTCGGAGGCATTGTTGATGATATAATGATGAGAATAATAGAAGTATTGGTAAGTATTCCTTATTTAATAGTTGTTATTTTGATTTCTTTAATAGTTGGAAAAGGTATGGGATCTATAATTATAGCAATGGCAATAACAGGCTGGTGCTATATGGCTAGACTTGTAAGAGGACAACTTTTACAGATAAAAGAACAAGAATATGTATTAGCAGCTCAAACTCTTGGCGGTAGTCCATCAAGAATAATTGCTAAACACTTAATTCCAAATACTTTAGGTATAATAATAGTAGAAGTAACATTTGCTGTTCCTGGATATATATTTGCAGAAGCATTTTTAAGTTACTTAGGACTAGGAGTTCAATCACCAGATACAAGCTGGGGTGCTTTGGCATCAGCAGCTCAACAGAACTTAATGTTCTATCCTCATGAGTTGTTCTTCCCATCTTTAATGATAAGTTTAACTATGCTGTCATTTAACTTATTAGGTGATGGTCTCAGAGATGCACTAGATCCAAAATTACGTCAGTAAGGGAGGAATAATTATGGAAAAGATACTAGATATAAAAGATTTAAGAGTTTCATTTCACACTTATGCAGGGGAAGTACAAGCAGTAAGAGGAGTTAGTTTTCATTTAAATAAAGCAGAAACATTAGCAGTGGTTGGAGAATCTGGTTGTGGAAAAACAGTAACTTCAAAATCTATTATGAAATTATTACCAGAACCACCAGCAGAAATAAAAGAAGGTTCAGTTATAAATTTTAATGGAAAAGATGTAACGAAAATGTCTGAAAGGGAACTTAGAGATTTAAGAGGATCAGACATAAGTATGATTTTCCAAGATCCTATGACATCTCTTAATCCAACTATGACAGTAGGAAGACAAATTTCTGAAAGCTTACAGATACACAGAGGAATGGGTAAACAAGAAGCATTTAAAGAAGCAGTTAAAATGCTTGACTTAGTTAATATACCAAATGCTGAGAAAAGAGCTGGAGAATATCCTCATGAATTTTCAGGTGGTATGAGACAAAGAGCTATGATAGCTATAGCTTTAGCATGTAATCCTAAAATTCTTATAGCAGATGAACCGACAACAGCACTTGATGTTACAATTCAAGCACAAATTATGGACCTTATTAAAGATTTACAAGAAAAATTAGGTACTGGAGTTATATTAGTTACACATGATTTAGGAGTTGTTGCAGACGTTGCTCATAGAATTCAAGTTATGTATGCTGGTCAAATTATAGAAAGAGGTACAAAGGATGAAATATTCTATGAAGGAAAACATCCATATACTTGGGCTCTTTTGAAATCAGTACCAAGATTGCATACAGGTAATAAAGCTGAACTTTATTCTTTAAGAGGAACTCCACCAGATCTTTTAAAACCTCCTGTTGGATGTCCTTTTGCAGCAAGATGTGAGTGCTGTATGCAAATATGTAAAGAACAAATGCCTCCAATTACAAAATTAAGTGATACTCATGAAGTATCATGTTGGCTTCAACATCCACTTGCACCAAAGGTTGAAGGCCCTATAAAAGCAGGAGGTGTTGAATAATGAAGAAGGATGCAAAAGTTTTAATAGAAGTAAAGAACTTAAAGAAGTATTTTAAAGTAGGTCCTAATGCTACATTAAAAGCGGTAGATGATGTAAGCTTCTTTATAAGAAAAGGTGAAACTTTAGGATTAGTTGGAGAATCAGGCTGTGGTAAAACAACTTGTGGTAGAACAGTTATGGGAATGTATAAAGCTACAGGTGGAGAAGTAATGTTTGATGGTATAGATATCCATAAATTAAATAAAAGTGAAAAGAAAAAATTTACTAGAAGAGCTCAAATGATATTCCAAGATCCATATGCATCACTAAATCCAAGAATGACAGTTGGAGATATAGTAGGAGAAGGAATAGATATCCATGGATTATATTCAGGACAAGAAAGAACGGATAGAATATATAATTTATTGGAAATTGTAGGATTGAATAAAGAGCATGCATCAAGATTTGCACATGAGTTTTCAGGTGGACAAAGGCAAAGAATAGGAATAGCTAGAGCACTTGCTATAGAACCAGAATTTATAGTTTGTGATGAACCTATTTCTGCACTTGATGTATCTATTCAAGCTCAGGTAGTTAATTTGCTTATAAAGTTACAACAAGAGTTGGGTCTAACATACTTATTTATTGCTCATGACCTTTCAATGGTTAAGCATATTTCAGATAGAGTTGGTGTTATGTATTTAGGATCAATGGTTGAACTTGCAAGTAGTCATGTTTTATATGATAAACCACTGCATCCATATACTCAAGCTTTACTTTCAGCAATCCCAGTTCCAGATCCTGAAATTGAAAGGACTAAAAAGAGAATTAAACTTGAAGGTGAAGTCCCAAGTCCAATTAATCCAAAACCAGGATGTAAATTTGCAGCTAGATGTAGATATGCTAAACCTATATGCAAAGAGAAAACTCCTGAATTTAAAGAAATTGAAAAAGACCACTTTGTTGCGTGTCATTTAGTATAAAAACAAAGGGATATTCTTAAATGAATGTCCCTTTGCTTTTTTTATAATTCAACTTTCGCAGGTGAAAAATAGCCGCTACGGGAAATGATATCTTGCTTAGAAACCTTTCACTTCAGTAACAAGTTCTAAGCTTTACTCATATTGAAAAAAAGATTTTTAAATTAATATTCCGTAGGAATCAGTAATTAAAAAATAACTTTTTTCAAATTCGTAAAGCTAAGAACTTGTAAACTTTGTTCAAATGTTTCTTACGCAATATATCATTTTCCTTCGCTAGACAGTATTTTTACTGTGAAAGTGAGTTGATTTAGTACCGATTTATTTTGCTATACAAAGGCAAAATATTTAGTTAAAGAAGATTTATAAGGTGATACTCCATAAAAATTATATGTAAATAAGTGAAATTAATTTATGTTTATATAATGAATATAATAAGGGGATTGGGTTAAAAATAGTATATATAAACTAGAAAAAAGTAAAAAGTATAAAGTGCAAAGTAGAAATAATGAAAGTTTTTCTGAAAGAAAAACATCCACATTTATACTTTATACTCTAAACTCTATACTTTTTATTATTAGGAGGGTCATTTATGGGGAAGACACCACTTAAAAAAGTTATAAAATCTAAAATAAAATCTAAAAGAGAACTTACAGAACTTGAAAAATTAAGAGAAAAAATTAAATATGAAATTGCTGAAGAATTAGGTCTTAAAGATAAGGTGGATAAATGTGGTTGGGGTGCATTAAGTGCTGAAGAAACTGGACGAATAGGAGGTATAATGACTAAAAGAAAGAAGATATTAAATATACCTAAAAATGAAGAAATATTAAGACAACAAGAAGATAATAAGTAGATTTTTCTATTGACTTGTTACGTTATAATATATATCATTTTTATATGTAAAGTTTTAGAATAATTTTAAAAGGGGACGGCTTTTATGGAATGCTATAAAGATTTTGCACATATTTATGATAGTTTGATAAATGAAGATGTTGATTACAGAAGATGGGCTAAAATTATATTGAATATCTGTGATGAAATGAATATAGAAAGGCAAGAATACTTAGATTTGGCCTGTGGTACTGGCAATATAACAAAAGAGATAGGTAGGTATTTCAAGCATATATGGGGTGTAGATTTATCAAGTGATATGTTAATGGAAGCACAAGATAAGCTTAGAAAAGATGGCATAAAAGCAAAATTTGTATGTCAAGATTTAAGTGAATTAGATTTAAACAGAAAATTTGATTTGATAACATGTTGCTTGGATTCTACAAATTATTTAGTTGAAAAAAAGAAATTAGAAAATTATTTTTATAAAGTATATAATACATTAAAGGATAATGGTCTGTTTGTGTTTGATATTAATTCATATTATAAATTGACACAAGTTTTAGGAAATAATATATTTACATACGATAGTGATGATGTTTTTTATTCATGGGAAAATGTTTTGGAGGATGATATTGTAAATATGTACCTTACTTTCTTTATTAAAAATGGACAAGTATACGAAAGATTTGATGAATATCACAGAGAAAGAGCATATAAGCAGGAATATATAGAAAAACTATTGAAAAAAATAGGTTTTGATATTGTGTGTAAATTAAATAATTATGAAACAAAACATATTAGTGAAAACACGGAGAGAATTGTGTACATAATTAAAAAGTAATTCAAATTTCGTAGGTGAAGAATGCCGTTATGGAAAGTAATATCTTGATTATAAACTTTTTACTTTAAAGATAATTAATAGTTAATAATGAATAATTAGTAATAAAGGAAATTTTGCCTTAGGGCAAAATAACTAATATAATTAAAGATTTTTGCTAAAGCAAAAATCAACCTTCATTATTCATTTTTAATTATTAATTCTTAATTGATTTTAAATGTTTCTTACGCAATATATCATTTTCCTTCGCTAGGCAGTATTTTTGTCCTGTGAAAGTTGAGAAAGTAATTATTAATTTAGGAGGGGTACGTGATGGCTGATAAATTAGTAAAGGCAACGGCTAAGAATGGTCAAATAAGAATAATAGCAGCAATAACAACAGAATTGGTAGATGAAAGTGTTAAAATTCACAAGTGTGCACCTACAGCAGCTGCAGCTTTAGGAAGAATGATTACTGTTGGAAGTTTAATGGGAACTATGTTGAAAAGTGAAAAAGATACATTAACTCTTAAAATATCAGGAGGAGGACCAGCAAGGGGAATAGTAGTAACTTCATATGCAGATGCTCATGTAAAAGGATATATAGGAAATCCTAATGTTGACTTGCCAGCAAATGCTAAGGGTAAGTTAGATGTTGGGGGTGCTATAGGTAGGAATGGAGATTTAACAGTTATTAGGGATATGGGACTTAAAGAACCATATATAGGTCAAGTACCTATTTATACAGGTGAAGTAGGAGATGATCTTGCATATTATTTTACCGTTTCAGAACAAACTCCATCAGCAGTAGGAGCTGGAGTTTTGGTAGATAAAGATTTAAGTATAAAGGCTGCAGGCGGATTCATAATACAAATGATGCCTGATGCTGAAGAACTTTTAGCAGATTTGCTTACATATAGATTGCAAGAAATTCCACCAATAACTAAAATGATTTCTGATGGGAAAACAATTGAACAAATATTAGAATATATTTTTGAAGAAATGGATTTAAAAATATTAGAAGAAATTAAACCTGAATATAGATGTGATTGTTCTAGAGAAAAAGTTGAAAGAGCTTTAATTAGTATTGGAAGTAAAGATTTAAAAGAAATCTATGAGGATGGTAAGTCAGAAGAACTTGTATGTGAGTTTTGTAATAAAAAATATGAGTTTACTCATGAACAAATAGGAAAACTTTTAGAGTCTATTGATAAGTAACTCAACTTTTGCAGATGAAAAATAGCCTCTACGGTAAATGATATCTTGCTTAGAACTTGTAAACTTTGTTCAAATGTTTCTTACGCAAGATATCATTTCCCTTCGCTAAGGAGTATTTTTTTACTGCGAAAGTTGAGTTAATAATGAATAATTAATAATAAAGGAAATTTTGCCTTAGGGCAAAATAACTAATATATGATTAAAGATTTTTGCTGAAGCAAAAATCAACCTTCATTATTTATTATTCATTTTTAATTATTAATTCTTAATCATACAAAGTTGTCACGGGTAAAGTGGTTTTTGAATATACATAATAATATAGGTAAATATAACTGACCACTACCATATGTCAATCGATATAACAGTATGAATGGAATATATTAAATACGATGAATTAGAAAAAAAGAGATAATATGAGATAATACTATAAAATCAAAACTATTAAAGAAAAAATAATTAATTTAAGGTTGACATTTATGAGGTAATTGTGTATTATAATTATGCAAGTTGTTCACGGAAGTATGTGATACAACATGGCGATTTAGTATACGTGGGCGCATAGCTCAGCTGGGAGAGCATCTGCCTTACAAGCAGGGGGTCACAGGTTCGAGCCCTGTTGTGCCCACCACGTATATGGCCCAGTGGCTCAGTTGGTTAGAGTGCCGGCCTGTCACGCCGGAGGTCGAGGGTTCGAACCCCTTCTGGGTCGCCATATGGCTGGATAGCTCAGTCGGTAGAGCAGAGGACTGAAAATCCTCGTGTCCCTGGTTCGATTCCTGGTCCAGCCACCAGCATGCGGGAGTGGCTCAGCTGGTAGAGCGCCACCTTGCCAAGGTGGACGTCGCGGGTTCGAGTCCCGTCTTCCGCTCCAATTTAATATGGCGCTATGGCCAAGTGGTAAGGCAGAGGCCTGCAAAGCCTTTACCCCCAGTTCAAATCTGGGTGGCGCCTCCAATAAAAAGACTACATTTTGTAGTCTTTTTATTTTGCATAAATTTAAATAAAGTATAAAGTAAAAAGAGCAAATAAGGATAATTTTCTGAAGCTTTGCTTGGGAAAATTTAAAAATATATTTTTAAAAGCTTTCTGCAAAAACAGAAAGCTATCCTTATTTCAACTTTAATCTTTTAACTTTATACTTTCATTTTACGGTAGCCTCAAAATACTTCCTCTATCCACTAAAGGTCCTTTTCTTAAAAAAACAGGTTTTACATTATGTTTTTTTAAGAAATGCAAAACTTCTTTTCCATAAGTATAATAATTTAGGTCACCATAAAATGCTAAAGTATTCTTATCCAAAAGTCCACATGTTCCTCCTATAAACCCATAATTTAAACCAGGAAGAATGATATCTCCAGGAGGAAGTAATAACATGTCAATATTTTCATTTTTAAGAGTATTGTATATTCCAGAATCACTAGTAATAATAGCACTATTACTAACAATAGCTGTAGAACATTTCGTATATCCTTGATTTACATTTAATATTTTTTTATTATTCATATATTGTAATAGAATAGGATCTGTATGCATAATATAGTGCATAAATATATGCTTTAAATTTACTGCATTTAATGATATATCTTTAGGATATTTAGATTGAAGAGAATAGTTAGAATATAAAATGTTATAACCTAAGAGTTTTAATTTATTAGTAAATGAAATGTCCATGTCTTTATGAACCATTATATTTTTATTATCTATAATGTGTATAAGCATGTCAGGATGACCACATACAGCATCATACAAGTTAGAACATATTGGGCAATAAAGCACTTTATAACCTAGTTTTAGTAAAGAATTTTTTTCTATCATATCAATTCTAGAATCGACAATTACAAAATTTTTCATAAAAAATCACCTTTTCATACATAAATGTATTGATTTTGTAAAATATAAACGTATAACTTATATTATCATAAAAAAGTTATTATTAAAAATCTTAATAGCTGTATATGTGCCACTAGTTTGTAGAGGAGTGATATGTTGTGCTATTGCTAACAATTACATATAAAAAATTAAAAAAAGAATTAGTGAGTGAATTAGATAATATAATTAAGAATTTAAAAAGTAAAAATATTGATTTGGGGATATATGACAGCTCGTTGGATGGAATGTATTTTATAAAAATTTTTTCTAGAAATGATGATATTAGTGATAGAGAAAAAGAAATATTAAATATACATGTGGCTAATGTAATATACAATACAATGGTTTATGAGTTTTACGAAAAAGAAGTTGATGGATTTTTATGTGATACTTATTTTTTCCTAAAAAGTGATGAGACACAGGATATAAAAGATAAAATTTTAAATATATTGATTAATGATTGTGAGATAACTGATGAAAATATAATTTATTGTATTAACCGAAAAAATGAAATAAAAAAGAATATAATTGAATTTTTACAGCAAAATGATGAAATTAATATAGATGGATTCATTACTTTTAGAATGAAGGAAATGAAATATAAGTTTCAAGAAATAATTGATAAAATAGTGGAAAAATATATGGTAGAGAAAGAATATAATGAATTTATAAAACTTCTTAAGTACTTTGTGGATATTCAAGAAAGTAAAATTGAAACTGTAAATATCATAATAAAACCTAATGGTGAGTATGTGATACAAGATAATAATGAAAAAGATATTATAAAGCAACTAGTGGAAAATATATCACAAGAAAATGAAAATGATATGGTAAGTGTAGATGATTTGATTATGAGCGGACTTGTTACTAATTCACCTAGTAATATAATAATTCATGGAGAAGAAAATACAAATAATAAAGAATTTATAAATACAATAAAAAATGTGTTTGGGAAAAGAGTTAAAATATGCAAAGGATGTAAGATGTGTAAAATAAAATTAAATAAAAGTCATTAAATATATTGACATTTTAAAATGAAAGTAATATACTATGTCTTAACATTTAGAAAAATTTATGTAGTAATAAATACATTGATAAGGAAGAGTAGGTAAATTACTGTTGTAAGAGAAAAGAACTCATAGGCTGTAAAGTTCTTTGTTCAAGTGTTATCGAAAACTACCTTTGAGTAGAATGTTGAAAGTTAAGTAGGCATTTCCGCTGATCAGCGTTAAGGATATCAAGGGGGTAATAGGATTATTATATCTTATTATCAATTTGGGTGGAACCACGATATACTCGTCCCATATATGGGAAGGGTATTATTTTTTTGTTAATATATAATATTATATGATAAGGAGGAAAAAATATGGTTAAAGTTACATTAAAAGATGGAAAAATTATTGAGGTTGAAAAGCAAACCAAAGTTAGTGACATTGCTATGAAGATTAGTCCAGCGTTATATAAAAAGGCTTTTGGTGCTAGAGTAAATGGTCAAAAGGCAGAACTTATGACTGAAATAAATGAAGATTGTAATTTGGAAATATTGACTTTTGATGATGAAGATGGAAGATGGACATTGAGACATACAGGTTCTCATATATTAGCGCAAGCAGTAAAAAGATTGTATCCAAATGCCAAGCTTGCTATAGGACCAGCTATTGACAATGGATTTTATTATGATTTTGATGTAGATTTTACTTTTACACCAGAACATTTAGAAAAAATTGAAAAAGAAATGAAAAAGATTATAAAAGAAGATTTAAAATTAGAGAGATTTGAACTTCCAAGAGAAGAAGCTATAAAGTATATGAAAGAAAGGGAAGAGGAATATAAAGTTGAACTTATAGAAGATTTACCAGACGATGCAGTTATATCTTTCTATAAACAAGGTGATTTTGTAGATCTTTGTGCAGGTCCTCATGTTCCATCTACTAAGAAAGTTAAATCTATTAAGTTATTGTCTATAGCAGGAGCGTATTGGAGAGGCGATGAAAAAAATAAAATGCTTCAAAGAATATATGGAACTGCTTTTCCAAAACAGAGTAAATTAGATGAATATTTAAAAATGCTTGAAGAAGCTAAAAAAAGAGATCATAGAAAATTAGGAAAAGAACTTGGATTATTTGCTATACATGAAGAAGGACCAGGATTTCCATTCTTCTATCCAAAGGGAATGGTAGTTAGAAATATACTTGAAGATTATTGGAGAGATGTTCATAATAAGGCTGGATATCAAGAAATTAAAACTCCTGTAATATTAAATGAAGCATTATGGCACCAATCAGGTCACTGGGATCATTATAAAGAAAATATGTATTTTACAAAAATAGATAATGAAGATTATGCTATAAAACCAATGAATTGTCCAGGTGCTATGTTGGTATACAAAGATGAAATGCATTCATATAGAGATTTGCCATTAAGATTAGGGGAATTAGGACTTGTTCATAGACATGAACTTTCAGGAGCATTACATGGACTTATGAGAGTTAGATGTTTTACTCAAGATGATGCTCATATATTTATGACAAAAGAACAGATTACAGATGAAGTTTTAGGAGTAGTAAAGCTTATAGATGAGTTTTACAAAGTATTTGGATTTGAGTATTTCGTAGAGCTATCAACAAGACCAGAAAATTCTATGGGTAGCGATGAAGATTGGGAAGCTGCTACAAATGGTCTTAGAGCAGCGTTAGAAAAAGCAGGACTTGATTATAAAGTAAATGAAGGCGATGGTGCTTTCTATGGTCCTAAGATAGATTTTCATTTAAGAGATTGTATAGGAAGAACTTGGCAATGTGGTACAATACAATTAGATTTCCAATTACCAGAAAGATTTGATTTAACATATATAGGAAAAGATGGAGAAAAACATAGACCTGTAACTATTCATAGGGTTGTATTTGGAAGTATTGAGAGATTCATAGGAATACTTATAGAACATTATGCAGGTGCATTTCCAACTTGGCTTGCTCCAGTACAAGTTAAAATTCTAAACATTACTGATAGAACTGAAGAATATGGAAATGAAATATGTAAGATGTTAAAGGAAAAAGGTATAAGAGTAGAAACTGACTTTAGAAATGAAAAAATAGGATATAAGATAAGAGAAGCTCAACTTAATAAAATACCTTACATGATAATTCTTGGTGACAAAGAAATGCAAGAAGGAAAAATTGCTGTAAGAAGCAGAAAAGATGGGGATTTAGGTGCTATGTCATTAGATGAATTTACATCTAAATTAAATGCTGAGATAAAAAATAGAATAAATTCTTTATAGTTTATTGACAAAGTATTAGTTATATAGTAAAATAAGCTGTGTTGATATGAATATAGTGTGCGTGAAAAAGTAGGAACTAGCCGTTTCTCACCTTACAGCATTGCTAGTAAGGTAATATGTGTTTAAAACATTGATATAAATGAGGACGGCGTGATGCCGTCCTTTTTTATGTAATAACCCTAGGAGGTGAATACTATTAGCAAAGGTAAAAAAAAGTTCCCTTTAAATGGCGAAATAAGAGCAAGTGAATTAAGAGTCATTGGAGATGATGGAACTCAAATAGGTATAATATCATCAAGAGAAGCGCTTAACATTGCAGTTGAAAAAGATTTAGACTTAGTTATGATTTCACCAAATGCTAAACCACCAGTGTGCAGAATAATGGATTATGGAAAATTCATATATGAGCAAGCTAAAAGAGAAAAAGAAGCAAAGAAAAAGCAAAAAGTAATTAATATAAAAGAAGTTAGACTAAGTGCTAAGATAGAAGAACATGATCTTGGTGTTAAAGCTAATAATGCTAGAAAGTTTTTATTAGCAGAAAATAAAGTTAAAGTTACAGTAAGATTTAGAGGGAGAGAAGCGGACTATTCATATATAGGACGTAAGATATTAGACAACTTCTATAAAAAAGTAGAGGATGTTTCTATTATAGAAAAGAGACCTAGATTAGAAGGTAGAAATATGATAATGATATTAGCTCCAAGAAGAGCATAATTGAGAGGAGGACTTTGCTATGCCAAAAATGAAAAGCCATAGAGGAGCAGCTAAAAGATTCAAGAAGACAGGAACTGGAAAATTGAAGAGAGCTAAAGCCTTTAAGAGTCATATATTAACAAAGAAGAGTTCTAAGAGAAAAAGAAATCTTAGACAAACAGGATATGTTGCAGTTGCTCAAGAAAAAACAATGAAGAAAGTATTACCATACGTATAAGTAAGAGCTAAAAGGAGGTTTTTAAGGTGGCAAGAGTAAAAAGAGCTGTTAATGCTCGTAAAAAACATAAAAAAGTATTGAAACTTGCAAAAGGTTATTATGGATCAAGAAGTAAATTATTCAAAGTTGCTAATGAAGCAGTAATGAGAGCATTAAGAGATGCTTATAAAGGAAGAAAATTAAAGAAAAGAGATTACAGAAAATTATGGATAGCTAGAATAAATGCAGCAGCAAGAATGAACGGACTTTCATATTCAAAATTTATAAATGGAATAAAGTTAGCTGGCATTGATATGAACAGAAAAATGCTTTCAGAAATAGCTATCAATGATGCAAAAGCATTCTCTAACTTAGTTGAAATTGCAAAAGAACAATTAAATGCATAAATAAAAAAATGCGGCATAAAGTCGCATTTTTTATTTTAATTTTGACAAAGCTATATTAGATGGTATAATTATACTTATATTATTGAGACTCAGAAATGAGGTGATATATTTGGCTGTAATAAGAGAAAAAAGAAAATTTACACCAGTACAAATACTAGCGTTAGGGTTTGCAGCAGTTATTGTTATAGGTTCTATTTTATTAAGTTTGCCTGTAGCTTCACGCAGCGGAACAAGAACGCCATTTATCGATTGTATTTTCACGTCTACGTCAGCAGTATGTGTAACAGGGCTAATTACATTAAATACTAGTGTCCACTGGAGTTACTTTGGTAAGACAGTTATTATGGTTCTTATAGAAATAGGTGGACTTGGTTTTATGGCTTTTGCAACTATGTTTTCATTAATTTTAGGTAAGAGAATAACTTTGAAAGAAAGATTAGTAATGCAAGAGGCTATGAATTCTTTTTCACTTCAAGGTCTTGTCAAAATGGCTAGATATATATTAACTTTTACATTTTTAACACAGGCCATGGGAGCATTGCTTTTATCAACACAGTTTATACCACAATATGGCATATCAAAAGGAATATATTATAGTATATTCCATTCTATATCAGCATTTTGTAATGCAGGGTTTGATCTTACAGGAAATAGTTTAGTACCTTATTCAAATAATGCTGTTATTATGCTTACTATATCAGCACTTGTTATAGTTGGAGGTTTAGGATTTTATGTATGGTCAGAAATATATAACTATAAGAAAATAAAAAGATTATCACTTCATTCTAAATTTGTAATAACTATGACTGTGTTTTTAATAGTTGGTGGAGCAATTTTGATGTTTTTATTTGAAATTAATAATCCAGGTACTATTAAAGATAAAAACGTAGGTGAAAAAATATTATCATCATTTTTTGCAGCTGTTACTCCAAGAACAGCAGGATTTAATTCTATATCTACTAGCGATATGACTACAGCAGGAAAATTTTTGACTATGATATTAATGTTCATAGGAGGCTCTCCTGGTTCAACAGCAGGTGGTATAAAAACTGCTACAGCAGGGGTTTTACTTATGACAGTTGTTTCTGTAATAAGGGGTAAAGATGAAACTGAAATATTCAAAAGAAGAATTAACAAAGATATTATTTATAGAGCTTTTTCTATAGTAGTTATGAGTGTAGGATTAGTAGTTACAGTAACAATGATTTTATCAATTACAGAGAATGGAGCCCCATTTGAATATTTAATATATGAAGCTACTTCAGCTTTTGGAACTGTAGGACTAACTTTAGGACTTACACCTAAATTGAGTGCTATAGGAAAAATAGTTATTGCACTTACTATGTATGCAGGAAGAGTGGGTCCTCTTACATTAGCATTAGCTTTAGCTAAGAATAAGAGAAAAAAAGCTTCTTCTATAAAATATCCTGAAGATAAAATACTAGTTGGGTAGAGGTGTTTGAGATGAATAAAAAACAGTTTATTATTATAGGACTTGGAAGATTTGGTACTTCTGTTGCTGAAACACTGTATAATCTTGGTCATGATGTTTTAGCAGTAGACTCTGATGAAGATGTAGTTCAAAGTATAGCAAATAGAGTAACTCATGCTGTTCAAGCAGATGTTACTGATGAAAATAATTTAAAGGCAATAGGAGTACAAAATTTTGATGTAGCAGTTATAAGTATAGGATCGAAAATGCAAGCTAGCATTATGGCAACTCTTTTAGCTAAAGAGTTAGGAGTTAAGCACATAATTGCAAAGGCTAACAATAAATTACATGCAAAAGTATTATATAAAATAGGTGCTGACAAAGTAGTATTTCCAGAAAGAGATATGGGAGTACGAGTAGCACACAATTTAGTATCGTCCAATATTTTAGATTACATTGAATTATCTTCTGAATACAGTATTGCAGAAATAGCAAGTCCAAAAGACTGGCATGGTAAAAATTTAAAACAAATAGATGTAAGATCTACATATGGAATAAATGTTATGGCAATTAAAAAGCCAAGTTATATTGATATAGCTCCTTCAGCAGAAGAGGTAATAGAAGAAGGAGATGTAATTGTAGCTATAGGAAGTATTGAAGATTTAAACAGACTTGAAAATACTATTAGATAATATGAGGTGCAGGTAAATTGGAAATAATAACTAGCAAAGATAATTCTCTAATAAAAGAAATTAAGAAATTAAAAGAAAAAAAACACAGGGTTAAAAGTAAAACATTTTTAGTAGAAGGATTTAGATTTGTACATGAAGCATTGAAGTCTAATTCTAATGTAAAATATGTATTTATTTGTGAAAATGTAAAGGAAAAATGGGAGAATGTCTATAAAAATTTGGATTTAAATAATACTAAAAGGTTTATTGTTTCTGAAAATGTTTTAAAAGTTATAAGTAATACAGATAATCCACAAGGTGTAGTGGCTGTAGTTGCAAATAAGGAAAATAACTTGAAAAAACAAAATGGATTCTATATATTAGCAGATAAAATACAGGATCCAGGAAATATGGGTACTATAATACGAACAGCTCATGCTAGTGGAGCTGCTGGTGTAATCATAACAAAAGGAACTGTAGATGTGTATAATGATAAAACTTTACGTTCAACTATGGGTTCTATATTTAATATACCAGTGATAGAGGATAAGGATTTATCAACAATTAGAAAGTTAAAAACTGAAGGATTTAAATTAGTTGCTAGTTATTTAGATAGTGAAAGTGAAGACTTCTATGATGTGAGTTTAAAAGAAAATGTAATATTAGCAGTTGGAAATGAAGGTAATGGTATAAGTACAGATATATTACAATTAAGTGATATAAAAGTTAAAATACCTATGCCAGGTGGGACAGAATCATTAAATGCAGCAGTAGCAGCATCAGTAATGATGTATGAGACTTTAAGACAAAACATCAATAAAAATATATAAAATGTGATTATATTTTCTTGAACTTGCTGTAAATTATGAGTATAATCTTTAATAGATTATGAAATTTTATAATTTAATACATAAACGATGATAGAGAGAGTAGGTATAAGAATTCTTACAGGGAAAAAAGTCAAGGACTGAGAGCTTTTTAAGAAATTTTTATGTTGAAGTTCACTCTGGAGTTCTAATTGTGAAATATTTAGTAACAATTAGCGGATGAAATCCGTTATAGTATTGAGAGGGTTTTTAAACCAAGTAGGGTGGTACCGCGGATACACTTCGTCCCTTTATTAAGAGGGCGATTTTTTTATTTTTTGAAATAATAATAGATCCTTACAAAAATAAGAAAGGAGAAAGAATAATGAGAGAAAAATTAGAACTTATTAAGAATGCTGCTTTAGAACAGTTGGAAAAAGCGGTAAGTATAGCTGAACTTGATGGTATAAGAGTAAAATTTTTAGGAAAAAAAGGTGAATTAACTCAAATATTGAGAGGTATGGGAAAACTATCAAAAGAGGAAAGGCCAGTAGTTGGAAAACTTGCTAATGAAGTAAGACAATATTTAGAAAAAGCTATAGGCGATGCGTCAGAAGAAATAAAGAGTAAGGAAAAACAAGATAGATTACAAAAAGAAGTAATTGACATATCAATGCCTGGAAGAAAACAAACAGTTGGTAAGAGACATCCTCTTGATTTAACATTAGAGCAAATGAAAAATATTTTTATATCAATGGGATTTTCTATAGAAGAAGGTCCAGAAGTAGAACTTGATTATTATAATTTTGAAGCCTTAAATATACCAAAAGATCATCCAGCTAGAGGGGAACAAGATACTTTTTACATAAACGATAATGTGGTTTTGAGAACTCAAACTTCTCCAATACAAATAAGAACTATGGAAAATCAAAAACCACCAATAAAAATGATATCTCCAGGAAAAGTATATCGTTCAGATGACTTAGATGCTACACATTCACCAATATTTTATCAAATGGAAGGTCTTGTTGTAGACAAGGGAATTACTTTTGCAGATTTAAAAGGTACATTAGAAACTTTTGTTAAAAAAATGTTTGGAGATAAAATGGAAACAAAATTTAGACCACACCACTTTCCATTTACTGAACCTTCAGCAGAAATGGACGCAACTTGTTTTGTATGCGGTGGAAAGGGATGTAAAGTATGCAAAAACAGTGGTTGGATAGAAATTTTAGGATGTGGAATGGTTCACCCACAAGTTCTAAGAAATTGTGGAATAGATCCTGAAGTATATAGTGGATTTGCTTTTGGATTTGGTCTTGATAGAATGGTTATGCTTAAATACGGAATAGATGATATTAGACTTTTATATGAAAGTGATATGAAATTCTTAAATCAATTTTAATATAGTTATTTATTATGTACAAAGATAGTAAAAATTTTTATTATAACAGGAGGTATGAATGATGTTATTACCAGTAAAATGGCTTAAAGATTATGTTGATATAGATATTTCACCAAAAGAATTAGCAGATAAATTAACTATGTCAGGTTCTAAAGTTGAAGAGGTTGTAGTTAAAGGTGATGAAATAACTAAAGTTGTAACAGGTAAAATAGTAAAAATAGTAAAGCATCCAGATGCAGATAAATTATCAATATGTCAAGTAGATATAGGAAAAGATGAACCTATTCAAATTGTAACAGCAGCAACAAATATGAAAGAACAGGATGTAGTTCCAACAGCACTTCATGGTTCAACATTAAATGGGGGACTTAAAATTAAAAAAGGTAAATTAAGGGGAGTAGCTTCAAATGGAATGTTTTGTTCAGAAGAAGAATTAGGAATAGCAGGTGATGAGCCTGTTTATGGTCTTATGATATTACCACAAGATACTCCAGCAGGTAAAGATATAAAAGAAGTAGTAGATATGACTAGTGCAATAATAGATTTTGAAATTACTTCAAACAGACCTGATTGTTTTAGTATTATAGGATTAGCAAGAGAAACTGCTGCAACTTTAGGTAAAAATTATAAAAAGCCAACTTTAGACTATGATGTAAAATGCAATGAAAATATAAATGATAGTTTAAATGTAGAAGTTAGAGATAAGTTATGTAGAAGATACATGGCTAGAGGTATTAAGAATGTAAAGATAGAACCTTCACCAAGTTGGATGCAAGAGAGATTATTAGAAGCAGGTGTTAGACCAATAAACAATATAGTAGATATTACTAATTTTGTTATGCTTGAACTAGGTCAGCCAATGCATGCTTTTGATAGAAGAGATATAGAAAGTAATACTATCATAGTTGAAAAAGCACAAGATAATGAAGAATTTACTACATTAGATGATGAGAAAAGAAAATTAACTAGTGATATATTATGTATAAAAGATGGAAATAGAACTGTTGCTCTTGCAGGAATAATGGGTGGATTAAATTCAGAAGTTAAAGAAGATACAACAGAAATAATATTTGAATGTGCTAATTTTGAGGGTGTTAATATCAGAAATTCTTCTAAAAAATTAGGATTAAGAACTGAAGCATCTTCTAAATTCGAAAAAGATTTAGATCCTAATTTAGTGGAAATGGCAATGAATAGAGCTTGTCATCTAATTCAAGAATTAGGTGCTGGAGATGTAATGAAAGATACTATAGATGTATATAATGAAAAAAATGAGCCTCATACATTAGAAGTAGACTACAAATGGATAAATAAATTTTTAGGTATTGATATTGATAAAGGAATCATGAAAGAATATCTTGAAAGATTAGAATTAAACACAGAAATAAATGGAGATAACTTAGTAATTACTGTACCTACTTTTAGATGTGATGTAAACATAAAAGAAGATGTAGCTGAAGAAATTGCTAGAATCTATGGATATAATAATGTTCCTTCAACACTTCCATATTGTGAAAGTACAAAGGGAGGAAAAAATAGAAAACAAAAATTAGAAGATAAAATAATAGAAGGATTAATTAGTAGTGGACTTAATCAGTCTATTAGTTATTCTTTTGTAAGTCCAAAAATATTTGACAAAGTTTTAATTCCTGAGAATGATGAAAGAAGAAAAACAGTTGTTATAAAAAATCCATTAGGTGAAGATTATAGTATAATGAGAACTACAACATTAGCTTCAATGATGGAATCTTTAGCAAGAAATTATACAAGAAGTAATGAATTAGCTAGATTATTTGAAATTGGTAAAGTATATATTAAAAGAGATGACGAAAATCAACTTCCAGAAGAGAAAAATATTCTTACAATTGGCATGTATGGTAATGTAGATTATTTTGATTTAAAAGGTATTGTGGAAAATGTATTCGAAGTATTAGGAATAGAAAAAATGTCATTTAAACGTGAAAATGAAAATCCTACATTCCATCCAGGAAAAACAGCTGCATTATATATAAGAAAAGATTATGTGGGTGTACTTGGAGAAATTCATCCAGATGTTGCTGAAAACTTTGGAATAGATGAAAGATGTTATATTGCTGAGCTTGATTTAGATGTATTATTTGAACATGCAACTTTAGAAAGAAAATATAAACCTCTACCAAAATTTCCAGCAGTAACAAGGGATTTAGCAGTATTAATAGATGAAAATATATTAGTACAGGATATTGAAGATATAATTAAAAAACAAGGTGGAAATATGGTAGAGAGCTATAAGTTGTTTGATGTATATCAAGGAAAACAAATACCTGAAGGCAAGAAGAGCGTAGCTTATGCTTTAATTTATAGAAAAGAAAATAAAACATTAACAGATAAAGAAGTTAATAAGGTACACGACAAAATACTTAGAGCACTTGAATACAAATTAGGAGCTCAATTAAGATAAAAATTTGTACGAACACCTGAATTTATATTTTATATATTGCAAATGTATGATACAATATAATAAACATGGATAATTTTGTTTGCTGAAATTATTCTATAGCTATAAGCTATTGGATTATTTGGGCTAATCTTCAGATGAAGTAGAAATTCTTGCTGAAGCTAACTTTCAATTTATCTAAGAGGGTGTTTATATGAATGTTATAACTATTAATATAAATGGATTTGAGTACAATTTAAAAGGTGAAGAATGTGAAGAGTATTTACATAAAGTAGCTGGTTATGTAGATAAAAAAATGAAAAACTTAATGGATAATAATAAAAAATTAAGTGTCTGTGATTCAGCGATACTTACTGCTTTAAATATTGCAGATGATATGTTTAAGTTTTATATGAAGCAAGATGAATTGCTTGCAAAAGTAAAAGAATATGATAAAAACGAATCTCACCTTAAAGAACAAGTGGATTATTTAAAAAAACAAATAAAAAATTTAGAACAATATAATGAAGAACTTAAGAATAAACTTGATAGTAATGGTACTCAAGAAGAAATAAAAAATAAAGATCAAATAATAGAAAATTTAAAAGATCAAGTAACTTTGTTGGAAGAAAGTGCTAATAGCTATCTAGAAGATAGAAATAAGTTAAAGAGAGAAAATAAGGAATTAAGATTTGAAGTTAAGTCATCTAAATATAGAATTATAGATTTAGAAAATAAACTTATGGAGAATCAAATCGATTTAGCTAAAGCTAAGAAAAATTTAAATATTCCTGTAAAAAAGGTAAAGTAAAACTGCTTGTGTATGCAAGCAGTTTTATTTTTATGTACAGCAAATATATGAGTTTTTATATTTGAAATTAAACTATTTTTAATGATTTCAAAATAAGTATGAGTTAACAAAATCTGAATAATTTCATATACTAACTTTATACAGAGATTTAGGAGTGATTTTTAAAGATGATATATTTAGATAACGCAGCTACTTCTTTTCCAAAACCACAATGTGTATATGATGAAGTTTTAAATTGTATGAAAAATTATAGTGCAAATCCAGGAAGAAGTTCTCATAATATGGCTATAAAAGCTGACGGTAAAATTATGGAAACTAGAGAAGAAGTAAGTAAAATATTTAATATACAAAACGCATTTAACATTATTTTTACCAATAATACAACAGAAGGATTAAATATAGCTTTAATGGGAACGTTAAAGAAAAATGATCATGTAATAAGTACTACGATAGAGCATAATTCAGTGTTAAGACCTTTAAATTATTTAAAAAATAAAGGTACGGAGGTTACCTTATTAAGGGTGGATAAAAGAGGATATATAAATCTAAAAGAAATAGAAAATTCTATAAAGAAAAATACTAAAGCTATTATAATAAATCATGCATCTAATGTAATAGGTACAATACAAAATATAGAGTGTATTGGAAAAATAGCAAAAAAGTATGGAATATTGTTTATAGTAGATGCGGCACAAAGTGCTGGTGTTATAGATGTAGATATTGAGAAGTGTAATATCGATATTTTAGCTTTCCCAGGACATAAGGGATTGTTAGGACCTCAAGGAACTGGAGGATTATATATTAGTGAAAATGTAGAAATAGGTAAATTTAAATTAGGGGGAACAGGAAGTGATTCTCACTTATTGGAACAACCAAATTTTATGCCAGATAAATTTGAAAGTGGGACCCTTAATACTCCAGGTATTGCAGGATTATGTGAAGGAGTTAAGTTTATAAGAAAAATAGGAATAGAAAACATAAGAAAGCATGAAAAAGAGCTTACGGAATATTTATGGATGGAATTAAAAAAAGTGTCTTTTATAAAATTATATGGTGATTTTAATATTTCTAAAAGAACAGCAGTGATTTCTTTCAATATAGATAATATGGATAGTTCAGATGTAGGATATTATTTAAATTCTAAGGGTATAGCGGTGAGAACAGGATATCATTGTGCTCCTTTAATTCATAAAATTATTGGTACTGAAAATATGGGGACGGTGAGGGTAAGTCCAGGATATTTTAATAGTTTTGGTGATATTGAGTATTTTGTAGAAACCATTAAGAAAGTGATAAGTGATAAGTGACAAGTGATACTAGCTTTCTAGGAAAGGAGAAAGCTAGTATTATTGTTTGATTTTTATTTTAAAGTTAACTTTTCCCTTTATATATATAACTAGGCTGTTGACAAATTTTGTCAACAGCCTGAATAATTATCGGTTTTGTTTTTATGATTTTAATCAGGATCAAAATTATCAAAATCTAGATCCGGATATGGTGTAGGAGTAGGAGGATTTTCAAAGAAATCTTCACAAGGGTCTTCATCTGTACAATGTTCGCATTGTTTTTTACCTACATAAGTTCCATATGTAGGAACTAATAATTGAACATCATATTCAGATTTTATTATTAATTGATAACAAGGTGTTAAGAAATATATAGCTGGATGAGCATTTGGTGCATTAACAAAACTAAAATCAGCTGGCCATGTGATTGTTGGCCAATTATAACCGGCACCTGAAACATCTACATTTGCTGGTATTGATGCAGGATCAAGATTTACACTGAAATTATCAATAAGAACTTTTATTGTTGGTTGATGTAAAACTGAAGTATCACCATTTCGTGTAGAGCCTTGAACTCCTTTTTTAGGGCAATACAATTTAACTGTCTTTGTCAAATTAGTTAAACTTTGAGGTATGACACCTAAAACAGTACGTGGACCAGTAGGATCAGTATAATCAAATAATACGTATGAAGTATACTCTAAATCGTAATTTATTTTAACACAATTAAAATTTGTTTCAGGACAAGGAAGATATTGTATACTAGTTACTTTTAAATTGTCTAGTTCAGTAGTTATTATTCTAGTTGGTGTGATATCAAAAGTAAGATATCTGTTAGGTAAAAGTAGATGATTATGAACTTCTTGGTCTTCATATTCTAAGGATGTTGTATCTAATCCTTCAAGATAATTGATTAAATTTGTGTCTCTTACACAGTGTTCCTGTTTACATTCATCGTAAACCATAGGAACTTGAACTGCTACTACGTTTATTGGCTCTTCGTAAGGAATTTCACCTTCGCCGGTTCCAAATTTTATAGGGCGATCTATAGCCATAGCATTACCTCCTAAATATATAGTTTACTTATACTATATATTATGTTAGGAGTAATAAGTGGTGAGTAAAAATATAAAAATTTTTAGAATATTTTTGCTTAAGTATTAATATATTTTTATAAATAATTATAAGTGGTGATAATATGAAATTAGGAGAAAACATTATTCATAAAAAAAATAGTTACTTATATGACATTATGTTAAGACAAAATGGTAAATTAATATATAGTATCAGAGATGTTGATAATAAAGAACTATGCATTGAAAAGGAAATAGGGGTAGAAGTTAAAGAGTTTGCAGTTGATATTAATTTAAAGGGAAACATGTGTGTTTTATTTATGGACAATAATTCACTAAAATTTTGTGAATGTTTGGATAAGGAGCTAAGGGTAAATAAATTATATACTTTTGATAGAAAAGCTTACAATATGAAAAACATAAATCTTAAACTAAACAAAAATATTAATTTATTTTTTGAATTATATGGTAAGAATCTAAATGAGAAAAATATTATTTCTCATTATAAATGGGATGGAAATGATGTGAATATTAAGAATGTATGCAGTTTAAGTAATGATAATATGTTAGAAAAAAATTATAAAATATATTCAAGTGGTGAGGAAAATTTATATTTGTTTTATATTCAAAACATGAAAAAATACTGTAGTTTAAGATTATGCCAATATAAAAAAGAAAAATGGGAAAAAGAAGTTGAGTTATTTAAAATAGGCAAAGGTATATTGAATTATGATATCATACAATATGATGGAAAAATTGAAATAGTATTATTAGGCAAAAGTAAAAGCATATATAAAATATTATATGTTGAGATTGATAATATGCTTAAAATTTCAAATAAAAAAGAATATGAAACTGTTAATGAAATAATAAATCCTTTTATATTTATAAAAGATAAAGTGAAAGTTATAATGTGGATAGAAAATAATAACATTATTTGTGATAATTTAGAAGATAATATTTTTAAATGTAAAAAACTAATGGAAAATATAAATAGAGAAAAAATAGATATATGTAACTATATTTCAAATAATAAAATTATATCAAATAAGTTAGTACTTACAAAAAATGATAATATTCAAGTTCTTATTCCAAACACATTATATAATAAAGAAACATATAATGATAATGAAGATACGATTCGTAGATTGAAAGTTGAAATTGAAAAATCTAAAATAGTAACTGAAGATCTACAAGGTAAAATGGAAAATTTAAGATGTAAACTTAAAGGTAAGGAAAAGTATATAAAAAAGATGAGTAAAAACATGGAAAAAAGTATAAACAAAGAAGTATTAGTTAAAAACAATATTAATGATTTCACTAAAATGAAGAGTGAACTTGAAAATGAAAATAATAATTTAAAAAGTAATTTGAAAGAGTTAAAAGAAAAAGTGAGTTTTGATGAAAGAAAGATAGAAGAATTGAATAAGAAAATTGAAACTTTAGAAGAAGATAAAAAAAATTTAAGTAGTAAATATACTGCTGTAAAATATGAATATGAAGTAAATACTAGTAAATTGAAAGAAAATATTAATAAATTGGAAGAACAGTTAGGGAAGGAGAAAGATAAACATAAAAGTATATCTTTAAATCTTGAAGAAGGATTAAAGTTAGAGAGAAAAAGATATGAGGAACAAATTAAAAGTCTAACAGAAAAATTAAATGAAAAAGTTAAATATGAAAAAAATAAAAATATTTTTCAAAAATTTTTTAAATAAAGAAACCTTCTAATTTTAAATATACGTAACAATAGAGGTGAAGTATTTTAATGGAGGAATTTATTTTAGTATTTCGTTCTACTAATCATGCGGTAGCCTTATATAAAAAATTGAAAGATATAGGAATGAAAGTAGAAATTATATCTACTCCATGTAGAATATCATTAGGATGTTCAAAATCTATTAAGGTGTATGATGAAAGTAAAATAGGAGAGATTGAAAATATTGCAAAGGCAAATAAAATAAAAATGAAAAGATTTTTTAAAGTTTCTAAGAGAAAAAGAACTGGTAGAAAATCTTATGAATTGATTAAAAAATATTGAAAAAAGTATTTATTTAAAAGTATAAAGTTTAAATAAGGATAAATTTCCGAAGGTAACTTCGGAAATTTTTTTATATTAGTGAAAAATAAATAAGAACAAAATTAATACAGTAACATATTTAATATCTCTGTGCATATTAATATAAAAAAACAGTTACATTAGGGGGATTTTTTTGATATGAAAGTATTACTATGTACAAGAGAAGATTATTTAAGAAATTTTGAAGGAGATTCAAAACAGGTTATAAAAACATATGAATATTTAAAAAAAATAGGTGCAGAAGTAATTATAAATAGAGGAGAAATTTCAGATTTTTCACATTATGATATTATTCATTTGTTTGATTTGACAAGAGTAGGAGAAACTTATAAATATTATAAGACAGCTCATAAATGTAGAAAAAACATAATAATATCTCCAATATATTGGGATGTTAAGAGGTATTATAAATATAGAGGAGATTTAGAAAAAATTAAACTTTGGGAAAGGTCTAACTTATATAGAAAAGAAATATTAAAGGGGTGCAATTTAATTATTGCAAATAGTGAACTAGAAAAAAATATTTTAAAGATGGAATTTGATGTTTCTACACCAATTAAGGTTATATACAATGGAATAGAAGTGGAGGATGATTGTATACCTCTGTATAATTTTAGAGAAAGGTATAAACTTAATAATTATGTAGTGTGTGTGGGAAGAATATCTCCTAAGAAAAATCAATTAGCTTTAGCTAAAGCATGTAATATTCTCGGTATACAACTCTTATTAATTGGTAAGGTTATTAACGGAGAATATTTTGAAATGTGTATGAAGTATAATAACGTAGTATATTTAGGTTTTATGAACAGTTATAATATATATAATGCTTATAGGTTTGCAAAAGTTCATGCACTTGTTAGTTTTGTTGAAAAACCAGGAATGTCTTCATTAGAAGCAGGAGCTTGTGGATGTAATATAGTATCTACACAAGAAGGATGCTGCAAAGAGTATTTTAAGGATATGGCAGTTTATTGTGATCCTTATGATGAAAAAAGTATTTTGAATGCTGTAAAAAATAGTTTTAGTAGAAAGAAAAATTCTATATTAAAAAAATACATTGAAGAAAATTATAATATAAATACAAGTATAAATAAAATTTATAAAAATTATGAGCAAGTTTTAAAAAAAGGTTTGTAGTTCAAACCTTTTTTATTATGGAGAAGTTGAGTTATTCAACTTTCACAGGTAAAAACAGTCGCTGCGGGAAATGATATCTTGTTTAGAAACCTTTTACTTTAAAGATAATTAATAGTTAATAATGAATAATTAATAATTAAGGAAATTTTGCCTTAGGGCAAAATAACTAACATATAATTTAAGATTTTTGCTAAAGCAAAAATCAACATTCATTATTCATTTTTAATTATTAATTTTTAATTGTAACTAAAGGTCCTTCAAGCTTCGGTAGTAATAAAAAATCATTTATTGTATAATAACATAAGTAGACTATTTTCTAGGAGAGATGTACATGAATACAGTAAAAAAAGTAGAATTATTAGCACCAGCAGGTAGTATGGAAAGTCTATATGCAGCAGTACAGGCAGGGGCAGATGCAATATATTTAGGCGGAAGTAAATTTTCTGCAAGAGCATATGCTTATAATTTTGATGAAGAAAATATGAAATTAGCAGTAAACTATTGTCATGCTTATGGTGTAAAGATATATATAACTGTAAATACATTAATAAAAGAAAATGAAATAAATGATGTGTTGGAATATGTTGGTTTTTTATATAAAATAGGAGTAGATGCTTTAATAGTTCAAGATGTAGGAATAATATATTTAATAAGAAGATATTTCCCAGATTTTGAACTTCATGCTTCTACACAAATGACAGTACATAATGGTGAGGGAGCAAAATATTTAACTAATTTAGGATTGAGAAGAATTGTACTATCAAGAGAATTAGCTTTAGATGAGATAAAATATATTTCAAAAGATTTAGATATAGAAACCGAAGTTTTTATTCATGGTGCTCTGTGTGTATGTTATTCAGGACAATGTCTTATGAGTAGTATGATAGGAGGAAGAAGTGGTAATAGAGGAAGATGTGCTCAACCTTGTAGATTACCATATACTCTTATTAATAAAGATAATAGTGAAAGCAAAAAAGGATATTTACTAAGCCCTAAAGATATATGTACATTAGAATGTTTAGAAGATATTATAAAAAGTGGAACATCTTCTTTGAAAATTGAGGGAAGAATGAAGAGACCAGAGTATGTGGCAGGTGTAATTAGTATTTATAGAAAGGCTATAGATACTATATATGAAAAAGGACATTTAAATGTGTCACACATAAAAAAAGATATAAATATACTTAGTCAACTTTTTAATAGAGAAGGATTTTCAAAGGCATATATGTTTGGAAATACTGGAAGAGATATGATGGCATATAATTTTCCTAAAAATACAGGTGTAAAGTTAGGTAAAGTGTCAAAAGATCTTTTGGTAAGTTTAGAGCAGGATATTAATATAAATGACGGTATAAGATGTAATGAAAATGGTTTTTCTGTTTCTAAAATAATAAAAGATAATAAGGAAGTAAATAGAGCTTTTAAGGGGGAAAAGGTTAAAATTAAACCTTTAAAATATAAAAGAGGAGATGTGCTATACAAAACTTCTGATAGTGATTTATTAGATAAGTTAAGTAAATATTATAAGAATCCTTATATGAGAAGAATAAATTTAAATTTAAAAGTTAAATTTAAAATTGAAAAGCCAATGGAAATATCAGTAATATATAATGGAGTGGAAATAAAAGCTTTAGGAGAAAATGTTCAAAAGGCATTAAAGAAACCTATATCAAAAGAAAAATTAATAGAAAATTTGAAGAAAACAAAAGATACACCATTTGAATTTAATACTATAGAATTTTCTTCTTTTGAAGAAGGATTTATGCCTGTGTCATGTATTAATGCATTGAGAAGGGAATTAATTAAAAAAATTAATACACATATATGTAATGAATCAAAACGTGAATTAAATATTAATAACATGTTAAATAAAATATATAACAGAGATAAAGAAGAGGTAATAGATAATAAATATGTTCCTAATACATTAGTTTGTGTAAATAGTATAGAACAATTTAAAGCAGCAAAAAAATTAGAATTTGAAGATATAGCTGTAAATATTTTTATTAAAAATAGTTCAATTAGCTTAGAAAATATAGATGAAAAAGTATTTTTAAAAGTTCCTAATGTAATAAAGGAAGAATTTGAATGTGTTTGTAAAACTATTGAAGATAATTTACATAAGATAAAAGGTATAGTTACAGGTAATTTAGGAATTATTAATAGATTTAAACAAAAAGTTTTAATAATATCAGATTATAAAATGAATATTTTTAATAGTTTTGGAATGGAGTTTTATAAGGATGATGTAGATTTATGCTCTTTAAGTGTAGAATTAAATAGAAAAGAGATAAAACAAATTCTAAATAAAATTAAACTACCATGTCAAGTTGTTTTATATGGAAAAACTGAGCTTATGATAAGTGAGTATTGTGTAGTTGGAAGTATTAGTGGGGGAAAAAGTTTAAAAAATAAATGTAGTGGTGCATGTTTAAGAGGAAAATTTGTTCTTAAAGATAGAATAGGAACAGAGTTTCCTATAATTACTGATAAATTTTGTAGAAGTTATATTTATAATAATGTAAGTACAAATTTAATTGTTTATATTAAAGAATTAATAGATTTGAATATTAAGTCTTTTAGATTAGATTTTATTGATGAAGATTATGAAGAAACTTTAAAAATATTGAAAGCTTATAATGAGAAGTCATGGAAGTATGGTTTTTCTCAATATACAAGAGGACATTTTAAAAGAGGAGTAGAATAAAAGCAAGAGAGTAAGGGGCGATAAATATGAATGAGAAGTCATTGAGAGTTTTAGAGTATGATAAAATTAAAGAAAAGGTTAAAATGTTTACAAATACAGGAGCAGCTAAGCATCTTATAGATGAATTGAGACCTTATACTAATATATATGAGGTTAAAGAACATCTACAAGAAACTAAAGAAGCATTTACACTTCTTATAAAAAAAGGTACACCTCCTTTTGAAGGAATTTATGATGTAAGAGATGGTATAAGCATGGCACAAAAAGGTTCTGTACTTATGCCTGGGCAACTTTTAAAAATTGCTCAAATGTTAAGATGTGCTAGAAGATTTAAAAAATACATAGAGCACAAAGATGAAGAGGAAAGTTATAAAGTTATGGAGGATATATGCATTGGAATTTTACCTCTTAAAAATATAGAAGATGAAATTTTTAATGCAATAATTGGAGAAGAAGAAATATCTGATAGAGCTAGTTCAAAATTATCTTCTATTAGGAGATCCTTAAAAGATAAAAATGGTTCTATAAAAAATAAAGTTAATTCAATGGTTAGGTCATATTCTAGCTATTTACAGGAACATTTGTATACTATACGAGGTGACAGATATGTTCTTCCAGTAAAGGCGGAACATAAAGGTCAAGTTCCTGGACTTGTACATGATCAGAGTTCTTCAGGTGCTACATTATTTATTGAACCAATGGGACTTGTAAATTTAAACAATGAAATAAAAGAGTTAACACTTAAAGAAAAAGCAGAAATAGAGAAAATATTAGCTAAATTATCTTCAAAAATTTATGAATCAATTACAGCAGTAAAAAATAATGCAAATATTATATGGGAATTGGATTTTATATTTGCAAAAGCTAAATTTGCCAGTGAGTATAATTGTATATGTCCAATGGTTAGTGAAGAAGGAGTAGTTGATATAATACAGGGAAGACATCCTTTAATTAATCCTGATGTTGTTATACCAAATGATATATATTTAGGAAGAGAATTTACATCTTTAGTTATAACAGGACCTAATACTGGTGGTAAAACAGTAACTTTAAAAACAGTTGGACTTTTAGAACTTATGGGATTAAGTGGACTTATGATACCAGCAAAAGAAAGATCTACTATTGGATTCTTTAATGAAGTTTTTGCAGATATAGGTGATGAACAAAGTATAGAACAAAGTTTATCTACTTTTTCATCTCATATGACTAATATTGTTGATATAATTGAAAAAGCAGATGAAAATTCATTGGTATTATTTGATGAACTTGGAGCAGGAACTGATCCAACAGAAGGTGCAGCATTAGCGGTAGCTATATTGGAGGAGTTAAGAAATAGAAAGTCAAAAATAGCAGCAACTACGCATTATAGTGAACTTAAAGGATATGCATTGAAAACAAATGATGTAGAAAATGCTTCAGTGGAGTTTGATGTTGAAACATTGAGTCCTACATATAAACTTCTTATTGGAATACCAGGAAAGTCAAATGCTTTTGAAATATCTAAAAGATTAGGACTGCCGGAGTATATAATAAGTAGATCAAAGGAAAGTATAGCAAAAGATACACTTGAATTTGAGGATTTAATTCAAAGTTTGCAAGAAAAGAGTATAAAGGCTGAAAGATATGCTAGAGAGTCAGAAACATTAAAATTGGATGCAGGAAAATTAAAACAAAAGTATGAAGAGAAGTTATATAGATTAGAAAAGTCTAGAGATAAAGTTTTAATTGAAGCTCAAAGAGATGCAAAGAGATTTATTAAAGAAGCAAAAGAAGAGTCGGATGAAATATTAAAAAATATTAGAGAATTAGAGAGAAAAGGATATTCTACAGATGTAAGACAGAAATTAGAAGAGGAAAGAAAAAAATTAAAAAATAAAATTGATTCTGTAGAAGAAAAAATAGATGATACTTCAGATGAGGGACAAAAAATTCAAACTGTAGAAGAAGGTCAAGAAGTTTATGTTCCATCATTAAATCAAAAAGTTATAGTTTTATCTAAACCAGATAATAAAGGTGAAGTTCAAGTTCAAGCAGGTATAATGAAGGTAAGTGTTAAGATAAAGGATTTAAGGAAAGTTGAAGGAAATAAACAAGACAAGAAAGTTGCTAAAGCAAAGAAGAAGAGAGAAGCAAAATTAAGATTGGCTTCTGTACCTAATTCAGTTGATCTAAGAGGAATGGATTCTATAGAAGCAGTATTTACTGTGGATAAATATTTAGATGATGCGTATGTAGCTGGACATAGTCAAGTTACTATAATTCATGGAAAGGGTACAGGAGTGTTAAGAAGTGCAATAACTGATATGTTAAAAAAACATACACATGTTAAAAATTATAGACTGGGTAATTTTGGAGAAGGCGGAAGCGGAGTAACTGTTGCAGAGCTTAAGTAATGCTTTGACTATGGAGCCAGTAAATAAAAAGGTGTATAAGAACAGTAATCCTTCACTTCCATAACGTGCTCTAAGCCTTACTCATATTGAAAAAAGATTTTTAAATTAATATTCCAAAGGAATTAGTAATTTAAAAATAACTTTTTTCAAATTCGTAAGGCTAAGAGCATGTAAATGTCGTTCAAAGATTACTGTTCTTATAACTTTTTATTTACTGGCAAAATACATATTCTGTAAAGTGAATATCTATATAGTGTTAGGAATCATGTCACTTCAGTAACAAGTTCTAATGATATCCTATACACTATACAGATATTTACCACAGGCAATAAGTTTAGCAAATTATTTGTTAAATTTTTAGAGTAAAAAGTACTAATTATTCATTAAAATGAAATCAAAGTTGCTGCTAATAATTTAAATAGTTGAATTATTTTCGAAGAACCGGAGTGAGAGTATATGATTATAGTAAGTGCTTGTTTGTGTGGAATAAACTGTAAGTATAATGGCGGAAATAACTTGAATGAAAAAGTTTTGGAACTTTTAAAAGAAGGTAAAGTGGTTCCTGTTTGTGCAGAACAGATGGGAGGGCTTGAAACGCCAAGAATACCTCATGAAATAAAAGGTGGAAGTGGTGCAGAAGTTTTAGATGGGAAGGCAAGGGTTATAAATCCTCAAGGAGGAGATTCAACAGAAAAATTTGTTAAAGGTGCCTATGAAGCTTTAAGAGTAGCTAAAAATATAAATGCAAAAATTGCAATATTGAAAGCTAAAAGTCCATCTTGTGGGTGTGGTAAAATTTATGATGGAACTTTTAGTGGAAACAAAGTAGAAGGAAATGGCGTAACTGCTGAGCTTTTCATAAGAAATGGAATCAAGGTTTATACAGAGGAACAAATTTCAACTTTCGCAGGTGAAAAATAGCCGCTGCGGCAAGCGATTTTGTATTGAAAAAGTTGAGAACAATATAAAAGGGGTGTTTATAATGAAATATGATGAAGTTTTAAAAAATGCTCGTAAAAATTTAAATGAAAGTTGTAGAGTATGTAAAGTCTGTAATGGAGCAGTATGTTCTGGTGAAGTACCTGGTATGGGAGGAAAAGGTACTGGAGATGCATTCAAAATCAACATTGAAGCTTTATCAGCGTATAAGTTAAATATGAGAGTAATTCATGATGCAAAAAATCCAGATATATCTACGGAGATTTTTGGTAAAAAATTAGATATACCTGTGTTTGCTGCACCAGTTTCTGGGACTACTTTAAATATGGGTGGAAAATTTAGTGAAGAAGAATACATATCATGGGTGATAAATGGATGCGTAGATGCAGGTATTTATGCTATGGTTGGAGATACAGCGGTTGACTCATTTTTAATTACTAATCTTGAACAAGTAAAGAAAGCTAATGGAGAAGGAATTGCTATAATCAAACCATGGGAAAATAGTAATGTAATAGAAAAAATAAAAATGGCAGAGAAAGCAGGGGTTTTTGCAGTAGGTATGGATATTGATGCTTGTGGACTTATTACACTGGCATTACATGGTAAACCTGTTATGCCTAAAACCGTGGATGAAATTAGAGAAATAGTAAAAAGCACTAACTTGCCTTTTATATTAAAAGGAGTAATGACTCCAGATGAAGCAATGCTTGCTGTTGAGGCAGGAGTGGATGCTATAGTTGTGTCAAATCATGGAGGAAGAGTTTTAGACCAAACTCCTGGAGTTGCAGATGTACTTCCAGAAATAGCACAAAAGGTAAAAGGAAAAGTAACTATATTTGCAGATGGCGGTGTTAGAAGTGGAGTAGATGTTTTAAAGATGATAGCATTAGGTGCAGATGCAGTGCTTATAGGAAGACCTTTTGTTACAGCTTCTTTTGGAGGAAAAAGAGAAGGTGTAAAATTGTATGTGGAAAAGATTAAAGCAGAATTAAAATCAGCTATGGTTTTAACGGGTTGTAAATGTATCGAAGACATTAATGATAGAATAATATATTAATATTTTAAAATAAAAATATTAAAGTGAAATTAAATAAAAAATATTCAATTTTATACAAATAGCTAGTTAATGTTTTAAATCTATAGGGGTAAGGAGTACTTATCCCAAGGTATAAGACATTGATTAGCTATATTTTTTATGCAATATAGATGTATTTGTTTTTATATACTAAGTTTTTGTATATGAACAAAGATAAAGTTCAAATAGTGAATAGAATATTGTATTTTGCAAAAAATATAATAAATCAATTTTGTTTTCAAGTCTTATGATATATAAAATTAGTTGTTTGTAGAAAAGGAAGTGATTTTATGTCAAATGGTTTAAAAGAAGAAAATTTAAATAAAACTACTCATGAATTAAAAAATGAATTAGAAAAATATAGTCTTCAAGAATCACTTTCAGATAATATAAATTTATTTAAAAAAAGTGTATTTAATAATGATGATAGCATTATTTATAGAAAGTTTAAGAATAATAATATAAAATTTTGTGCAATATTTGTAGATGGCATGGTAAATAATACTATAATAAATGAGAATGTTATTTCTCCAATTTTAAAGTGTAATATAAATGATAATTTAGAAAATATAATAGAATATATTGATGAAGAAGTTATTGCTGTTAATGATGTAATAAAAACAGAAAATTTAGATGAAATTGTAAGTGGAATATTATATGGTGATACACTTCTTTTAATTGATGGAGAAGATAAAGGATTAATCATAAATACAAAGGGATGGAAAACTAGAAGTATAACTGAACCTCAATCTGAAAGTGTAGTTATAGGTCCAAGAGAGGGTTTTACAGAATCTATAAATGTAAATTTATCTTTGATAAGACGAAGGATAAATAATCAGGATCTAAAATTTAAGTTTAGAAAAATTGGAACGCGATCAAGAACAAGAGTTGCAATAGTTTATGTGGAGGGAATTGTAAATAATAAAATACTTAATGAATTGGAGAAAAGACTAGATAAAATTGACATAGATGGTGTTTTTTGCACTGAAACAATAGATGAATTTATAGAAGATTCCGTAATATCTCCTTTTAGAAGTGTAGGTAAGACTGAAAGACCAGATGTTGTTTCATCAAAATTGTTAGAGGGAAGAATAGCAGTTTTTAGTGACGGCTGTTCATATGCATTAACACTTCCCTATATATTTATAGAGAATTTTCAAGTTAATGAAGATTATTATACTCATTTTATATATGGGTCTTTTAATAGATTGTTAAGGTTTATTGCATTTTTTTTAACAACAAGTACTCCGGCTATTTTTGTAGCAATAACCACTTTCCATAGAGAGATGCTTCCTACTAAATTAGCTATGAGTATTTATTTAGCACGTGAAGGTGTACCTTTTCCAACTGTAATTGAAAGTTTTGGTATGCTTGTTACATTTGAAATAATACGAGAAGCCGGAGTTAGATTGCCAAAACATATAGGATCAGCAGTAAGTATAGTTGGAGCTTTGGTATTAGGGCAAGCTGCAGTAAATGCTAGATTTGTAAGTGCACCAATGGTAATAGTTACTGCAATAACGGGAATATGTAGTTTTATATTACCACAAATGCAAACAACTTTAATTGTAATTAGAGGAATTTTTTTAATTATGGCATCTTTTTTGGGGTTATATGGATATATTTTTGCTGTAATGGGGGTGTTGATTCATCTAGTATCCCTAAGAAGTTTTGGTGTGCCTTACATGTTAAAGATAAATTCTATAAATGCAAAAGATATAAAAGATACAGCTATTAGGTATCCATGGAATTTGTTAGAACATCGTACTAAGTTTATTTCAAAAGATAGTAGGCGTATAAATAATGAAAAAAGAAGGAATAGGAAATGACAAAAATATTAAAGAAAATTTTAATAAGCATGTTAATAATGTTAATTCCTATAAATATGTGTGGATGTTGGGATTATGCTGAAATAAATGATTTAGACTTTATTGCAGGTATAGCTATAGACAAAGAAGAAAATACTAATAAATATATAATGACAATGGAAATATTAGAACCTTCCTATGATCAAAAAACATTGAGATCAAGAATTGTTGAAAGCAAAGGTAAAACAATACATGAGGCATTTAGAAATTCATTAAATGAAATAGGCAAGATGGTAGAAGTTTCACATGCAAAAGTTATTATTATAAGTAAGAAAATTGCGGAACAAGGGATAATTCCAGTTATTGATTTAGCTGAAAGAGATGTAGATGTTAGAGTAGATACATGGATAGCAGTATCTAGTATGGATACTGCAGGAGAAATATTTAAGTCAGTACAAGAAGAGGAAAGAATAATAAGTTATAAGTTAGATAAAGTATTTAGAAGTCAAAGTGAGATTGGGAAGTATGTTGATATGAAATTATATCAATTTATTGAGGAACTTTCAAAAGAAGGTATTTCTCCAATTTTACCAAATGTTAAGGCAAGTTTTGATAATGGAAAGAAAGTATCTAAAGTTGAAGGTACAAGTGTATTTAAAAAAGATAGAATAGTTGGATATTTAAACGAAGATGAGAGTATATATTTATCTATGTTAAAAAATAAAAAATTAAAAAATATAATAGCGATAAAAGAAGAGAATGGAATGAATATTAGTCTTGAGATTTTATCTGTAAACAGAAAAATAAATCCTATTATCAAAGATGGAAGATTAGCAATGAAAATTGATGTAGATTTAGATGTGGTTTTATCAGAGATACAAGGAAGTAAACCAGATTATTTACAAGAAAAAGGAAGAGGTAAAATTAAAGAAGATGCAGAAAAAATGATTACATGTAACATAGATAAATTGATTAAAAAAGTTCAAAAACAATATAAAAGTGATATTTTTGGATTCGGTGAAATAATAAAACAGGAACAACCCAATGAATGGAAAAAGATTCATACACAATGGGATAAAATATTTCCAAATCTAGATACAGATATTACTGTAAATGTAAATATTAAAGGCAGTGGTTTATTTAATAAGCAGATTCAAATAGGAGAGTAACTATGTTTATAATTATTATAATATTGTATAGTCTAATTGCTGGCATAGATGTAGTTCCTTTATACAAAAATAAACAAAAGAAAGAACTTTCAATATATTTTGCATCAATTGCAATTTGTTGTTTTATAAGTATATTAACAAGTTTAGATATTAAAATAGTTAGTCCATCCATGATGCTACAGGAAATAGTAATTAGTATTAAGAGATTATTTTAGGAGGCAAATATGAATAAAGAGATTATTTCTGATAATCATGCTATGTATATGATAATAATATTTTGTATGGGAGTTTCTTTAATTTTTAGTATGGCTGCTGGTGCAAAACAAGATGGTTGGATTGCAATAATATTAGCTACTACAGTATCAATACCATTAGCGTTTATGTATTGTAAAATACTGAATATTTTTCCAAATAAAAATATATTTGATATTTTTGAAATAATCTTTGGTAAATTTATAGGAAAAATTTTTTCAGTATTGTATATAGGTTTGGGCATATACATAGCAACATTGATTATTAGTGATTTTACTGATTTCATCAAAATTGTGGGAGCTTTTGGTACTCCTAAAATTATACCATTAATTTTAGTAGGTTTTTTATGTATATGGATGCTCAAGGGTGGTATTGAAGTTATGGCAAGATGGACAAAAGTTGTTTTGTTTTCTATTGTTTTTTTAGCAATAATAACGTGGATAATGTTAATACCTCAAATGAATATTAATAATTTAAAACCAGTTCTTTATAATGGATTTAGTCCAATTATTAAAGAAACTATGGCACTTATATCTTTCCCTTTTGGAGAGTTGTTTTTATTTACAGGATTTATTAATTGTGTAAAAAAAACTAAAAATCTTTATAATATATTTTTAAAAGGTATAGTAATAGCTGGAAGTATTACATTGGTAGCTAATATAGTAAACATAATGGTTTTAGGAACAAATATAAATAGTAAGTCTTATTTTCCAGCCTATGAAACAGTTAGAAGATTAGAAGTTGCAGGGGTATTTGGAAGGATAGAAATAATTGTGGCATCTACTTTTGTAGTTACAGAATTTATAGAAGCATGTTTTTGTATGTTAACATCATGTAAAGGGATTCAAAAACTTTTCAATTGTAAAGATTACAGATTTATTGTAACACCCACGGTATTATTAGTAATAAATTTATCATTGATTTTATATAATAATTTAATGGAGGCTATGGAATTTGATATTAAAATTTGGCCTTATGTTGGAGTCTTTTTTGAGGTAGTATTACCTTTTATTATATTAATTTTTGCGTTGATAAAAAAGAAAAAGGATGTTGTAAAGCAATAACCTTAATAATAAAACAAATAGAATAAGTATTTTTATATTGAATGTTATTTTGCTTTAGCAGATTAAATTGACAAAAAAAATTCAAGCATTATACTAAAATTAAGGGAATTCTTATAATATTAAGAAAATAAAAAAAATAAAAAATCTTATTGCTGTGGGGGGATAATATGTTTAAAAACTTTCAAGAAATTAAAACATTCATAAAAGAAAACGATATCAAAATGATAGATTTTAAGGTATTGACTTTACCAGGAAGATGGAACCATTTAGCAATACCAGCTGAAAGATTAACAGAAAAAACATTTACAGATGGAATAGGTTTTGATGGGTCAAGTTACGGGTATTCAACTATAGAAAATTCAGATATGTGTTTTATTCCAGATATGAGTACATCCTTTGTAGATCCCTATTGTAAGATTCCAACATTAAGCATGATAGCTAACATATATACTATAGGGAAAAATGCAGGAAGGTTTAGTGGTGACCCTAGATATATAACAGAAAAAGCAGTTAAGTATATGAAAGATAAAAATATTGCTGATGAATACATAATAGGACCTGAATTTGAATTTTATATATTTGATCATGTAAATTTCGAAGTACAACATCATCATCAAGAAGTATTTATAAATTCTAGACAAGCACCTTGGAATAGTAATGACAAAGATGAAAATTTTGGATACAAAGCACCATTTCAAAAAGCTTATCATTTAGGTTTGCCATATGATTTAAATAATGATTTAAGAAGTGCAATGACTTTAAGACTTCAAGAAATGGGAGTAGATGTTAAATACCATCATCATGAGGTTGGAGCTGCAGGCCAACTTGAAATTGAAGTAGAACTTGGTGAATTGAATAAGATGGCTGATGCAACTATGATGGCTAAATATGTAACTAAAAATGAGGCAGTACGTCATGGAAAAACTGCTACTTTTATGCCTAAACCATTGTATGGTGAGGCAGGTAGTGGAATGCATGTTCATATGCTATTAAGAAAAGATGGTAAAAATATGTTCTACAGTAAAGATGGATATTCAAATCTAAGTAAAGAGGCATTGTATTTTATTGGAGGTATATTAAAACACTCAAAAGCACTACTTGGTTTTACAAATCCATCAACAAATTCATATAAGAGATTAGTACCAGGTTTTGAAGCTCCAGTTTCTATTTGTTTTGCTACTGGAAATAGAAGCTCAGTTATAAGAATACCTGGATATGTAAAAGATCCATCTAAGAGAAGATTTGAATTTAGACCATCAGATGCAACAGCAAATCCTTATTTAGCATATTCAGCACTGTTGATGGCTGGAATAGATGGTATTGAAAATAAAATTGATCCAACTAAAGAAGGATATGGTCCATATGATGTAAATGTATTTAATCTTCCAAAAGAAGAACAAGAAAAAATTGAATCTCTTCCAAAATCATTAGATGAGGCTTTAGAAGAATTGAGAAAAGATCATGAGTTCTTATTAAAAGGTGAAGTATTTGATGAGCACTTCATAAATAATTGGATAAATTACAAATTTGAAAACGATGTCAAGAAAATAATACCAGTACCATGTCCAGCAGAGTTTGCATTATATTATGACCTTTAAATAAATTAGACTTAAAATAATTGACCTATCCATTCTTGTATCCTAGTTGTAGAGTACAAGAGTGGATAGTCATCATATAAAAGAGGGGGTGTATGTTAGTGGTAACTAAGTTAGAACAATTAGTAGAATTGGCTAAGAAAACAAATAAGAAAACAATTTCTGTTGCAGCAGCTCATGATGAACCAGTTCTAAAAGCTGTTACTGAAGCAGTTAAGTTAGGAATTGTAAATGCAATATTAGTAGGAGACGAAGAGAAAATAAGAGAAATTTGCGAAAAGCAAAAATACTGTTTAGATAATATAAAAATTGTAAATGAAAGAGATAATGCAAAGTGTGCAGCAAAAGCGGTAGAATTCGTATCAAAAGGAGAAGCACAATTTATAATGAAAGGATTGCTTGGAACAGCTGTATTATTAAAAGCTGTTTTAAATAAAGAAGCTAATTTAAGAGGAAAAGGACTTTTATCACATGTAATGATTTATGAGGTTCCAACATATCATAAATTGATATTTTTAACAGATGGAGGAATGGTTCCATATCCAGAATTAAATGATAAAGTACAAATAATAAACAATGCAGTTAAAGTTACAAATGCATTAGGAATAGAAAATGCTAAAGTAGCACCACTTTGTGCAGTTGAAGTTGTTAATCCATCTATGCAAGCAACTTTAGATGCTGCTTCTTTAGCTCAAATGAGTGCAAGAGGACAAATTAAAGGATGTACTATAGATGGACCACTAGCACTGGACAATGCAGTTTCAAAAGAGGCTGCAATGCATAAAGGAATTGTTAGTGATGTAGCAGGCGATGCTGATATATTATTAGTTCCTAGCATAGAAGCAGGAAATTTACTTGGAAAATCACTTACTTACTTTGCACATGGAGAGAATGCAGGAATAATTGTTGGGGCAAAGTGTCCAGTAGTTTTAGTGTCAAGGGCAGATAGTGCAAAATCAAAACTATATTCTATAGCTCTTGGAGCATTGGCAGCAAAATAAGATGGGAGGTTAAGTAGATGAAAGTTATAATGTCAGGTAATGAAGGTATTGCAAGAGGTGCTTATGAAGCTGGAGTTACAGTGGCTTCAGCTTATCCAGGAACACCAAGTACAGAAATATTAGAAAATTTTGCCAAAAACAAAGAGGTTTATGCTGAGTGGGCACCAAATGAAAAAGTTGCATTAGAAGTTGCATCAGGTGCTTCAATAGGTGGTGCAAGAAGTTTAACAACTATGAAACATGTTGGTTTGAATGTCGCAGCAGATCCGTTTTTTACAATGGCATATGAGGGGATTAATGGAGGATTTGTAGTTGTTACTGCAGATGACCCAGGAATGCATTCGTCCCAGAATGAACAAGATAATAGATATTATGCTCCACACGCTAAAGTAGCATTAGTAGAACCTTCAGATTCTCAAGAATGTATAGATTATATGAAAGAAGCTTATGAAATTAGTGAAAAATATGATACAGTTGTTTTATTTAGAAGTACAACTAGAATATCACATTCAAAATCAGTTGTAGAATTAAAAGAAAGAAAAAATGTAGGAGTAAAAAAATACGAAAAAAATGTAAAAAAATATGTAATGATACCAGCTCATTCAAAACAAAAACACTATGAAGTGGAAGAAAAATTAGAAAAGTTAAGACAATACTCTAATAGTACCTTTTTAAATAGAATTGAAATGGGTGATACTAAAATAGGTATCATAACAAGTGGAATTTCTTATCAATATGCAAGAGAAGTATTTGGGGATAATGCATCTTATCTAAAAATAGGATTTAGTTATCCACTTCCAGATGAAAAGATAAAAGAATTTGCGTCTAAAGTAGAGAAACTTTATATAATAGAAGAAAATGACCCATATATTGAAACAGCAGTTAAAGCTATGGGAATTAAATGTACAGGAAAAGAAGTTATTCCAATTTGTGATGAATTAAATCCAGATATAATAAGAAAAGCTATTTTAGGAGAAGAAAACAAAGGTGAATATGAAACAGATATAAAGGCACCTTCAAGACCACCTGTACTTTGTCCAGGATGTCCACATAGAGGGATTTTCTATGCAGTTTCTAAATATAAAGATGTAATAGCAACAGGGGATATAGGATGCTATACTCTTGGAATGGTAGCACCATTAAATGTTACTGATACAGTTATATGTATGGGTGCATCAATTTCTGCTGGACTTGGAATGGAAAAGGCTAATCAAGTGGCTCAAAGAACTGACAAGAAAGTATTTGCATTTATAGGAGACTCAACTTTCTTCCATTCAGGAGTTACTGGACTTATAAACTCTGTGTATAATAATGTTCCAATAGTAACATGTATATTAGATAATAGAATTACAGCAATGACTGGACATCAGGAGAATCCAGGTACAGGTAAAACATTACAAAATAAGCCTGCTCCAATAATTGATGTTGAGAAAATTGCTATTGCAGTAGGAGTTAAAAAAGATAACATAAGAGTAGTTGATCCTTATAATTTAGCAGAAACTGAAAAAGCAGTTAAAGATGCACATGATAGTAGTGATCCATTTGTTATTATTACAAAACAACCTTGTGCTTTGAAGAAAGATGTAGTAAAAGCTAGAAGTGGTATAAAATGTGTTATAGATACAGAAAAATGTGTTAAGTGTAAAGCCTGTCTAAAGACTGGTTGTCCTGCACTACAATATAGAGATGGTGTTGTAAGTATAGACCATAATATGTGTAATGGATGTGGAATATGTATGCAAGTATGTAAAGTAAATGCTATAACAAAGGTGGGTGAATAAAATGAAAGAGGTTGGAAATGTTTTATTTGTTGGTGTCGGTGGACAAGGAACAATTTTAGCTTCAAAAGTGTTAGTTGATGGTCTTATAAAAAATGGATATGATGTTAAAATGTCAGAAGTACATGGAATGGCTCAAAGAGGAGGAAGTGTTACTACACAAGTAAGATTTGGACAAAAGGTTTATTCACCACTTATTGAGAAGGGTAAAGCTGATGCTATAGTTTCATTTGAAAAAAGTGAAGCTGCAAGATGGCTTTCATATTTAAAAAAAGGTGGACAGCTTGTTGTAAATGATTATGAGATACATCCAGTTCCAGTTTTAATTGGAGCAGAAAAATATCCTGAAAAGGTAATAGAAAAACTAAGTGAAGCTGTAGACAATAAAGTTATAATGAATGCGTCAAAAATGGCAGAAGAATTAGGAACTATTAAAGCACAAAATATAATTTTATTAGGTGCATTAATAAAGGTTTTAAAATTAGATAATTTAGATTGGGAAAAGGTTCTTGAAGATGTACTTCCATCTAAAATAGTAGATATTAATAAAAAGGCATTAAAATTAGGTATGGATGTTTGTAAGAACATGTAGTTTTATTATTTAGTATTATGATGTAAATCTTTACTTTGTACTTTAAACTTAAAATAAAGTTTAAAGTACAAAGTTTAAAGTATAAATAAGGAGAATTTTCTGAAATAATGCTTCGGAAAATTTTTTTACTATTTAAAACCTAATTTTTCAAAATACTCTTCGTTATGAAGTATACAGGTATTGTTAGGAACATATTTTGCAGCCATTTCATTATGTTCATAGGCTAATTTATGATTGCCTAATTTGTCATAACAAACACAAAGTTGAAGATGAGGAAGCCATGTCCAGCATGAATTATCAAAAAATCCCCAACTATCTTCAGGTCTTTTTAGGTTTAAAGCTAATTCGTACCAAAATACAGCTTCATTCCACTTATTTTGCTGAATAAAACATAATCCTAACATGCAGCAAAACTCAGCACGAGGTTTATCATATTCAAAAGATTTATAACAATATTCTCGTGATTTTTCTTTATTGTCAATGGAATTATAATATTTTGAGATTTTATGGCATGCATTTATTTTATTTTCATACCAACCATCATTCATGCAAAGAAATTTATTATAATATTCTAAAGCTTTATGATAATATTTATTATCATATAATTCATTTGCATAATAGTAAGTATCTCTAGGGGTAAATTTGATTTCTTTAGAAATCATTTTTTCAAATATTTTAAGATTACGTCCAGGAGAGCTGTGAGTCCTTTTATGAGTTATGTGTATATCACTGTCAATTATTCTTCCTTGTACATTAATATATTCATGAATGGCACCAATCCATTTAAAATTTTTATCCCTTTTTATTAATCTATTTCTTTTAAAATTTAAAAGGACAGCGCCATTTTTATCAAATGCATAGTTGTATATCATAGAAATTGAGTCTGCGTTATTTTTAAGGATTTGTTTTAAGACTTTAAATTTTTTTCTATCTTCGTTCAGTAAAATATCATCAGCATCTAACCATAATATATAATCTTTTGTGGCTTTACTAAATGAGTAATTTCTAGCAGATGCAAAATTATCTATCCATTTAAAATCAAATATTTTATCAGTATATTTTTGTGCTATTTCTTTTGTATTATCTGTAGAACCTGTATCAACGATTACTATTTCATCAACTATATCTTTAACAGACTCTAAACAATTGGATAGGGTATCTTCTTCATTTTTAACAATCATACATAAACTAATACTTATCAAAACAATCACTTCCATATAAAATTTTTTACTAACTCAACTTTCGCAGGTGAAAAATAACCGCTGCGGGAAATGATATCTTGCTCAGAAACCTTTCACTTCAGTAACAAGTTCTAAGCTTTACTCATATTGAAAAAAGATTTTTTAATTAATATTCCGTAGGAATCAGTAATTAAAAAATAACTTTTTTCAAATTCGTAAAACTAAGAACTTGTAAACTTTGTTCAAATGTTTCTTACGCAATATATCATTTCCCTTCGCTAAGCAGTATTTTTGTCCTGCGAAAGTTGAATTACTAAATTTTAATAAGCTACCTGCTGTAGATTGAAATATTATCACAGCAGATAGTTTATACAAGTTAAATATAAAGATTAAGATAATTTTTTTATGATTATTGATGCATTTACATCTCCATCACCAGTAGGAAGTGTTGTTGGGTTATTATCGTCATATACAAGTGTAAGAGTTGTAGGATCAGTAGTAATGTTGATTATAGCCTGACCGTAAACAATTTGCTCGCTAGTACCACTACCATAAGTTGATTCGGATATAGTACCTCCTGGATTTAGAGATAAATAAAATTGACCGTTTTGATTATTGCGTTCAACATAGTAAGTGATTTCATAAAGACCAGTTTCTTTTATTATAATTTCTGCTGTATTAGCAGTATGCTCAATAATTGAGGATGAAGTTGTTATTCCTTCAGCACTAAATATTATAGGGGTAGGAATATCTTTTGGAAGATCTCTTTTGTCAAAATTCCATATATACGCAGCGGCAAAGAAATTTGCTGGGTCACCAGTAGGACCTTGAGGGCCAGGGTCACCGGTAGGACCTTGAGGGCCAGGGTCACCAGTAGGACCTTGAGGGCCTACTGCTCCTTCACAACATTTATTTTTAGGTACACATATTATTATTTTTTTTCGATTCATATTTACCACCTTCACTTTGTTTTTTTAGAGTATAAATAATTCTTGTCATTTTATAATATGAAACGAATATAAATTAGGGTACAACAGATAGAAATTAAAATTAAGAATGAATAAGAGAGTAGGTGATATTAAGTTGTTATTAGTTATAAAATATAATGTAGCTATTAATTAAGAAGGGGTTAATATGAAAACAAGTATCATAATAATATGTAATAATAGGTTAAGTTATATGAAAAAGTGTATAGATTGTATAAAAAAATATACTTCTCAATATGAATATGAAATAATAGTTGTATGTAATAATTGTAATTATGAAACTGTTGAGTGGTTAAGAGAGAAAGAAAATATAAAAACAATTTTAAATACTCAAGATGTCTCCTTATCGAAGGCATATAATAAAGGTATTAAAGTATGTTGTGGTGATGATATTGTATTATTAAAAAGTAATATAAATGTTACACCTAACTGGTTATATAATTTAAAAAAGTGCTTATATAGTTCTAAAAATATAGGAATAGTGAGTCCTGTTTTTAATTATTGTCCTCATTTTCAATCTATAGACGTAAAATGTAATAATATGAATGATATTATTGATTTTGCAGAGGAATATAACATTAGTTGTTTTCATAAATGGAAAGAAAGGTTAAGATTAACTTTTTATTGTGTACTTATAAAAAGAACATCAATGAATAAAATAGGATTGTTTGATGAAATTTTTAATCCACACAGTTATGAAGATGATGATTATAGTTTTAGGGCAAGAAGACAAGGATTTAGATTATTTTTATGTAAGGATACATTTGTTTATTGTAATAAGGAAGCATTATTAGAAGTTGAAAATGAAAAATTTCAAAAAATATTATCTATTAATAAAAATAAATTTATAGAAAAATGGAAGATACATCCTAATTACTTTATGATTATGAGAAAAAAGATAGTTTCTATAATAGAGAAATCAAATAAAGAAAGGATGAATATTTTACAAATAGGTTGTGGTGCTGGAGGAACATTACTAGATATAAAAAATACAGTTTCGAAATGCAATCTCTATGGTATAGAGGAAAATTCCAAGATTGTATTAAATACAAATCATTTTGCAGATATAAAAATAGGACAATTAGAACAAATGAAAAAGTTTAATAAAAAATTTTTTGATTGTATAATTATTACTCAATATAAAACTGATTTGAATTATTATATTAAAGTGTTCATTAGTGTAAAGGAATATTTAAAAGAAGAATCAAGTATTTTTGTTATAATGCCTAAATGTTTTAATTTAAAGCTTATGTTTATAAAAGAGGAAATCAAAAAAATCTTTAATGAGTTTTCATATGAAAATTATGATGAAAATAAGGACTTTTTTTTAGTACATCTAAAGCTTAAAAATTTATGTTAATAATAAAATAAATAGTAAAACAAAGTATAAAGTAGAAAGTTTAAAGAACAAATACGGAGGGAAATGATATCTTGCGTAAGAAACATTTGAACAAAGTTTACAAGTTCTTAGATTTACGAATTTGAAAAAAGTTATTTTTTAATTACTGATTCCTACGGAATATTAATTAAAAAATCTTTTTTCAATATGAGTAAAGTTTAGAACTTGTTACTGAAGTGAAAGGTTTCTGAGCAAGATATCATTTCCCGTAGCCACTGTTTTTCGCCTGCGAAAGTTGAATTATTTATTATTTATTTTTATATTGTTAATTGTTTCGTTTATTATATTTTTAACTGATTTTGCCCAACTATCCCAATTAAGTTTTTCTTCAAAAGTTTTTCTGCTAGATTTAATAAGATTATAGTAAGAGTCATCATCTTTATATATTTTTGAAATGGTATTAGCATATTCTAGTCCTGAAGCTTCAAGCGGTAATGTAAAACCATTTTCAAAATTTCTAACCACTTCTGCAACGCCTCCTGTATTTGTTGTTATACAAGGAACACCAAAAGCACAGGCTTCAGCAAAAACAATACCAAAACATTCATTTCTTGTTGGAAGAATTAAAAAGTCAGAATTTAAGTATAGATCATACAATCTTTTAAAGTCTTGTTTATTATTTTTATCTAAAAAAGGAATTATAGTTATGTTATCATGAAACAACTTGTAGGGAGGAGTACATCCGCAAATGGTTAAGTGAGATTTTACACCTAATTTTTCTAAATATAAAAGTGTTTCAAAAGCTATGTCCCCACCTTTACTTTCCCAATTAGTTCCTATAAATAAAAGTCTACATTTTTTGGATTTCCTTTTATTTAAGACTACTTCTTGTGAAGGAACATAATCTAAATTAGCCCCAAATGGAACTACATGTATTTTAGATTTGGGTGCATGATAATCTTGGATTCCAGAGTTAGCAGCCCAGTTTGTAGCATAAAGTAATATGTCTGATTTGTTTATTGCAAGCTGTTCAATCATGTTTCCTTCACAGATTGATATATCCATAAAGTTTGTATATAAAGGATGATAGTTCAACAGCAAATTGAAGGTTGCATCTGATAAGTAAATTATTGGTATGTCAGTATTTATAAAAGCAAGTTCTTTATATGCAATTGGTGCAAAAATTATGTCAAAAGGATACTGTGAAAGTTTTTTTGAGAAGATTTTCCCAAATTGCAATGATGCAGAAACATTATTCCAACAATTATAAACTTTGTTTGGATAAGCTTTTGATGCTTCTTTCCAAAGATTTACTGTGTAATATTCATCTACTAATACTGGACCTAAAGGATAAACTTCTCCACAATGTTTTTGAAGGGCTTTAGCCATGTAATAAATTGTACCAGACCAGCAGCGTTTATTAGCTGCATTACATTCAGTTAAATATGCAATTTTAATTGACTTTTTATTTGAATTCAAAATATGCCTCCTAACTTAAAAAATATCTTTATATTATATGAAATAAATCTAGAGATGTAACCAACAAAATTTAGTATTAAGGTTTCATTAACAAAATTTAGTGTACAAACATATAATAAATCAGAAATGGAAAGCTATGTTGAAGTATATTTATTTGGAAGGGAAGGTAAAAATATGAATAAATGTGAAAAAGAATTACTTTGCTATAAGTTAAAAGATTTACACTGTAAAAAATGTTGTTGTGATAAATGCTGTGATGACTGTTGTGATATATGTATATGCGAGTATGATTGTTGTGATGACAAAAAAGAATGTTGCGATTTTTGTGATTGCTGCGTAAAACCAATGGAACATTTATTAAAACAGTTTACACCAGGAAGTCCTATTGATGTAATTACTGATAGTGGAATAGAATACACTAATTGGTGGTATACTGTTACTTTTGTATGTGTATATAAGTCTATTCTTACAATTAAAGTGGAAGATTATTATGATTATAAATATATTGTAAAAATTCCGATTTGTCATATTTCAGCAATATGGTCTCCAGAAATTTCAAATGCTGATTTACTAGAAAATGAATGTAAGTCTAAAAAAGGTTTCTGTAAATGCTGTGAAAAACCTACTAGAAATCAATTAGGATGTTATTGTGGATTAAACGTATGGATTTGTTTCCAAGGTTATTATTGTGCTTATGGAGAAATTACTAAGGTTTCTGATGGAATAGTTATATTAGATGATGATATAGCTATCTCTACATGTAAGATTACAAGTATTGAATTAGAAGTACCATATTATTATATGGCAGAATTAGAAAATAAAGAAAAACGATTTATAAAAGTAGATGAATTGATGGATGAAAGAAAAAAATTGGCAGAAAAATCAAAAAAGAGGCAGAAGAAAAGAAAGAAGAAAATGAATAGATAATCAGCATGTTTTGAGCAGTCATGAAGGCTGCTCGTTTACTTTGTTTTTAAAAATTTTTTTATAAAGCTTTTATTCTTTTCATTTTCTAATTCTTTTTGAAGTGAATTTTTCTCAGTTTCATTTTTCAAAAGTTCTGATTGTAAATTTTTAATGTAGGAACTGTATTGTAATATAATATTTTCTTTTTCTTTAGATAATTCATCTACTGTATATTTAAATTCCATCATTTTGCTATGGTCTAATTTTAATTTTTGGTTTTCTGAATGGAGTTCTTCTATTATTTTTTCAAATTCTGCTTTTTCGTTTTGATTCATTTTGAATTTTTTATTACTGTTATTTAATATTTGGATTTTATTTTTTAGTTCTTTATTTTGTTTTGATAGTTTTTGAATATTACGTTTAAATTCTACTGTTATTGAGGAATAGTTTGATTTTAAACTTTCATTCGCAGATTTTAATTCTTTTATTATATTTTTGTACTCAGTTATTTTATTTTGTAATGTTTTAAGTTGTTCATTATTACCAGACGATTGTTGAATTTTATTTTTTAGTTCTTCATTTACTTTTGATAATTTTGATATTTTTTCTTCATAATTTTTTTCTTTTTCCTGTTTTGCTTGAAGTTCATTTTGTATAGAAGATATATTTTTTTCGGTATTATGTTGGTTTTTCAATAGATCATTATATTTTTTTTCTAATCTCTTTTTTTGTATGAGAATTTGATTTAAATAATTATCAGATTGTGATGATATTTTTTCTTTTTCAGCAAGTTGAATTTTAATAGAATGTAATTTGTTTTTTAGTTTTTGGTTTATTACTTTTAAGTTTGAAAGTTCATTTAAAAGGGTTTGCAATTTAATATTTTTTTTATCAGAATCACTATATGACTTTTTATCAGATATATTTGAAGTATAGTTTGTATTGCAGTTTAAAGAGTTATTAGGAGAGTATATTGTATTTTGTGAAATATCATAAAGTACATTGATTGATTTTATTAAGCTATATTCATTTGGTTTATATAAATATTTACATAAAATAATATTAGTATTAACGGTATCTATTAAGTTTTTTTGTGACCATTTATTCATGTATGAGGAGTATAAAATATTGTTATTATTTATCCACATTGTATAAAGTATATTATTTTGTACTATTAAAGTAGGATTATCTATAACTTCTTTACTTTCGAAAACTTTTGAACTTTGCATACTCATATCTGTATTAATAACTACATGTTCTAGTGAATATATAGAATTTTCTTCAGATAGATTTAGTATATGAATTTGATTTTTATGATATAAAGTGGAAAAGTTTATGTTATTTCCATTTAATCTATATAATTTTGTAGGATAACTCCAACTTCTATGTGTATATTTACATGTATTTAAGGTTATTTCACTAAGTTCAATGTTTAAGAAAAATATATTTATAATTTGGTTATTTAATATTTCTATTTGATAATGTTCATTTGTGTTTTCAATAAGATTTAGTGAACAAATATTATTTGTATAGAATTTTTTACCATTCCAAACGTATTGAAATAGAGTAGCAGTACCTTTAGATTTAGTCTGAAGTATAAAAAATATGTGCACATATTCTCTTATGTTATAGAATTTAATTTCTTTAATAACAATATTTTTATCACTATAATCATAAAGAGTTTGCATAGACCAAGATTTTTTATATTCACCATATTGCAGTTTCCCATTTTCAGTGATGTATATAATTTGTATAGTGTTTTCATGATTTTTTATATTAACATCAAATTCTAAAACATTTTCTTCAAGTTTTTCTTCACCGTAATTATTAGAATATATTAAACTTTTATTTTCATCAATAAAGAATTTCCAAGTATTATTCGAATCAATTTTCAAAATGCATGATTTACAGTTATTCATCTTTTTCACCTACCTTTATAAAATTATATTATTTGATACCAAGATATATGATTGAAAAAATATTAGGGAAAATAGAATTATTTTTTCACACATTGTAAACACATGCATATTATATAAGTGAGTAAAAAATAAGGAGGCTATTTTATGGCTATCAATCCAAAAGATTTTATACCACGTCCAGGGTTTGTAAATAGGCAAGGATGTCTTCCAGATCCATGTGAGTTATGTTGTATCCAGGTACCAAAGATTTTTGATCAATGCTTAATAAAAAAATGTTTAAAACCAACAGATGATTGTGAACAACTTTGTGTATTAATACCAGGAGCTACAGATCCTTCAGATGTTAAGAAGGTTGGCTGTTGTAAAAATTTTGATGTAAAAATTAATTCAGTTTCAAAATGTCCTGTACAAGGTGAGCCTGGTTATAAACGTGTAAATGTTAATTTTACTGTAACATTTGAAGTGGATGTAGAAGTTAATTCTACAGTTGAAACATTAACTTATACAGTTACAAAAAGTATAACAATTCCTAAGTTTTATTGTCCTGACCCAATTGCTCAAATTTCTATTAGTAAAGATTGTGAATGTGCTAATGACTTGGAAGAAGAATTAATAAAACTTGAAGTAATAGCTGACTGCTTAGATTCTGTTATCTGTACTGTTCCAAACGGGGATTGCTGCAGTGAATGTCCGGACGGAGTATATTTATGCATTACATTAGGATTGTTTATAATAGTTAAATGTGAACTTATTGTACAGTTATTAATACCATGCTACGGTTATTGTCCAGCACCTCCAGAATGTCCTTGTACTGAAGATCCATGTAAGGAATTTATGGAAAGGGAAATTCCAGAGTTTTATCCTCCTCAAAAGATGGATGATTTATTTTGTGATAAAGCTATATTAACTGAAGAGGAAGAATAAAGTATTACAATATATAAATAATTTTGTTATAAGTACATCATACTACAATGTATGTTTTGAATGAATCTATTAATAAATTCATTTTTCCAATATACTTAATAATCCATTAAGGATTCATATTTAAAATAAATAAACCTCATGTTTGAAGCATGAGGTTTATTTAAGTGGAGATTCACAAGATTTTTTTAAGTAATTTAAATAATTTATTTCATAATCATAAAGATCTAATAAATAAGTATATTTTTTTAAAGTCATATTTAATTGTTTATTTAATATATTTATGTTACATTTTGATTCTTCAATTTGTTCAGTCAATGTTGATATTTTCTTTTGTAAATCGCTGTTTTCTTCATTAAGATTTTTTATTGAATTATTCAAAGTTTGTATAGTTTTTTCTAATTTTTTTATGTATAGTACTTTATCAGTAATATTATAGTTGGACTCATTTGTATATATTTTTTTTCCATTTGTTTTGTTATTTAAATCATTTATATTAGTGCTTTTATCATCAATTTTTTTATTTTTGTTATTTATGTTTTTATAAGTTAATTGTTTATTCATGTTATTGCTAGATATGTTTTTATTGGTTGAATTTATTATATTTTTATTATTTTGCTTTGTTATACTCTTATTTTTATCATTATGAATGATAGTATTTTTCTTCTCCTTTATACAACTTTTTGAAAAAGTATTTTCTTGATTAGAAGGAATATTATTTTTAATATTATCTTTTTTTGAGGTAGTATTTAAATTTGTAGTTAAGTTTTTAGTTGAATTTGTGATTGATTTAGTTTGAGAATATGCAGGTATAAATGGTTGTGAACAACAATTAGTGAATACAGAAGTAGATCGTATATTTATGTCTTCTGAATGGTTACTTAAATATGTTAGATTTATTATATTACCTTTTTCAAAATTTAATGATTTATTATTAGAAAATGTATGATTTTTTTCATCAGAGTTTTTATAAATTATAGAACTTCCATTATACCAAAATACTGATATAGAATTGTCTTGAGATATTAATGATGGATAAAAAGCATTATCATCATTATTTGATACTAGAATGTCTTTAGACCACACTGAATTAGATTTAGTTAAGTCTTTATATCTAATAAATAATTGTAGATTTTTATTTTTTGAAGAATTATAGCATATATAAGCTACACCAGTTTTAGTAATTAGAAAACGTAAATTATTGAAATCATCAATACATATATTATTATCAATAGGTTTCCATATATTATTATCTGGAGAGAATTGTTTTATACAATAGTTACTTGAATTATTTGGAGAATAAAAAATATATATATTATGTTTATAAGTATCAATTATATATGGTTTGGGTAATGACTTAGTTTCAATATAGTCCAGTATATTGTTTGTCCATTTGGTGTTTTTTATATAACTATGATAAATACTAAATTTAGTTTTTTTCAATTTCATTTTAGTAGCATAGAAAACATGAGGTTTATTAGAAAGTATTTTTAATTTTAAAAAGTATAGGTTAAAATTTTTAGTATTCATATAAAATATATCAGTATGATTGTGATTATTATCTAGATTATTAATTGAGTATGAAGTATACTTTAATGTTCCGTCAGTATCCATATAGATAAAATGTATTATGTTATTTTCATCAATATCTAATGAATAAGTAACAACATGTTTTTCAAGAGGTATTGATGATTGTAGTATGTTATTTTTATATTTTTCTACTATTATTTTTTTATGTTTATCAATATGAAATTGATAAAATATGTTATTTGAGGTTCGAATTACATGATAATTTTCGTTTAAATAAAACATTTTTACCTCCATCTTAAATATTATTAACTCAACTTTCGCAGGTAAAAAACAGCCGCTACGGGAAATGATATCTTGCTTAGAAACCTTTCATTTCAAAGATAATTAATAGTTAATAATGAATAATTAATAATTAAGGAAATTTTGCCTTAGGGCAAAATAACTAATATATAATTTAAGATTTTTGCTAAAGCAAAAATCAACCTTATTGTAATATATATGTAAAAAAAATTTTAATATTGCTAGGATATTCAATTATTATGTAAAAATTTTTAATAGTAGTGCATTAATTTTTAGTTTTTTGTTATAATTAATAGGTAGAAAGAGGGAGGGGTAATATGTCTATATATAGTGAAGTACCATCAGAATTAAAAAGCATAATTAATCCTTATGTGAAAAAAAGTGAAGTAGCAAAGATCTCTGATTTTATTGAATATAATGAAAAAAAATATAGAAAAGTAATTTTTGAAAAGAAAATTCTATCAAAGTTTATAGGAGAAACAGAATTTTTATTTATAGGTGAAAATGGTGAGATTATAGATAAAAGATCAATTCAAAATCAACTTGTTAAGTTAAGTTATTACCACGAAATTTTTTTTGATGAAGATAATAGGATGAGTGTTTTTAAAGCACAACAAAGTTCAGTTAAAGAAGCTCAAGATGACAAAACTTTTGAAGAGGCTATGAAAGGATTAGAGATTTTAGTTCTAAAAAAAGTAGAGGGAGCTAAAGAAGTTAAGGGAATTGTTAAACAGGTTCCACAAATGCGTAAACAGAATAATGAAAAGTTAAGCGAAGTAGTTAATTTAGTAAACAAAATGAAGAATGATAATGTTATTTTCAATGAAAGTGTTCTTGATAAAATTTATGAACATTATAAACAAGCTTTGGTTTTGAATTTTAAAAAAGTTAAGAGTATATTTAGAGGAGAAAAATATTACAGTGCTGTAAAAAAAGCTGCAGAGAAGAATAGAAGAATATATTCACTAACACTTAGACAAAAGAAATCTCTATTACTTTTTAAAACTATTTATGTAATGGGATATTTTATTAAAATTTTAAATACATATAATCAAGTTTTACATATGACAGAAAATCAATATACTAAGTTTTTAAAAAATGCAGAAAAAAGAAATATAGAATATAATATGAAACTAATACGAAACAAATAGGAAAGTATTCAACTTTCGCAGGTGAAAAATAGCCGCTACCGGAAATGATATCTTGCTCAGAAACCATTTGCTTTAAAGAAAATTAATAGTTAATAATGAATAATTAATAATTAAGGAAATTTTGCCTTAGGGCAAAATAACTAATTTAATTGTTGTTAAAAGTTTCTTACGCAATATATCATTTACTTTCGCTAAGCAGTATTTTTTACTGCGAAAGTTGGGTAAAGTATAAATAAGAAAGTAAAAAGTATAAATAAGGAAGATTTTCAAAAGTAAGTTTTGAAAATCAATATTTGTTATTTGAACTTTAATATTTATAATTTATTTCTATATCCTTGATCATCTGTTGAAGTTTATATTTATTAACTTGGAAATAAATTAAGTTACATCTATATATACAGCGTCTTCTTTTTTTACAATTTTTATATTTTCAACATCAGGATCTTCAGTACCTTGAACAAATAGTCCAGCTTTTTTTAATTCATTCACATAGTCAACTATTTCTTTTGTTATTTTTTCACCTGGACAAAGTATTGGTATTCCTGGTGGATAAGCAAGAAGAAATTCTCCACTTATTTTTCCAATACTATCCTGTATAGAAACACAAGTTTTTTCACTATTGAATGCTTCTCTTGGTATTAGAATTTGTTCAGGGATTTCTGGTATATCAGGGAAACATATTTTTTTATTGTTTTTACTGTAATATTCTAAACTAATTTCTTTAAGAGCAGTTATAAGTTTGACCATACCTTCCTTTGTATCACCAAATGAACCAACAGCAAGAGTGTTATAAAAATCTGATAATTCCATTTGAATGTGATATCTATCTGCAAGTAGTGTATCTAATTCATATCCTGTTATACCTAAATCCTTACAAGTAATTGTTATTTTAGTTGAATCAAAAGCATATGCACCAGGAGTACCTAAAATTTCTTTTCCAAAACATTTAAATCCAGGTATTTTATTTATTTCTTCTCTTACATAATCAGCTAGTCCAATAGCTTTATCTAAAAGTTCTTTTCCATTTAGTGCTATCTGTCGTCTAGCACAATCTAATGAAGCCATTAAAATGTAAGAAGGTGATGTTGTATGTAAAAGGTTCAATACTTGTTGTACTCTTCTAGTATCTATTCTATCTGAATTTACATGAAGTAGTGAACATTGAGTTAAAGCACCAATTATCTTGTGAGTACTTTGAGAACACATATCTGCACCGGCTTCTATAGCTGATACAGGTAATTTATCATTAAATCCTAAGTGTGGACCATGAGCTTCATCTACTATAAGAGGAATATCATAGTTGTGAACTATTTCAGCTATTTTTTTGATATTTGTAGCTACTCCATAATATGTTGGATTTATTATCAAAACTGCTTTAGCATCAGGATTTGCTTTTAAAGTTTCTTCTACAGTTTTAGGAGAAACTCCATGAGCTATACCTAAATCCTTATCTATTTCAGGTTGCATGTACACAGGTTCTGCACCACTTAGAATTATACCTGAGGTTACTGATTTATGAATATTTCTAGGGATTATTATTTTATCACCAGCACCTACAACTGAAAGAATCATTGATTGTATTGCCCCTGAGGTACCATGAATTGAATAAAAAGCAGTTTTTGAACCATATGCATCAGCAGCTAATTCTTGAGCTTTTTTGATTGGTCCTTTGGGATGATGAAGACTATCAACTAATTTAAAAACTGTTACATCGATTTTAAAAGCATTTGGACCTATAAAATCTTTAAAAGTTTCATCCATTCCATTACCTTTTTTATGTCCAGGTACATGAAAAGGTAGTGTTTCTCTATTTACATATTCCATTAAAGCATCAAATAATGGAGTCTCGTTTTGATTAAGTTTATACACTTTAATTAACACCTTCTTTCTTAGGAATACTCTATTTTCCTCTATAATATATAAGCTATTATACTAAAACAATATCATTATAAGTTAAATGATATTTAAATGCAATAAAAATTTTATCTATATTAAAAGTTTTTTTTCATACGTAATTATTTTAAATTTAGTATTTTCATTACTGTTGAATATTATTATAAGTTACTGTTAATAATAACTAGATAGGAGGGATAATTATGGAAAACTTAGTTATAAATAAAAGAAATTTTTCAAAATGTAATTATGTAAAAAGAGAAAGAAAAAAAGGATTAATTCCAGGTATACTCTATGGAAAAGAAATAGGAAATTATTTATTTGAAGTAGGTGAGTTGGAATTAAATAAACATATAAATGATGTAGGAGAACATGGAATTATCGATTTGGATTTACAAGGTAGCAATGTAAAAGCAATTATAAAAGAAGTTCAAAGAGAGCCAGTGAGACATAAGGTTATACATATAGATCTTCAAGAAATAGATAAGGGTAGAACAGTACAAACAGAAGTTCCTATTAATTTTAATGGAGAACGTTTAATAAGTAAAAAAGGTGGAATTTTACAAAAGGAAAGAAATAGTTTAAAAGTTCAGTGTAATGCAGAAAATTTACCAAAATCTATTGATATAGATCTTTCTTCACTTGAAATAGGAGATGTTATGAGAGTAAGTGATGTTGAATTTTCAGATGAAATAATATTAGCGGATGCTCTAGATACTGTAATAGTTTCAGTTACTGAAGGAAATACTCAAAAGTTTGATGAAGATAATGAAGATGAAAAAAATGTTGTAGAGGAACAGGGGTAATTTAGTGTCTTAAGAAAACACATAGAAGCATATATTGACTAAAAGATATTTGAATAAAATTTAGAAATTTTTAGTAAAGTTAAATGTTCTTTTGGTAATATATGCTTTTGATTTTATATGCATATACTACAAATAATGTATTTGTAGTATAATATATTTGTTATATAAATATATTACATAAATAGAATCAAAAGGGGGATGAAAATGACATTTAAAGAAAAATATGATGCATGGATTAATTCTCAATTAATTGATGAAAAAACTAAATGTGAATTATCAAATATTAAGGATAAAGAGGAAATAGAAGATAGATTTTATAAAGAGTTAGTTTTTGGTACAGGCGGACTTAGAGGTATAATTGGTGCAGGAAGTAATAGAATGAATGTATACACTGTAGGGAAAGCTACAGAAGGGTTAGCACGATATTTAAAAGATGAGTATAAGGGTGAAAATATATCAGTAAGTATTGCGTATGATTCTAGAAATATGTCTGAAGAGTTTGCTAAAGCTGCTGCGAGAACTTTATGTGCTAACGGTATTACAGTTAATTTATTTGAAAGCCTAAGACCTACTCCTATGTTATCTTTTACTGTTAGAGAGTTAGAAAGTAAGGGTGGGATTGTAATAACAGCTTCTCATAATCCTAAAGAGTATAATGGATATAAAGTTTATGGTAAAGATGGTGGACAAATAACAGGTGAGGCTGCTAAAAAAATAACTTCATATATAGATAAGATTGATGATTTTTCACAAATTAAAACTATAGACCTTAATGAAGCACAGAAAAAGAAATTATTAAATATTATTGGCGAAGAGGTAGATAAGGTTTATATAGAAAAGGTTAAGAAACTTACAATAAGAAAAGATTTAGTAAAAGAAAAAGCTAAAGATTTGAAAATTATTTATACACCTATTCATGGTAGTGGAAATAAACCTGTAAGAAGAGTTTTAAGGGAATTAGGGTATGAAAATGTTCATGTTGTTAAAGAACAAGAAAAACCAGATGGTAATTTTCCAACAGCGGAGTATCCTAATCCAGAGGAACCAAAAGTATTTGATATAGCAATTGAAATGGCAAAAGAAATAGAACCTGATTTGATATTTGGTACAGACCCAGATTGTGATAGAATTGGTGTAGTAGTTAAAGGTAAAGAAGGAAATTTTAGAGTGCTTTCAGGAAATCAGACAGGAATATTATTGACTCATTATATATTATCTTCATTAAATGAAAAGAAGGAACTTCCTAAAAATGGTGTTGTAATAAAAACTATAGTAACTACAGAAATGGTTAGGAAAATAGCACAAGAATATGAAACTGAAATTATGGATGTTCTTACTGGATTTAAATATATAGGAGAGAAAATAAAAGAATTTAATAAAGAAAAAGAAATTAACAAAAAATATTTATTTGGATTTGAAGAAAGTTTTGGATATCTTGCTGGTGAATTTGTTAGAGATAAAGATGCTGTAATAGCTGCTACTCTTATATGTGAGATGGCATTATATTATAAAACTAAGGGTATGAATTTATATGAAGCTTTAGTAGAATTATATGAAAAATATGGATTTTATAAAGAAGAGCTAGTTTCTATTACCCTTAAAGGCAAAGAAGGACAAGAAAAAATATTTAATGCAATGGAACATTTGAGGCATTGTATGAAAGCAAGTATAAATGAAATACCAATACAAAAAAAGTATGATTATAAATCTAGTATAGAAAAAGATATTAGTAACATAGATGAAAAGATTATAAACTTACCTAAATCTAACGTTTTAAAATTTGTTTTAGGTGATGGTTCTTGGTTTGTTGTAAGACCTTCAGGAACAGAGCCTAAGATAAAAATTTATTTATCAGTTATTGGAAATAGTTTGGAAAATTCTAATAAAAATATGGGAATATTTAAGAAATCAGTTATGAATTTAGTTAATGAAGCTTTAGAAAGCTAATTTAGAACTCCATGGAAACATGGAGTTTTTCTTTACAATTTGGAAAGTTTACTTTAAGATATAAAATAGATGTTTTGTTGTACAAAATTAGATTAATAAGTTCTAATGAGGTGATTAAGAATGGATATTAAAACGTATTATGCAGAAAAATTATCTAAAATGCTTTTTTTAAACATAAAAAAAGAAAAATTAAAAGATATATTTAATATTGAGTTAAAAGAAGACATATATATGCCAGTAGCTGCAGAAGATTTAGCTGAAAGAGTAAAAAAAGGTGACTTTTTACAAAAAATTCCAATAGGTTTTTTTGTTGAAGGAATGTATTATGTATTGGGAGCAGATAGTAATTTTAAATATAATGAATATTATAAAACAATGATTTTAAATACTATTGAAGCTGATCAATATATAAAAGGAAGAATAGCTAAAGAAGTTAAAAAGAAATGTTATGAAGATGCATATATTTTGCTTAAGGGGTTAACTTATATAGAAATAACCAAAGAAAATTACTTAAAAATGTTTCTTCTTTGTGATAAATTAAGAATAAAAAGTAAAATGTATAAGGATGAAGCGTTAGAAATAATAGAAAAAGCAAAACAATTTGAGGATTTTCCAGAACCATATTTTTATGAGGCACTAGTACTAAAAGATGAAGGAGATTTTCAAAAAGCTTTATTTTGTATAAATACTTATTTATCTAAAGGTGGGGAAGAGACAAAGGAAGTAAGTGAATTTAAAACATCATTAAAGATAGTAAATGATTATGATAAGGGAAAAGATCTTGTATGTGAAGATCCTGATGATGCATTAAAACTTTTGATACCATTAATTGATGATTTGGGAGATAATGCTGAAATATATTATTATATTGCAGTAGCTTATAGAAATTTACAGAATCCTGAAAAAGCTATTTATTATTTAAATGAAGCGCTAGCTATTGATAATGCAGTTGTAGAAGTTATAAATGAACTTGGTATAAATTATGCTGCAATTGGTGAATTTGAAAAAGCAATATCATATTTTAGAAGTGCTTTTCAATATACAGGTTCTATTGAGATTTGTACTAATTTAGTAATGTGTTATTTAAATATAAAGGATATAAAACAGGCAAAGGTTCATCTTAAACTTGCAAAAGAGATAGATGCCAATGATGAAGTTGTGCTTCAACTTGAAAAAATGCTAAACGTCAATGAATAGTATTTTGCCATAAGTGTATGCACAGCCAGTAAATAAAAAGAGGTATAAGAACAGGACGTAACTTTCGCAGATGAAATTCAGCCGCTCCGGGAAATGATATCTTGCTAAGAACTTGTAAACTTTGTTCAAATGTTTCTTACGCAAGATATCATTTCCCTTCGCTAAGCAGTATTTTTTTACTGCGAAAGTTGAGTTAATTATTAATTGTTATTAAAGAATTCTTTAATCCTACACTCTTTTATTTACTGATAATATGAAGAGCCTCCAATGTAAATATTTATATAATGCTCAGAATAGTGTCACTTCAGTAACAAGTTCCAATGATATCACATACACTATATAGATATTTACCACAGACAATAAGTCTTATTTTGTCAATATACTGTAAATTTTCAGGATAAGAATTACTAATTATTTGTTAAAATGGTTTTTACGCAAAATATCATTTATCTACGTTAAGCAGTATACTAGTACTGGTAAGAGGTTAAATAAAAGTTCCTAAAACTTGAGATAGAATAAAAATTCTATCTCAAGTTTAGGAGCTTTTTTATTACTTCTTCTCTATTCTTTGTACTTTGTATTTTATAATATAAGAATGTTATGTAATACACTGTAAATTTTTAGAATAAGAATTACTAAGTGTTTGCTAAAATGGTTTTTTACATAAAATATCATTTAGTAATATTCTAGTGCTGGTAAGAGGGGAAATAAGGACTTCTAAGTTTTGGTAGGGTAAAAATTTTATTTCAAGTTTAGAAATTTTTTATTACAAAAACAGTTTACAATATAACAATGTTATGTTACAATTGTTTTGTAGTTAAGAAATAGATATTTAATATTTAAATTATTTATTGTATATAAATAATTTAAAAAAAATTAAAACTTTTACTTTGGGTGAAACATCAAAAATTTAATTTTTAACGCAAGTATTAAGAAAATAATTAGCATGTAACTGAGAATGTTAAATTTTTATTAGTTATATATTCAACTTTCGTAGATGAAATACAGTTTTAATTATTAGTCCTTAATTGATATTAAATATTATTATTTTTTTGCATTTTAAGCGTAACAATGTTATGTTACATGAATATAATGAAATATGGGAAATTTAAGAATTACATGGATATTTGTTAGATAAAATTTAAAAGGAGGATGGATAATGGAAAATAATGAAACAAATTTAAAAATTACTGGAGCAGGTGAAAGCACAGGAGGAAAATATAATGAGGTTACTATATCAGGTGCAGGAGAGATTAATGGAGACATGGAATGTAATATGTTTAAGGTTGCAGGTTCAGGGGAAGTACATGGAAATTTACAGTCAAAAATAATAAAAGCTAGTGGAGCTTTTGAGGTTAATGGAAACATAGAAGGTGAAGATATAGATGGAAAGGGAGCAGTAGATATAAATGGTACATTAAAATGTAAAAATGTTAATATGGCAGGAGCTGTAGATATAGATGGAGATTTATATGGTGATATCATAAAAATTTCAGGGGCATTAGATATAAAGAAAAATTGTGAAGCAGAAATATTAAATTTAAAAGGATGTTTTGATATTGAAGGCCTTTTAAATGCAGGTCAAATAAACATTGAAATGAAAAGACGTTGTAATGTTAAGGAAATAGGAGGAGAGAAAATAGAAATAAGAAGGATAAATGAATCTTTTGTTAGCAGATTGTTTAATTTATCATCAGGTCGTAGGGGAAAACTTGAATGTGAAGTAATAGAAGGGGACGACATTTATTTAGAATATACAGAAGCAGAAGTAGTTAGGGGTAATAATATTGTATTAGGACCAGAATGTGAAATTCAATGTGTAGAATATAGGGATAGTTTTGATGCAGCACAGGATTCAAAAGTAGCAAAAGTAAAAAGAATATAAAAATAGGTTTTTCTAAATGAAAAGGGGGAAATAAAATGGAAAAGGCAGTTGAGGTTAAAGATTTAAAGAAATATTTTATAAGTAAGAATAAAAGATTATTTAAGAAGACTGAAAAAAAGGAATTTAAAGCAGTAGATGGGGTTAATTTTGATATATACAAAGGTGAAATATTCGGACTTTTAGGACCAAATGGAGCAGGAAAAACTACAACTATAAAAATGATTACAGGTTTATTAAGACCAACTTCAGGAAGTATAAAAGTAATAGGTAAAGATGTGGATAAATATCCACTGAAAGCTTTAAAGCATATTGGAACAGTATTGGCAGGAGATAGAAGTATATATTGGAAGCTTACAGCTAGAGAAAATTTAGAGTATTTTGCTTCTCTTTATGGATGTAGTAAAAAAGAAGCAAAACAAAGAACAAATCAAGTATTAGAAAGATTAGGACTTACTAAAAAAGCTGATGAACTTGTAGAAAAATTTTCAACAGGAATGAAACAGAAAGTTGCGTTAGGTAAGGCACTTATTCCCAATGCTCCTGTAGTACTTTTAGATGAGCCTACATTAGGACTTGATCCACAGGCAGCTATTAATTTAAGAGAAATAATTTTAGATATAAAAAAGGAAGGTAGAACAGTACTTTTGACTACACATTATATGGAAGAGGCAGATTTTTTAAGTGATAGAATTGCAATTATAGATAATGGTAAGATAATAGCATTAGATACTCCAAAAAATTTAAAAAATAGTTTAAATGAAGTAAAGTCATTAAAAATTGAGCTTAATAAATTCAATGATACTCTTTTAGAACAAATTAAAAAAGTTAAAGATGTAGAAAATGTAATAAATAGATATGATTCAGAAAGACGTAGATATATTGTAACGATACATCATAATGATGGGGATGTTTTAATACAAAAAATTCTAGATTGTATTGCAGCTAATAATTCCAAAGTTTTGAGTATTAATGTTAAAGAACCTTCTCTGGAAGATGTATTTATACATTTAACAGGCAAGAGTTTGAGAGAGTAGGTGATATTATGAGTCGAATTAGAACTATTTTAGCAGTAATGAGAAGACAATTTACTATTATGGTTAGATATCCTACTTGGGTAATTCAATTAATAATATGGCCTCTTATTTTCCCTCTTATATATATAATGAGTGCAGTGGGATTTGCAGGACCAGACGGGGCAGGACTTGCTACATTTAATGCTGCTGCAGGGACAAATAATTTTGTTGCATATATTGTGGTTGGAACTATGGCATGGCAGTGGGTAAATATAACAATGTGGAATTTTGGAACCTATTTAAGAGACGAACAAATGCTGGGTACTTTAGAATCTAATTGGTTATGTCCTATAAATAAATTTGATTTTTTAATTGGAGCTGGATTAGTAGATATACTTAAATCAATTCTAATTATTATAATTTCTATGTTAGAGTATAGATTTATATATGGAATTAATTTTACAGGAAATGTATTATATTGGGGATTGATATTTATAGTTATGTTTCCAGGAGTATATGGACTTGGAAGTATTTTTGCAAGTCTTGTTCTTTGGGCAAAAGAGACAGGTGCAGCAGTTCAACTGGTTAGAGGAATAATGATGATGTTATGTGGAATAACATTTCCTATAGCTATAATGCCTATTTGGATGCAAAATTTAGCTAAGACGCTGCCATTTACTTATGGAATTTCAGCGGCAAGGCAAATTATGGTAAATGGCCAAAGTGTATATGAAGCATCATATAATATCTTACTTTGTCTTATAGAAGGAATTATTCTTCTTATACTTGGAAGAGTGGCATTTATGTACACTGAAAAACGTGTAAAAAATCAAGGCGCATTAGGAAGATATTAGGGGGTGTGAATATGAAAGAAAAGATATTAAACAAATTAAATATTTATAGAGCACGATTTTTGATTAGTATGAAAATATATTTTAGATATCCAATGAATGTAATATTAACTTTTTTTGAACCACTTATATGGCTTACACCATTTTATTTTATGGGTAAAAGTTTTAGTGTTGATGGGAAAATGACAGGTTTTCAGCAGTACACTGGTAATTCAGATTTTATGGGATTTCTAGTTGTAGGATATATTATATCTGCTTATGTAAGTACAGTATTTTGGGCATTAGGATTTTCTTTAAAAGAGGAAATGCGTCAGGGAGTTTTAGAATCTAATTGGAGTGCACCAGTAAGTAGAATAACTCTTTTGGTAAGTAAGAGTGTATTTTATTTTTGTGCTACTACTGTAGAGGTAATAATAACAGGGATAGTGTGTCATTTTGTTTTTGGATTTACAATAAATGGTCAAATATTAAAAGCTATTCTATTTTTAATTCCAGGTATAATTGGAATGATGGGGTTAGGTATGATTATTGCAGGATTGGTTTTGATTGCTAAAGATGCAAATCCTATAATAGATTTAACAAATTCAGCTATTATGGGGTTTTCAGGAAGCTTTTTCCCAATAAAAGTTATGCCAAGAGGGTTTATTTTTGTATCTTTAATAATTCCAATTACTTATATATATGATAGTACTAGAGCGATATTAATAAATCAAAAACCAATATTTAATTTAAGAAAAGAATTTATTATTCTTTGTGTGGCTATGATAGTATTATGTATTTTGGGTAACTTTATATTTATGAAAATAGACAAAAAATGTAGAAGCAAGGGAATATTAGGAACACATTAAATATATTAATTCTTAATTGCTATTAAATGTTTCTTACACAGTATATAATTTCCTTCTGCTAGACAATATTTCTTTACTGGGAAAGTTGAGAGAATATATAAAGGGTTGACAAGATATAAATGTCTGTGGACAATTAAGTAAGATAGTAAGTATAAATGCTTAAAGAAGAAAGGAGGCATGAAATGGAGGAAAATCTAATTTCTAAAAAAGAATTGCTTAGTATAACAGGTATATCTTATGGACAGTTGTATAGATGGAAACGTAAGAAACTTATACCTGAAGAGTGGTTTATAAAGAAGTCATCCTTTACAGGACAGGAAACATTTTTCCCAAAAGATAAGATATTAGATAGAATAAATAAAATTAAAAATATGAAAGATGATTTGTCTTTAGATGAAATTGCAAATATGTTTGCACCAAATTTGGAACAGATATTCCTAAGAAAAGATGAAGTAATAGAAAGAAACATAGTTACAGAGATGACCATTAATATATATTTAAGTATTTATGAAAATGAACAGATATTTTCTTTTGAAAAAATATTGTTTATGTATGTATTAGAAGTATTTATGAAATCAGGTGAAGTAGGGTTAGAAGAAGGAAAAAATATTTTAACAACACTAAGTAACAATTATAAAAAATATAAAGATAACAATTATGATGTGATATTAATTAGGAAATTTGGAGCTGCAGTGTGTATGTTAGTTTCTGTTCCAAATTCTATTTATATAGAAGAGCATGCCAAATTGGTGCTAAAAGTTAATATAGTTAAATGTGTTGAAGAGTTAAAAATGAAACTTTTAGGAAATAAATATTAATTAAGACTTTCTTTGTGAGAGTCTTTTTTTTATGAATATGTACTTTTGTTCTCTTACATAAAAGGAAAATTTATAGTAAAATTATTATATTGGTCAATAAATTTATAAACTATAAATAAACTGTAAAAAAATTATTAAATATAAAAAATAAACGCTTATATTAGTATTTTATTACAATAAATAAGTTGAATAATTTTTAAAATGATGTAAAATTGTAAAAGAGAGTTGAACAATAATTAATTATTCATGAGGGAAGTGAAGAGATGCCGAAAGATAAAAAATTTATTTTATATGATATAGTTCTAATAATAGTATCGTTGTATTTAGCCCTATTATTAAGACTAGATTTTTCAATATCTAAAGAGTATATGGATTTTTTCCTATTTTCTATTATACCTGTTGTAATAATTACTTTATTTTTTAATAATGTTTTTAAATTATATAATAAAGTTTGGAAATATGCTTCTGTAGAGGAATTGATTTCAATTGTATATTCTATAACGCTTTCAAATGTTGTAATTATGTTATATAACTATTTTGTAACATATAAAATTTATGAAAGTGCATATTATAGATTCCCTTTTACTGTGCATATAATTTTTTGGTTGCTATCAGTAGTTGCTTTAGGAGGAGTTAGATTTATATATAGAGTTTTTGAAGATAGTAAAAAAATTACTACTAGTGGTGAACATGAAAAAAATGTATTAATAATAGGAGCGGGAGATGCAGGAGTTCTTCTTTTAAAGGAAATAAAGAAACATAATGAATTTAAATATAAAGTGACTGGATTTATAGATGATGATACTGATAAACATGGAAAAGTTATAAATGGTATAAAAGTTTTAGGTGGAAGAAGTAGTATTGCGAAAATTTGTAAAGAAAAGAATGTAGAAGAAATAATAATGGCTATTCCATCTACTGATTTTGGTACTAAAAAAGAAATAATATCAATTTGTAAAGAAACAAAGTGCAAATTAAAAACTATACCAGGTATTTATGAAATAATTAATGAAGAAGTAAACATTAGCAAAATAAGAGATGTTAATATCGAAGATTTGTTAGGAAGAGAGCCTATAAAATTAAATAATAATGTTATAAATAAATACGTTAAGGATAAGATTGTGTTGGTAACTGGTGGTGGTGGTTCAATTGGATCAGAAATATGCAGACAATTAGCTAAATTTAATCCTAAAAAATTATTAATTTTAGATATATATGAAAATAATGCTTATGAATTGCAAAGAGAACTAGAAGAAATATACCCAGAACTACATAAGGAAGTTATAATAGCTTCAATTAGAGATGTAAAAAGGTTAAATGAAGTTTTTGATAAATATAGACCTAATGTTGTATTTCATGCAGCAGCTCATAAACATGTTCCTTTAATGGAGGAAAATCCAAAAGAAGCTATAAAAAATAATGTCGTAGGGACTTATAATGTAGCTAGATGTAGTGATAAGTTCAAAGTTAATAAATTTGTTCAAATTAGTACAGATAAAGCAGTTAATCCTACAAATATAATGGGAGCTACTAAGAGATTTTGTGAAATGATTATTCAAGCTTTTGATAAAGTAAGTGATACTGAATATGTGGCTGTTAGATTTGGAAATGTATTAGGAAGTAATGGGTCTGTCATACCATTATTTAAAAAACAAATAGCTCATGGTGGACCAGTTACAGTTACTCATCCAGAAATAAACAGATTTTTTATGACAATACCTGAAGCTGCTCAACTTGTAATACAAGCTGGAGGAATGGCACAAGGTGGAGAAATATTTGTTTTAGATATGGGAGAGCCAGTTAAAATAGTTGATTTAGCAAAAGAACTAATAACATTATCAGGATTACAACCAGAAAAAGATATAAAAATAGAATATACTGGTTTAAGACCAGGAGAAAAATTATATGAAGAATTGTTAATGAATGAACTTGCATTGACTTCTACAAAGCATGATAAAATCTTTGTTGAAAAACCAATGGAATCAGATATTAATTATATTGAACAATGTATTGAACAATTTAAGGATGCTGTAAAACAAGATAATGAGGCTATATTTAACATTATGGAAGAAAAAGTTCCAACATATAAGAGAAAAATAAATAAGTAAGTTTAGGAGAGTTATCATGAAGGTATTAGTTATTTCACATATGTATCCATCTACATTTAATCATATGTCAGGAATTTTTGTCCATAAACAGGTAAAAGAATTGATTAAATTAGGTTGTGAAGTTAAAGTTATTTCTCCTGTACCTTTGGCACCTTTTCCATTAAATAAAATAAGTACTAAATGGAAAAAATATTCACAGATTCCAAAAAAAAATGTAATAGATGGTGTTGAGGTGTATTATCCTAGATATATTGAATTTCCTAAAGGATATTTTTTTGCAAAGTCTGGTTATAGAATGTATAAAAGTATAAAATCAATTGCTAAAAATTTAAATGAAATATATAAATTTGATTTGATACAATCTCATGTAGCATTGCCAGATGGATATTGTGGTATGATTCTAAGTAAAGAATTGAACTTACCTCATGTAGTAACGATACATGGACAAGATTTTCAATGTACAATAAATAGAAGTGAAAAATTAAAACGAAAAGTATTTGAAGTTTTAAATGAAGTTGATAAATCAATTGTTGTAAGTAATAAATTGAAAAATGTAGTTAAGTCAGAAAAATTTATAAATAAAATTGAAGTTGTCAATAATGGTATAGATGTTGAAGATTGTAAAAGTAATAATGGTGAGACTTCTATAAATACTAATGAATGTATTAATATTTTAAGTGCATCTAATTTAATAAAAACTAAAGGACTTGAATTTAATTTAAAGGCAATTTCTAAATTAGTAAATAAATATTCTAACATTAAATATTATATAATTGGTGATGGAGAAGAAAAAGAAAATTTGAGTAGGTTAGCTAAAGAGCTTAATATTTACAATAATATTGTTTTCTTAGGAAGACTAAATCATAATGAAGTTATGAATTATATGGCTCAATGTGACATTTTTTCACTTCCAAGTTGGAAGGAAGGATTTGGGGTCGTATATGTAGAAGCTATGCTTCAAGGAAAACCGGTTATTGGAATTAAAGGTGAAGGTATTGAAGATGTAATAGTAAATAAAGAAAATGGAATGTTAGTAAAACCTAAGAACGTTGATGAATTGGTAGGGGCTTTAGAATTTTTAATAACTAATTCTAAAAAAGCTGAAATTATAGGAGAGAAAGCTAAACAAACTGTTATCAATGATTTTACATGGAAAAACAACGCACAAAAGACTATAAAGATATATAATAGTATAATGTAGATGTTGTTGTAAAAAATTTGACGTTAATATTAAGTAAGGTTATAATCTAAGTGTTTATAATTTATTGAATTTGAGGAGGAGAATTACATGTCCATTAAAGAAAAACTTATAGAAAAAATACAAAAAAAAGAAGCAGTAATAGGAGTAGTAGGATTAGGATATGTGGGCCTTCCATTAGCGGTAGAAAAAGCTAAGGCAGGATATAAAGTAATAGGATTTGATGTTCAAGAAAAAAAAGTTAATATGGTAAATGAAGGACATAATTATATTGGAGATATATTAGATAATGAGCTTGAAGATTTAGTTAAAAAAGGAATGTTAAAAGCTACAACAGATTTTAGTTTTATAAAAGATGTAGATACAGTAGCAATAGCAGTTCCAACTCCATTAGATAAATTTAAACAACCGGATGTATCATATGTTGTAAGTTCAACAAAGGATATAGCAAAGCATTTACATAAAGGAATGCTTGTAGTATTAGAAAGCACAACATATCCAGGAACAACAGAAGAAATAGTAAAACCAATATTAGAAGAATCAGGATTAAAATGTGGAGAAGATTTCTTTTTAGCATTTTCACCAGAAAGAGTTGATCCAGGTAATAAATTATATAAGACTAAAAACACTCCAAAAGTAGTAGGAGGATGTGGAGAAGATTCTACAAAAGTGGCAGCAATGCTTTATAGAAATGTATTAGAAGGAGAAATATTTGAAGTATCATGTCCAGCAGTAGCAGAAATGGAAAAGATACTAGAAAATACATTTAGACATATAAATATAGGACTTGTAAATGAAATGGCAATACTATGCAAAAAAATGGGTATAGATATATGGGAAGTAATAGAAGCAGCAAAAACAAAACCATATGGATTTATGGCATTTTACCCAGGTCCAGGACTTGGAGGACACTGCATACCACTAGATCCATTCTACTTAACATATAAAGCAAGAGAGTATGATTATCATACAAGACTAATAGAAACAGCAGGAGAAATAAATGATTTCATGCCAGAATTTGTAGTAGATAATGCAATGAGATTATTAAATAAAGAAAAGAAAGCAATGAATGGAGCAAAAGTATTACTTTTAGGAGTAGCATATAAAAAAGATATAGATGACATGCGAGAGTCTCCAGCACTAAAGGTAATAGAACATTTAGAAAAAAATGGAGCAAATATTATGTATAATGACCCATATGTACCAAGTTTTAAGCATAAAGGAAAAGAATATGCTTCCATAAATTGGGAACAAGGAATAAAGGAAGCAGATATAGTAATAGTAACAACAGCTCACAGCGATTATAATTATCAAAAAATAGTTGATGAATCAGCTATATTATATGATACAAGAAATGCTACTAAAGAAGTTAAAAACAATAGAGAAAAAATATATAAATTATAATTACAATAAAGTAAGGCATGCATTTTATGCATGCCGTAATTGTGCATAAATTCCAATAATATCTAATTAATAATAATATGAGGTGGTAAATATGAAAAAATTAAGATTTGCTATAATTGGATGTGGAAGAATTTCTTATAAACATGTAGAAGCAATAGTTAATAATAGAGAAGAAGCAGAACTTGTTGCACTTTGTGACATTATAAAAGAAAAAGCAGAAGAAAAGAAAAACGAATATATTAAAAAAATAGAAAAAGAATGCAGCATAAATGTGTATACAGATTATAAAGAAATGTTAGAAAAAGAAGATATTGATGTGATTACAATAGCAACAGAAAGTGGATATCATCCAGAAATAGCTATGTATAGTATGAATAAAAAGAAAAATGTAATTGTTGAAAAACCAATGGCACTTTCAATTGAAGATGCAGATAAAATGATTGAATGTGCAAAAGAAAATGATGTTAAGTTATGTGTAAGTCATCAAAACAGATTTAATAAACCAATACAACAATTAAGAAAAGCAGTAGAAGAAGATAGATTTGGAAGACTTGTTAATGGAACAGCTAGAATTCTTTGGAATAGAAACATGGGATATTATGAGCAAGCACCATGGAGAGGAACTTGGAAACTTGATGGTGGAACACTTATGAATCAATGTATACATAATATAGATTTATTACAATGGATGATGGGCGGAGAAATAGATACTGTTTACGCTCAATGTGATACTTTCTTAAGAGATATAGAAGCAGAAGATTTTGGAGCTATAGTTATTAGATTTAAAAATGGAGCTATAGGTATAGTTGAAGGAAGTGCATGTGTATATCCAAAGAATTTAGAAGAAACATTAAGTATCTTTGGACAAAATGGAGCTGTATGTATAGGTGGTCTTGCTGTAAATAAAATTGAAACATGGAGATTTAAAGACGGAAAAGATAGTGAAGAAGCGATATTAAATGCACAAGAAGGAGATCCAGATACAGTTTATGGATTCGGACATACTCCATTATTCAAAGATATGATAGATTCTATAAACAATGGTACACAACCATTAGTAAGTGGAGAAGAAGGTAAAAAAGGTATGTCTATAATACTTGCTGCATATAAATCAAGACTTACAGGAATGCCAGTTAAATTCCCAATGGATAAATTCTCTACTATGGAAATGGTTAATGTAGAGAAAATACACAAGTAGTTATAATAAAATTATAAGTTGAGGAGTTTAAGGATGAATATGAATTATATATCAGATAAAGCTCATTTAGGTAATGATATTAAAATAGGAAGATTTTCAATTGTAGAAGATAATGTGGTTATAGGTGATAATTGCTTAATAGGAAATAATGTAGTTATTCATGAAGGTTCAATAATTGGAGATAATGTAAGAATTGATGATAATACTGTTATAGGAAAACTTCCAATGAGATCTGTAAATAGCATATTTAAAGATGAGGATAAATTGGCTCCATGTAAAATTTCTAATGAATGTTTGATTGGAGCAGGAGTTATAGTATATGCTGGTTGTGGAATTGGAGAAAAGACTTTAATTGCAGATTTAGCTGTTGTTCGAGAAAATGTTACAATAGGACAAAGAACAATTATTGGTAAAGGAGCTACTATAGAAAATTTCTGTAAGGTAGGATCAAATTGTAAGATACAAACAAATGTGTATGTAACAGCATATTCAGAAATAGAAGATTATGTATTTATTGCACCTTGTGTTGTAACTTCTAATGATAATTATGCAGCTAGATCAAAAGAAAGATTTAAACATTTTAAGGGTGTTACTGTTAAAAAAGGTGGAAGAATTGGAGCGGGTTCAGTTATTCTTCCAGGAAAAGTTATAAACGAAGATGGTTTTGCAGCAGCGGGAAGTGTAGTTACTAAAGATGTTGAAAGTGCTAAGATAGTTGCCGGTAATCCAGCAAAATGTTTTAGAGATGTTCCAGAGGAACAGTTATTAAAAAATCAATAAGGTCTACGAGGTGGAATAGATGAGAATTTGTATGCTTACGTCTGGTCATGATGTTTATGATAATAGAATTTATTATAAAGAAATATTATCATTGAAAAAAAAATATGATGATATATATATTGTTGCACCAGGGGATAAAGATTTCATTACAGAAGAAGGAATAAAAGTTAAGTGTTTTGAAAAAAGAAAATCATGGCATGATAGATTTAGACCAATGAAAGATATGTTTAGGATTGCAAAGGAAATACAAGCAGATGTATACCATGCTCATGAACCAGATTCTTTTCAAGTAGCTGTTAAATTAAAAAATGCTTTAGGATGTAAGGCTATTTATGATTCTCATGAATATCATCCAGAAGGTTTTAGTGAACACTTTAAGGTATGTAAAAAATTTGTGGAAAAAGCTATATATCTTTACGAAAAAAAATTAGGAAAGCAAGCAGATTATATAATTACAGTAAATCAAATTTTGGTAGACAAATTTAAAGAATATAATGATAATGTGGCATTGATACCAAATTATCCTGTACTGAAACATGAGGATGTAAACAAGGTTGAAGAGGATAAAGCTGTATTTGTATATGTTGGTGGACTTAGAGAAGATAGAGGTATATTGAAAATTTTAGAAGCTGTAGAATTTGTAAAATATGATTGTAAATATTTATTTATAGGACCTTTTGAAAATAATGAGTTTAAATCAAAAGTGGATAATTTTATTGAGGATAGACTACATGGAAAAGATGTTATCTTTACAGGTAAAATACCTCACGTTGAGGTTTTTGATTATTTAAAAAAGGCTTCAGCTGGATTCGTATTATTACAACCACAAAATTGGAGATATGTAAATTCAGAACCTATAAAAATGTTTGAATACATGATGAGTAAAACAGCAGTAATTGCTAGTGATTTCCCTATGATGAGAAATGTAGTAAAAAAATATAATTGTGGACTTGTTGTTGATCCAAGTGATCCACAAAAGATTGCAGATACTATTGAAAAAATAGTTGAAGATAAGGAACAAAACAATAAGATGGGAAAAAATGGATTAGATAAAGTAAAAGAGTTATATAATTGGTCTGTCTGTGAACAAAGATTATTAAGAGCATATGAGAAGTTGCAATAGATACTTTAAAAAATAGTACTCTAGTGTATATAAATGATATTTATATAGTTAAAAATTGAGAGTTGAAAGTAAAGGATGACTTTTGCTTTGGCAGAAAGTTTTAAATAGTGAATATACTTTATTATTTTTCCTTGACTTTCAATTTTCAATTCTTAAAATTATACTATTCAATAAGTAATAACTTTTTAGCAATATATCATTTATTCCAAGCTAGTTATGTTAACTTATAACTTATGTAATTTAAATTATATTTAAGATTTAGGAGTTGTAGATTTATGAGAAAAAAGTCCATTAGATTTATGGTTTGTTCACTAATAACTGTAATTTTATTGGTTGTTTCGGTAATTTACAGAATAAGTATAAATGAAGACATTAAGTTAAGTGCTTCAGGTGATAAAAATGTTTCTAATGACCCAAAGTTAAAAGGAAAAACTATTGTAAGAGTATGGATAAGAAAAGATAGTGTATCTTCAACTAGAGCATATCAAGTAGAAAAATTTAATGAAGAGAATGATGATGTATACATAATGTTAAGCGAATATAAACAAGATTATGACAACTTAACAAAGACTGCATTAGCAGCAGAAAAAGGACCAGATATTATGACTTATGCATTTTTTGAAATGATAAAAGATGGTCAAATATCTAATTTAGAAAAAGCAGGAGTAAACTTAAATAAAATTGGCAAAGAAAATTTGGTGTATTATAACGGTGAGCCATTTGGAACTAGAATGATAGAAAACAATGTTAAATTTATATGGAATAAAGATATATTTAAAAAGGCAGGGTTAGATCCTAATAAACCACCTAAAACATTTAAACAACTAATAGAATATTGTGAAAAAATAAAGAAAATAGACCCGGATATCATACCTTTTCAGTTTCCTCTAAATAGTTATCAAGATTTCAAATTATCTATTGGGGAACCAAGTGTTAATTTAGGAAATATATATACAACATTTTGGGATTATAAGAATGGAAATTATGATTTTAATTATGCACAAAACATTTTAAGTGTATATAATGAATTATATTTTAAAGGATTATTGGATAAAGATTTTGATAAAAAAAGTAGGAAACAGTTAAGAACGGATTTTTATAAAGGAAAATCAGCTATGATGTTAAGTACTTTTGAAGATAAAGGGTATTTTTCAAATATTATTCCTCTTTCTTTTGATACAGGGATAGCTAATTTGCCTAAGGTTCATGATGAGGACGATAATAAGCAATATTTCTTAGCAAACTCTAATTTCTTATGTATAAATAATAAGATAACGGAAAAAAGTGATAAAGAGAAAAAAGCTGTTCTTCAAGTTTATGAGTGGTTAACTTCACAAGAGCCTAATAAAGAAATATTAAAAACAAGAATGGCAATTTTGCCATTGGTAAAAGATACTAAAGTAGAGAGTGATATATATAAAGAATATAATAATGTAAACAATTTTAAAACAGAAGCTTATGATCCATCAATATTTATAAGCAGAAATTCATCACAAACTGTTCAATTATGTGTTGAAACAATAAAAGGAGATAAACAGATAAGACAAGCAATAGATGAATTAAATAAGAGTTATGTGGAGGCTTGTAACATTAGTAATAAGTATAGAGTATTAGACTTGAAGAGTTATACTAAGTAAAGAGTGACAAGTTATCGTATAAAAAATAGTAAAGATAAGGGGAAGAAGTTTGAGTATGAGTATAAATTTAAAGAGGTTCTTTAAAGAAAATAATAAGATACTTATTATTAGTTTTATTATTTCGGTTTTAATAGGCATCTTAAATTTAAAAAGAATAGGAATAAAAGATTCATCTATGATGTTTTTAGCAACGTTTGTGTTAATTATAGAGATATATCTTATTTTTAAAGATATGAAAAAATCAATGTTGTTATTTATAATATCTTTACCTATACTAGTAACAGCAAGAAAAGTATGTTATTTTGATTTGTTGTTTGTTAAAATAGCGTATGAATCTATATATGTTACTATATTATTTGTATATAATCTAAAAAACATAATAAAAGGTATACGAGAATGTAAAAATTATAAAAGTTCTTTATTTTATAGATTTTATTTTATAATATTAATGTTTTTGATTTTTGTATATAATAGTAATATTTACTCTATTAATGTATCAAAAAGTTTAAGCGATACTTATTTTGGAGTTGTAGTTCCTATTATGTTCATGCTTTGTGCAATAGAAATATTAAAAAAAGAAGACATTAAAGAAGTAATATTTTGCTTAGTAATTAGTATAGATTTTAGTTGTTTGTATGGTATGATGCAGCTCTTGAAAGATGGTATTTCATTTAGAATTATAATAAAAAATAGAGCATTTTTAACTTTTGGTTATCATAATGTAAATATTTTTGCAGCTATTTTAGTAACTATAATGCCTTTATTGTTAGAGATGGTTTTATATAAAAAGTTAAAAAATAAAAAAGAAAAAATATTTGCATACAGTTCATTATTACTTCAGGGAGCGGCTTTGATAATTACATTTACAAGAGGAGCTTGGCTTTGTTTCATCGCATCAATTTTCTTATTATTAATAAGTAAAAAATATAAAAAACTTTTAATTGTGTTTATTGTTGCAGGATTAATACTTGCTAAACCTGCACTTAGTTTCATAATATCAAGAGGTACTGGAAATACAACACTACTAACAAATGAATCTTCAGTGGCAAGAATTCAGTCAATTTTTACGGATATAAATATAATTAAAAAATATCCTTTTGGAATTGGTATGAGTAATTTTGCTCACAAATACAAAGAATTTGCAGGGGTAGGGTATCTTTCAATGCCAGAAAAATTTAGATGGAAAGTAACAGCAGCACATTATATGCTGGAACATGCACATAATTTGTTACTTCAAATAGGAGTAGAATTTGGTATTGTATCATTAATTTTATTTATTATGCTGCTAATAAATAGAGTAAAGGTAATGTTAAAAGATTATGAACAGAATAGGGGATTATTTGTATCACTAATAATATATACAATTATATCAACTATGACAGGAAATGAATTTAATCATAAGGGAGTAATCACTGGTACATTAATAATATTCTTAGTTTTTGCTTTAATACAAATAAATAATAAAGGAAAATGTTATACAAAACAAAATAAAAATATAAGGTGATCAATATGAATGAAAAGAAAGATATAAGTACAGTATCTGTTGTAATTCCTTGTAGAAATGAAAAAAAATTTATTAGTGAGTGTATAGATTCTTTTGTAAATCAAACCTATGATAAGGAACTATATGAGGTTTTAATTTGTGATGGAATGTCAGATGATGGTACTAGAGACATTGTTAAAGGGTATGAAGAAAAATATAAAAATATTAGGCTTGTTGACAATGTAGGATTATCAGCACCAAAAGGTATGAATGAAGGAATAAGAAAAAGTAAAGCTGATGTAATAATAATTTTTGGGGCACATGCTTATGCAGACAAAGATTTTATAAAGAATAATGTAAAATTATTAAATAAAGATAAAAGTGTAGGATGTGCAGGAGGTCCTATAGAAACTATCAATGATAGTGATAAAGGAAGAGCAGTAGCATTAGCTATGAGTTCACCTTTTGGAGTTGGAAATGCATTATTTAGATATGCAAAGAAAGAAATGTATGTAGATACAGTAGCTTTTGGTGCATACAGAAGAGATGTTTTAGAAGAAATAGGATATTTTGATTCAGAATTGGTTAGAAATCAAGATGATGAAATAAATTATAGAGTTACAAAAGCAGGATATAATATCTTACTTTCACCAACTGTAAAATCTTATTATTATAGTAGAGCTTCATTAAAAAAATTATGGAGACAATATTTTCAGTATGGTTTTTGGAAAGTTAGAGTAATGCAGAAACATGGAAAAACTGCATCTGTAAGGCATTTAGTACCAATGACATTTGTACTTACAAATCTTTTAGGAATAATATTAGGTATGTTTTTTAAACCAATACTAATTTTGTGGTTAGTTGAACTGGCAGCATATTTAACATGTGATATAATATCTTCATTTAAATTAATTAAAAGGAAATTTAATTTACTAAAATACATACCAATAATTTTTCCTATTCTTCATTTAAGTTATGGAATAGGATTCTTACAAGGATTATTTGTGTTTTATTTGTTTAAATCTAAAAAATATATTAATAAAAACACAAAAATGTCAAGGTAAATTAGTTTAATAAGCTTGCATGTAATTGAAATAAATTACATGCTTATTTTATAATATAGTTATGTTTGATTTGATATTAAATGTGATGAGGTGAGAATGTTGGGGATAAAAGATAAAATATTAAGTTTTTTAATATGTGTGTATATAATTATGATGCCTTTATTTCAAAATAAAATTAATCCAAAAATACCAGCAACATATGGAGATTTATTATTAGCATTTATTTTTTTGGTTTATTTAGTTAAAATAATATTTGATAATAGAAGCAGAAAGAAATTTAGTGATGGTTTTAAAAATTTCTTTTGTGATGCGTTAACTATTAGTGCATTAATATTAGTAGGTATAATGTTCATATCTGTTAGTTATGCAGTAGACAAGAAATTGGCTTTAACAGAAAGTATAAGATTTTTAACTTACATAGCTGTGTATTTTATAATTAAATATGAAATTGATAGGAAAGATTTAAAGGTAATATTGAGTTCGTATATTATATCAGTATTATTAGTTTCTTTATTTGGAATCCTTCAATATTTTACGAGAATAAACTGGAATCCAAAGTTCAAAGTTGATTATGGATATGGTGCAGTAGTTAGGATACATTCAACTTTTTTTAATCCTAATTCTTTAGGAGCATTTTTGATATTAGCTATTTTTCCACTAATAATGTTTACAATAACACAGAAGAAAAATAGAATATTTTATGGGGCAGTTACTTTAATAGTGCTGTTGAATATTATATTAACAGGATCAAGAAATGCTTTGTTATCACTAAGTGTAGGACTTATAGCACTTACTTTAATATATAGTAGAAAGTTTATAGTACTATTTATAGGAGGGGTTATAGGAGCATTTTGTATTCCTGAGGTTAGACACAGAATATTTGATTTATTTAACAAAAGTCAAAATGAATCTAGAATAAAATTATGGCAAACAGCTATAGCTATGATAAAAGAACATCCAATTTTGGGAATTGGAAATGGAAATTATGTATCTAGATATGATGAATATGTAAAAAAATATCCATATTTAAGGTATCCAGATTATCATAAGTTTCCTACTCATAATTCTTACTTAAAGATTCAAAGTGAGCTAGGTATAGTTGGTATAATTTCATTTTTAGGAGTGTTAATTTCAAGTCTTTTTAAAGTAAAGAAATTTATAAGTAAAACAAATGATAAAATTTTAAAAACATTTTATATAGGCTTTTTTGCATCTATGGTAGCATTTTTATTTATGAATATCTCTGATAATATGTTTTTTGTACCACAAATTGCAGTTTTTTATTGGATTTTAGTTGCAATGTGTGATAATCAATTATTAAATCTTAGAAAATAAAATCTAGCTTTTGTTGTGGAAAAGTTAAATTATTAGAATAAATTATTTGTGTTAAGTTAAATTTATAATATATAGTGTAAAATGTTTAGTAAGAAAGGATGTATAAGATGGAAAAAGCGAAACAGAAAACAAAAAATATAATAATAGATAAACAAAAGTTAAAAACAAAAAAGTTTCAATTTATACTAAAAAGATTGATGGATTTTATATTGTCATTAATTGGTATAATAATTTTACTTCCAGTTTACTTGGTTTTATTTATAGCTATAAAAGTGGATTCAAAAGGATCAGCAATATTTAAACAGGTTAGAGTAGGTAAGAATGGAAAAGATTTTGTTATATATAAATTCAGAACTATGGTAGTGAATGCAGAGAAAAAGAGAGAACTTGAAATTAATCCAGGAGATTTAGAAAATTTCGTATTTCAAAGTAAAAGTGATAACAGAGTAACAAAAGTAGGAGCGTTTTTAAGAAAAACTAGTTTAGATGAACTTCCTCAATTATTTAATGTGTTAATAGGTAATATGAGTTTAGTAGGACCTAGACCAGAAATACCAGATGTAGTTAAATATTATCCAGAAGAATATAGACAAAGACTATTAGTGTTGCCAGGAATAACAGGATTAGCACAGATAAGTGGTAGAGGAGAAATAGAACTTGGAAAAACAATTAGTTATGATTTAACTTATATAAATAATTTTTCAGTTTGGAATGATATAAAGATATTATTTAAAACTGTATTTTCAGTATCAAAAGGAGAAGGAGCTTTTTAGAGGTAAGTAAATAGTAACATACTAGTTTTAGAAAAGATACAGTATAGTAGATAGGTTGATTTAGATACAAAAGGGTCGTAGAAAGGAGAGAACATATGGGTTCACACATATTAAAGTTTGATATATATAACAAGAGTATGAAAGAATTATTAAATAATATAGATAAATACAATAAAGTGCATATTATTTCTGGTAATCCTGAAGTGTTAACAAATGGATTAAATAATAAAAAACTTTTAGAGAATTTTACATCTAAAAATTCTATTATAATTCCAGATGGTATAGGAACAATTATTTCATCAAAAATAACAGGACAACCTGTTGAAGAAAAAATTGCAGGGATAGAGTTCATGGATGAATTACTTAGAAGATATGAAAAAGAAAATAAATCTGTGTATTTTTTAGGTTCAAAGCAGGAAATTTTAGATGAATGTATAAAAAACATCAATAAAAAATATCCTAAATTAAATATTGTAGGAAATCATAATGGGTATTTTAATTTGAGTGATTGTAAAGATATAATAGAAGATATAAAACAAAGTAATCCATATGCACTATTTGTGGCTATGGGATCTCCTAAGCAAGAAATGTTTATAGTTAATAATATGGATAAACTTCCATGTAAGCTTTTTATGGGAGTAGGTGGATGTTTTGATGTGTTTGCAGGTAAAAGTGAAAGAGCTCCAAAATGGATGATAAATATGGGATTGGAATGGCTTTATAGGGTTTCAAAAGAGCCTTCTAGAGTAAAAAGATTAGGAGTAATACCAAAATTTATCATGAAAGTGGTTAAGGAAAAGAATAAAAAGTGAATTTTTAAAATTAATGATTCAACTTTGGCAGTATTTTTTTATCGTGAAAGTTGAGTTAATGAATAAATGTCCACTAAAAAAAGGTGGTGTCTTAAATTAATAAGATCGTAAAAAATTTTTTATCTGTAGGATTTGCTAATATAGTATCTCAACTTATGGCTTTTTTTGTTATTGCTTATTATGCTAGAATTATTGGAAAAGTTGAATTTGGTAAAGTAAGTTTAGCACAATCTATATTGATGTATTTTACTATGATAACTTTATTTGGATTTCAAACCTATGGTACTAGAGAAATATCAAGAAATAGAAAGAATACAGAAAGATTAGTAGGAGATATTGTTTCTCTTAGATTAATAATAGCATCAATATGTTTTTGTATTGTTTGCGTGATAGCAGTATTTGCAAATAAAGGGGTAGAATTTAGAAACTTGCTTATTTTATATGGTCTTACTGTATTTCCATTAAGTTTTAATATAGATTGGTTTTTTTCTGGAATACAAGAAATGCATCATAATGCACTGTATAATATAATAAGAAATTTTGTTCCTTTTGTACTAATAATGCTCTTGTTTAAAAATAAAAATCGCATATACTATATACCTATTTTTACTTCTATAGGTTTATTATTTGCAGTTTTATATCAATCATACATATATAAATCTAAACAAAAGCTAAATTATAATTTAGGTATACATAAGAAAGTAATGCTCAATTATATAAAAATAGCATCTCCTTTTCTTATTTCAAGTTTATTATCTATGATAAATTGTAACATGGATTCAATAATAATTGGATTTTTAAGAAGTGATGCAGAGCTTGGAATTTATTCTTCAGCTTATAAAATAATTTTCTTTTTAACTAATTTGATAGCGGTAGTTTTTACTCCTGTATTTCCAGTAATGATTCAATATTATAATTATAATGATAAATCATATTTAAATAAGCTTATGGATAATGTGAGTAAGATCGTCATAATGTTAGCAGTTCCTATTTGTGTAGGAGGAATATTATTATCTAAAGAAATAATTATACTTATTTTTAAACAGGAGTATGTAAGTGCACATGTTCCTTTAAGTATATTATTAATTTATGTTTTAGTGCTTTTTATGAGAGAAACTTATGGATATGCTTTAAATGCGTGGAATATGGAAAGAGAATATTTAAAAACAGTAATTATATCTTCCATGACAAACGTGGTATTAAACTTAATTTTAATTCCATTGTATGGAATAGTAGCTGCTGCAGTTACTACAGTAATATCAGAGATATTAAATTATTTATTTATGCAAAGATATGCTTTTAAAGTAGTAAAAACAAATTATATGAAAAATATAATTAGAGTTATTATGCCAACATTTATTATGGTAATTGGTATAATAGTGATGAAATTACTTAATATACATGTTATCATAGACATAGTTGTATCTATAATTGTATATTTTTCATCAATTGTGATATTTAAGTATATGACTTTAGATGAGGTAAAAAAATTTTTAAAGAAGAAAAGTGGTATATAGTTTTAGGAAGGTGGGTCTATGAGATATTGCGTTTTATATCCTAATACACGGAATGTAAATTTAATAAAAGATATGGGAATGATACCTTATAAGTTGCATGAATTATACGGATATGATGCATATGTTGCATGTTATAAATTAGGGGAATATGAATATTTAAAAAATGAAGTTAAAGGACTCAAAGTAGAGTTTATTGATAAAAAGTTTAATAGTTATACTTTAGACGGCATAAGATACCTAAAAAGAGAAGCGAAAAACATTGATATATTACAAATATTTCATGTTACAATGTATTCTATGTTTTATGCTTTAAAATATAAGAAATTGAATCCAAAAGGTAAAATTTATTTAAAACTTGATTGTAGTCATAAGTTAGTAGAAAAGATATATTCTCTAAATGGTATACAGAAAAAATTTTTGAATATGTATTTAGATAAAGTTGATTTAATAAGTGCAGAGCAAAGAGTACTTTGTGAAAAATTAAAAACCTTATTACCAAATCAAAAGCAAAAAATAATAAATATACCTGATGGTGTAGATTATGAATCTTTACATCAGAAAGCTCTCAAATATGACTATAACATAAAAGATAATATAATTTTGAATGTAGCTAGAGTTGGAGCGGCTGAAAAAAATACTCCAATGTTATTAGAAGCATTTAAAAATATTAAAAATATTGAAAAAAGTGGATGGAAGTTAGTTATTGTAGGGCCAATTAAAGATGGTTTTCAAGATTACATAGATAAGTTTTTTAAAAAAAATCATAATCTGAAAAACATTATAGAGTTTAAAGGTGCTGTACATGATAGAAAAGAGTTATTTGAACAATATAGTAAATCTAAAATATTTTGTTTAACATCAGAATTTGAAAGTTTTGGCATAGCATTTGTAGAAGCAGCGGCGCTAGGAAATGTTATAGTATCTACAGATGTGGGTATTTCCCGGGAATTAGTGCAAAATAATAATGGTATGATAGTTAATGTAAATGATACAAAAGCGTTGACACATGAATTAGAAAAATTTATTAATAACAAAAATTTAGAAAAATATTCACGAGAAACATATAATCTATGTAAGAAAAATTTTAATTGGGATGAAATAATACATAAATTGAATGTTAGCTTGAAAGCACTTTACTAACGTATAAATATTATTATAAAGTTTTAAGTATTAGAATAAAAATCCATGTAAACACACATACTAACGTAAAAAAGGAGTGTGATTACATGGATTTTTATAATGTAATAGAAAATAGAACAAGTATAAGAAAATTTAAAGATACACCTGTAGATAATGATAAATTATCTAGGATGATTAATGCTGCTATGATGTCACCTTCATGGAAAAATAAATCATCTTATAAATTTATAATAGTTGATGATAAGAACAAGAAAGATGAAATTGCTAATACAGTTCTTAATACAACTCAAGAAGCTAATGATTCAGTAAAAAAAGCACCAGTAGTTGCTGTAGTTGTAGGTGCTCCAGATGAATCAGGTACAGTAGATGATAAACAATACTATTTAGTAGATAGCGCTATAGCTATGGAACATTTTATATTAGCTGCTTCTAATGAAGGCTATGGAACTTGCTGGATAGGAGCATTTGATGAGGATAAGATAAAAAATATATTAAATATTCCAGAAAATTTTAAAGTAATAGCAATGACTCCTGTAGGAGAAATTGGTGAAAATAAATCTCATTACAATAAGAAAAATGTTAATGATTATGTTTTTGCAAATTCGTGGAATCAATCATATACTGAGACTATTCATTAATAATAATTAACTCAACTCTCGCAGTAAAAAAATACTGCTTAGCGAAGGAAAATAATATATTGAGTAAGAAACATTTTAGCAAAGTTTACAAGTTCTTAGCTTTACGAATTTGAAAAAAGTCATTTTTTAATTACTGATTCCTACGGAATATTAATTAAAAAATCTTTTTTCAACATGAGTAAAGCTTAGAACTTGTTACTGAAGTGAAAGGTTTCTAAGCAAGATATCATTTCCCGTAGCGGCTATTTTTCACCTGTGAAAGTTGAATAATTAACTCTCACATTTCAGTGAGAGTTTTATTTTTATGAAAAACAATGGTAAAATTTAGTTGAAAATAATTTATATTGGGGGTATGGGAAGATGAATAATTCAAAACAGATGAAAGGAATATTATACTTAGTATTGTCAGCTAGTTCTTTTGGTATTATGCCTGTATTAGCAAAATTAGCATATAAACAAAGTATTAATACTTATGGTTTATTGTTTTTAAGATTTTTATTTGCAACAATAATGCTAGGAATTTATTTGTTAAAAAATAACATATCTTTTAAGATAACAATCAAACAATTTTTATTAATTATGTTTATTTCTATATTTGGATATTCACTTACATCAATAACATTGTTTTCTTCGTATAATTATATTTCAGTTGGACTTGCTACAATGATTTTATATACATATCCAGTTATTGTAACTATTTTATCTTTTATTCTATATAAAGAAAGAGTAGATAAGGAGAAAATAATTTCATTATTATTTTGCTTATTAGGAGTATATACATTAGTTTCAATTAAAAATACTAATTTTAATATGAAAGGAATACTATTAGCATTTTTAGCATCGTTATTTTTTTCTTTATATGTTATTGGTGTTTCAAACAAGTTAATAGAGAAAATTGATAGTTATGTAATAACTTTTTATATGTCAATGATAGCGAATGTTGTTGTTTTACTAATTGGAATAGGAACAAAAAGTTTGAAATTAACTATTAATTTTTATAGCTTTATATGTATAGTTCTTCTAGCGTTTATATCAACTATAGTAGCATTAATGACTTTTATAAAAGGTGTAAAAATAGTAGGTCCATCAAAGGCTTCAATTTTTAGTACTTTAGAACCTATTGTAAGTTTGATATTAGGAATAATTGTTTTAAGGGAGCCGTTAACAGTTAATATTATTATAGGAAGCATACTAATAGTATTATCAATTAGTATTTTATTTAGAAAAAGCAGTACTTCCATTTAAAATCTTTCAATTTTCAACTTTTAACAAGGCAAAGTGATAAATTATTAAATAAATTCAGAAAATTCAAACGTGGAAAAATAGAGGTAATTGTTGAATAAAATAGAATATTAATAATATTATAAATTATAAAAATATATAGGGGGAATAGGGATATGGGAGAAATGATAATAAATGGAAACGATTTAACATTAGGACAAATAGTTAAAGTAGCTAGAGAAAACTGTAAAATTAATCTTAGTGATGAAGCAAAGGATAAAATTAATAAATCAAGAAAAATAATTGATGATATAGTGGAAAATGAAAAGGTTGTATATGGTGTAACTACAGGGTTTGGAAAATTTTCAGAAGTATCTATTTCTCATGATGATTGTAAGACTCTTCAAAAAAATTTAATAATATCTCATGCTTGTGGATATGGTAAAAGTTTTTCTAAAGATGTAGTAAGAACTATAATGCTATTAAGAATTAATACTTTAGCTAAAGGGTATTCAGGAATAAGATTAGAAACATTAAATACTCTTATAGATATGATTAATAAAGGAGTTCACCCTGTAATTCCTGAAAAAGGATCTTTAGGAGCATCAGGAGATTTAGCACCACTTGCTCACATGGTACTTCCTATGTTAGGAGAAGGTGAAGCAGAGTATAATGGAAAGATTATGAGTGGTAAAGAAGCAATGAAAGAAGCAGGAATAGACACTGTAGATTTAATAGCAAAAGAGGGATTAGCTTTAATAAATGGTACACCTGTAATGACTGCGGCAGGAGCTTTAGTATTATATGACAGCATAAATGTTATAAAAACTGCTGATATTGCAGCATCACTTTCCGTAGAGGCATTGAGAGGAATAAAAGATGCTTATGATTTAAGATTACATAAGATAAGACCACATAAAGGTCAAATAGTGACAGCAGAAAATTTACTAAATCTCATAGAAGGTAGTAGTTATGCTACTAAACAAGGAGAAATTAGAGTTCAGGATGCATATACTTTAAGATGCATTCCACAAGTACATGGAGCAAGTAAAGATGCAGTAAATTATGTAAAAGACAAAGTTGATATTGAAATAAATTCAGTAACAGATAATCCTATAGTTACAAAAGAAGGAGATGTAATATCAGGAGGAAATTTCCACGGACAACCAATGGCTTTAAGTTTTGATTTCTTGGGTATAGCACTTTCAGAAATAGCTAACATTTCTGAAAGAAGATTAGAGAGACTTATAAATTATCAATTAAATGATTTACCACCTTTCCTAGTTAAACATGGTGGATTGAATTCAGGATTCATGATAACTCAATATGCTGCAGCTTCCTTGGTATCAGAGAATAAGGTATTGGCACATCCTGCTTCTGTAGATTCTATACCATCTTCTGCAAATCAAGAAGATCATGTTAGTATGGGAACTATAGCAGCTAGAAAAAGTGGTGAAATATTAAGAAATGTTCAAAGAGTACTTGCTACAGAAATTATGGCGGCTTGTCAGGCAATTGACTTTAGAGAAGGATTTAAACTTGGAAAAGGTACTCAAAAGGCATATGATTTAGTAAGAAAAAATGTTCAGTTTATAGAAAATGACAAAGTTATGTATAGAGAATTAGATAAATGTACTAAACTTTTAGAAAATGGGGAACTTGTAAAAGCAGTTGAAGAGGAAGTTAAACTTTTGTATTAATTTTTAAAATTATTATTTAAGGGGGAAATAGATATGGCAAAGTTAGTAGAGTGTATACCTAATTTTAGTGAAGGAAGAAATAAAGAAGTAATTGAAAAAATTGTAGATGGCGTGAGAAAAACAGAAGGAGTAAAATTGCTAGATTATTCTTCAGATGCTAGTCATAATAGAAGTGTAGTAACATTTATTGGTACACCTGAAGATGTGGAAAAAGCAATGGTAAATATGGCAGGATTAGCTTATGAAAATATTGATATGAGAAATCATACTGGTGCACATCCTAGAATGGGAGCAGTAGATGTTGTTCCATTTGTACCAATAAGTGGGGTTAGTATGGATGAGTGTGTCGAGATTGCAAATAGAGTTGGAAAGTCTATAGGAGAAAAATTTAATATACCAGTATATTTATATGAAAAAGCAGCAACAAGCAAAGGAAGACAAAATTTAGCAGTAGTAAGAAAAGGACAATATGAAGGTTTTTTTGAAAAGATAAAAGACCCAAATTGGAAACCAGATTATGGTCCTACTGAAGTGAATACTAAAGGAGGATGTGTTGCAGTAGGCGCTAGAGTTCCACTTATAGCATATAATATCAATTTGGATACAGATAATATCGAGGTAGCAGATAAAATTGCAAAGGTAATTAGACACATAGGTGGTGGACTTAGATATGTAAAGGCTATGGGAGTGAAATTAGAAGATAGAAATATAGCTCAAGTATCTATGAATTTAGTTAATTACGAAAAAACTGCAGTTTATAGAGTATTTGAAATGGTTAAAATGGAAGCCAAACGCTATGGAGTTAATGTTATAGGAAGTGAAGTAGTTGGACTTATACCAATGGCGGCATTAATTCAAAGTGTAGAGTATTATTTACAATTAGAAAATTTCTCAATGAAACAAGTTTTAGAAACTAGAATGTGGGAATAGTAAAAGTAAAAACTTAACTTTCGCAGGTGAAAAATAGTCGCTACGGGAAAGGATATCTTGCTTAGAAACCTTGTATTTTAAAGATAATTAATAGTTAATAATGAATAATTAATAATTAAGGAAATTTTGCCTTAGGGCAAAATAACTAATATATAATTAAAGATTTTTGCTAAAGCAAAAATCAACCTTCATTATTCATTTTTAATTATTAATTCTTAATTGTTGTTAAATGTTTCTTACGCAACATATCATTTCCCTTAGCTAGACAGTATTTTCTTAATGCGAAAGTTGAGTTAATAATTTAAAATGTAAAATTAAGAATGGTTGAGTAATAAATAATATGATTTTGAAAGAAAAGCATATATAGTATAAAATATGCTTTTCTTTAGAATAAATATGGAGGTGTATCATGTGTCAATGATAATAAAGAATATTGAGTGTTTAGTTACTTGTGCTGGAAGTCATAAAAAAATTAAAGAGAAAATGAAAGATGCTAAGATAATCGAAAATGGTTATGTGGTAATCGAAAATGACATAATAAAAGAAGTTGGAAAAGGTGAGACGTATCTAAAAAAAATTAAAGATAATGATATAGTAATAGATGCAAAAGGAAAAACTGTCACTCCGGGTTTAATTGATAGTCATACTCATGTTGTTTATGGAGGTTCTAGAGAAAGAGAATTACCTCTTAAACTCAATAATATGAGTTACATAGATATATTAGAAAGTGGTGGAGGAATATTAAGCACCGTTAGAGATACTAAAGATGCATCTTTTGAAAAACTTTATGAAGAATCAAAAAAACGATTAGATGTTATGTTATTGCATGGTACAACTTCTATTGAAAGTAAATCAGGATATGGGTTAGATTTTGAAACTGAAATGAAAATGTTAGAAGTCAACAAAAAATTAAATGCTATCCATCCTATAAATGTTTTTTCTACATATTTAGGAGCTCATGCAATACCAGAAGAGTATAAAGATGACAGAGAAGAATATATAAATTTTATGATAAAAAAAGTAATACCATATGTTAAAGAAAATAATTTAGCAGAATTTATAGATTGTTTTTGTGAAAAGGGAGTTTATTCTGTAGAAGAAGCTAGAAGAATTTTAAGTGCTGGAAAGGAAAAAGGATTCAAAGTAAAAATTCATGCAGATGAAGTTGAATCAATTGGTGGTGCAGAATTAGCAGGAGAATTAAAAGCTACCTCTGCAGAACATTTAGTAGCGGCTTCTAGAGAAGGGATAAAAGCATTAGCAGATAATGAAGTTGTAGCAGTATTACTTCCTACTACATCCTTTTATTTAATGCTTAATAAATTTGCAAGTGCTAGAGAAATGATAGATAGTGGAGTACCAATAGCATTAGCTACAGATTGCAATCCAGGTTCATCTCCAACAGAATCAATGCAGCAGGTAATGACTTTTGCATGTTTTGGAATGAAATTATTTCCACAAGAAATTATTAATGCTATGACAATAAATGCTGCTTGTGCAGTTAATAAACAAAAAGAAATAGGTAGTATTGAAGTTGGTAAAAAAGCAGATATTGCTATTTTTAATAGTAAGAATTTAAATTATTTAATTTATCATTTTGGAGTAAATTCTATAGACAAGGTTATTAAAAATGGTAAAATAGTAGTTCAAGATGGTAAGATTATGAATTAAAGGATAGAGGATATTTGAGAGTTGATAGTTGAAAATAGTTAGATTTTAAAAAATTCAAAATATTTATGATAAATTTCATAAATATGAAAAAATATATAGAATATTATGATAATATTGTGTATAATTTTATATAGATAAAATAATTAGACGTCAGATAAAAATAATTTAGGTTTTACTTAATAAATATGTGGAGGTTTTGTTATGGATCAAATGAAAATTAATGAATTTGTAGAAGAGTTAAGTTCTAAGTCTCCAGCACCAGGTGGGGGAAGTGTAGCAGCTTTATGTGCATCATTATCTAGTGCATTAGGATCAATGGTTTTTAATTTAACAGTAGGTAAAAAAATGTTTAATGAATATGATGAAAATACTAAACAGTTGGTGCAAGTCAGTCTGGATAAAGCAATTCATGATAAAGATGAATTTTTAAGATTAATGAATGAAGATACAAAATGTTTTTTAGAATTAATGAAAGCATTTAAATTACCAAAAGAGAATGATGAAGATAAAAAAATTAGAAGTGAAAAGATACAAAAAGGTTATAAAAAAGCATTACAAGTTCCATTAGAAGTAGCAGAAAAAGGTTTTAATATATATGAATATTTAATGGTTGCTTGTGAATATGGAAATAAAAATGCTATCTCTGATGCTGGGGTTGCAGCGTTACTTGTTCAAACAGCTATAGAAAGTGCTATTTTAAATGTTAAAATAAATCTTTCTACCATTAAAGATAAAGAATATAAAAAAAATATAAGCAATAAATGTAAACAATTAACAAATGAAGGGTTAGAAAAGAAAAATAAAATATTAAAAGTTGTCAATAATGTAATAGAAGGATAAATATTAATTGTTGGTTGGAGGAAATAGAGATGGAGGGTAATAGGAGAACAAAAAAAGCTATTAGTTTAGAAGGAATAATATTTTTAATATTTTTTATGCTATTTTTTTATGTGTTAGGTTCTAAAATGGGAGTAGTTAATATGTTTAACACCCTTATGAGAACTGCTCATGATTTAATCTTGAATACTGTACTTTTTATTATGGGAATAGCAGTTTTAGCAGGTGCTATTGCAGCTTTACTTTCAGAATTTGGAGTTGTATCTATAATAAACAAAATACTTTCTCCATTAATGAAACCTCTCTATGATTTACCTGGAGCTGCTGTGCTTGGTATGATAACAACGTATTTATCAGATAATCCTGCTATTATAACTTTAGCACAGGATTCAGGTTTTAAGAGATATTTTAAAAAATATCAATTACCTGCTTTAACTAATTTAGGAACAGCTTTTGGTATGGGATTAATAGTAACTACTTTCATGATAGCACAAGTTTCTCCTAAAGGTGAAAGTTTTATTATGCCAGCATTAGTTGGAAATATAGGTGCTCTTATTGGAAGTATAATAAGTGTAAGAATTATGCTCCATTTTACAAAAAAAGTTTATGGTGTAGATGAAATGGTAGTAGAAAATAATACTGATAATTTTGATATGATTAATTATAGAGAAATAAGAGAAGGAAGTGCAGGAAAGAGATTTCTAGAGGCAATGCTTGAAGGTGGAAAAACAGGAGTAGATATGGGAATGGCAATTATTCCAGGAGTAGTTATAATATGTACAATAGTATTAATGCTTACTAATGGTCCAACTGCAAGTGGAGCTTACACTGGAGCAGCTTATGAAGGTGTTCCAATACTTCCATGGATAGGAGATAAATTCTCTTTTATATTAAAACCTCTATTAGGTTTCAAAAATTCACAAGCAATAGCTTTCCCTGTTACAGCATTAGGAGCAGTAGGAGCTGCAATAAGTTTAGTTCCACAGTTTTTACAAAATAATATTATAGGTGCAAATGAAATTGCTGTATTTACTGCTATGGGAATGTGTTGGAGTGGATATTTAAGTACTCATGTTGCTATGCTAGATAGTTTAGAATGCAGACATCTTACAGGAAAGGCTATATTAAGTCATACTATTGGTGGGCTTGTGGCAGGAATTTCAGCACATTTTATATATCTATTGATATCAAGTATCTAATAAGAGAAACAATTAATAATTAAAAATTAATTATTAATTGTTTTTGTATATTATTTTAATTCATTCAATGTTTTAAAAGTGTAATCTTTATTTTTTATTTCTTTGATAACATCATCTAATATTTCAGTATTTGTTTTAGAGACAGCATGTAAAAGATAAATTGCTCCAGGATGAAGTCTTTGCAATATTGTTTTTTTACCCTTTTCATGACTTGGTTGTTTAGAAGGTTCCCAATCATAGTATGCGAAACTCCAGAAAATAGTTTTGTAGCCAAGATCATTAGTAAGTTTTAAAGACATTTCGCTATACTTTCCCATAGGTGGTCTAAAAAATTTTGGCATATCTTCTCCAGTTATATCTTGAAAAGTTTTTGCACAAGTTGAAAATTCAGAGTTGAATTTTTCAATATCTTTTATAGAAGGCATAGAAGGGTGATGGGTGGAATGATTACAAACTAAATGACCTTCTTTTGCCATTCTTTTAACTAATTCTTTGTTGTCTTTTATATACGGAGTAGTTACAAAAAAGGCTGCTTTTACATTATTAGATTTAAGGATATCTAATATTTTACTAGTATACCCATTTTCATAACCTTCATCGAAAGTTAAATATATTATTTTGGATGAAGTATTTCCTACATAATATCCATTATATTTTTTTAAAAGAGGTAGGGATTTATCATCACATCTAGGTGTTATACCATCATTCCTAGGGACATAATACCAATTCTTTTCAATTTGACTGAGTGAATTAAATGATGATATTGTATTATTAGATTGTTGAAATTTTTTACTTTTGTCAATCTTTTTTATTGTTTTATTTTTGTCCTTAGTGATTGTTTTAAGATTTTTGTTGTTATCATAATTATCTTTATTTTTTATTTTAATGTTATTATTAGTTTTAATGGTATTGTCATTACTATTATTGTTGGCTTCTGAGTAAATTGTATTGATTGTATTAGATTCATCTTTATAAATATTATTACTAGACACAGCTTTGGTAGAATTATATTTAGATGAATTTTCTTTCATATTTTTACATGCAGAAAATGTAATTAATAAACATGCAATGGCAGAGAAAAATATTAATTTTCGTTTCATATTTAAATTCACCCCTAACATATGATATACTTTTATATTGTTCGAAGATATTTATACTAATACATTAATTATATGACAAGGAGAAAAAAAATGGTTCAACTTATGATAAAGATTATAGATGAAATTTATAAAATAATTTTTCAACCTATAGATATTATGTATAAAATTCAAGCTATAAATAACTATAAAAGCAAATTAAATATTGACAAAAGTGTTGAATTTAGCAAAATATATAGTAAATATATACAAAAAAATAAAATAAAGGGAGTAGTTTATACTCCAAAAGAGATAGCTAATTTTATAATTAAAAATACTATAAATGAAGAAGATGTAGTTAATAATCCCTATATAAAAATTGTAGATCCAGCATGCGGTTGTGGTAATATAATAATACCATGTTTTAACTATATAAGAAAAATTTACATGAAAAATTTAAAACAGATAAATAGTAAATTCAATTTGAACTTAAAAGAAGATAATATAAATAAACATATTATAGAAAATAATTTATATGGTTTTGATGTAGATGAACTTGCACTAAAAATACTTACTATAGATTTGTTTTGCTGTAGTGGACAAAGTAATAATAACTTTTTTAAAAAAGATTTTTTGTTAGGAGATGTGGATTCTAAATTTGATATTTTTATTGCAAATCCACCCTATATAGGAAAAAAATCAATTAATAAGGATTATTCTAAAAAATTAAAAAATGTATATAAAGATATATATAAGGATAAAAGTGATCTTTCTTACTGTTTTTTTCAGAGTGCATTATCTAAAATAAATAAAAGTGGTAAGTTAGGATTTATTACTTCAAGATATTTTTTAGAATCTCCTAGTGGGGAAGAATTAAGAAAAGTATTGAAAGAAATTTGTTCTATTTACAAAATAGTAGATTTTTATGGTATAAGACCATTTAAAAATGTTGGTATAGATCCTGTTATAATATTTTTAAGTAATGAGCGATTAAGTAATTATGACATTGAAGTTATAAAACCAATGCAAAATAAACATAGAGGAAAGAAAGAATTTTATAATTCTTTATTTTTAAGTATGGGAAAAGAATATAATAAATTTTATTTAAATAAAAATTTATTAAATAATAAAGGATGGATATTAAGGGATGAAAAGGAAAGAAATATAATAAATAAAATTGAAGAAAAAAGTTTTACTAACTTAAGGAATATATGCGATAGTTACCAAGGAATAATAACAGGTTGTGATAAAGCTTTTGTTGTAAATAAGAAAGATATACAAAATGAAAAATTAGAACAAGATATAATAAGACCGTGGATTAAAAGTAGTTATATACAGAAGAACTTAGTAAAAAAATATGATAATTATTTAATATATTCAGATTTTATACATGACGTTGAAAAATATCCTAATAGTATAAAACATATTGAAGAATATAAAGATAAACTTATGAATCGACGTGAATGCATAAGGGGAGTTAGAAAGTGGTATCAACTTCAATGGGGAAGAGTACATAGTATATTTGAAAGTAAAAAGATAGTTTTCCCATATAAATCAAATAAAAATAGATTTGCATTAGATAAAGGAAGTTTTTTTAGTGCAGATGTATATTGTCTTATCTTAAATAAAAATGTTCCTTTTACATATGAATATTTATTGTTTTTATTAAATAGTAAAGTATATGAATTTTATTTTAAAACTTTTGCTAAAAAATTAGGAGAGGACTTGTATGAATATTATCCTAATAATCTTATGAAATTGTGCATTCCTACTATGTTTGATTTTCATAATGATGAAATGGAATTATATAAATTTTTTGAATTGGATGAGGAAGAAATAAGAATTATCAAAGAAAATACTAAGGATTAGTAAGTTACTTTGTATATAAAACTTATTTTAGATAAATTATATATTGAATGACACAAATATAAAGTAAAAAGTATAAAGAACAAATAAGGAAGATTTTCAAAATAAAGTTCTTGAAAATCAATTAATTATAAAATTAAGTAAAAAGTTTTTCTATAAGAAAAATATCATTATTTGTTCTTTTAACTTTAAGCTTTATACTTTATTTTATATAGTTAATGTTTGGAATAAAATACCATTTAAATTTTTGATTTAGTACATGTGAAAGCTTAATTACTTTATAAGATCTTCTACAAATTTAGGTAAAGTAAAGCATGATTTGTGCAGCTTTTTAGTATAATATTTAGTGTCTAAATCTATTTTGTTAGATAAATCTACATTTTCAGGGTCGTATTTTTTAGAACCTATTGTAAAACTCCAAAAACCACTTGGGTATGTTGGTATACCTGCCATGAATAATTTTGTTACAGGGAAGATGGCTTTTGCGTCATTATATACTCTTTTTACAACTTCAGGAAGATAAAAAGGAGTTTCAGTTTGTGCTATGAAAATACCATCTTCAGTTAGACATTCAAAAATTTCTTTATAGAAACTTCCACCAAACAAACCTTCAGCAGCTCCGAAAGGATCTGTAGAATCTATAATTATTATGTCAAATTCATTTTTATGTTCATGTACATACTTTATACCATCCCCAATAAACACTTCACATCTAGGATTATCAAGAGCAGAACTTATTTCAGGAAGGTATTTTTTACATTCTTCTACTACATCCTTATCAATTTCACATAAAACAGCTTTTTCAACTGAAGGGTGTCTAAGAATTTCTCGTATGGAACCACCGTCACCACCACCTACTACAAGAACTTTTTTAGGATTTGGATGAGTAAATAGTGGTATATGAGCTATCATTTCATGGTATACATACTCATCTTTAATAGTTGTTTGAATTATACCGTCGAGTATTAACATTCTTCCAAAAAAATCGGTATCAACTATAGCTAAATCTTGATATTTAGTTTTTTTTCTAATTAGTGTTTCTTTAACTTTATAAGTCATAGCGGCATCTGGGATTTGTGCTTCTTTTAACCACATTTCCATAATTTAATAGGCCTCCTTACAAATATTAATAATCATTATATTATTATACCAACATTGCTAATAATATATCAATTAAATTTTTACATTACATTATTTATAAAAATATTTTGAAAAAGAAGGAAAAAAATCTAAAATATAGAATTAGAAATAAGAGAGCATAAAAAAATATATATAGTGTAAATGACAAAGTTAAAAGTTTAAATAATAATTTTCCAAAGCCAAGATTGGAAAATTTTAAAATACAGCGCAGGGAGGGATATTAATGTATTTAAAATTTGAAAAAATTGATGATAAAATTGTTACACACATGATAGGTGAATTAGATCATCATAGTGCACAGGAAGTTAGAAATAAGATTGATGATAGATTGGATAGAGAAGGAATTAATAAACTTGTAATAGATTTTGACGAAGTAACATTTATGGATAGTTCTGGTATTGGTGTGGTTATTGGAAGATATAAAAAGGTTAAGCTTAATAAAGGAAACATAGGTGTGTGTAATGTAAAAGGATCAGTGGAAAGAGTATTCCAACTTTCAGGTATGTTTAAATTGATTAGTATATATGATAGCATTGAAGAAGCACTAAGTAATATTTAGGTTAATGGAGGGATTAGAATGCAGGATAATATGATGAAAATTGAGTTTTCAAGTAGATCCCAAAATGAAAGCTTTGCTAGGGTATCAGTAGCAGCTTTTGTAGCACAGTTGGATCCTACTATAGAAGAAATAACAGATGTAAAAACAGCAGTTTCTGAAGCAGTAACAAATGCTATTATTCATGGATATGAAGAAGGACAAGGAACGGTAAGAATAGAATCGTACATAAAAGAAAAAGAACTTACAGTAATTGTAGAAGATGAAGGTAAGGGAATAGAAAATGTAGAACTTGCAATGCAGCCTTTATACACTTCTAGACCAGATTTAGAAAGATCTGGCATGGGATTTACTGTTATGGAAACTTTTATGGATAAATTGCAAGTGAAATCTGAAAGAGGAAAAGGTACCAAAATAATAATGAAAAAAATATTTAAATCATTAAGTTAGGTGAAAAATATGAATAATTCAAATGTTTCTAAGAGGAAGAATGATTATGAAGATAACTTAGAATTAATTAAGATAGCCAAAACAGGAGATAAAAATGCATTAAATCAAGTAGTACAAAATAATTTACCACTAGTTTCTACAATAAGTAAAAAGTTTACTAATAGAGGACATGAATTTGAAGATATATTTCAGATTGGGTGTATAGGACTTGTAAAAGCAGTTAAGAATTTTGATTCAAGTTATAATGTTAAATTTTCAACATATGCTGTGCCGATGATAATGGGTGAAATAAAGAGGTTTTTAAGAGATGATGGTATAATTAAAGTAAGTAGGAGTATAAAGAATACTGCTAAAAAGATACATTACGACAAGGAAAGATTGACAAAAAAAATAAAAAGGGAACCAACTATAGAAGAATTAGCTGAATATTCTGGTATAGATAAAGAAGAAATTATACTTGCACTAGAATCAGTAGGGAAAGTACAATATTTATATGATGTGATACATCAGGATGATGGATCACCTGTTATGCTTATAGATAAAATAAGTGAAAAAGGTAAGGGAGATAAACAAATAATAGATAAAATAGCTTTAAAGGAAGCATTAAGTACTTTGAATATAAGATCAAGGCAAATAATAATGCTTAGATATTTTAAGGATAAAACACAGGTAGAAGTAGCTAAGATGTTAGGTATAAGTCAAGTACAAGTGTCAAGAATAGAAAAAAAAGTATTAAAACTGATGAGGCAAAAACTCCAAGAATAGGACAAGTTATGTCTTATTCTTTTTTTGATTAAAAAAAAGAATATTGCAAATAATAGTTATATACTCAACTTTTGCAGGTGAAAAACAGCCGCTACGGGAAATGATATCTTGCTTAGAAACCTTTCACTTCAGTAACAATTTCTAAGCTTTACTCATATTGAAAAAAGATTTTTTAATTAATATTCCGTAGGAATCAGTAATTAAAAAATGACTTTTTTCAAATTCGTAAAGCTAAGAACTTGTAAACTTTGTTCAAATGTTTCTTACGCAATATATCATTTTCCTTCGCTAGACAGTATTTTTTTATTGCGAGAGTTGAATTATATATTATTAATGATTTTAAAAAGGGGATTGATTATGAATAATAAAAAAAATAATAAGAAAGAACAAGAAATAAGAACAAAATTTCAGAAGTTATCAAGTAAGGAAAATCCTAAATCAACTTTAGGAATAGATTGTATAAAAGCTTTTTTTGTAGGAGGTTTAATTTGTGACATAGGACAATTTTTTTTTAATAGTATAAGCAGCTTTGGGTTACCTAAAGATCAAGTTTCAACTATTGTATCAATAATAATGATTTTTATAGGAGCATTTTTAACTGGTATAGGTATATACGATAGAATTGGTGAGTTTGGAGGAGCAGGAACTATTGTACCAATAACGGGTTTTGCTAATTCTATAGTTTCTCCAGCCATGGAGTTTAAAAAAGAAGGATTTGTATTTGGTGTAGCTGCAAAAATGTTTACTATTGCAGGACCAGTACTAGTATATGGGGTAGGTTCATCAGTTATTGTAGGAATAATATATTATTTTATTAAGTAGGTGTTGATATGGGAAAAAGAATTGGAAATCAAACAGTGAAATTAGAAAATAGACCTAGAATAATAAATACTACAAGTATTGTAGGACCTAAAGAAGGCCAAGGTCCACTTTCAAAGTATTTTGATATTATACTAAAAGATGATCTTGATGGTCAGGAAAGTTATGAAAAAGCTGAAAGCAAGATGCTCTATTGTGCTATTACAGAAACAATAAAAAAGGCAAATTTAAAAGAAAGTGATATAAATTATTTGTTTTGTGGAGATCTTCTAAATCAACTTATATCTTCTAATTTTGCAGCAAGAGATTTAGATATACCATTTATAGGATTATATGGAGCATGTTCAACTATGGCAGAGTCTTTAGGATTGGGAGCTATGATCGTTGATGCAGGATTTGCGGAGTATGCTATTGCAGCAACTTCATCACACTTTTCTTCTGCTGAAAGGCAATTTAGAGCGCCATTAGAAATGGGAGGGCAAAAACCACCGTGTTCACAATGGACTGTAACAGGAACAGGGTCTATGTTAATAGGTAAGGATGGAAACTTTCCTTATGTTACTTATGTAACCAATGGTAAGGTAAAGGATTATGGAATAAAGGATACTAATAATATGGGAGCAGCTATGGCACCTGCAGCAGTAGATACTATAAAACAACATTTACAAGATACTGGGAGAAAACCTGAAGATTATGATTTGATTGCTACAGGAGATTTGGGTAAAATAGGTAAAAAGATAACAGAAGAATTACTTAAAGAGTATGGTTTTAATGTTCAAGATGTATATATTGATTGTGGTGAAGAGATATTTGATTGTAAAAAACAAAATGTGCATTCTGGTGGGAGTGGATGTGGATGTTCTGCATCAGTAGCTAGTGGATACATATATAAAAATCTTTTGAGTGGTAAATTTAAAAAAGTATTGTTAGTATCAACAGGTGCACTTATGAGTCCAACGTCATCATTCCAAGGAGAAAGCATTCCAGGTATAGCACATGCTGTTGCTATTGAGTTTGGAGGGAGTAAAAATGATTGATTATATAAGGGCATTTGTTGTAGGAGGATTGATATGTGTAATAGCTCAAATACTTATGGATAAGACAAAACTGACAGCAGGAAGGATATTAGTTAGTTTTGTTACTATAGGCGTAATATTAGGAGCACTAAATATCTATGATTTTATAATTGAATTTGGAAAAGAAGGAGCAGCAATACCATTACCTGGTTTTGGATATAATCTTGCTAAAAGTACTATAAAAGAGGTTGATAAAGTAGGATTGTTAGGTGCTTTCACAGGAGGAGTAAAGGGCGGTGCCGGTGGAATAAGTGCAGCAATAGTATTTGGATATATAATGTCATTAATTTTTAATTCAAAAACTAAAGAATAATATAAAAAAATCCTCATAATTTATGAGGATTTTTTTATTAATTAGTATTATTTTCAGGAGTTTCGGTGTTACTTGAATTATCACCTGTATTGTTATCAGTATTATTATTGTTGTTATTGTTATCATTGTTGCTATTATCATTATTATTATCATTGTTGTTATTATCAGTATTGTTATTAGTATTATCATTATTTGAATTAGACGAGTTGTCAGTATTATTGTTATTATTTTCATCTGTATTTACATCATTATCTGTTGAATTTTCATCATTATTTTCATCTTCATTTTCAGTATCGTCTTTTATTATTTCTTGTTGTTTATGAACATCACAAAATTCAGTAGGAATTGTTCCTCTTATAAAGAATTCTTTATAAACGTTATTGCTTTCATTACAAAATGGATTAGGTATTTTTCCAGAAACCTTACAAACTGAAGCTGTTTCAACTCCAGAAGGTCTTGGGATAGTTTTTACAGGTAAATTTTTGTGTGCTTCTTTCATTATTTTTCCCCATATACCTGAGGCATCATTACTACCTACATATCTACCATATTTACGTCTGCCATTAAAATCACCATTTTTATCTTCACCAATCCAAACTGCACATGAATAATATGGAGTTAATCCAGAGAACCAAAGATCCTTAGAATCTGTAGTTGTACCTGTTTTACCTCTTGCCATTGAACTAAATCTACCTTTAGGAGCAATATAAATTAAAGGTTCTTTTAGCATATCATACATTATATATGCTGTTTCTGGTGATATAACTCTATGAGATTTTAATTTACTTTCTAAAATAGCATTTCCATTTCTATCTTCTACTTTTCTATATAATCTTGGTTCAGTACGCATTCCTTTGTTACCAAAAGTTCCATAAGCAGCAGCCATAGTTAGAGGATTAGTTCCATGAATTTCTCCTAAGGATAAAGCTGCAATACTATTTTTATCTGATTCAGTTAAACTTAGACCAAATTTTTCAGCGTAAGATGATCCAGTTTTAAGTCCAATGAAATCTTCAACTTGTACTGCTATAGTATTTTTAGAGTGACCTAAACCTAATCTAAGAGTTAAAGGTCCTTTATATCCTGGAGGAGAGTTCCTAGGATTATATCCATTATATTTTTCCCTAAATTCTTTTGGAAGAGGATCATCATTAAAAACTGTTGAAGCAGTAGCCATTTTAGTATCAATTGCAGGAGAATATACAGCTAAAGGTTTCATGCTTGAACCAGGTGGATTTAAGGCATCTGTTGCTCTGTTTAGAGATAATGCAGGTTGATCACCTCTACCACCTACCATTGCTTTAACTTCACCAGTACGGTAATCCATTATTACTGAAGAAGCTTGTAATTCAGGTATACCATCCTTTTTAAATTCTTTTATTCCTAATGAATTACTCATATTGTTTAATATATTTTGTGTAGAAGTTTGTAAGTCTTTATTCATTGTAGTATAAATTTTAAGACCACCATGCATAATTAAATTATTTACCTGATTATCATCATAACCGTATTGGTTTTTTAAGTCTTTTTTAACCTGTTTTATAACTTCTCTTGAAAACCATTCATATTGCATTTTATTTGCAATTTTAGATGGTTTGAATTTTAAATTCCCATTGTTGACATCATCTATTGCTTGGGAATATTCTTCATTTGTTATATGTCCATTTTCATGCATTTTATTTAATACAGTTTTAGTCCTCTTTAAATAAATAGAAGGATTTTTTTGAGATGTTGGTGAAAATGCATCATATACTGATGGACTTTGAGTAACACCTGCTAAATATGCACATTCAACTAAGTTTAGTTGTTCTATACTTTTACTGAAGTATTGTTCCGCAGCAGCACCTACGCCGTAGGCACCTCTACCAAGATATATGGTATTTAAATAGGCTTCTAGAATTTGATTCTTATTCAATTTTTTTTCTAATTGTGTTGCTAAAAATATTTCTTGCACTTTTCTTTTAATAGTAACTTCATTTGTTAAAACTGAATTTTTTATAAGTTGTTGTGTAATAGTGGAAGCACCTTGTAAATTTCTTTTATGAGTAAGCTTGTTTTTTATATCTATAAAGAATGCTCCAGCTATTCTTTTAATATCAATACCTTTATGTGTGAAAAATCTTTCATCTTCTATACTTACAAATGCATTTTTCAAGTTGTTTGGAATTTTTTCAAATGAAGCATAAGTTCTTTTTTGGTGTGTAAGTACACTATCCATTAATTTGTTATTATCATCATAAAGCTTGGAAGTTTCATTAAATGTCAGTATTTGATTAACATTTAACTCAGGAGAGGCTTTTACCATTGCTAATATAATTCCACCAAGTGCTACAGATGCTAATATAAAAATCATTAGAATAGTTAGAACTAATGTTTTAAAAATTTTTTTCTTACCGGATTTTTTCTTACCCGTTTTTTTTCGTTTGGTCATAAAGTATCCTCCTTGAGAATGAAAATATGAGTATTATTTAATACATTATATCATAAACGTATAACTTTATAAAACATAATAAAAAGTAAAAAAATAGTTAATATTTAAGTAGTATATTCATATAAATTATATATAACCATGCAGAGGGAGAGAATTTAAAATAAGAAGAAAAACTAAATATAAATTAATGATATTTTTTATAATACTAGCACTGGTTTTTAATATATTTATTTATATATTTGATAAAATTGTAACCCCAACAGTTTTAGCTGTAGCAGATGCTGAAATGAGAGCTAAATCTATAGAAATAATAAATAAATCAATAATAGAAGAATATTCTAAACAATTTAAGTATAATGATGTAGTAAAAGTGGAAAAAGATATAGATGGAAATATAGTTATGTTAAAAGCAGATACTTTAAAAATGAATAAAATTGCTTGCGATGTATCACTTAATTCTCAAAAAAAATTAAAAGATTTAGGATATGTTGGTATTAAATTACCAATAGGATATGTAACAAAAAATAATATACTTTCTTATTGGGGACCTAGTATAACTATAAAAATGCAACCTATTGGGCATATTGAAACAAGATATTCTTCAAACTTTGAAAGTGCAGGTATTAATCAAACAAGGCATAAAATTTATGTAGAAGTAGATACAAAGGTAAGAATTATAATTCCACTTAAAAGTAATGATATTGAAGTAAAAAATCAAGTCCCAATTGCAGAAACAATCATAGTTGGAAAAATTCCAAATACAGCAGTGCAATTAGATCTAGATAATGCAGGGTTTAGAATGAAAAATTAATGTTTGAACTTTTTGCTTCATTTGAAGCTTAGAAGTTCCTATCCAGTGTCGCAGCACCGCTTAATTCACCTTCTTTATAAAAGGTAAGTTAAGCGGTGCTGTGGCATGGGATAAAAAAATTAAAGTGTTAGTTTTCCCAATTAAATACGTAAGGAATATTTCTATAAAAGTCTCCATAATTTAATCCATATCCTACAACAAATACATCTGGAATTTCAAAACAACAATAATCAGGTTTTATGTTTATTTTTCTTCTTTCTGGTTTATTTAAAAGTACACAAGATTTAACTTGTTTTGCATCAAGTTTTTTAACATGATTCATAACAAAATTCATAGTTATTCCAGAATCTACAATGTCATCTACAACAAGAACGTTATATCCTTTGATATCATCAGGGATATCATTTACAACTTTAACAGTTCCAGTTGTTTCTTCACCGTTTCCATAACTAGATGTTGTCATAAAACCTATTCTAGTAGGAATAGTGATATTTCTTACAAGGTCAGCAGTATAAATAAAACTTCCTCTTAGTAATGAAAGAATATAAATTTCTTCTCCCTCATAATCTTTTGAAATTTGAGCTCCTACTTGTGATATGCGTTCTCTTATTTGCTTTTCAGAAATTAGGATATTTCTTTTTTTGTTTTCCATATTATCCATTTATAATAACCTCCTGAATTTGTATATGAATAAATTACGAAATTCAAACAATAATTGTTAACGGTATATTTACAATATAGTCTTTATAGTATAAAATTATATGAAAGTTGTCAAGTAAAAAGCTTAATACTTTGAACTTAAACTTGTAAAATGGAGTTGATTATATTATGATATCGGGAAATACAGATGGTATAAAGGATAGTATCTTAAGTGAATTGGAACAGATATATAACATACAAGTAGATAAAAACTATATATTAAATGGTGAGATAATAAACATTATTTCAAGTGTGACTGAGATTATTAATAGAGAAATTAGTGTGTGCATAAGTAGAAAAGGGAAAGTAATAAGTGTTTCTATTGGTGATAGTAGAAGTGTAGAAATGCCAGTAATTGATGTAAAGGAGAGAAAATTATCTAGTATTTCTATAATTCATACTCATCCAAATGGAAATTCAAATTTATCTGAACTTGATTTATCTGCACTTACTAGGTTAAGACTAGATTATATTGCAGCATTAGGGGTCGAGAATGGAATTTGCAAGGAAATTAGTTTTGGATTTTGCAATATAATGGAAAATAAGTTTGTTTCTGAGATATGTGGACCATTAAAAATTGAAGAAGCATTTGAATTAAATATAATGGAACAAATTTTACGATCTGAGGAGAATATTAAAGAATATGAAGTATTAGAAAGTGATACTGAAAGAGCAATATTAGTTAGTATAGATAATAATGAAAGTTTAGATGAACTTAAAGAATTGGCTTCAGCATGTAATGTAGATACTGCATATAAGATTTTACAAAAAAGAGATAAAATTGATACTGCTTTTTATGTTGGAAGTGGTAAAATTGAAGAAATATCATATCTTTTACAAAACTATAGAGCAAATGTGGTTATTTTTGATGATGAATTATCAGGTTCACAAATTAGAAATATAGAAGATATGCTTGGAGTAAAAGTTATAGATAGAACTACATTGATACTTGAAATATTTGCAAAAAGAGCGAATACAAAAGAGGCTAAAATACAGGTAGAGCTTGCGCAACTGAAATATAGATTACCAAGATTGACAGGATTAGGAACTGTGCTTTCAAGAACAGGTGGAGGAATAGGTACTAGAGGACCAGGTGAAAAAAAATTAGAAATAGATAAAAGACATATAAGGGAAAGAATATATGATTTAAATAAAGAACTTAAAAAGATAAAAAATGTTAGAAAGGTACAGAGAGAAAAACGAAATAAGGGAAATGTACCTAAAATAGCATTAGTAGGATATACAAATGCAGGAAAATCTACTTTAAGAAATAAGCTTTGTGAATTGTATTCTCCAAGTAATTCTGTTAAGAAGGAAAAAGTTTTTGAAGCAAATATGCTTTTTGCAACTTTGGATACAACTATAAGAGCATTAGAACTTGAGGATTCTAGAATAATTACGTTGACTGATACTGTAGGGTTTATAAGTAAGCTTCCACATGACTTAGTTGAGGCTTTTAAATCAACATTAGAAGAAGTTATTTATGCAGACCTATTAGTTCATGTTGTAGATGCGTCTTCAGAGTATGCCTTAGCACAAATATCAGTTGTAAATAATGTTTTAAAAGAATTAAATGCTTTAGATAAACCTAGCATACTTGTATTAAATAAGATAGATAAGTCAAATGCACAGGATTTAGATGTAATAAAAGATAACAATAAATTTTTTGATATTATAGAAATAAGTGCAAAAGAAGAAATTAACTTAGAAAAATTAATAGAAGAAGTATCAAAAAAATTACCAAATACATTAAAAAAATGTGAATTTTTAATACCATATACTCATCAGGCAGTAGTAGCTTATTTACATGAAAATGCAAAAATAAATTTTGAGGAATATAAAGAAAATGGAACTTATATAAGAGCTATTGTTGAAGAAAAAATATATAATAAATATAGTGAATTTGTTCTAAAATAATAAATTAACTCAACTTTTGCAGGTAAAAAATAGCCGCTGCGGGAAATGATATCTTGCTTAGAAACCTTTCATTTTAAAGATAATTAATAGTTAATAATGAATAATTAATAGTTAAGGAAATTTTGCCTTAGGGCAAAATAACTAACATATAATTTAAGATTTTTGCTAAAGCAAAAATCAACCTTTATTATTAATTTTTAATTATTAATTCTTAATTGATACTAAATGTTTCTTACGCAATATATCATTTCCCTTCGCTAGGCAGTATTTTTGTCCTGCGAAAGTTGAATAAAACTATTTACTTTTATATTGTCTGTGTGATGTTTTTACTCCATTAAAAATGAATTAATGATGTATAATTATTAAAAAATATATATCTGCGTTCGTGTTGAATGCTAAAAAAACGAATATATAAAGCAATACATAAGAAAAAGTAAGATATAATACGAATTATTATATCAAAAATTTTTGGAATATTGGCAATTTTATAAAAAAAGAAGAATGAGGAGAGATTGTATGAAAATACTAATAAAAAATACTTTAATAATAACAATGGATAAGGATAATGAAATTATTGATAAAGGATATGTACTTATTAAAGATAAAAAAATTGTTAAAGTAGATAGTGGAGAATATGAAGGAAAATTAGAAGAAGTAAAAGTTATTGATGGAAATAATTATTGTGTTATGCCTGGACTTATAAATTGTCATACTCATGCTTCAATGACACTTCTAAGGGGAGTTGGAGAAGGCTTACCACTTATGAGATGGCTAAAAGAAAAGATATGGCCTATGGAAGCAAAATTTACAGAAAAACACATAAGAATAGGTACAGAGATAGCGTGTTTAGAGATGTTTAGGAGTGGAACTACTACATTTAATGATATGTATTTTATGGAACAATATGTATTAGATGTGGTTCGAAACTATGGGATGAGAGCTGTACTAGGATTATCTATAATAGGTGATAAATGGGAAGAACAAATAAAACAAACAATAGATCTTATTGATATTATAGATAATGATAAAAGCGGTTTGATGAAAGTTATGTTTGCCCCACATTCACCATATACATTAAATTATGATGCTTTGAAACAAGTAGGACAATTAGCTAAAGAATATAAAAAAGATATACACATTCATATTTCTGAAACAAAAGATGAGGTAAATATAATAAAGGATAAGTATAATAAGACTACGTGTGAATTATTATTAGATACAGGTATATTTAATAGTAAGGTGGTAGGAGCACATTGTATACATTTGACAGATAGTGATATAAACATAATGAAAGAAAACAATGTTAGCGCTGTATATAATCCTCAGAGTAATATGAAATTAGCTAGTGGAATGGCTAGAATTGTTGAAATGAATGAAACAGGTATAAATGTATGTATTGGTACTGATGGAACTTCAAGTAATAATAATCTTAATATGTTTGAAGAAATGGAAACAGGAGCATTACTTCAGAAGCTTAAATATAATGATGCTACAAAGTTAGATGGAAAAACTATGTTAAAAATGGCTACTATAAACGGTGCAAAGGCATTAGGAATTGAAAAAGTTGGAATGTTAAAAGAAGGGTATAAAGCAGATATGATAATGGTTAATTTAAATAAACCTAATATGGTTCCTAATAATGATATATATTCTAATTTAGTTTTTTCAGCTAATGGAAGTGAAGTTGAATATGTAATAGTTGATGGTAATATAATTATGGAAAAAGGTGAATTTACAAGGATTGATGAAGAAAAAGTATTATTTGAATGTAATAATATATCTAAAACACTTATATAAATTATATATAATATAAATTAATTATTAATTTTAAATTTGGAGTTAATATGGGGGAAGAATTAACAAAATTAAGGGAAGCGTTAGAAAATATAGTTAGAATAAGAGAGTTATTAATAAGATTAAAAACGTGTCCTAAAGAACTAATATTTTATGAAGAAAATGTAGTACCATTATTATTTACTATGTATTATCTAAGTTTTGTTTCTGCAAATCTTTCAAGAGAAGTATCAAATTTATACAATGTAAATTTAAGTAGAAATTCTAAAATAAAAGAATCTATAGAATTAATATATGAAATAAATGATGTTTTAGAATGTATGCTTCCAGAATTAGAGCGACAAATAAAAATACTATTAAAAATTTATGATTAAAAGATTGGATAAACTTAAATATAAATTTATCTAATCTTTTAATTTTATATAAAGTTTAAATTATAAGGATATACTAATAACATGAATGTATATTTTTATTTCAAAAATAATTAATAGTTAATAACTCAACTTTCGCAGGTGAAAAATAGCCGCTACGGGAAATGATATCTTGCTTAGAAACCTTTCACTTCAGTAACAAGTTCTAAGCTTTACTCATATTGAAAAAAAGATTTTTTAATTAATATTCCGTAGGAATCAGTAATTAAAAAATAACTTTTTTCAAATTCGTAAAGCTAAGAAATTGTAAACTTTGTTCAAATGTTTCTTACGCAAGATATCATTTCCCTTCGCTAAGCAGTATTTTTTTACTGCGAAAGTTGAATGAATAATTAATAATTAAGGAAATTTTGCCTTAGGGCAAAATAACTAATATATAATTAAAGATTTTTGCTAAAGCAAAAATTAACCTTCATTATTAATTTTTAATTATTAATTCTTAATTGTTGTTCAAATGTTTCTTACTTAATATATCCTTTGCATTTGCTAGGCAGTATTTTTGTCTGGCGAAAGTTGAGTAAAGCATTATTTAATATTGCTATGGCGTAGGAGGAGAGAGTATGGAAAAAGTTTGTCCAGTATGTAATGAAATTGCAAGTAAAATTGTATATTGTGAGAAGTGTGGTGATATTATGAATGATAAAGGAAGAATGCAAGAATATATGGATGATTATAGTGCAGATATGCCTATAAAAGATGAGAAAAAATACTGTATACACATATATAAATGCGATAACTGCGATTACATTAAAAGAGTATACATAGAAAAGGTTAATATTTAGTATTGCAAGAAATTATTCAAAAAAGTGTGAAAACTATTGTGTTAGTACCAATTTATATTATATAATATTATAAATATACATTTGTAAGTATATAGTAGTATTTTAATAAGGTATAAATATTCTAGTATAAAGCTGAAATTGTATATAGATATATATATAAATTGAAAGTTTTTACACAATAAACATACTAAAAATTAAGAATTATCAATTAATAATTTGTTATACAATTTAGTCTGAAATAGGATGTATATATTTTGTTTTATACTTAAAATTTTATGATAAATTTAAATAAGGGGGAAACTTTATGAGTAATACTATACTTCAATATCAAAAAGCATTTAATAGTACAATGGAGAGACTAAAAAAAGATGAATCTGTATTGGCTGTTATGGTCTTTGGAAGTATGGTTACAGGAGATCTTTGGGAGGAATCAGACATTGATCTTTTTGTAATCATGAATACTGAAGAAAAAGGAATTAAAAATGTGTATACTATTGAAAAAGATGTACCAATTCATATGAAAATTATGAATAAAGAAAAATTTATAAATCTTCAAAATAATGACTTAAAAGGTGGTTTTTTACACAGAATCTTTTCAGCTTCTAGATTGGTATTTTCAAAAGATATGGATATAACAGCTAAGTATGATCAAGGAAGGTATTATCCAGATTTAGATCGTGAGATATGGAATATGATATATCTTGCTAATGTATTAAAAAATATTGGGGTTTGTAAGAAATATTTAATTAATAATAGAATATATACTTCATATACTTCTGTAGTTAGATGTGTGGAAGATTTTGCTAAGCTTTTAATTAATTCAAGTGGATATATGATAAGTAAAGATGTTATGAGTAACGCTATGAATATTAATGAAGAGTTTAGAAATCATATAGACGAAATATTTTTTAATAAAATAGATACAAAAAATGCTATAAAGAATGCTATTAATTATTTAGAAAATGAAATTGATAAGAATTTAAGAAATATTACTACATTACTACTTAATTATATGAGGAAAAAAGATTGTTTATTAAGTTCAGAAGATGTTAAACAAGATAAATTATTTAAAGATTATAATATAAATATGGAAGAAATTTTAAACAAATTATGGCAGAAAAATTTAATCAAAAAAGATAATAGAGAATATAGATCTAAAAGTGGTAAGGTATTATTTAAAGAAAATGTGTATTTTATATAAGGATAATTCGGTGATTTGATGGAAAAATATGAAATTATTTTCAAAGAAGATGTAGCTAAGTATGTTCAAATTGCAAAGAGAATAAAAAAATTAGTAGAATCAAATTGTATAGAAGATGGAGAAAAGTTACCTTCAATAAGAAAGTTAGCACATTATTTAAGTGTAAATAATGTAACTATTATAAATGCGTATAAAAAATTAGAAGATGAAGGATATGCTGTTCAAAAAATAGGAAGTGGAACATATGCTAAGAGAAAAGATGATAGTAGAAGAATAAGAAGAGAATATGCCAGAACTTTTAAAAGTATTTCTCATAGTTCTTTAGAAGAATATATAGATTTTACTGGTGAGACTACATGTACAGAGTATTTTCCAATTGATATTTTGAAGAATGTGATAAATGAAGTATTAAACAGAGATGGTGCAAAAGCATTGATTTATCAAGATCCGCTTGGATATGAAGGACTTAGAAAAAGTATAAATGACTTTTTTTGGAATTCAAATTTAAATAAGGATGATATTCTTATAGTTTCTGGTGCTCAACAAGGAATAGATATTGTTTCAAAATCAATAATAAATGTTAATGACAATATAATAGTTGAAAAGCCTACGTATAGCGGAGCTTTAAGTGTTTTTAAGTGGAAAAAAGCTAATATATTAGAAGTTGATATAGTTAATGATGGAATAGATTTGGATCAATTTGAAAAACTTTTAAAAAGATATAAAATAAAATGTTTTTATGCTATGAGTTATTTTCAAAATCCTACTGGTACAAGTTATAGTATAGAAAAAAAGAAGCGAATATTAGAATTATCGCAATTATATGATTTCTATATAATAGAAGATGACTATTTGTCAGAACTTATTTATGATGGTAAAATTAAATATAGAAGTTTTAAAAGTTTAGATAAAAATAACAGGGTAATTTATATAAAGAGTTTTTCTAAAATATTTTTGCCTGGAATAAGAATAGGATATTTAATTTCACCAAAAAGGTTTGCAAATGTTATAAGAAATTCAAAAGTTAATACAGATATATCTACTTCAAGTCTTATGCAAAGAGTATTAGATTTATATATTAATAGAGGATATTGGAAAGGATATATAAAACAATTGAATAATATTTATTATGATAAATATAATTATATGAAGAAATGCATTATTAGTATACTAAAAGATAAAGTAACTTTTAATGAACCGGGTGGAGGATTAAATTTTTACTTGAAAATTTCTGATAAAATAAATATGGATTGTACAGAACTTTTTCAAAAATGTAAAGTAGAAAATGTATTGATAACTCCTGGATTACTTTTTTATAAGTTTCCACATGAAGGTAAAAAATATTTCAAAATAGGATTTTCTCAGGTAACACATGAAAATATGGAAAAAGGTATTAGTATAATAAATAACATTTTGAAATAAAGAGAGTGAGTTTTATTGAAAAAAAATTTAGTGAATGTAACATGGGATAATATTGATAACTATAGTGATATTGAAATATCGTATTTTTTGTTTTTAGAAGGTAAGTCTATAGAAGCAATATGTAGAATAAGAGCATTAGACAAAATTACGGTTCAAAAACACATAATAGATGGTAAAATTAAATATAGATTTTTAGCAAAAAGTTCTAATGAAAAGGAATTATTTAAGTTAATAATAGAAGCAGGTAAGGAAGATAGATTATTATTCTTAAAGTCATTAGAACTCAGTACAAAAAATGCATTAGTTGGATTTATAAAAGAAAATTATGCGGATATGCGTCCTAAATATAAAGAAAAAGCTGTATGGATATTAGGTGAATTAAAAGCAAATGAAGGCATAGATATTTTACTCAAGGCATCGGTTCATAAATTTGTGAGTATAAGAAGAATGGCTGTTTCTGCTATGGGTAAAATCGGTGATACAAAATGTGAAATAGCTTTAATTAGAGCTTTAGATGACGAAAATCCTCAAGTGGTTTTGTATGCAATAAAAGCTTTATACAAATTAAAAAGTACAAAAGCAATGCACAAAATTAAATACATTAAAGATAATACTCAAAAGGAATATTTAAAGAATGCAGCAAAAGATTTTTTAGAATAGATAATTTTTAAGGTGTGAATTTTCATAGTATAATGATTCTATGTGGAAATTTACACTTTTTTATTTGATAAGGAGATGGATGATTTATGGGATATTTTACTATAAAAGAAAAAAGAGCAGAAGATAGATTTGTAGAAAGAAAATCAGAATTTATAGGTTATATTAAAAGAGTAGAAAGCGAGGATGAAGCAAAGGAATTTGTAAATGAAATAAGAAATATGCACAAACAAGCTACTCATAATGTGTACGCATATGTAGTAGGTGAAAATATGGGAATACAAAGATATAGCGATGATGGAGAACCACAAGGTACTGCAGGAATACCAGTATTGGAAGTTATAAAGAAAAATAATATAACAGATTGTGCTGTAGTTGTAACTAGATATTTTGGAGGAATACTTTTGGGTAAAGGTGGACTTGTGAGAGCTTATTCTAAAGGAGCTGCAGTGGCAATTAACAAAGCTGGGATTGTAGAAAAAGTTCAAGGAATTCCTGTTGAAGTAACTATAGATTATGATATGTTGGGGAAATTTCAGTATGTATGTCAGCAAAATGAGTGGTATATGGAAGATACAATTTATGAAGATATAGTAAAATTGCTATTTTTCCACGAAGTTTCTGATAAGGAGAATTTTGAAAATAAAATAATTGATGTTACTCAAGGAAAAGCAATAATAGAAGAAAAGGATGAAGAAATATTTTTCAAGATGAACAATAGGCTTTTTAGGAAAAGTGGTGAATAACTTGACAGTGCCTAATGAAATTTTAAACTATGAAAAGGAAAAGTTAAAAATAACTACGGATTGGATAGGGAAAGAATTAAAATCAAGAGAGAAAAATAAGATTCAATTAGAGAAAAAGGTAGCAGATCTTAAAAAAACTTCTGGAGGAACATATAGTATAGATCTTGAATTGAATAAAAATCTTTTAGAAGTTGAGAGTAAGAATTTAAATAAATTTAATGAGTCTTATCAATCACCATATTTTGGAAGAATAGATTTTAAAGAAAGGATACATGAAAAAGAAAGTTTTTATATTGGTAAATTTGGATTAGAAGATAGAAAAAATGGAGAAGAAGTTGTAATTGACTGGAGAGCTCCAATTGCAGATTTATATTATAGTGGAACCCAGGGGGAAGTAAGTTACACAGCGCCTATAGGTGAAGTTGAAGGTGAGTTACTTTTAAAGAGAAGATTTTTGATAAAACAAGGATTATTAGAAGATGCTTTTGATGAAGGAATAAATGAAATAATACTAAAAAATAACAAGGATAGTGAAAATGCTCTTGTAGATGAGTTTTTAAAGATAAATTTAGAAGAAAGTATAAGTGGAAAATTAAAAGATGTAGTAGCTACAATTCAAAAAGAACAAAATGACATAATAAGGTTAGACAAAGATAATACAGTTATAATTCAAGGTTCAGCAGGATCAGGAAAAACAACAGTAGCTTTACATAGACTTGCGTATCTTATATATAGATATAAAGATAAAATGTCAGGTGAGGACATTCTTGTAGTTGCTCCAAATAAAATATTTTTGGATTATATTTCTGAAATACTCCCAGATTTAGGAGTGGACAAAGTTAAACAAAGTACTTTTGAAGAAATTGCTTGTGAAATATTGGGGATTAAAAATAGTATTAATGATAAAGATTATAAGTTATCATTAGTATTGGAAAATAAAGATAGTAATGAAATTAAATATATAGTAAATAGCAGTAAGGTTAAAGGTAGTTTAGGATATAAAATTATAATGGATTTATATATAAGATATTTAGAAAAAAATGATAATTATATAAATGATATAGAAGTAGAAAATTATAATTTGTTTAGTAAAGAAGAGATAAAACGATTATATATAAAAGATTTAAAACATTTACCTATGAATACTAGGAAAAAAGAAATAGGAAGGTATTTTAAAGGAAGACTGAAAGATGCTTTATATAAACTTGAAAATAAAATAGATGATGAATATAGTAAGATAATAAATAACATTAAAAGTTCATATAATGATGAAAAAGAAAAACGAAAAAAAATAATAGAAACCTATGATAAAAGAGATGAAATAAAGGAAAAAATAAATAAAAATGCAAAAAAGAATATAAATGCATATATCAAAGGTTGGATTTGTAAAAGTGTTGAGCAGTTATATATGGATTTATTTAATGATGAGAAAATATTCAATACAGTTACAGGTGAAAAAATACCTAATTCATTATATGAATATATGCAGAAAGAGATAAATAGTAATTACAAAAATAAATTATTAGATAGTGATGATTTAGCAGCTATGTTATATTTAAAATTCAAAATAGATGGTGTAGATCAGAAATATAAACAAATTGTTATTGATGAAGCACAAGATTATAGTTTGTTTCAATATTATGTATTAAAACAAATGTCTGCTAATAATGGATTTACCATTGTAGGAGATTTAGGACAAGGAATTTATTATTATAGAGGAATAGATAAATGGAATAAAATCATAAGTAAAGTATTTGAAGAAAAAGCACAATATATTCCTCTTACTCAAAGTTATCGTTCTACAATAGAGATAATTAATTTTGCCAATAGAGTATTGGAGAAACAACAAAATAAATTAGTACCTGCTGTACCAATATTGCGGCATGGTGATTCTCCCCAAATTATTGAAGCTAATGAGAGTATTAATTTTTGTGAGAATATAGATAAGATAGTTCGTTATGTTAAGTTAAATGGTAAAAACAGTGTAGCTATTATATGTAAAACTTATGAAGAATGTGAGAAAGCTAAAGAAGCATTAAAAAATAGTGATTATGATTGGAATTTAATAAATACTACTGATAAAAAAATTAATTTACAAAATATAATAATACCTTCATATATGACAAAAGGTTTAGAATTTGATTGTAGTGTAATATATAATTGTAATGATAAAAATTATACTACATGTGAAGTTGATAAAAAAATTTTGTATGTAGTTTTAACGAGAGCTTTACACTACGAATACATATTTTATAAAGGAAATATTTCAACACTAATAGAATAGATTATAAATCAAATAAACCTTAGAAAATATTATAATTTCTGAGGTTTATTTTTTTATATGATATCTACTATTGGTAAGAATACATTTTCTTCAGAAGTTACTTGATTTCATTTAGTATGAAATTATGAATTTTTATTGGAAAAATTCATAATCTATATACAAGGGTTAAAATTTCAAATTAAAGTTATATTAATAATGTAAGTACTAAACTAATAGTAAGTTAAGTAATAAAATTATAATTTTTAAATATGATGTTATTAAATAATATATAAAATAAAAAAACTTAAGTAATAAATATTATTACTTGATAATTATTTAAAATTATGATAATATATCTAAGTAAAGAAAATAAATTATTAATAATGAGAGTATTTAGGAGGGTTAAATATGGCTGTTGAAAAATTAAAAAATAATATTTATTGGATAGGTGTAAAAAATCCTGAACTTAGAGTTTTTGATATAATAATGGAGACTAAAAAAGGAACAACATATAATTCTTATTTAATAGATGATGAAAAAGTAGCTATAATTGATACTGTAAAAGATGGGTATTATAATGAATTCTTATCAAATATTAAAAATATAATAGGAGAAAGAAAAGTAGATTATATAATTGTGCAGCATACGGAATTAGATCACAGTGGTTCACTTTCTAAACTAATAGAAGAATATCCAAATGCAAAAGTTGTAGCATCAAAAGCTGCTCTTACTTACATTAAAGGTATAATTAATAAAGAATTTAATGGGATGGAAAAGCCTAATGAATTAAGTCTTGGAAAAACTAATTTGAAATTTATATATGCGCCTAATTTACATTGGCCTGATACAATGTTTACTTATGCAGTAGATCAAAAGGTATTATTTACTTGTGATTTTTTAGGATGTCATTATTGCCCAGAAAATTGTATTACAGATGTCTGCAGCGGTGATTATTTAGAAGAAATGAAATATTATTTTGATGTAATAATGGGACCATTTAAGAAGTTTGTATTAATGGGAATAGATAAAATAAAAGATTTAGAATTTGATATGGTAGCGCCAAGTCATGGACCTGTTCATGTTGATAACATAGAAAAGTATATAGATTTATATAGAGAATGGTCTACTATAGAAAAATTTGAGGATAAAAATGTACCAATATTTTATATTTCAGCTTATGGAAATACAGAAAAAGTTGCAAAGTATTTTGTAAAGAAGTTGAATGAAAAAGGTATAAACTCAAAAGCCTATGAAATAACTTCAATGGATATTAATAAAATAATTAATTTAATAGATAAATCAAGTGGTTTTATGATTGGATCACCAACAATAAACCAGGATGCAGTTAAACCTGCATGGGATGTGCTTTCACTTGTTTCAGTCATAGTAAATAGAGGAAAGACTGCAGCTGCTTTTGGTTCATATGGTTGGAGTGGTGAAGGAGTTCCAATGCTTACAGAAAGATTAAAATCTTTAAAATTAAAAGTGCTTAATCCAGGATTCAAATTTACTTTTGTTCCAAGTGAAGAAGAATATAAGGAAGCAGATAAATTTATTGAAGAATTTATTAAATTGGTAAAATAACTCAACTCTTGTAAGTGAAAAATAGCCGCTATGGCAAATGATATCTTGCTAAGAACTTTTTACTTTAGTAACAAGTTCTTAGCCTTTATCAGTTAATAGTGGACAGTTTACAGTGCACAGTAAAAGATGTTTTTCTTACAGAAAAACTTTTATTAAATAATAGTAATAAAATAAGGGATTTTTATCTTTTAGAAAAATAACTAATTAAAAACTTTCTGCATTAGCAGAAAGTTGTCTATAACTGTCCACTGTCAATTGTTAACTGTCAACTCATAAAATGATTTTGTTCAAATGTTTCTTACGCAGTATGTCATTTATCTTAGCTAAGCAGTATTTTTTACTGCGAAAGTTGAGTTATAAGTTAAATTGTGCTATTTAATGTGTTTTGTTATCCAATTTATTAAATCTACACATAAATCTATAGTTTGAGTTGTATTATCTAATTCAGTATTTAATTCAACAAAATCTAAAGATTTAATAAGTTTAGTTTCAAGTAAGGATTTTAATGCAAATTTACATTCTTCTATAGACATTCCATCACATACAGGAGTTCCTGTCCCTGGCACTAGTTTAGAATCTAAACAATCTATGTCAAAACTTAAATGTACAGCATCAATGTTTTTTTGTAATAGTTTATCATTAACAATTTTCATTATGTACTCTATAGAATTATTTTTTATGTCTTCCATAGTATAAATGTTTAGATTCCTATCTTTAATAAGCTTAAGCTCACCTTCATCAAGATCTCTAGCCCCTATTATAAATACATTTTCAGGTTTTACTTTTATTCCATCATAATACAATTCAGTTAAATTAGTATGGCCCATTCCCATAGCTGCAGCTAGAGGCATACCATGAATATTACCACTTGGAGTAGTGACATGAGTATTTATATCTCCATGAGCGTCAATCCAAACTACTGCTAAATTATCATAGGTTTTACTAATTCCACTTATACTTCCAAGTCCAATAGAATGGTCTCCACCTATTATAATAGGAAATCTTTTTGAATTAGTTGAGTGATAAACTTGTTCTGCTAAATTAGTATTTACAGTTATTACTTCATTTAAGTATTTCATTTTATTATGGCATAGATATTTATTCTTTGATGAAGTTTCAGGAACATATATGTTTCCAAGGTCAAATACTTTATGGTTATTTTTTTCGATAATTGATATTATATTTCTTTCTCTTAATTTGTTTGGAGCTAAGTCTACTCCTTTTTTATCACAACCATAAAAGAGAGGAACTCCTATTATGTTTATGTTCATTCTTTTTATACCTCCAAAATCAATTTTTATGTGCTAAGAAATTATATAATAAATTAAATAAAAAAGTAACTACTTTATGAAAAAATAAATAATTAAATATATTTAAAAAAATTAGTTAATTGCAAAGAAGATATCAATTCATTTTGGCAAATAAATACTTGTAACTATTACAAAAAATGATATAATAAAAGTAGAGGTTATCCTGAGGTGTTCGAGGAGCTTATATGTTCAACCGACACAATAGAAAAGGGATTTTCAACAGTCTTAAGGATACGAAGCTTTATTACTTTTGTAAAGGTGAAGTAGGTAGAATTAAGGTGAGAAGAACCCACCTGGGAGAAAGCCGGGTGTGGGCGATAAGCAATACGACATGTTGGGAGACTTTTAAAAGAGATTCAAGAGCCATAAGGCTCTTTTTTTATTGTTAATTTAAGATATTACTTTAGTTTATTATTTTAAACTGTTTAATTCAGATAGTGCATGGTTACAAGTGCATTTTCTGTAATTTTCATCAATGGAATCTATGAAGTTTATTAGAGCATCTTTTAATAGGGTGGTCATTTTTATCATATTTTCATTAACTTCTTTATGAGTGAGTGCGTTATTAGTTAAACCAGCAGCATAATTTGTTACAAGAGAAATGGTTGCGTAACAAATTTCTTTTTCTCTAGCTAAAATTACTTCTGGTATGTTTGTCATGCCAACTACATTTCCACCTAATATTTTATACATTTGTATTTCAGCAGGTGTTTCAAACCTAGGACCTTCAGTACATACATAAGTTCCATTTTCAATAACTGGTGCATTTATAGATTTAAAAGATTTAATTAATAAATTCCTAAGACTTGGACAATAGGGTTCTGTCATATCAATATGAACAACTCCAGAATTCTTTTCATCAAAAAAAGTACAGCTTCTATTTTTAGTAAAATCTAAAAATTGATTTAATATTACAAAATCACCAATTTTACAGTTTTGTATTGATCCAACTGCTGCAGTACTAATAATGCAATCAACATTTAAATTTTTCAAGGCAGTAATATTACCCTTATAATTTACTTTTGAAGGAATTAACTTATGTCCCTTTGAGTGTCTTTCTAAAAAATAAATCATTTTGTCATTTCTCATTCCTTTAATTAATGGTATATTTCCATATTTAGTAGTTATATTAATATTTTCTTTATTACTTATAAAAGAACTGTCACATACTCCCGTTCCACCTATTATACCTATTTTCATAAAATATACCTCCCTTTTTTGCTAGGTAAAACATTCTATTTTGCTATATAAATATCCTTTAATTATTTTATAGAACTGTAGATTTTGATAGCATTAAAAATCTTTACTTTTTTATTTAAATTATGTTATATTAATATATAATTTAATATTTTGTGTAATAATAAATATTGAGTATAAGGTAGGAATGTTTTTTAGTTAACGTTTCCAAAAGAGATATTTAAAAGTTAGCATAAGTGATAGTATATAATAAAGAATTTTACGCAAAGTTAAAATAAAAATACAACTGTAGAAAGGAAAGATAGTATGGGGGTTAAAGTAGAAAAAGTAATAGAAGACTTAGGATTAGAAGTTTTAGTTGAAGGAAGAAAAGGTGCTGAAATAAGTGTAAGTGATATTAATAGACCAGGTTTACAGTTTTCAGGATTTTATAATTACTTTGCTAATGAAAGAGTTCAAGTTGTTGGAAGAGCTGAATGGAGTTTTTTAGATGCTATGAATACATCTTTAAGAAAAAAAAGATTAAAAAAATTTTTTCAGTTTGAAAATCCATGTGTAATTGTAACTAGAAAATTAGAGCCACATGAGGAATTGGTGGAAAATGCTAAAAATCAAAATGCGTGGCTTCTAAGAACAGATGATAGATCTTCAAGATTTACAAGCCGACTTATGAATTATTTGGATTATCAACTAGCACCTGAAACAAGAGTTCATGGGGTACTGGTTGATGTTTATGGAATAGGTATATTGATAACAGGTGAAAGTGGTATAGGCAAAAGTGAAACAGCTTTGGAACTTATAAAAAGAGGACATAGATTAGTTGCAGATGATGCAGTGGATATAAAAGCTATTGATGGTATATTAAAAGGTTCTTCTCCTTATATAACAAAAGGAATGTTAGAAGTTAGAGGGATGGGTATAATAGATGTGCCAGCTCTTTATGGATTAAGTTCTGTTTTAGCTACAAAAACGATTCATTTAATAATATATTTTGAACAATGGGAAGAGGGAAGAGAATATGATAGGTTAGGAACCAACAAAGTATGTACAGATATTTTAGGAGTTGATGTAAGGAAGCTAACTGTACCTATAAGACCTGGTAGAAATATTGCAGTTATAATTGAAGCTGCTGCAGCAAATTATAGATATAGTTTGAATACAAAAGAGAATCCAGTAGAAACTATTGAAAAAAGAATGAGTATGGAGAATAATAATATAAACCAATACTAATAATAAAATTGACAGTTAAATTGATTAGCTGTCAATTTTATTATTATTGGAGAGTCAAATGAAAGTATTTGATATAAGAAATAAATTTAATGAGGTATCTTATGATTGGAAAAAGGGTAAAAGTAACTATTGGATATTTGCTGATAATAAAGAAATTCAAATGTTAAAAGATATAATTGGTCTAGATGATGAAAGTATTAATGAATGTATAAATGTAAGAAGATCATCTAAAATAAATTTTTTGGATGATTATATGTTTTTAGCATTTAATATACTGGAAGATGGTTCGAAGACTATAAGAGCTAAAGAGTTGGATATATTTTTAAGTAAAGATTATGTAATTACAGTATCTAAAAATAATTTAGACATATTAAATGAAATGATTAAAGATATAGTTGAGAGCAAGAATTGTTTTGTGTTAAAAGAAAAACCAGAGCCCTGTATAATACTTTATTATATATTAGATAGAGTAATATTAAATAGTTATGATATAATTTCTAAATTAGAAGCAAGGGCAGATAAGATAGAAATAAATATTCTTAAAAATCCTAGACAAGACCAAATAGATGAATTGATTCAGTTAAGAAGACAAGTATATATAATAAGAAAATATTTAAACCCTTTAAGATATATTGGGGATAGTATAGTTAGTAATGATAATTCTATAATAGATAAAGAGTATTTAATATATTTTTCTTCTTTGAATAAGAAAATAGAAAAACTTATGCTATCTGTAGAAAGTTTAGTTCAAGATTTAGCATTAGTGAGAGAAGCGTTTGAATCAGAGATAGCCAATAAAACGAATGAACTTATGAAGATATTTACATTAATAGCTACTATATTTTTACCTTTAAATTTACTTACTAGTATGCATGGAATGAATTTTACAAATGTACCATTTTCCAATACGAAGTGTGGCTATTATTATGTAGTTATTCTTATGCTGGCTATTTCATTAGGTTTGATATATATATTTAAGAGAAAAAAATGGTTATAAAATACAGAATATTAAAAAAATAAAATAATTATTTTATATTTGTATTTTTTGATATAATTTAGTACAATAGACGTGTAACATATATGTTTTTTTAGGGGGGAGAGAAAATGTCACAAAACAAATCTTTAGAAAAAAAATATGAATTAGCTTGGGATAAATATAACCAAGAAGATTTAAAAAAATTATTTGCATTATCAGACAGATACATAAACTTTATGTCAGAGTGTAAAACAGAAAGAGAATGTGTAAATGAATTTATAAATCTTGCAGAAAAAGCAGGATATAAAAATTTAGATACACTAGCTAGTGAAGGTGTTTCTCTAAAAGCAGGAGATAAAGTTTATGCAAATAACATGGGAAAAACTCTAGCATTATTTGTAATAGGTAAAGAGCCTTTACAAAAAGGAATGAGAATACTTGGTGCTCATGTTGATTCTCCAAGATTAGATTTAAAACAAAATCCATTATATGAAGATAGTGATTTAGCATTACTTGAAACTCATTATTATGGTGGAGTTAAAAAATATCAATGGGTTACTTTACCACTTGCTATACATGGTGTACTTGTTAAAAAGGACGGTACAACTGTAAATGTAGTAATTGGAGAAGATGAAAATGATCCAGTAGTTGGAATATCAGATCTTCTAATACATTTATCTGCAGACCAAATGAAAAAGACTCTTGCACAAGGTGTGGAAGGTGAAAAATTAAATGTTTTATTTGGAAGCATTCCAATAGAGGATAAAGATGCAAAGAATAGAGTAAAGGCAAATATTTTAAAACTATTAAATGAAAAATATGGCATAGATGAAGAAGATTTTGTTTCAGCAGAATTAGAAGTTGTTCCAGCAGGAAAAGCTAGACATTATGGATTAGACAAGAGTATGGTAATGGCATATGGTCATGATGATAGAATTTGTGCTTATACTTCATTTGAAGCTATGATGGATGTAAAAAATCCAGATAAGACTTGTGTAACATTACTTGTAGACAAAGAAGAAATAGGAAGTGTTGGTGCCACTGGTATGCATTCTAAGTTCTTTGAAAATACAGTAGCAGAAGTTATAAATTTAGTTGGAGATTATAGCGAATTAAAAGTTAGAAGATCTCTTAAAAATTCTAAAATGTTATCTTCAGATGTAAGTGCTGCTTTTGATCCAAATTATCCAGATGTAATGGAAAAGAAAAATAGTGCTTATTTTGGAAAAGGTATTGTATTTAATAAATATACTGGTGCTAGAGGAAAAGGCGGATGTAACGATGCTAATCCAGAGTTTATAGCACAACTTAGAAGTATAATGGAAAAACATAATGTTTCATGGCAAACAGCTGAACTTGGTAAAGTAGACCAAGGCGGTGGTGGAACTATAGCATATATTCTTGCTGAATATAATATGGAAGTTATAGATTCAGGTATAGCTCTTCACAATATGCATGCTCCATGGGAAGTTGCAAGTAAAGCTGATATATATGAAGCTGAAAGAGCATATTATGCATTTTTATTAGAAGCTTAATATAATTTAAATAGATAATAATAAAAATACTGAAGTTACTTAAAGTTTAGTAGCTTCAGTATTTTTTGTTCTCTGATGTTTATTTTCATGCTTTTTAATGTTTGGTTTCAAGGTATGGGATGGCCACCTTGTGGAAGAACTATGACCCATTGGTTTTCAGATAAAGAACGTGGAGTAAAAATGTCTATTTGGAATACTGCACATAATATTGGCGGAGGATTTATCCTTCTTATGATATCTTCTGTATTTGCAATAATATTTTTATCATTTACATGGAATGTACATGATAGATCTAATAATTCTGAGAACATACAAGCTGCATAAAATAATTATGAATTCATATAAAAAACATATAAACTGTATTTTTAGTTTACAGTTTATATGTTTTTTTATTATCAAATAAATGATAAATTTTTTGAAATAATTTATTTCATTAAAGATAAGTAAATTAAATACATAACAGGTTTGTGTGAAATTGTACCATGTAAATTTATAATTTCTTACTAAAGTGAAAGGTTTTTATATAATATAGGCTTTTGTTCTTTTATATAAAGTTCATTTTTTCCGAAATAAGTGGAAGCATATAATACAGAAAAAGTATATTATTTACTTAAAAAATGTTATACAATGTAATTGTAAACGAAATGCAAACATGAAATAAATGCAATAAAATGGTATTAATTCTAGTATAAAGCATACACAGAAAAATAATTTCATAATAAATAATTTAAAAATTTCCGAAAGACTAGTCAAAGGATGATGAATATGGAATTAAATAAAAGGAGTATAGAAATAATTCAATACCTCATAAAAAAAGAGGAGTTTGTTAAAGTAAGTGAACTTGCAAATAAATATAATGTCACTAATAGAACTATAAGATACGATATTGACAAAATTGAGAAGATTTTTGTTAAAAATGGATTTGGATATTTAGATAGACACCATGTAAAAGGAGTAAGAATACCCAAAAATAAAGGTATAGATAAATTTCTTAATAAATTTGTTAATACGAATACTCCATTTAAGTATTCTTATTCTAAGGATGAGAGAACTAAATTCATAATAACAAAATTGTTACAAGCTAGTTCACCTGTAAAACTAAATTATTTTGAAGAAATTTTATGCGTATCTAGAAATACTATATTAAAAGAAATGGATTGTATAGAAAATTGGCTTTTTAAGAAAAATCTTTTTTTAATACGTAAACCAAGAGTTGGGATTTATATTGAAGGTAGTGAAATAGAAAAAAGAAAGGCCATAATAGAAGTTGCCTCGGAAACGATTTCTACTACAGATATATTTAATTACATAAATAGAAAAATGGTACAATCTAAAATTAATAATTTGCAGTTTGAAGTTCTTTTTTCGGAGGTCGATGTAGATTTTTTAAATGATCTTGTGATAGAGGCAGAAAAAGAGTTAGGCAAAGAATTTAGCGATGAAGCTTATGGGAACTTAATAACACATATGGCTATTATGATAAAAAGAATTCAATTAAATAAAAATATATATTTACCTGAAGTGGATTTGAATATGGTAAAAGAATATAAAGAATATGATGTATCTAAGAAAATAATAAGCAAAATAAAGGATAAATATAATATTCATGTACCAGCAGAAGAAACAGGTTATATAGCATTACATTTATTAGGAGCTAAAGTTTTAAAAACAAATCACATGTATGATTTGAAAAATTGTAAATATGATGATTTGTACGATATAGTTAAAAAAATGACAGAAGAAATTGAAAAAATATATAATGTAAATTTTAAAAATAAGAAGCTTAAAATAATAGAAAGCCTTGTACTACATTTAAGACCTTCTATTTATAGAATAAAGTTTGGTCTTAAACTTGAAAATCCACTTTATGATGAAATTATCACAAAATACAATACATTATTTATGAATACTAAATCAGTTATAAGGTATTTGGAGGAATATATAGGAGCTGAAGTTAATAATCAGGAAGTTTCTTATATAACTCTTCATTATGCGGCAGCCTTTGAAAATGTAAAAAAAGACTTAGAGCGAAAAACAAGGATTATTTTAGTATGTGGTACAGGTATTGGAACTGCAAATATGGTAGCTTCTCAGATATCTAAAGAATTTAATGTAGAAGTTGTTGATACTATGTCATATAGAGCTGTTAAAAATTTAAACCGTAAGGATTATGATTATATAATAAGTACAATTGAAATACCAGATTGTAATAAAGAAGATTATATAAAGATAAGTCCTATGTTACTTAAGAATGATTATGAAAAGCTTGAAAAATATTTACAAATTAAATATAAACCCAAAGATGGTTTTAATGAATATTTAGTAAATAGGTTAATAAATATTACAGAACAATATTGTGATATACATGATAAGCAGCAGCTTCAGCTGGAGTTTTTATATGAATTAAAAAGAAATCGACAAAATATTTTAGAAAGAAGGGTTGTTTACATGCTTAATGATTTACTTACCAAAGATGTTATTAAATTAAACGTAGAATGTTCTAATTGGAAAGAAGCTATAAAAGCAGGTACAAATATATTGTTGAAAAAAGGATGTATAAAAGAATCATACGAGAAGGCTATATTTACAAGTTTTGAAGAAGTTGGACCATATATGGTTGTGGCACCAGGAATAGTTCTCTCTCATTCTAGACCAGAAAATGGAGTAGACAAACTTTCTATGAGTTTAATAACATTAAAAGAACCAATTGAATTTGGAAGTAGTACAAATGATCCAGTTAAATTAGTAATTACTTTGGCAGCAAAAGATAATGAAAGTCATTTAAAGGCATTAGCTCAACTTATGGAGTTATTTATGAATAGTGATGATTTAAAAAAGGTAATGAAAGCATCAAATAAAGAAGAGCTTTTAAAAATAATAAATAAATATTCTAAGAAATAATAAATACGTTATCTAAATATAAGGAGGAGATATAAATGAAAATATTAGTGTGTTGTGGAAGTGGACTTGGAAGTAGTTTTATGATTGAAATGAATATTAAGAAAGTATTGAAAGAGTTAAACTTTGATGCTGAAGTTGACCATTCAGATTTGTCATCAGCAGCAGGTATAAAAGCAGATGTTTATGTAGGAACAAGAGATATAGCTAGTCAAATGACTTCTTTAGGAGATGTTATTTCTTTAAATAATATGATTGATATGGGTGAACTAAAAGATAAATTAACAGAGTATCTTAATAAAAAAGGACTATTATAAAGTAGAAAAATATGAATGTTAATACATGATACCTAATGAATTATATTAGGTATCATGTACATAGAGAGTTAAAAGGCGATTAATAATTATACAAATAAGATTAAATAGAATTTTATTTTTAAAATTCTATAATAAATAAATAAACGAAGGAGGAATAATATGTTAAAGTTAATATTGGATATTCTAAGTACTCCAGCTATACTAGTTGGTTTAATAGCAATGATAGGTTTAATAGCTCAAAAGAAATCAAAATCTGATATTTTTAAAGGAACAATTAAAACTATACTTGGATTCTTAGTACTTGGTGGTGGAGCAACAGTAGCAGTTGGAGCATTAAATCATTTTGGAACAATGTTTCAACAAGGATTTGGAATAAGAGGAATTGTACCACATAATGAAGCAATAGTTGCATTAGCACTTAAAACTTATGGTACACAAACAGCATTGATAATGGCTTTTGGTATGTTAGTTAATATTTTAATAGCAAGATTTACAAAACTTAAATATATATTTTTAACAGGACATCATGCTCTTTATATGTCATGTATGATAGCTGCAATATTAGTGGCTGGAGGAATGGCAGGAACTTCATTAGTAATCACAGGCTCAATAATATTAGGACTTATAATGGCAATTTTCCCAGCATTAGCTCAACCAGTAATGAGAAAAATTACAGGGACAGATGATGTAGCTTTTGGACATTTTGGTACTACTGGATATTTACTTGCAGCAGGAGTTGGTAAATTAGTAGGAAAAGATTCTAAATCAACAGAAGATATGAAATTTCCTCAAGGATTAGCATTTTTAAGAGATAGTTCAGTAGCAATAAGTTTAACTATGGGTATACTTTATATAATAGTTGCTGTAGCATGTGGACCAAGCTTTGTAGAATCTAAATTAAGTGGTGGTCAAAATTTCATTGTCTTTTCAATTATACAAGCAATAACATTTGCAGGTGGTGTTTATATTATACTTGCAGGTGTAAGATTAATACTTGCAGAGATAGTTCCAGCATTTAGAGGTATAGCAATGACTTTGGTACCAAATGCAAAACCAGCACTTGATTGCCCAGTAGTATTTCCATATGCTCCAAATGCAGTACTTATAGGTTTCTTATCAAGTTTTGTTGGAGGAATTGTAGGAATGTTTATTTTAATAGTGTTAAAAGCCCCTGTCATTCTTCCAGGTGTTGTACCTCATTTCTTCTGTGGTGCTACTGCAGGTGTATTTGGTAATGCAACTGGTGGAAGAAAAGGTGCAGTATTAGGTGCTTTTGCACATGGCTTACTTATAACATTCTTACCAGTATTACTATTACCTGTACTTGGCAATTTAGGATATGCTAATGCTACATTTAGTGATGCAGATTTTGGTGTAGTAGGTATCATTCTTGGTAATATATTAAAATTATTTGTACATTAATAAAAAAATAGTTAGATAAAATTTTATTCCATGTTTACTACCGCTAAAACTCTCCTTTGGGGAGGAGAGTTAGGCGGTACTAGAATCATGGATAAGGGCTTCTAAACTTCATTTGAAGCCAAGAACCCTCTTTATCTAACCAAAATAAATTAAAAATAAACTCAACTATGATTTTAATATATATTTCTTTTATAGTAAATATGTAAATAGAAAAAAATTATATTAATAACTAATTAAATAAATTTGGATTTGTCATCTAAGGGTGGCAAATCCGATAATTTTCTTTTTAAGGCTTTGGTGAAATTATTTAGCATACAGAAAAGGAGGATTACAAATATGGATAAAGATCAAATAAAATTTTTAGATGAAAAAAGTAAATATATACGAAAGTTAATAATTAATGAAATAGCTAAACTTGGACAAGGTCATATTGGAGGGAGTCTTTCTGCTGTAGAAACTTTGGTAGTTTTATATTATAAGGAAATGAATATTAATCCTGATAATCCTAATATGAAAGCTAGAGATAGATTTATAATGTCAAAAGGACATGCTGGACCAGCAGTTTATGCTGTATTGGCAGATAAGGGCTTTTTTCCATTATCTGAATTGGATACATTAAATAAACCTGAAACTAATTTACCTAGTCATTGTGATATGAATAGAACAAAGGGGATAGATATGACAGTGGGATCTTTAGGACAAGGTTTATCTTGTGCTGTAGGGATGGCAAAAGCTTCAAAATTACAGAAAGATAATGCATATATTTATTGTATGGTAGGAGATGGAGAAGTTCAAGAAGGACAAATTTGGGAAGCGGCTATGTCAGCAGCAAATTTTAAATTGAATAATTTAATTGCTTTTACAGATTATAATAAAATTCAATTAGATGGTACTGTTAAGGAAATAATGGATATATCACCTATAGATAAAAAATGGCAAGCATTTGGATGGAATGTAATAAGTGTAAATGGACATGATGTATTAGAAATTTATGAAGCTATAGAAAAAGCTAAAAATACTAAAGAAAAGCCTACAATGATAATACTAAATACTGTAAAGGGGAAAGGTGTTTCATTTATAGAAGCAATGGGCGATGCTAATCATAGTACATCAATTACAGAAGAACAAAGAGTTAGAGCTTTAGAGGAATTAGAATAGGGGGGAGTTTCATGGGTCAAGGTATAGAAATGAGAAAAGTTTTATGCAAAGAGCTAGAGAAATTAATGGAAAAAGATGAAAGAATAATAGTATTAGATGCAGATTTAGCTAAACCTAATGGTACTTTACCACTTAGAAAGAAATATCCAGAAAGGGCTTTTGAAGTTGGAATTGCAGAGCAAAATATGGCAGGGATAGCAGCAGGTATGGCTGCTTATGGATGTATACCTTTTATAGCATCTTTTACTCCTTTTGCAAGTAGAAGAATATGTGATCAAATTGCTATTTCAATAGCGTATGCCAAACAAAACGTTAAAATATTAGGAACAGCACCAGGAATAGCAGCACAATTAAATGGTGGTACGCATATGAGTATGGAAGATATAGGAGTACTTAGAAGTATACCAGATATGGTGATTTTTGAACCAGTTGATATTGTACAACTGAAAAAGTCTCTTCCAAAAATAATTCAATATAATGGACCAATTTATATAAGATTATTTAGAAAAGTAACACCTGTTATATTTGATGAAAATTACGAATTTAATTTATTTAAAGCAGATTGTATAAAAAAGGGAAGAGATGTAACTTTATTTGCTTCAGGAATTATGACACCAGAAGCTTTAAAAGCAGCAGAAGAATTAAAGAAAGAAGGTATAGAAGCTGAAGTTATAAATGTGCATACAATAAAACCTATTGATAAAGAGACAATAGTAAAATCAGCAAGAAAAACAGGAGCAGTGGTAACTTGTGAAAATCATAATGTAATTGGTGGACTTAAAAGTGCAGTATCAGAGGTATTAATAGAAGAATGTCCTGTTCCATTAAAAGGAATAGGTGTTCAAGATCACTTTGGTGAAGTTGGAAGCTTGGATTATTTAAAGAAGAAATATAATATGACTTTTTGTGATATTATTAAAGCGGTTAAGGAAGTTATAGGTAAAAAGTAGTGTGAAAAATTCAGCAATTTTTTAATTGCTGAATTTTTTTGATTATCTATCCTGATACGTAATTTTATAAGTTTTTTGAAAAATTTTTATAATAGTATAAAATAGATATTGCAACTTACGTTACGTAATGTATTATAATAATTTATATAGAGGTGATAAAAGTGAAGGAAAGTAAATCTCAGTTAATAGGTATAGGTGAATTTTCCTCAAAAGCAGGTGTTACATTGAGGACATTGAGATATTATGATAATATAGGATTATTAAAACCATGTTCTTATAATAAATCTGGTCATAGGTTATACAATAAGCAAGATTTTGCAAAGCTTCAAAAAATTTTAACTTTGAAATTTATAGGGCTTTCATTAGATGAAATAAAAAAAATAATTAAATATGATGTTAATGAACAAGATTTTAAAAAATCCTTAGAAATTCAAAAAAAGATAATGGAAGATAAAATATATCATACTTATATGGTTATGAAAGCAATAGATGAGGCTTTAGAAACTGCAAGTAATAATGATATTATTAACTGGGATAAGTTCACAAATATAATAAATGTAATACAATTGGATAAAAAATTGTTACAACAATATGAAAATGCCTCTAATTTAAGAGCTAGAATAAGAATTCATGAGGAATTTAGTGTTAACAAGAGTGGATGGATGGAATGGTTTTTCCATCAATTAAATATTCCTCAAAATGCAAAAATACTTGAATTAGGTTGTGGAGATGCTAGTTTATGGACGAAAAATTTGGATAGAATACCAAATGGATGGAATATTATTCTTACAGATTTTTCAAAGGGCATGCTAAATGATGCTAAAAGAAATTTAGGGAAAAGTGCAAAAAGGTTTAAATTTAAAATAGTAGATGCACAGAAAATTCCTTTTGAAGATTCTAGGTTTGATGTAGTTATAGCTAACCATATGTTATATCATGTTGATGATATAGAAAAAGCATTTTCAGAAATTACTAGGGTACTTAAAAAAAATGGTTATTTTTATGCTTCTACAGTAGGAAAAAATCATATGGCAGAGATGAGAGATATTATAGGTAAGTTTAAATCAGAAGCATTAACATCAAAAAGTTGGGAAAGTACTTCAGATTTTCAGCTTGAAAATGGATTTGAACAATTAGAAAAGTGGTTTAATAACATTAAACTAAAAAGATATGAAGATAGTTTAAATGTGACGAAACCAGAACCATTAGTAGATTATATTTTTTCTATGCCTGGCAATGTAAGAGAAAATTTTGATGAGGAAAGATTAAAGGAACTTATGATTTATTTAGAAAATAGAATTCACAAAGAGAGTGGTATTTATATAACTAAAGATACTGGTTTCTTTCAGGCTAGAAAATAAATTATTCAACTTTGGCAAGTGAAAATAGTCGCTGCGGGAAAAGATATATTGCTCTGAAACCTTTCACTTCACAAAGTAATTCTAAGGTTTAAAAATTTATTATTACTAAAAAACTCAAACTCGCTACACTCAAACAATGAGTTTTTCTTAACGTAATAATAAATTTTTAGACCAAGAATTACTAATTGTTTGCTCAAATGTTTCTTACGCAATATATCATTTCCCTTCGCTGGATGGTATTTTCTTGCTGTGAAAGTTGAGTAAGGGTTTTTTAAAATTACTTAAAAATTAAGAAGGGAAGATATGATATGAAAAAAATACCTTTTTCACCACCAGATATAACAGAAAATGAAATAAATGCAGTAGTTGAAGTTTTAAAATCAGGATGGATTACAACAGGTCCAAAAACAGCAGAATTTGAGGAAAAAATTGCACAGTATTGTGAATGTAATAAAGCAGTAACTGTTTCTAGTGCTACTGCAGGAATGGAGCTAGTTTTAAAAGCTTTTGATATAAAACCAGGAGATGAAGTAATAACTACTCCATATACATATACAGCTACAGCTAGTGTAATTGTTCATAGAGGGATTAAGCCTAAATTTGTAGATGTAAAAGAAGGAAGCTTTGTTATCGATATGGAAAAATTAGCAGATGCAATTACACCCAAAACAAAAGCAATTTTTACTGTTGACTTTGCAGGTGTTCCTGTAGATTATGATAAAATAAGAGAAATTCTTAAATCAAAAAATAGAGAAGACATTATTTATGTATCAGACTCAGCACATTCTTTTGGAGCTAAATATAAAGGAAAAAGAGTAGGAAGCCAAGCTGATTTTCATGTGTTTTCATTTCATGCAGTAAAGAATTTAACTACTGCTGAAGGTGGAGCAGTTACTTTTGATAAAGATTTTGGCAGAGAGGATTTGAAAAAAGAATTTAAAATTACATCACTTCATGGCCAATCAAAAGATGCATTATCAAAAATGAAAGCTGGAGCATGGAAATATGATGTAATAACTGATGGATGTAAATGTAATATGACAGACATAAATTCAGCTATAGGTGTTGAACAACTTAAACGTTATGATAAAATGTTAGAAAGACGAGAAGAGATATTTAACATATATAATGAAGCGCTTAAAGATAAAGAATGGTCAATTCTTCCATTTGAAAAAGATAGTGAAAAACAAACATCGTATCATTTGTATCCACTAAGAATTAAAGGATTTAATGAGGAACAAAGAAATAAAGTTATACAAGTGCTTGCAGAAAAAGATATAGCTACTAATGTTCACTTTATTCCATTACCACTTTTAACTGTATATAAGAATTTAGGATATCGCATGGAGGATTATCCAAATGCATATAAACAATATATAAATGAAATTTCACTACCTGTATATTCAAAACTTGAATTAGAAGATGCAAAGTACGTAGTTGAAGAATTTATTAAAGCAGTTGAAGAGATTATATAAGTAAGAAGGAGATGACAATATTATGAAAGTAAATTTTTATACTTCTCAAAGAGAATATAATGAAAAAAAAGCAGAGTTTGATAATGCCATAAAATCAGTTATAGAAAGAGGAATTTCAACTTTAGGTAAGGAAGTAAAAGATTTTGAAAAGGCCATACAAGAGTTTACAGGAGCTAAACATGCTATTGGAGTAGCATCTGGAACTGATGCTTTAGTGATAGCTTCAGATATACTTGGTTTTAAAGAGGGAAAGGAAGTAATTACTTCACCGTTTACATTTTTGGCATCAACTTCTTGTATAGCAAAACATAAAGCTAAACCTGTATTTGTAGATATAGATGAAGAAACTTTTAATATAGATGCAAATAAAATTGAAGAGAAAGTAACAGAAAATACAGCAGGTATTCTTCCTATACATTTATTTTCTCAGATTTCTGATATGGATAAGGTAATGGATATTGCAAATAGACATAATTTAAGAGTATTAGAAGATGCAGCAGAGGCATTTGGCATGAGATGGAAAGGAAATGGAGAAACTTATAAACATTCAGGTTCTATAGGTGACATGGGAGTATTTTCATTTTTCCCAACAAAAACGTTAGGAGCGTATGGTGATGGGGGAATGATTATAACTAATAATGATGAACTTGCAGAAAAAGCTAGAATGTTTAGAGTTCACGGTGCTTCAAAAAAATATCATTATGATTATATTGGATATAATTCAAGACTTGATACAATACAAGCGTCAATTTTACTTGTAAAATTGAAATATATCAATGAAGCTATTAAAAAGAGAGAAAAAATAGCTAAATTATATATGGAAAGATTAAGTGATTGCGAAGGACTAAAAATACCAAAAATAAAAGGTGATCAAAAGTCTGTTTATTATGTGTTTAATATATTATCAGAAAAAAGAGACGAACTTGCACAGTATTTAAAGGAAAATGAGATTGGACACAGTATATATTATCCAAGACCATTACATGTTCAAAAATGTTTTAGTTATTTAGGATATAAAAAAGGAGATTTTCCAGTAGCAGAAAAGGTATCACAAAAAATACTTGCATTACCTATATATCCTGAGATAAAAGAAGAAGAAGTTGAATTTGTTTGTGATACTATAAAGAAATTCTATAAGAAATAATATTTCTGGCAAAGGCCTAAAAAGGCTTTTGCCGGTTAATAAAAATTTATTTGTGATATTTTTGACAATGTAATCTGACTTTAAGTTTAAAATAGAAGGGGACGATTTTTATGAATCCATTAGCAAAACAGTTAATAGAAAAAATACAAAATAAAGAAGCTGTAATAGGAGTAGTAGGATTAGGCTATGTAGGACTTCCTTTAGCAGTAGAAAAAGCTAAGGCAGGATATAAAGTAATAGGATTTGATGTTCAAGAAAAAAAAGTTAATATGGTAAATGAAGGACATAATTATATTGGGGATGTAGTAGATGATGAATTAATCAAGCTTGTAGAGGGAGAAAGATTAAAAGCTACAACAGATTTTAGTTTTGTAAAAGATGTGGATGCAGTAGCAATAGCAGTTCCAACTCCATTAGATAAATTTAAACAACCAGATGTATCATATGTTGTAAGTTCAACAAAGGATATAGCAAAGTATTTACATAAAGGAATGCTTGTAGTATTAGAAAGCACAACATATCCAGGAACAACAGAAGAAATAGTAAAACCAATATTAGAAGAATCAGGATTAAAATGTGGAGAAGATTTCTTTTTAGCATTTTCACCAGAAAGAGTTGATCCAGGTAATAAATTATATAAGACTAAAAACACTCCAAAAGTAGTAGGAGGATGTGGAGAAGATTCTACAAAAGTGGCAGCAATGCTTTATAGAAATGTATTAGAAGGAGAAATATTTGAAGTATCATGTCCAGCAGTAGCAGAAATGGAAAAAATATTAGAAAATACATTTAGACATATAAATATAGGACTTGCAAATGAAATGGCAATACTATGCAAAAAAATGGGTATAGACATATGGGAAGTAATAGAAGCAGCAAAAACAAAACCATATGGATTTATGGCATTTTATCCAGGTCCAGGACTTGGGGGACATTGCATACCACTAGATCCATTCTACTTAACATATAAAGCAAGAGAGTATGATTATCATACAAGATTAATAGAGACAGCAGGAGAAATAAATGATTTCATGCCAGAATTTGTAGTAGATAATGCAATGAAATTATTAAATAAAGAAAAGAAAGCAATGAATGGAGCAAAAGTATTACTTTTAGGAGTAGCATATAAAAAAGATATAGATGACATGAGAGAGTCTCCAGCACTAAAGGTAATAGAACATTTAGAAAAAAATGGAGCAAATGTTATGTACAATGATCCATATGTACCAAGTTTCAAACATAAAGGAAAAGAGTATGCTTCTATAAATTGGGAACAAGGAATAAAGGAAGCAGATATAGTAATCATAACAACAGCTCACAGCTCTTATGATTATCAAAGAATAGTTAATGAATCAGCTGTGTTATATGATACAAGAAATGCTACTAAAGAAGTTGAGAATAATAGAGAAAAAATATATAAATTATAATAAAAAAATTAAAACTTCAGTAAATAACCAATTAGTATATCAAAATAAAAAGTTGTTGTACAGCAACTTTTTATTTTTTTAAGAAAAATTTAAGGTTTATATAAGTTTTTTTTAAGATATCATGGATATAATTATATATGAAAGAGAAAATATTATGTATTTATATATCTACTTATAATTGTGGTAAGTTATTATTTAATTGTAGGAGGAACATAATGAGACGATTAAAGAGAAATGTTATAGCACTGCTTATGATTTTATTAATTCCAATTGTAAATATAGTTTATCCTATATTAAATAATGCACAAAGAGGAGTAAGTTATATTGTTACTGATATAGATAGAGCTATTCCATTAGTTAAAATATTTGTAATACCATATTTAGCATGGTATCCTTTTATAGTAGGAACATTGATATATCTTTGTTTTAAAGATAAAAAAACTTATTATAATGTTTTGATTAGCTTGATTATGGGGTTGATAAGTTGTTATATTATATATTTCTTTTTTCAAACAGGAATTCCAAGGCCTAATGTTTCAGGTGATGATGTATTAACAAAAATTCTTAGGTTTGTATATAATACAGATAATCCTTATAATTGTTTTCCGAGTATTCATGTACTTACAAGCTATTTGATGATAAAAGGAATATTAGATTGTAAATGTAGGAATGCAAAGAATATGAGCATAGTAATTACATCAGCAATCCTTATTATTATATCAACAGAGTTAATAAAACAACATGTTATTTTAGATATAATTTCAGCAATTATATTAAGTGAAGTACTTTATAAAATTGCAATGCCTTATAAAGAAAAAGTGGTATTACTTGAGAGAAAGCTATATCTTTTAATAATTAAGAAATGTAGAAAACTTTAAAACACAAGTAAAATATGGTAAGATTATAATTACTGAAAGTGAACAACATAGTGGGATTACGAGGGGAGAATAGAAAAGTGAAACAAAGATTGAAAGATTTAGTACAGTTTATAATGATATTTGTTTTTGTGTTTACAATTCAAACATTTGTTGTAGGTATAACTAAAGTAGAAGGTGTGTCTATGGTACCTACTTTGAATAATGGAAAAAATAATGACAGAGTTGTTGTTGAACGAATAAGCAATTACATGCATAATTACAGAAGAGGAGAAGTAATTATTTTTAAACCTTATGATAACGAAGATGACCGTTATATTAAGAGAATTATTGGTTTGCCAGGTGATATAGTAAAAATTTTAAAAGGTAAAGTGTATGTTAATGATAAAGAATTAAACGAAGATTATTTAGATAAAAACACTGAAACTCAACCGGAAATGAAAATTAAGGTAGATAAAGATTGCGTGTTTGTATTAGGTGATAACAGGATGAATAGTATGGATAGTAGAGAAATAGGAACAATACCTATGAAAAAAATTAAAGGACATGCAATTTTTAGATTTAATATTTTAAAAATAGAAGGTAATAGATTAAATTAGGCAGAATATAAATATTGAAAAACAAGCATATCTCACTGAGAACATGCTTGTTTTTTCTTTATGTGTAACTCAATTTTAGCATATGAAAATAGTCGCTACGGGAAATGATATATTGCTCTGAAACTTCTCACTTCACAAAGTAATTCTTTGCCATAAGTGTATGCAGCCATTAAATAAAAAGTAGTATAAGAACAGGAATCCTTCACTTTCATAACGTACTCTAAGTTTTACTCATATTGAAAAAAGATTTTTAAATTAATATTCCAAAGGAATTAGTAGTTTAAAAATAACTTTTTTCAAATTCGTAAAACTAAGAGTATGTAGATGTCGTTCAAGGATTCCTTAATCTTATATACTTTTTATTTAATGGCACTATATACATCCTATGAAGTAAATATATCTATAGTGTTAGGAATTGTGTAACTTAAGTAACAAGTTCTAATCAGTTAACAGATTACAAGTTTATAGTTGATAGTTAAGGATGTTTTTTTACAGAAAAATTTTTGCTGAATTTGTGAAAGCTGAGTTATTAAAGATTTATTATGCCTCTGCAGAAGATTTTCGTATACCATCGACAATTACAGCGCAAGATGCGTCACCAGTAATATTAACTGCTGTTCTAAGCATATCAAACAATCTGTCTACTCCAAATAGTAAAGGAAGTCCTGTAACAGGAATATTTGCAGAAAGTAAAACTGCAACAACCAAAAGAGATGGTCCAGGTACTCCAGCTTGACCTATAGAACCAATTGTGGCTGTAAATATTATTGCTAAATATTGAGTCATTCCAAGTTCTATGCCAAATAATTGAGCAAAGAAACATGCAGCTAATGCATAATAAATACTATTACCATCCATATTTATTGTGGCGCCAAGTGGAAGAACAAAAGAAGTTGTTTCTTTAGACACTCCAAATTCTTTTTCACAAATTTCCATATTTATAGGTAATGTAGCCATAGATGAAGCTGTTGATAAAGCAACTAATTGAGCTTTATATATTTTGCTGAAGAATTTACCTATTGATATTTTAGAAAATAATTTAAGTGCTAAAGAATAAATTCCAAAAGCATGAATCAATAATGCTACTATATATACTACTAATAATTTTACAACTAGAAGTAATATTTTATATCCAAAAGTTCCAGTTGCATCAGCCATTAAAGCAAAAACACCTATTGGAGCTATATACATAATTTTTGTTATAACAAATACAAGTGCATCAGTAAGTCCATTAAAAACTTTTATTACATGTTCTTTTGTATCTTTTGAAAGTGATGATATTCCAAAACCTAAGAATAAACTAAAGAAAAGAATTTGCAGGATGTTTCCATCTACTAATGCTTTTATAGGGTTTTGTGGAATAATTCCTTTTATAGTTTCCCAAAAACCTGGAATAGTTCCTTTATCAGCATATTCATTTGAAAACATAGACTTTACAGCATCCATTGATATACCAATACCAGGTTTAGTAAGTTCTCCAAGAATTAAAGCTATAATTACAGCTACTGCAGTTGTACTTAGATAGTACACAAAAGTAGAAATACCAATTTTACCTGCAGATTTTGATTCACCAATAGATGCAGCTCCTGAAATAATAGAACAAGCAACTAAAGGGATTACAACCATTTTAATTAACTGCATAAAGATATCACCTAATGGTGAAAACATGGAAGCTTTTTTACCCATTATAAGACCAACTATGATTCCTAAAAACATTGCAAGAATAATTAAAAAACCTAGATTTTTGAAAAGATTTTTTTTGCCTTTTTTCATGATAAAATATACACCCTCCTTTTTAAATAATGAATTTTTAAGTTAATTATTTTTCACAATAATAAATAATTATATATGCAAAATGGAGAAAAATCAAATGAAATTTATAGAAAAATGAATTTTAAAAAATAAATACTTTCACGAAAATGTATAATTAATCAATTAATACTTATATATAATTATATTTTATGAACCATTGTAATATTACATAGTAATTTACAAAGTGTTAAAACTAAATATTATAATCTCAACTTTCTCAGTGGAAAACAATTGCTGCGGGAAATGATATCTTGCTTGTAAACTTTGTTCAAATGTTTCTTACGCAATATATCATTTTCCTTCGCTAGATAGTATTTTTGTACTGGGAAAGTTGAATTATAATAATATATCTTGAATAAAATATCATGAGTTGGAGGGTGTAATGAATAAGAGTGATACTGTATACATAATAGGTGCAGGATTTAATCAATGTATAAGAGATTGGGATGGTTTAAATCCACCTTTATCTAAAAACTTTTTTAAGACTATGCTTAAAAGTAAAAAATATAATGAGGATGAATATATGAATAAAATGTATCCTGTTTTTAAGTATATAAAAAAATATTGGAAACTAGATAAGAATAATCTGTTAAAATATGAGTTCGATTTGCAGGAGTGTTTTACTTTTTTGCAATTGCAAATTATGGATGCTGTAGGTGAAAGTAGAAAAAAAGATGCTATTGAGTTGTTAAAAATAAATTCAATGCTTAAAACAATGTTTGTGGAATTTTTATCTGATTTTGAAAAGTTTAGTGTTTTTTCACAACTAATGAGAGAATTTGGTTTACATATTTACAATGAAAAACCAACCATTCTTACTTTTAATTATGATTGTAATCTGGAAAAAATAATTGAATATGTATCAGGGACATGTAAGAACAAAGAAAAAATGTTATATAGTAATTTTAATTGGAATGCTGCATTGAGTTATGGTGTAAATTTCGATATTGTTTATCCTCAACATTCTAACATAGAAGGTCACATAGAAGGAGAAAAGTATTATGGTTTATCATGTAATAAATTATATGATTGGAAAATATTAAAATTGCATGGTTCATTAAATTGGTTTAAATATATTCCAGTAGAGAAGTATGATTTGAATAATATTATAAATAGTAAAAACTACAAACAGAATACCTATGAAAAAATAATTTTGGCAAATGAAAATTGGAAATTTAATGATGGATTTGATTTAAATAGGTATATAGTGGAACCATTAATAATTACACCAGTAATATATAAAAATTATAATCAAAGGATAATTAATAAACTTTGGAGTGAGGCAAAGAATAGTTTATTAAAATGTAAAAAATTAATAATTATAGGATACTCATTTCCAAGTACTGATTTTGCTATACGAAAACTACTTATTGAATCTTTTCAAGATAATACATTAGAAAATATGATAGTAGTAAATCCTGATATTTCTATAGTGGAAAAATTAAAGAGATTAACTCATTATGATAAACCTGTTTTAATATGTAGTAATCTGAATGAATTTTTAAAAAGAAAATAATAGCTTAATCAGAAAAAAATGAAAAAATGTTAAATACTTAGATATCATAAGAGAATTAAAGTAATATCAATATAATTGTACTTAACTAGTATTTTGTGTAAGCTAAAGTTATTAATGCTAATTGAGTTAATTAATACTATGTTATATAATTATTAATGTAATATTAATAAATAAAAATAACTATTTTAAAAAGAAAGTGAAAACACTTTAAAAGATAAGAAATATTTGAAAGGGGTGTGATATATATGTATTTAAATGAAACAAAAATAAAAGTAAGATATGTAGAGACAGATAAAATGGGAATAGTTCACCATTCAAATTATTATGCGTGGTTTGAAGTTGGTAGAGGAGAATTTATAGCTAGTATTGGAATGACTTATAGTGATATGGAAAAGGAGGGTATTATGCTTCCCTTGGTAGAGAGTTATTGCAAATACATAGAAGGTGCAAAGTATGAAGATGAATTAATCATACAAACTTGGGTAAAAGATATGAATGGAGCAAAGATAGTATTTAACTATAATGTAGTAAGAGAAAAAGATAAAAAAATTATAGCTAAAGGAAGTACAACCCATCCTTTTGTAAATAATGACTTTAAAATAATAAATATAAAAAAGAAAAAACCTGAAATGTGGCAAAAATTAAGAAATTGTGTACTGTAAATGAAATGCTATATATGTTATAATATTACTGTGCATGAATAATAAGGAGGAGTTTTAAATGAGTATTTTTTCTAGAATTAAGAATATGACAAAAGCAAAAATAAACGATAGATTAGATGAAATGGAGAATCCAATTGAATTATTAGATCAAAAAGTAAGAGATATGGAAAAAAGTTTAAATGAAGCTAAAATATCCTCTGCTCAAGTATTAGGAAATGTTCATGAAATCAAAAGTAAAATGGAGAAAGCAAAACAAGAATCAGAGGATTATGATAAAAAAGTTAAATTAGCAATGTCAAAGGAAAATGAAGAATTAGCTAAAAAAGCTTTAAAGAAGAAAATAGATGCTGACAAAAACTACAACTCTTTAAAGACAAGTTATGATCAAGCTAAAGTAAAAGCAGAAACATTAAAGAAAAGATTAAGAGAATTGCAAGAAGAAATAGAAAAGACTCGTTCTTATAGAGATGAAGCTGCTGCTAGATTTAACAATGCTGAGGCTAGTAAAAAAGTTAATGAAATAATATCTAATGTAAGTACTAAGAAAGATGACATTAGAATTGATGATATAGAAAGAAAAATTCAGAAAAAAGAAGCTTTAGCAGAAGGGCTAGGAGATTTAAAGGAAACATCTTTGGAAGATGAATTTGCAGAGTTGGAAGAAGTAGACTTAGAATCTGAATTAGAAAAGTATAGATAATAATTAAGTATGGTAGTGTAACATATTAACAAAATGCGGCTTTGCCGCTTTTGTTTTTAAGGAGGATGGGGTTAGTGAATAAAATTGCTGAGTATACAGAGAGAGAAAAAAAAGTATATGGAAAATTATATTCTGATATAGTATATGCTGTAGATAATATAAGTGATTTTGTTGAAAAAGATAAACTAAAAACAAGAAAATATGTATCAAAACTTCCTATAGTAAAGGAATATATTGAATTAATAGATACTGCCAATAGAGAGGCAGATAAAAAAGGAATATTAGATGTATTTAGAAGTGATGAGAAATACAAAAGATTGTTAGAAGATTATAAGAAGCGTAATAAAAATGACTTTAAACAGCTTATGGATTGTAGTAAATGTATGTGTTTAAATTGTAGTGCAGAATGTGGGTTTGATTCTTGTATAGGATGTGTACAGGATTCTAGAGTAAAATATTGTGACCATGAAAAAGTTAATTTTACGGTTTATGATAATTTTACTTTAAATTTGACTAATAATAATACTGGTGAAGATAGCACGTATAAGGTGTTAGGAATAGTTCATAATTTAGAATTAGACAAGAGATATATTATCATTGAAAATATAAATGATGAAGATGATAAGTATATTCTTTATTATTATCCAGGTATTTCTGAAGATCAATATGGAGAGATAGAGAATAAAGAAGAACTTGATTATGTTATATCTTTATATAATGCTTATGGGGATTAGAAATATTTAAAGGGGTTAATGTAAATGAAAAAGAATTTTAAGCTTTTTTTTATTTCTTTATTAGTTTTTATGTTTACTTTTTCAAATGTATTTGTAGGGACTTTTTCAATATTTGGTAGAGAAAGTACTACTTATGCTGCAGGGGTTAGTGACTATAACGTGTCATCGAACCAATTGGCTTTTAAATCTAAACATAAAAGTTCAAAGAAAAAAAGATCATTTAAAAGTTTATTTAAGTCATCACCTTTTTCTTCAAAGTCAAAGAAAAAAGGATTTAAATCTGGAGGATTTTCAAGTAGTACTAAGAAGAGTACAGCATCTAAACCAAAGAAGACGTCTAAGAAGACATTTAAATCATCACCTTTTTCTTCAAGTTCAAAGAAGAAGGGGTTTAAATCTGGAGGCTTTTCTAATAGTACAAAGAAAAATACATCAACTGAATCACAAAAATCATCTAAAAAAGGATTTAAATCATCATCTTTTTCTTCAAGTTCAGAGAAAAAAGGGGTTAAATCTGGAGGATTTTCAACTAGCACTAATAAAAATAAAGTAGATGAATCAAAAAATAAAAATTATAAACAAAGTACATCAAATACAAAACATATTGTAGCACCTGTTGTATCTAATAATAAGAATATGTATTCATCATCAGGTGAAGATATTAGTTTTATAGATGTAGTAGTCAGCATTATAGTTATAATTATGATAATATCTATAATAAGAATTATTATTAAAAAAATAAGAAAGAAATAATTTTAAATTATTAATAAAGGCGTATATTGCAGAAATCAGCAATATATGTCTTTATTTTTACACGAAATTTAAGAAAATTTTAGGTGAAAAATCACTTTATATGAAATTTATTTACTTAATGTAATATAAAGAAATAAAAAATATATACGAAAATAATTGTAGTATATGTAAAAAATAGAATACAATGAAAAATGATGTTGTGGAAGGGGGGAATTTTATGTTGAAATTTAATTCTCATGTATTAGCAACTAGTAATAAAGGGGAAGAAGTAAATGTTGCACCAGGAGGTTGCTGTTGCTGCTGCTGTTGTTGTTGTGTATCTGTTAATGTAGGAAGTGGATCATCTTCTTCAGGAGGAAATAGTTCAGCAGGATCAGGTGGAAATTAGAGTTAACAATTAATAGAAGAAGGGGGAGGATTTTATGTTGAAATTTAAATCTCATGTATTAGCAACTAGTAATAAAGGTGAAGAAGTAAATGTTGCACCAGGAGGCTGCTGTTGCTGCTGCTGTTGTTGTTGTGTATCTACTAATGTAGGAAGCGGTTCATCTTCTTCAAGTGGAAATGGTTCAACAGGATCTGGTGGAAATTAGTACGTAATTATTTAATGTATTAAAATTTTTATAAAATTTTGAGGTTGTATGAGTAAGACAAAAATAAATTTTTGACTCACACAGCCTCTTTTAGGTATTTAAATATGTATCAATAAGAGGAGCATAACTATGAGGATTGGTAATAAATATAATAAGAAGTCTAAACAAAATATAAATAATCCTGTAGAAAATATGAAAATAGTATCTTTTAATACTCAATATTATAGTATGGCACCATATGTAGATTCTACTGTAGTAAAAATATCTGACAATGTGATAAAAGGTAGTTTATTTTCAAAAGATAATAGATTTAGAAGTGAAGAGTATCTTTTAAATTATAAGGCAAATAACAATTATATAGGATATAGAATTGGAATATCAAATTTTTTCCAAGAAAGTGCAGTATTAACTTCTGTGAATTTAGATTTAGGAGAAGAGATTGACGATGTAATTGCTTTTCCAAAACCAAAAAAAATAAGGACAGGGTTATCTGTTGTTATTAAAAATAGAAGAAGTGTAAGAAAATATTCAAAATCAATTATGTCTATGCAAGATTTTTCAAATATTTTATATTATAGTCAAGGTATAGCGGATGAGGTTCCAGCCTATAATTTGTCACATAGTAATAAAAACATAAAACTTAGAAATACACCATCTGCAGGGGGATTATATCCCATAGAGTTATATGTTTTAGTTATAAATGTAAAAAACTTAAGTAATGGTATTTATAAATATTATCCATATTCACATTCAATAAAACCTATAAATACGAAAATTCATAGTAGTGATGTAAGAAAATTTGCAGAGTTTGGATATATAAATGTTGAAGATTCAAATTTACTTATAATGTATATTTATAATATGTTAGTTAACACAAGAAAATATGGAGATGCTGGTATGACATATGCTCTAATTGAAACAGGGGAGATTGCACAAAACCTTCAACTTGTATCAACAGCTTTGGGATATGGTGCATGTGATATAGGAGGATATGAAAAGCAATATGTAGAGGAAGTTATAAAAATAGATGGAATACAAAAGCATGTAGTTCACATGAATATAGTTGGTACAGAAAAGGAGGAGTAATGAGTCGTGGAAAAAGGAAAAGCTTATGTTTTAGATAGTAATTTAAGGATATTTGATAATAACTTAAATGAGATTAGATTAAGAATGGGACTTTGGAACTATAATGAAGCTGTTTTGCAATTAGATGATCAAACAGATGAATTTAAAAATGTTTTCAGAATAATATTAAATGACATGAAAAATGGAAGTGAATTCAAACTTGAAACATTAGAAAATTATGATATATCACAACAAGATAAAAATAATTTAATAAATACTTTTGAAGCATTGCATAATTCAGGCATGATTTGTAGTAAAGACGAAAATGACATTACCAACGAAATAAATAAAATATTGTTAGGTAATTTTAGATATATAGCACAAGATAATAAAAAAGAGGGTATATATGATAAAAAGGCATTATTTATATGTGATAGTAGTTATGAAGAAAGTACAGCAAAAGAAATTTCTAAATCTATAGGGTTAAAGCTAGATATATGTTCAAAGGAATTAAAAAGAGACATATTAAAAAGAGATTTGACATCAAACTTAGATGCACTCGAAACTAAGAAGAATATAGAAGAACTAACTGGAAAACTAAAAGAGTATTCATCTATATTGATTGGTATGCAGCATCCTAATATGAGTTTGCTTAGAAATTTAAATAGACTTTTATTACATATGAAAAAACCGGCAGTTACAGCATTTTTGGATGGCCCTTTTATTACTATATTTAGTATAAATCCTCCTAAAACAGGATGTTTAGAATGTTTTGAGCAAAGGATATTATCTAGAATGGAAGATCATGTATTATATCATGAGTTTGTAAAAAGTGATAATGGTTTTAATGAAAATACAAATAAAGGTATGATACCGCTTTTAAATATAATTACAAACTTAGTTGTATGTGAGGGATTTCTTATAAATAATGCTGGTGGATCTAAATTTGAAGGTAGGGTTTTAAGTATTTTTATACCTACATTAGAGATACAAGTTCAAGATTTATTAAGGGTTCCATTTTGTCCTGGTTGTGGTAATGTATCCAAAGCTAAATTGAAGGAGATTAATATTTCTTCTAGACGAATTGTAGATGGTATAATTAATGAATTGAATTTATAAAAAGGAGGTTAATATGATTAAATTCTATCCAAGTTTCAGTAATGTGATGAAAGATTTTACTACATTAGCAGGAAATCAAACGGGAATTCTCAAATCTACAGCAGTACCTTTAGTGAATCATGATAATGAAGCTTGTTTAAAAAGTATAACAGGAAATATGCCTAATTATCATAAACAGGTTTTAAATTCAAATACTAGTGTTCAATATCATATAATAGGATATGGTTCTCATTATGAAGAAGCATTGATAAAGTATACTGGTGAGAGTATAGAAAGATACGCTACTATGGTATGTTCTGAACTTTTGAAAGATAAGATAGTTTATGCAACTTATAAAGAAATTTTGAAAAAAGGTAAAGTTATGCCTTTGAAATATATGGATGTGTTTACGAAAGAGCAAATAAAAGAAAACAAAAAATTAAATATGACGATGTGTGATAAAAAAGTTACTGAAGAGGATATAATAGGATGGATAAAATGTCCATCATTATTAAATAGTAAAGAAGAAATATGGGTTCCGGCAAAAATGATGTTTGTAGGATATAATGTTTCACATGAAAAAAGAGAATTGAATTATATTCCATCTTTTAGTACAGGGACAGCAGCACATAAGAGTTTAAAAAAGGCATTATTAAATGCACTAATAGAATATATACAAATTGATGCTTTTATGATTAGTTGGTATACAAAAAGAAAATGCTCTTTAGTAAAAATTGATAATGAATATGTAAATAAGGTTTTAGAAGATGTAAATTTAGGAGAAAATTCACCCTATGAGATAATACCGTTATATATGACTTTAGAAGAAATACCAATACCAACTTTTGGTGTGTTTTTGAAAAGAAAAGATAAGAAAACTCCTTATATGTTGTTTGGAGTTCAAGGTGGATTGAATGCTGAGAATGCATTAACGAGGGGAATAATGGAAGCAGCAGCTATTTCATATAGTTCATATTTTAACACTATATATAACAAAGAATCATTAGAATATGTTATTGGAGAAAATCCTAAATTTTTAGATTTGGATACAAATGTATTATTTTATAGCATACCTACTAAAACAGAACAAAAGGATAAATTAATACAAGATTTTGTAGATGATGAGGTTAATCTGTCATCAATAGAGGATTTTAGGGGAGAAGGCATAGATAGTCAAATCAGATGTTTGATAAAATACATATCAAAAGTAAGTAAGTATGCAGTTTACATGGATATAACACCTCCAGAAGCTAGAGAAAAAGGATGGTATGTAATGAGAGTTTTAATACCTGAATTACTAGAAATGTGTATACCAGAGTTTCCCTTTGCAAATCATCCAAGGATGAAAAAATACGGGGGGATAAAAAATGAATATCCGCATCCAATGCCTTGATTTTATGATTTTATTTTTTACAATGAATCCTACAATAATAGCTCAAGTGATTATAAATGGAAAGAATGAAATAAACATGGACAAGATGTTAAAAGTACTTATATGTACATATGTATTTGTATTATGTGTAACTTTTTTAGTAGTTCCAAAGAGTTTTCATTTAAATATGCCAAAGTTATATTATTGGTATTTATTAGCTATAGTGGCAGTTCCAATAGTAATTTTTTTAGAGATATGTTTAGGATATTTGTTAGCTTTTTTACAAAGTAAATGTATAAAAAAAATAAAACTAATTTCATTATGGAGAAAGAATAATATAAAAATAATTATATTGACTGCTTTGATTGGTATACTTGAGGAAATTGTTTATAGACAGGTATGGTTTTATATATTATTAAAAGATTTTAAATTTAGTTTAATATCAGTATTGATTATTACATCAGTAGTATATGCTTTTAATCATGTACTTTTAGGAAAAGAAATATTATTTCAAAAAATATTGTCAGGTCTTATTTATGGATGTTTATTTTATTTTAGTGGATTAAGTGTAGTAGTACCTATAATTACTCATTCTGTACAAAATATAGTTATACTCTTGAAAGGTGGAGAATAATGCACCAAAGTTATAATAATTTCATAATAGTTTTAGGGTTATTTATTTATGTCTTTTTAATTTATATATTTAATTTAATAAATATAAAAGATATAAAATTTTTAAAGAAATTTTCGCTTTATCTTTGTGGAATCATTAATATAAGAAAGCAAATATTTTGGGAAGTGTTTAAATTTATATATTTTTTTATAATAGGTATATTACCATCAATTTATTTTTGTATTAGAAGTAGAATGCAAATAAAATATATTAGTTCAAATATTAATGTACTTACCTCAATAGCAGTATTTATTATAGCTTTTGTAGCAATATTAGAGATAACGTTTTTTGTTGTAATAGTAGTTGTTGAAGTATTAATGGGTAAGAATAGCAGAAATGAATTAAGTAAAGTTTCATGGATAAAATTTAATAATAAGTATCCTATATATACAGGAATAATAAGACCTATTATAACTGCATTATTAGAAACTATATTGTTTTATGGTATATTTTTTTATATATTAAATAATATATGTAATTTTTCTATTGCGATATGTTTAATTCTTTTAGCTGTATTATATACTTTTAGTAAAATTTTATTAGTTAGAAATAAGGAACAAGCTCTAATGTATGGAACATGGGCATTTATGCTAAATATAGTTGGAGGAATGTTGTATATATATAGTACAAGTATTCTTTTAACTTTAATGTTATATATGTTATATATGTTCATAATTGCATTTAAGGAGTAATAGAAAATTTAAATTTAATTAATTATTAAAAATAGGGAGGAAGATGGTGCTGTGAAATTAGTAGAGATTAAAAACTTAGAAAAAAGCTTTGATAGTAATAGGGCTGTAGACAATGTCAATTTGGTTATACAAGAAGGACAAGTATATGGACTATTAGGTCCTAATGGAGCAGGAAAAAGTACAACTATAAATATGATTTGTGGTTTGTTATCAGCAGATAAAGGTGACATATATATATTAGGTAAAAAAATTAGTAAAAAAGTAAAAGATGTAAAAGAAAATATAGGAGTTGTGCCTCAGGATATAGCTATATATGAGGATTTAACAGCATATGAAAATGTAGCGTTTTTTGCAGGGTTATACGGTCTTAGAGGGAAAAAATTAAAACAGAAAGTAAATGAAACATTAGAATTTGTTGGACTCAAGGACAAGGCAAAAGAATATCCCTCTAAATTTTCTGGTGGAATGAAAAGAAGATTAAACATAGCTTGTGCTATAGTTCATGAACCTAAGCTTATTATAATGGATGAACCTACTGTAGGGATTGATCCTCAATCTAGAAATCATATTTTAGAATCTATTAAGAAACTAAATGAAAGAGGATGTACAATTATATATACAAGTCATTATATGGAGGAAGTTGAACATATATGTACTAATATAGCTATAATTGATCAAGGTAAGATAATTGCTGAAGGAGAAAAAAAGAAATTAATAGAAGAGAATACAGACAAGAATATTATTATAATTACTATAGAAGAGGGACAAACTGTAGATGAAAATGAATTAAAATCTATAGAAGGTGTAGAAGAGGTAGAGATACAACAAAATATCATAAAGATAACTAATTCTGTTTTAAATAATAATTTAGATAAAATAATAACTCTTTTTGTAGAACGAAATATAAAAATTAAGAATATAGAAAATAGGCATAGTGATTTAGAAACTATATTCCTAAATCTTACAGGAAAAAAATTGAGAGATTAGGAGTGTGGATTATGAGTATATTCAATATATTTAAAAAAGAAATTATTCAAAACTTAAGAGATAAAAAAAGTATGTTTATGATGACTATATTTCCTATTCTTATGATAATTATATTAGGAACCGCTTTTTCAGGAAGTTTTGCTTCTTCTAACAATATACCAAAAGTAGAAGTTATATATTCCATAAATAAAAAAGCAAAGGTATCAAAGGAGTTTCAGAGTTTTATTGATGAAATACAGAAAACAATGAATATTAGATTTCAAAAAATTAATAACAAGAATGAAGCACTAAATTATATAAGCAATGGTAAGTATGATACATATATAAATGTAAGTAGTGATACTAAAATAAAAATATATTCAAATAACTTAAGAGTATTTAATGGAAGTTTAGTAAAAACATTGATGGATACTTTTGTGGAAAAAGTAAATATGATGGAACAGATAGCCGAGGTTAATCCTCAAATGATATCTAAAATAAATAACAATTCAAGTCCTAAATTTATAAAATCTAAATCTATATTAGGAAAATTAGAACCTAGGTCTATAGATTTCTACTCTGTTACTATGTTTACTATGATAATTTTATATAGTACAGCTACAGGTTCTATGTCTATTCTTTCTGAATTGAGAAGAAAGACGTTATCTAGGATGTTGTGCAGCAGTACATCAAAATTTAAAATTTTAATTGGTAAGCTATTAGGGTGTTTTTGTATAACAGGGTTTCAATGTTCATTAGTATTTCTATTTAGTAAATACATATTAAAAGCTAGATGGGGAACTAACAATTTAATGATATTAGCAATTTCAGCTTCGTTAATATTTATGGCAGTTTCTGTAGGAATTGGACTATCTAGTTTAATAAAAAATGCAAATATTTTATCAGTAGCAATAAATACTGTTATTCCTATATTTGTATTTCTTGGAGGGGGATATATATCTTTAGAAGTGTTTAATAGTAATGTATTAAATACTATATCAAACATATCACCTATAAAATGGACAAATGAAGCTATATTTAAAATGATTTATGGAAATGATTTTTCTTTTGTATCTACAGCAATAATTATAAATTTAGTGGTAGCATTTATATTTTTATTAGCACCAATAGTGACTTTAAGAAAGGATGTGGCATAGATGAAAAATATATTTCTAATAATGAAAAATATACTTAAACAGGCTTTTAGAAAAAAGTCAAATATAATTACTTTTATGTTTCTTCCTATTCTTGGAGTTTTTATATCTTTAGGATTAAATAATACAGGTGCGTCTTATACTAAAGTAGGGATTGTTAATTTAAATAATACTTATTTGTCAAAAGATATGATTAAATCTATAGATGAAAATAAAAATTTTATAATTAGAGAAGTAGAAGAAGAAAAAATAGAAAATAATCTTTTAAATAAAAGAGTTGATTGTGTTCTTGTAATTCCTAAAAATTTTGATAAAAGCATATATGAAGGGAATTTAAAACAGTTAGAAGTAGTGTCTATTAGAGGAAAAGATGTGACAGCATGGATAGAAAATTATGCAAATTACTATTTAGATACTCTTGTAAAGATAGGTAAAGCATCTAATAATAATAAACAAATCTTTAAAAAAATATATGATGGATATAACCAAAAAAAATTAAAATTGCAAGATGTAAAAATTAAGGATAAGAGTCAAAGTAAGAGTGTAACTAAGCAAAGTATAGGACTTCTACTAGTATTTATGCTCATGGCATCTAGTGTTACATCTAATTTTATAATGAAGGATAAATTTAATAGAACCTATTTTAGAATATTTTGTGCACCCGTTACTAAAGTTCAATATATAATAGCCAATGTAATAGCGAATTTTATAATATTTTTAATGCAGATATCTTTAATTTTACTTATATCTATAAAAGTTTTTAAATTAGATTTTTATATAAATGTTGGTACTATGTTTTTCATATTATCTTGTTTTGGATTAGTATCTATTGGATTTGGAATAATTATAGCTGCATTTTCAAAAAGTATGGCTCAATCTGCACAAATGTCCAATGTTCTAATAACACCAACATGTATGCTTTCAGGATGTTTTTGGCCTTTAGAAATGATGCCTAATTTTTTACAAAAATTAGCTAATATTTTTCCTCAAACTTGGATACTCAAGACTATAAATAGTTTGCAGTATGGTAAAACATTAAATGAAGTAGTAATATATTTAGTTTTAGTAGTGATATTTGCTATAATATTATTTCAAGTAGGCATAATAAAAATGATAAGAGATGAAAATTTAAAAAATGTAATATAGATGTATACTAGAAACTCTTTATATATCATTTTCCTTCGCTAGACAGTATTTTTTTACTGAAAAAGTTGAATTTATAATTTATAGATTATATAAAGTAAAACTGTAAATAATTTTGTATAGATACATAATTATTTACAGTTTTATTTATATTTAAAATATACTTATGAAAGTAATTTTAGAATATTAACTAGTTTGTAACTATATTATATGTTTATTTTAATAATATAAAAAAGAGGTGGTGAAGTGGTGGTAAAAAAGATAAATATAATAATTATTTGTATTATTACATTATTTTGTGTCAGTGGATGTTCTATTAAATCACCTAGAGATTTAATAGAAAAACCAAAAAGTTCATCAAAAAGTCAAGATATAAATAATGCAGTTTCAAGGTTTTTAGGAAATAATTATACATTAACGTTACCTAAATCACAAAGGGAAAAAGAGGCTGTAATGAAAGTAGATATAGATGGAGATGGAAAAGATGAATTAATAGTATTATATAAAACAAATAAAAATGAAAATGAAAATGAAACTACAAATTTATATGGTGTGGTTATTTTAAAATATAAGCAAAATAAGTGGCATGAAATCAATAAAGTTGAGCAAATATCTGACGGTATAGATTTAGTACAATGTAAGGATATAACAGGGGATAAAATGCCAGAAATATTTATTGGATGGAATTCAAATGATAAAGATAATAAAGATATATGTATATATTCATATGATGAAGGTTATTTCCATATGATTGAACAATTTAAATATAAAGATTTAGCTATAGATGATATTAATAATGACAAACATAATGAGGTTATTTTGTTTAAAACGTCAAGTGGTAATAATGCCTCTAGTATAGATATATATAATTTTAAAAATGATAAATTAAGTATTATAGATAAGTTTGCTATGAATACTAAAAGTTATGATGCAAATATAATAGTGGGAAACATATCACCAAAAAGCAAAGGAATATTTGTAAGATTTTATGTTGATTCATTCAATTTGTATACAAATCTATTAATTATGCAAAATAATAAATTGACAAAAGCACTAAAAGATGAAGTTGTAAGAAAAAACAAACCATACATAAGAGATGCAGGAGAAATTGAAGATATAAATAATGATGGAATTTTAGAAATGGCTTTTTTAAAACCAGTTATTTCAAAAGAGGATGTATATAATATACCTCAACTTAAAACATGGTATAAATGGAATGGTAAAGATAATATTACCTTAGTAAAAAAAGAATATTATAATTATGATGGTGGTTATAAAATTGAAATTCCAGATAAGTGGAGAGAAAAATTTAGTATTGAACAAAAGTTTGATAAAGAAAATAAAGAATATAAAACTATTTTTTACATTATAGACAATAAACAATATATTAATAAGAGTATTTTATCCATCCAAGTATTTACTAAAGAACAATATAGTAATATAAAAAATGTATCAAAGGATGAATCTTTTATATTTTTAGGAGAAAAAAATGGAAAAGTTTTTGTTGGAAGTATATTTTTAAAAGATAAACAATCTAAGTATTTTATAAATGAAAAAGAGTTAAAACATATTTTTCACTTTATAAGTAAATATTAATTTTTGAAAAATTAGAAAGCAATATTGTAATAAATTATTTTATGTAAAGGAGAAATATGATGGATGTAAAAGTATTGGTTTTAGAAGATGAAACATCTATAAGAAAATTTATGAAAATAAAATTGAATAGTTTAGGATATGAAGTTATTGAAGCAGCAAATGGAAAAGAAGCATTAATGAAAATGGATAGAACAGTAAAAATAGCATTATTAGATATTATGCTTCCAGACATAGATGGAGTTGAGGTATGTAAAAAATTTAGAAATAAGTATTCCAATTTGGGAATTATTATGTTAACAGCTAAAGGACAAGAAGACGATAAAGTGTTTGCGTTAAAAACTGGTGCAGATGATTATATTGTAAAACCGTTTAGTACTAAAGAATTAGAAGCAAGAATAGAATCATTACTTAGGAGAATAAGTATAAATTCCAAAGGTGTTAATGATACAGATATAGTAAAAAGTGGTGAGTTTATTTTAGACATGAATAAAAAAAATTTAAAAAAGAATGATGAAGTTATATCACTTACTCCAAAAGAATATGCAATTATAGAGTTTTTTATCAATAGTTCTAATATAGTTTTGAGTAGAAATAAGATCTTTGATGAAGTTTGGGGAGAAAATTATTATGGAGATATAAAAGCTGTAGATGTTAATATAAGAAGAATAAGACAAAAGATAGAAGAAGATCCCTCAAACCCTAAATATTTAAAGACAAGTTGGGGATATGGGTATATATGGAGTAGTGAAAGATGAAGAGTATAAAAAAACGTATATACAAACAGAATGGTATTGTTATCATAAGTATTATTTTATTTTTAGAAGGTATATTTTTTTTAGCAGTGAAAAATTATTATATAGAAGTTGTAAGGAATGAATTATTTAATAAAGTAAATACTGCAGAAAGACTTTATAATAAATATTTTATAAATCAAACGATTTATGAAAAGGCAAAATACATATTGGAAAATGAGAGCAATAATGAATTAGTATATATGCAGGTATTTGATTCAGATGGCAATGTTATAATAAATTCCAATGGGATTAAGAATGATAGTATTACATATAATGAAGATATTAAATATGCATTACAAGGAGAGCATAAAATTGTTAAATGGGAAAATAAAGAAACAAAAGAAAATTTAATGGCTATATCTATGCCTCTTTATCATTTAAAAGATATATCAGGAGGGTTAAGATATGTTATTTGTATTGATAAAGTTAATAAAATGATATTGTATATTTATGGTGTTTCTATTCTAATAGGAATAGTAGTTATGATAATAACATTTCTATTTAGTTCTTTTTTAGCTAAATCTATAATAGTTCCTATAAATAAAATAATAAGTACAGCTGAAGTGATGTCAAAAGGTGATTTTACCCAAAAAGCTGAAAAAATACATAATGATGAGATTGGCAAACTTTCAGATACATTGAATTATATGGCTGAAGAAATTGAAAAAAGTAATAATTTGAAAAATGAATTTATTTCATCTATATCTCATGAATTAAGAACTCCATTAACTGCTATTAAAGGTTGGAGTGAAATTATGGTTGAAGGTGAAGTTACTGAACCTAAAGAAATAAAAGAGGGACTTATAATAATAAATGACGAAACAGAAAGACTTACATCATTAGTAGAAGAATTGTTAGATTTTTCAAAACTGCAAGGAGGTAAAGTTGAGTTAAATTTACAAGCTATTGATATAAATGAATTAGTTAAAAAAGTATATAACTATTTCAAGAAAAGGTGTGAATGTGAAGGATTGAACTTAATACTAGATTTGTGTGAAAATTCATGTGTTGTAAATGGTGATAGTAACAGACTAAAGCAGGTTTTTATTAATATTATAGACAATGCTATTAAATTTTCAAAAAAAGGTGAAAAAATATTTATAAGTACACATTTGTGTGATAACTTTGTTCAAATACATATATTAGATAATGGTATAGGAATATCAAAAGATGAATTAAAGAAAGTAACAGAAAAGTTTTATAAAGGCAAAACTAAAAAATCTGGAAGTGGACTTGGTCTTGCTATTTGTAAAGAGATAATAGAACTTCATAAAGGTAAATTAGATATTACAAGTAAGGAGCAACAAGGAACAAAAGTGAGTATTAAGATTCCATTTTAATCAGATTGTAACTTAATAATATCATTAACAAAATATAATTAAATCAAGCAAAAAACAAAAATTTTAACATATAGGAGTGATTAAAGTGAAAACAATTATTAAGAAAATGTGTTGTTTTATTTGTAGTTTTATACTTTTAATAGGTCTTGTAGGATGTGGAAAAACTAGTCAATCTATAGATAAAAAAAGTAATGAAAAAGTTGAAAAAACTAAAAAATATAATAAAGAGTTAGCTAGTTTATTTCCTTTTGTAGAAGGTACTGTGTTAAGATATTCAGGAACATTGGAACATATGCATACTTTAACATTAAATAAAGTTATAGATGGAGATGTATTAAAATTGAATTTTAAGGGCCAAATAGAAGATCTTAGTGAAGGAGAGACTAAAAAAGATTTAACTATTGAAGAAGAATATATAATTGATAAGGACAGCGTAAAACAAGTTAAAAGTTGGCAATCTATTATAAATGAACAAGTAGTTTTAAAATTGCCTATAAAAAAGGGCAATGTGTGGAAACAGAAGGTTATTATAAAAGGAAAAGAGTATGAAGCAGAAACAAAAATTGTTGATATATCTAAAGATGAAAAAAATAAAAATATGGTTAAAACTGAAACAATAGTAAAAGGTATAAAAAATTATCCACAAAATACTTATAAAGAAATAAAAGTATATAAACAAGATAAAGGTCTTGTAGAGTTTACTAATACAATTCTTTTAGAAGGAAAAGAAAATGAAAAACCTACATCTATGGAATTTGGATATCATTTATTTGAGCCAGAGAAGAGTAAATAAATTTTCAGCAAAATACTACTTTTGTTTACAAAAATAATTAAATGTGTTAATATATACATGAAAACTTAATATGTTTGCTAGGGGAACTTTGTAGTTGAGAGGAATTATCTTCCGACCCTTTGAACCTGATGTAGTTAATACTATCGTAGGGAAGCAGGAATGTTGTAATTAAATATATTTTATATATTTGAGAAAGCTTGCCTTATGGGTAAGCTTTCATTTTTTTATGTTTAAAAGTAGTAAGTATATGGTTATTCAATGGAGTAGAAGACTCCACCTAAAATTCAGAATTATTTTTATTTTAATTGTAGATTAAGAAAAGTTGAATATAAGTGATTAGAGGAGGTGAGAAAAATGATTATTAACGGAAAAGAGATGGATTTTGAAAGTCAAATTACAATAGAAAAAATGTTAGAAAAACTTAACGTTTCTAAAGATAAAGTAGTGGTTGAAGTTAATTTTGAAATTATACCTAAAGAGAAATATAAGGATAGGGTGTTAAATAAAGAAGATAAAGTTGAAATAGTTGCTTTTGTAGGTGGAGGATAAAATGAAAATATTTTTGAATGAAAAAGCACATATTGTCAAGGAGAATTCTACAGCTTTTTCTGTTAGAAATATGATAAATAAAAATGCAGATATTGTTATTTTGAATGGATTTAGTTTAAGTAAAGACACAAAATTGAAAGAAGATGATAGATTAATTTTAATAAGAAAGGGACAAATGCCTAAGAAAGATGAACTAGAAAATTTTTTAGTTGCCAGACATACACCGGGTGTACATGCAAAGGTTAAACGAGCAGTAGTTGGAGTTGCAGGATTAGGAGGATTAGGTTCAAATATAGCAATTTCTTTAGGTAGATTAGGTATTGGTAAGTTAGTTTTAGTAGACTTTGATATAGTTGAACCTAGTAATTTAAATAGGCAGCAGTATTTTATAAAACATTTAGGAATGAAGAAAACAGAAGCTATTAAAGAATTACTATATCAAATAAATCCATTTGTAAGTGTAGAAACTAAAGATATATATTTAGATAAAACAAATGTAGAAGAAATTTTTAAAGATGTAGATATTATAGTGGAAGCATTTGATAATCCTAAAAGTAAAGCAGAACTTATTAATACAGCACTGATTAAATTGTCTAATAAGCCTATTGTTTCAGCATCAGGAATGGCAGGATATTATAGTTCAAACACAATTAAAACAAAGCGAGTAATGAAAAATTTGTATGTAGTTGGTGATGGTGTATCAGAAGCAAAACCTGGATGTGGGCTCATGGCACCTAGAGCAGCTATTGCTGCTAATCACCAAGCCAATATGGTTTTAAGAATTATTTTAGGACATGAAGAAGTGTAGATAGTTATTGACTTAATTTTTGCAGGTGAAAAATAGTAGCTGCGGGAAATAGTATTTTTTTACTGCGAAAGTTGAGTAAATAATTAATAATTAAGGAAATTTTGCCTTAGGGCAAAATAACTAATATATAATTTAAGATTTTTGCTAAAGCAAAAATCGATATTATAAAGAGGAGATGCTAATATGGACAAGTTATCAATTGGTGGAAAAGAACTTGAAAACAGATTATTTGTAGGTACAGGAAAATTTCCTAATAGTGAGGTAGTATCTAAAGTTATAGAAAGTTCAAATACTCAAGTTGTAACTGTAGCTTTGAGGAGAGTAGATTTAGATTCAAAACAAGGAAATGTTATAGAAGCTATTCCTAAAAATACGATTTTGCTTCCAAATACTTCTGGTGCAAGAAATGCAGAAGAAGCAGTTAGATTAGCTAGACTTGGTAAAGCAATGGGATGTGGTAATTGGGTTAAGATAGAGGTTATATCTGATAGCAAGTATTTACTTCCAGATAATCAGGAGACTATAAAAGCAACAGAAATTTTATCTAAAGAGGGATTTGTTGTATTGCCTTATATGAGTCCAGATTTAATGGCTGCTAAAAGATTAGTAGAAGCTGGTGCAGCAGCAGTAATGCCTCTTGGAGCACCAATAGGAAGTAATAGAGGATTAAGAACTGAAGAATTAATAAAAATACTTATAGATGAAATAGACGTTCCTATTATTGTAGATGCTGGAATAGGAAAGCCTTCAGATGCTATACAAGCTATGGAGATGGGAGCAGGCGGTGTGCTTGTAGATACAGCAATTGCTACATCAAAAGACCCTGTAAAAATGGCTAAAGCTTTTTCTTTAGCAATTAAAGCTGGTAGAATGGCATATGAAGCTAAATTAGGAGTTCAATCACAAAATGCTAAGGCTTCTTCACCACTTACAGGCTTTTTGAATGGGGGTAATTAATCGTGAGTTTTTATGAGTATTATAATAAATATAAAAATTTTAATTATGAGAAATTTTTTAATAGTATATCAGATGATGATATAAAGAGAATTTTAGCTAAAGACAAAATAAATGAAGAAGAATTCTTAGCTTTATTATCACCAAAAGCAGAACAATATTTAGAAAATATGGCACAAAAGGCACATAGGTTAGCATTACAAAATAATGGTAAAGCTATAGAGATGTTTACTCCTTTATACCTTGCAAATTATTGTGTAAATAAGTGTGCTTATTGTGGATTTAATTGTGAAAATAGGATAAAAAGAAATAAATTAAACATGGATGAAATTGAAGAAGAAGCTAAGGCAATATCAAATATGGGATTTAGAAATATACTTATATTAACTGGAGAATCCGCGAAAGCTACACCTGTATCTTATATTGTTGATGCAGTTAAAGTATTAAAAAAATATTTTCAATGTATTTCTATAGAAATTTATCCACTAACTCAGGAAGAATACAATAGGGTTGTTGAAGCTGGAGTAGATGGACTTACTGTATATCAGGAAGTATATGATGAACAAATTTACGATAAGGTACATATTGCTGGGCCAAAGAAAAATTATAAATTTAGATTAGATGCACCAGAAAGAGGATGCATATCAAGGATGAGAAATGTGAATATTGGTGCATTGTTAGGATTAAATGAATGGAGAAGAGAGGGTTTCGCAACTGGGCTGCATGCTAAATATCTTCAAGATAAATATCCAGATGTAGATATGAATGTGTCTCCACCTAGAATAAGACCTCATGCAGGAGTTTTTGAAGATGTTTATCCTGTTAATGATAAAAATATAGTTCAATATGTATTAGCACTTAGACTTCTTATTCCACGTATAGGTATTACTATTTCAACAAGAGAGAGTGCAGAATTTAGAGATAACTTAATTCCTTTAGGAGTTACAAAGATGTCAGCAGAATCAAGTACGGAAGTTGGAGGGCATACAGTAAAGAATGAAAGTGATCCTCAATTTGACACTGCTGACAAGAGAAGTTTGGATGAGGTTCTAAATAGTATTTTAACAAAGGGATATGAGCCTATTTTTAAAAATTGGATGCATATATAATTTAATATATAAAAAACACTGACAATCAAAAGGATTGTCAGTTGTTTTTATATAGAGGAAGGAGAAAAAAATGTTATATTTGATAACAAATAGAAAATTGGTGAAAAATAAAAATTTTTTTAGTGTAATAGAAGATGCAGTGCAAGGAGGAGTAAATGTAATTATATTAAGAGAAAAAGATTTAAGTTATGAAGATTTAATGAAATATGCATTAGGTATAAAAAAAATAATTAGAGGTACTAAAGTATCCTTAATAATAAATAGTAATTTAGAAGTTGCTAAAGATGTGGAAGCAGATGGATATCATATTGGATTTCAAAGATTTATTAATGAAAAACCAAGTGAAAATATGCTTATAGGGGTTTCTGTTCACAACTTAGAAGAAGCAATTTTATCAGAAAAGTACGGTGCTAGTTATATAATTGCTAGTCATATATATGCAACTGATTGTAAAAAAGGATTAAAACCAAAGGGAGTTAAGTTTATAGAGGATATTAAAGAAAAAATTAATATTCCTGTAATAGCATTAGGAGGGATAAAGCCAGAAAATATTAAAGAAGTACTAGATAATGGAGCAGACGGAGCTGCAGTTATGTCATATATTATGGCAGCGGATAATCCTTATAAAGCTGCTGTAAAATTAAAAAAATATTAGAAGTATATACTTCTAATACAATTTATGGTAAAATATTCATAAAGAATATTTGAGAAGGGATTACATGGAAGAAAAGGCACTTAAACATAAAATATTTATTATAACAGTGGTATTACTATTGATTGTAATTATATTCGGTAATGATATTCTAATGTGAAGTGAATTATAGTATTTATAGTTGAATTTTATAAAAGTACATGATTTACAATAAATAGTATTTATAAAGTAAAAGTTTGTAAATCATGTACTAAAGAATTAGTTTGGATAGACTACAATTAAAATATTCCAACTTCTTTTCTGAGCAATTCTTCTAGTTTTCTACATTTTTCTTTGTCCATAGGTTCAACACCTTCAAGAGTATAAGAAATATTTAACTTTTCATATTTTTCAACACCTAAAGTATGATAAGGTAATAGTTCTATTTTTTCTACATTTTTCACTTCTTCTTTTATTATTTTAGAGAGTTTTATTATATGTTCTTTTGAATCCGTAATTCCAGGAACTACTACATGCCTTATCCAAACTTTAACATTAGATTTTTCTATTGCATTTAAAAATTCATTTATTTTTTTAGTGTTTTTACCTGTTAATTTAACATATCCAGTGCTATCTATATGTTTTATATCAAGCAAAACTACATCAGTATATTTAAGTATTTCATCATATTTTCCAATTCCATAACCAGCAGTATCTATAGCAGTATTTATTCCTTTTTCTTTACAAAGTTTTAAAGTTTCTATTAAAAAATCTGCCTGCAGAAGTGGATCGCCTCCTGAAAATGTAACACCGCCACCAGATCTGTCATAATAAGTTTTAAATCTAATCAATTTATCTACCAGTTCTTTAGGAGTTATTTCTTTTCCACCAGATAAGCACCATGTATCGGGATTGTGACAATATGCACATCTTAAAGTACAACCTTGAAGAAATACTACAGATCTTATTCCAGGACCATCAACAAGTCCCATGCTTTCAAAAGAATGAATTCTTCCAATAGTCATTTTTTACCTCCTTTGAGGATTGATTTAATTATATATTGTTATTTTTAGTTATTATAAAATGATGATTAAAGTATTCATATACTTTAATCATCATTTTTATAAATACTTTATTTAATTTAAGTTTTATTATAAAGTTAAATTTATTTTATTCAAGCCTATAATTCTGTTTATCTAATTATCTTTATCTAATTTTGTTTATCTAAAATTTAGTATTTTATTAAATTAATTTAAGAATTAAAGAGATATTTAATTACATTTTTTCATGGAATGTTCTGCTTATAACTTCTTTTTGTTGTTCTTTAGTTAATCTATTGAAGTGTACAGCATATCCAGAAACTCTTATTGTAAGTGTTGGATATTTATCTGGATGTTCCATAGCATCTATTAAAGTTTCTCTTCTAAGTACATTTACGTTTAAGTGGAATGCACTTCTTGCAAAATATCCGTCTAACATATGGAAAAGATTATTTGTTTGATCTTCTTTAGTTTTACCTAATGCATCAGGTACTATTGAGAAAGTATTTGATACACCATCTTGACACCATTGTCTGTAAGGAATTTTAGCTACAGAATTTAGTGAAGATAAAGCTCCATTTTCATCTCTTCCATGCATTGGATTAGCACCTGGAGCTAAAGGTTCACCAGCTTTTCTACCATCTGGTGTTGTACCTGTTTTTTTACCGTAAACAACATTTGAAGTAATAGTTAATGCTGATAAAGTATGTTCTGCATTTCTGTAAGCTTCATGTTTTTTTAGTTCAGAAGTAAATTTCTTAACTAATTCAATAGCTAAATCATCAACTCTGTCATCATCGTTTCCGTATTTAGGGAAATCACCTTCTACTTGGAAATCTACAGTGATACCATTAGCATTTCTTATAGGTTTAACTTTTGCATACTTAATTGCACTTAGTGAGTCAGCAGCACATGATAGACCAGCGATTCCAAAAGCCATAAATCTATGGATGTCTGTATCATGTAGTGCCATTTGACCAGCTTCATAAGCATATTTATCGTGCATATAGTGAATTGTATTCATAGTATTTACATAAAGTTCAGCAACATATTCAAGAACTTTCCAATAAGATGCCTTAACTTTATTATAATCAAGTACTTCATCAGTTATTTTATCAATATCAGGTATTACTTTTATTAGATTTCCATCTTTAGCTTTTTTAACTTCATCATAACCACCATTAACAGCATATAATAATGATTTAGCTAAATTAGCTCTAGCTCCAAAGAACTGCATTTGTTTACCAATTTGCATAGCAGATACACAACAAGCTATAGCATAATCATCGCCATAGATATTTCTCATCATATCATCATTTTCATATTGTATAGCATCTGTATTAATTGACATTTCAGTACAATATTTTTTGAAGTTTTCTGGTAATTTTTCTGACCATAATATAGTCATATTTGGTTCAGGAGCAGGTCCTAAATTAGTTAATGTGTGTAAAAATCTAAAGGAAGTTTTTGTTACAAGAGGTTGACCGCTTAATGTAAGTCCACCAATTGATTCAGTTATCCAGTTAGGATCTCCAGCAAATAAATCATTATATTCAGGAGTTCTTAAATGTCTTACAAGTCTTAATTTTATAACTAATTGATCAATTAGTTCTTGAGCTTCAGCTTCTGTTAATATACCTTTTTGTAAATCTTTTTCTATATATATATCTAGGAAAGCAGTATTTCTTCCAATAGACATTGCTGCACCATTATTTTCTTTAACACCTGCTAAATATCCCATGTATAAGAACTGGACAGCTTCTTTAGCATTTTTAGCAGGCAAAGAGATATCAATATCATACTCAGCTGCCATATTTTTAAGTGCATACATAGATTTTATTTGTTCAGAAACTTCTTCTCTATGTCTTATTAATTCTTCTGTAGCAGGTCCTTTTATGTTATTAAGATCTTTCTTTTTTTGTTCTATTAAATAATCCATACCATAAAGAGCAATTCTTCTATAATCCCCTATAATTCTTCCTCTACCATATGCATCTGGAAGGCCAGTTAAAAGACCAACGTGTCTTGCTGTTCTAGTTTCTTCAGTATATGCATCAAAAACACCTTCATTATGAGTCTTTCTATATTCACTAAATGTTTCGTTTAATCCTTCTTTCATTTTATATCCGTATTCATTTAGAGATTGCTCAACCATTCTCATTCCACCATATGGATTCATTATTCTTTTTAGTGGAGCATCTGTTTGAAGACCAACAATAACTTCATTTTCTTTATCTATATAACCTGCTTTAAAGTTGTCTATTCCAGAAAACTTAGAAGTTTCAACATCTATTATACCTTCCTTCATTTCCTTAATTATAAGTTTATAAGATTTGTCCCAAACTTTTTTAGTTTTTTCTGTTGGAGAAACTAGAAAAGTTTTGTCTCCTTCATATAAAGCATAGTTTTTTTGAATGAAATCTTTTACGTTAATTTCATCCATCCAATGACCTTGTTTAAATCCTTCCCATTCTTTAAACATTGTAACAGCCTCCTTTTAATATAATACAGAGTGTATATTTTTATAGTACAGTTTAAAACACACTAATTGTTTATGATAAATATTTTAAATAGTTTTATGATAAATAGCGTACAAAAACTTAACTATTAATTTTATGACTTGATTATAACATGGCCAAAAAGCTAAATCAACATTAAAAAACTAAATTATTTAAAAAGTTTTAAAATTTATTTTAAATATAAAAACAGTAAGTACGTTAGCATAACATATAAAAATAGTACAGATGAACATATATATAGAAACAGCTTTAAACATGTAGTTGTAAATTAAATAAAAGTTTTTTGTACAAAAACATAATTATTTACTCTTTGAACTTTAATTTTTATACTTTATTTTATATGATTATTTAAAATTTCTAAAGTTTAAAAAATCTAATTATTAATAATTTGAGTTATAATACTAATTTGAGTTATAATATATAATAAGTTTAAGGTAAGGAGGTATAAAATGATGGGGAAACCAAGTATGTTTAGTAAAAATTATGAAAAATCCATGAAAAGGCGAAAAAAAAGAATATTAATAACTATAATTATAATTTGTATTTTAATTATAAGTGTGTTAACATATATATTTTTTAATAATGGTAAAATTTTTAAATTTATTAGTAATAGTGAAGACAAAATTACTAGTATAAAGAGTAGTAATACAATCAATAATGAAGGGAAAATGAATCAAAAGTCTAATGAAGTCAAAAGTAGTAAAAATAAAGTTCAGGATAGTATGGGCAAAGATGAATATTTTAAAGTTACCATAAATGGTGTGAATATAAAAGTAATTTATGAAGTAAAAGATGGTAATAAGTTGATAAAAGAAGTTAAAGATTTACCAAATGAAGATATGTATTACGAGATTAGTCCTACTAAAAAGGCAATATTAGTGTACCAACAGAATATGCAGAAAATGTTTTATGTTGATGATGAAGGCAGTATAAAAGATATTTCAAAAGAAAAGTATGTTTCAAGTAAAGGTACGATTTTTAAAAGAAAGAATATAATTGAAAATAATAAGGATTATGTATGGTGTGAAAAGGCTAGATTTATAAATGATAATGTAATTGCTTTTGTAAGTGAACTTCCATGGGTGGGCGGTAAAAATAATAAATTTATATGGTTTGGAAATATACAAAGTATGAATTATAAATATGTAAGAAATAAAAATGGAAAAGATATTGAATTTAAAAGTCTAACTGATAAAGGATTAGAGACACAAATTGATGGAGATACTTATTACATAGATGAGAATGGTAGGGTAAGAAAATAGCTTTTACCTAAAATTCACAAAATTATTAGTTATTCATTTAAATGTTTTTAGATAATACAGCATATATATTATCTCTCTTATTGTGCGAAAGTTGAGTTATGATATAATAGAAGATAGAAAAATAGAGTTATGTAATTAAACGCACTATGTAGTAGTTAGAAAGTGGACATGTCTGTTAGAATGAGAATAGACTTGACTATTAAACCTTCTATATTAAGCTCTTAATTCAAAAATGTTAGTTTTACGTTAGGGTGGTTAATTTATGCAAATAGGATTATCTTCTGCAAGTTTTTATCCTGATGTTTTAACAGAAGAAAGCATATGTTTAATGAAAAGTTTAGGATTTGACGTGGGGGAGATTTTTTATATATGCTAAAAGAAAAATGTAAATATCTCATTTATTTTACATTAGATATTAAACAAGCACATAGAGCCAATATTGAACCTTTAGAATATATTGAAATTATGGGAGAAGATTTAATTAATTTTCATATAAATGATAGAAATTTACAATGTGATTGTTTGTTGCCGGGAAAAGGTGAAGTTAAGTATAATTCTATACTTGAAAAGTTAAGAAAAATAAATTATAAAGGTAATTTGATAATAGAAGTATACAGAAAAAATTATTTGGATTATAATGAAATAGAAAAGTCTAAAAAATTTCTAGATAAAATAATAAGTAGAAAATAATTGAATTTTAATTGAAAAAAATATATCATTTAGTATATAATGAGTATTGCAGAACTAAAAGATAAGTAACATTAAATTTGAAAAAAATTAAAATAATATGTTATAATGTCTAGAGTTAAATAGTATTGACGGTGATTAGGAGGAATAGGGAATGAATGTAAAAGTAGAAAAAATAGAAACTAATGTAGTAAAACTAGAAATTGCGGTAGAAGCAAAAGAGTTTGATGCAGCTCTTAAAAAATCATATTCAAAGAATGTTAAGAGATTTAATGTACCAGGTTTCAGAAAAGGAAAAGCACCTATGGCTATTATAAAAAAATATTATGGTGAAGGTGTTCTTTATGAAGATGCTATAAATTTCTGTTGTGAAGATACATATCCAAAAGCAGTAGAAGAAAATGATATTAAACCAATAGATTACCCTGAAATTGATATAGTTCAAGTAGAATCAGGTAAAGAATTTATTTATACTGCAAAAGTTACAGTTACACCAGAAGTACAACTTGGACAATACAAGGGTTTAGAAGTTAAAGAAGTTAAATATGAAGTAAAAGATGAAGAAGTAGATAATCAATTAAAAGCAATGCAAGAAAAAAATGCAAGAATAGAAACAAAAGTTGATGGTGAGGTTGAAAAAGGGGATATAGCAGTTATAGATTTTAAAGGATTTGTTGAAGAAAAAGAATTTGAAGGCGGAGAAGGAAAAGATTATAAATTAGAAATTGGTTCAGGTACTTTTATAGATAATTTTGAGGAACAATTAGTAGGTGCTAAAAAAGATGAAAAAAGAGAAATCAAAGTTACATTCCCAGAAGAATACGGAAATGAAGAGTTAAATGGTAAACCAGCAACTTTTGAAGTAACTGTTAAAGAAATTCAAAAGAAAGAATTACCAGCATTAGATGATGAATTTACAAAAGAAGTATCTGAGTTTGATACTTTAGATGAGTTAAAAGCTGATACAAGAAAAAAATTAGAAGAAGCTAATGAATTAAGAGCAAAAAGAGAGTTTGAAGAATCAGTATTAGATTCTGTATGTGAAAATGTTGAAGTTGAAATACCAGAAGTAATGATTAAAAAAGAAGTAGATATGATGTTAAGAGATCTTGAAATGAGATTAAGATATCAAGGACTAGATCTTCAAACATATTATCAATATACAAACAATACTGAAGAAAAAGTTAGAGACTATATGAAAGAAACTGCAGAAAAAAGAGTTAAAACTAACTTAGTTGTTGATCAAATAGCTAAGGAAGAAAATGTTGAAGTAAATGAAGAAGAATTATTAGAAAAAGCAAAAGAAATGGCTAAACAATATGGAAGCAAAGATACTGAAAAAACAGCTAAATTAGTTATGGAATCTCAAAAAAATATATTAAAAACAGAAATCATTAATCAAAAAGTTATTGAAATGTTGGTTAATAATAGCAAAATTGTAGCATAATATAGAATGAACAACAATTGCCAGAACTTTTCTGGCAATTAATTTTAGGGTTACAAGGAGGGAATTTTATGAGTTTGGTACCTGTTGTAGTTGAACAAACTGGAAGAGGAGAAAGATCATATGATATTTATTCTAGACTTTTAAAGGATAGAATAATATTTTTAGGTGAAGAAGTAAATGATACAACAGCTAGTTTAGTAGTTGCACAATTATTATTTTTAGAAGCAGAAGATCCAGATAAGGATATATATTTATACATAAATAGCCCAGGTGGATCAATAACTTCAGGAATGGCTATTTATGATACTATGCAATACATTAAGCCAGATGTAAGTACTATATGTATAGGAATGGCTGCTTCTATGGGAGCTTTTTTGCTTAATGCTGGAGCAAAAGGAAAGAGATTTGCACTTCCAAATAGTGAAATTATGATACATCAACCACTTGGAGGGTTTAAAGGTCAGGCTACTGACATAGATATACATGCAAAAAGAATAATTGCAATTAAGAAAAAATTAAATGAAATCATAAGTGAAAGAACTGGCCAACCGCTTGAAAAGGTAAAAAAGGATGTTGAAAGAGATTATTTTATGACTGCAGAAGAAGCTAAAGAATATGGTTTAATTGACGAAGTTATTGTCAAGAATAAGAAATAAATATAAACCCTAGAGAGGTGTAGATATGGCTAAATTTGAAGACAAGAAACAATTAAGATGTTCTTTTTGTGGGAAAAGTCAGGATCAAGTAAGACGACTGATTGCAGGACCAGGAGTATATATTTGTGACGAATGTATAGAACTTTGTTCTGAAATTATAACTGATGAATTTGAAGATGAAACAGAAGTAGATAGAGGTTCTCTTCCAAAGCCAAAGGAAATAAAAGAATATTTAGATCAATATGTTGTAGGTCAAGAAGAAGCTAAAAAATCATTAGCTGTGTCTGTTTATAATCATTATAAAAGAATAAATTCAAATGTAGATGCTGGTGATGTTGAATTACAAAAAAGTAATATTTTACTTTTAGGACCTACTGGATCAGGAAAAACTCTTTTAGCTCAAACATTGGCGAAATTTTTAAATGTTCCTTTTGCTATAGCAGATGCAACTACATTAACTGAAGCAGGATATGTAGGTGAAGATGTAGAAAATATATTACTTAAATTGATACAAAATGCAGATTATGATATTGAAAGAGCAGAAAAAGGAATAATTTATATAGATGAAATTGATAAAATTGCAAGAAAATCTGAAAACCCATCAATCACTAGAGATGTTTCAGGAGAAGGTGTGCAACAAGCATTATTAAAAATTTTAGAAGGTACTGTAGCTTCAGTTCCACCACAAGGAGGAAGAAAACATCCTCATCAAGAGTTTATACAGATAGATACTTCTAATGTATTGTTTATATGTGGTGGTGCTTTTGATGGTATTGATAAAATAATAGAAAAAAGAACAAGAACAAGTTCATTAGGATTTGGAGCTCAAATTCAATCCAAGAAAGAAAAAGATATAGGCGTATTGTTAAAATCTATTATGCCTGGAGATTTGTTAAAATTTGGATTAATACCTGAATTTATTGGTAGAGTTCCAATAATAGTGACATTAGAATCTTTAGATAGAGAATCTCTAATAAAAATTTTGAGAGAACCTAAAAATTCTTTAGTAAAACAGTATAAAAAGTTATTTGAAATAGACGATGTAGAATTAGAATTTAACGAAGAAGCACTTGGAATAATAGCTGAAGAAGCAATAGATAGAAAAACTGGTGCTAGGGGATTGAGAGCAATTATAGAAGAAACGATGAAAGATATAATGTTTGACATTCCTTCTAACGAATCAATTCAAAAAGTTGTAATAAACAAAGATACAATTAAAACTAAGGAACCTGAAGTGATTCTTGCAGAAGATGGTAAGAGATTACCACTTAAAGCTACAAAAAAGAACTTGAAAAGTAGAGATAATGAAACTGCTTCATAAGTAAAAATGGCACATTGTGTGCCATTTTTTTTTATAAAAATTTATAGTTTTGTTTTTATAAAATACAGGAATATATTGTTAAGAAAATGATAATACTAGAAATGTGAGGATGCCGAAGTGAGAAGGGGAGTGTAATTTTAAAATTAATATGATGACAAATACTTTAATAATAATAGAAATATTTTTTACAACAATAATAGGTTTTTATTTTTTGAATGCTTTAAAAGGACAACAGAATAATAAAGTAGCTTTTAATAAAGAAGGAAAAAAAGAAATGGAAAAGTTAATGAAACTTAAAAGTATAAGTTTAACTGAACCATTAACTGAAAAAAGTAGACCTACTTCTTTTCAGGAAATTATAGGTCAAAAGCAAGGAATAAAAGCACTACAAGCTGCTATATGTGGTCCCAATCCCCAAAATGTTATTATATATGGTCCGCCGGGGGTAGGAAAAACAGCTGCAGCAAGATTGGTACTAGAAGATGCTAAAAATAGGAAATGTTCACCTTTTAAAAATGATTCAAAATTTGTAGAATTAGATGCTACTACAATACGATTTGACGATAGAGGAATTGCTGATCCATTAATTGGGTCTGTGCATGATCCTATATATCAAGGTGCTGGAGCATTAGGAGTAGCTGGAGTTCCACAACCTAAGCCAGGTGCAGTTACTAAAGCACATGGGGGAGTTTTATTTATTGATGAAATAGGAGAGTTACATCCTGTTGAAATGAATAAATTATTAAAAGTATTAGAAGATAGAAAAGTATTTCTTGATAGTGGATATTTTAATTCGGAAGACCCCAATACACCTGAATATATAAAAGATATTTTTCAAAATGGATTACCAGCTGATTTTAGATTAATAGGTGCTACAACAAGAAGTCCAGAAGAAATAACTCCTGCTTTGCGTTCTAGATGTGTAGAAATTTTTTTCAGAGGGTTGCTTCCAGATGAGATAGAAATTGTTGCATTGAATTCTGTAGAAAAAATAGGGCTAGAGATTGAGAAAAAGGCATATAAACTAGTTGGAAAGTATGCTACAAATGGTAGAGAAGCAGTTAATTTAATACAGTTAAGTGCAGGAATTGCAATAGGAGATTCTAGAAAAGTTATTACTAGAAGTGATATAGAATGGGTAATAGAAAATGGTCAATATTCACCAAGACCTGAGAAAAAAATAGCTTTACAGCCACAAATAGGATATGTAAATGGATTAGCTGTTTATGGATCTAATATGGGTATGATTATGGAAATTGAAGCAAGTGCTAAAAAAGTAAATATAAGAAAAGGAGTATTAAAAACTACAGGGATAGTAGAGGAAGAAGAAATAAGCGGAAATAATAAAAAATTGAAGAGAAAAAGTACTGCTAGAGCATCTATAGAAAATGTTATAACAGTTTTAGAAAAGGTATTTAATATTAATTGTGATGAATATGATATACACGTAAATTTTCCTGGAGGCATGCCGGTTGATGGACCATCTGCAGGGATAAGTATTGCTGTTGCTGTATATAGTGCTATAAAAAATATTCCAGTAGATAATCAAGTTGCTATGACAGGAGAAATATCTTTATATGGTAATGTTAAACCTGTTGGTGGTGTAAGTTCAAAAATTCAAGCTGCAAAAAAAGCAGGAGCTACAAAAATAATCATTCCAAAAGAAAATTGGCAAAATAATTTTGAAAAAATAAAAGATGCTGAAGTGATTTCTGTTACAAATATAAAAGAAGTAATTAAAATAGCATTGAAACGAGATGAAAGTCAAAACTTTAATAATGAATCTGAAATGGTTTTAGTTGCTAAACCTTATAATAATATAAATATCCCTCATAATTAATTTTAATGAGGGATATTTATATTATTTAAGTTGTGAAAAGTTTAATTAAAATTGAAAAAAAATGTTTTTATGGTTATAATATATTAGTCTAATTATATATTTATGTGTATAGTATGTTATCAATAAACGAGAGAGGGGAGAAAAAATGACAGATAAAATAAATACTCTTCCGCTAATTCCTCTAAGAGGAATGGTTGTTTTCCCTGAAATGATCATACATTTTGATGTTGGAAGAAAAAAATCTATAGCTGCTCTTGAAGAAGCTATGATGAATGATCAAAAAATATTTTTAGTTACTCAAAAGGAAGCAAAAGTTGAAGAGCCAGATACAGAGGATATAAATGTAGTTGGTACTGTTTGTACAATTAAGCAAATTTTAAGATTACCTGGTGATACAGTAAGAGTACTTGTTGAAGGTGAAGATAGAGCTAAAATCATTGAATATAGTGAGAGTGATCCATTTTTTAAGGTAAATATTGAAATATTACAAAGTAAAGAAATAGAAGATAGTAAAGAAATTGAGGCATTAATGCGTTCAGTTAAAAATACTTTTGATGAGTATGTTAAATTATCTGGAAGTATACCTATGGAGGCTATCATAACTTTAGATGATGTAGATAGATCAAGTGATTTAGCAGATATTATTATTTCATATTTACCTCTAAAACAGAGTAAAAAACAAGAACTTCTAGAAGCATATGAAATTAAAGAAAGATTAGAAAAATTACTATATGTATTGAATAATGAGTTAGAAATTGTTAAGGTCGAAAAAAAGATTGGCACAAAAGTAAAAACAAATATAGATAAGGTTCAAAAAGAATATTATTTGAAAGAACAGATGAAAGCTATTAAAGAAGAGTTAGGCGAGGAAGATGAGTTTAAAAAAGAAATAAAAGAATATGAGAAAAAAATTAAAAAGGCTAAACTTCCTAAAGAAGCTAAAGAAAAGGCACTATATGAATTAAAAAGATTGGAACGTAGTGGTAGTTATTCATCAGAAGGAAATGTAATAAGAAACTATTTAGATTGGATAATAGACTTACCATGGAATAAATGTACTAAGGATAACATTGATATTAAAAAGGCTAGAGAAATTTTAGATTCTGAACATTATGGTTTAAAAGATGTAAAAACTAGAATAATAGAATATTTAGCAGTTAAAAAGGTAAGTAAATCACTTAAAGGACCTATATTATGTTTAGTAGGACCTCCTGGAGTAGGTAAAACTTCAATTGCTAAATCTATAGCCAATGCGCTAAATAGAAATTTTGTACGAATGTCCTTAGGTGGTGTACGAGATGAGGCAGAGATAAGAGGTCACAGAAAAACTTATGTAGGAGCTATCCCAGGAAGAATAGTATATGGAATGAAAAAAGCTAAATCCAAAAATCCACTATTTTTATTAGATGAAATTGATAAAATGAGTAGTGACTTTAGAGGAAATCCAGCAGATGCATTGCTTGAAGTACTAGATAGTGAACAAAATAGTACATTTAGAGATCACTATTTAGAGTTAGATTTTAATTTATCTCAAGTATTGTTTATAACTACTGCAAATAGATTAGATACTATTCCAAGACCTTTACTTGATAGAATGGAAATAATAGAAGTTTCAGGATATACTTCTGAAGAAAAATACAATATTGGTAAAAAACATTTAATACCACAACAATTAAAAGAATATGATGTAAAAGATAATACTTTAACTTTTTCAGATTCAGCTATATATTCAATAATAGACAATTATACTAGAGAATCTGGTGTAAGAGAATTATCACGAAAAATATCAGCGGTAATAAGAAAAGCTATTACTGAGATAGTTGAAAAAAATAAAAAGAAAATAAATATTACAGCGGTACATATTAAGAAATATTTAGGTGTGCCAATGTATACTTTTGAAAAAAGTGACAAAGAAGACAAGATAGGAGTTGTTACAGGTCTTGCATGGACAGGGTATGGAGGGGATACTCTTCCTGTAGAAGTGAGTGCTATGGAAGGTGATGGAAAACTTCAACTTACAGGTCAATTAGGAGATGTTATGACTGAATCTGCAAAAGCAGCGTACAGCTATGTAAGAGCTAATGCACAACAATACAAGATTGATGCTACTTTTTATAAAAATAAAGATTTACATATTCATGTACCTGAAGGAGCTGTTCCTAAAGATGGACCATCAGCAGGGGTTACAATGGTAACTGCTATTGTTTCATCATTAAGTGGTATTAAAGTAAAGCATAATGTAGCTATGACTGGGGAAATAACTTTAACTGGGAGAGTTTTACCTATTGGAGGATTAAAAGAAAAAAGTTTAGCAGCTTATAGATCAGGAATAGATACAATTATAATACCTAAGGATAATGAAAAAGATTTGGATAAAATTCCTAAAACTGTGCGAAAAAAGATAAAATTTATACCAGCTAGTAAAATAAATGATGTATTATCAAATGCATTAGTTAGGGAGATGAACAATGGACATTAATAAATCAGAATTTATAATATCGGCTGTTAAACCTGCCCAATATCCTAATGATAATAAAAGGGAAATAGCTTTTGTAGGAAGATCCAATGCAGGAAAATCATCACTCATAAACGCTATAACAAATAGAAGAAAGCTTGCTAAAACAAGTAGTACTCCTGGAAAAACTAGATTAGTTAATTTCTTTTTAATAAATGATATACTTTACTTTGTTGATTTACCAGGTTATGGATATGCCAAAGTGTCTAAATCAGAAAAGAAAAATTGGGGTAAAGTAATTGAAACATATCTTGTGAATAGAGAACAATTAAAAAAAGTTGTATTATTAGTAGATTGTAGGCATAAACCTACTAATGATGATGTCATAATGTATGATTGGATAAAATATTATAATTATGAACCTGTAGTAGTAGCTACTAAAAGTGATAAAGTAAGTAATAATCAACTTTTTAAGAATATGAAATTAATAAGACAAACTTTAGGTATGGAAAAACATGAGAAGATATTACCTTTTTCTGCATTAAATAAAAAGGGAAAGGAAGAAATATTAGAAGTTATTTTTGATGAAGAATAATATTTTATTAGGCATGCAGTAATAGCATGCCTTTTTTAAGCATTATATGAGGGGGATTTATTGTGGATTATATGAAGAAAGTTATTGATGTATTAACATTTTTGTTTGTATATATGATGCCATTTATATTTTTCTTGAAAATTTATAATAAAAAAATAAATAAATTAGTAAGAGTATTATTTTCGATAATTTATGGAATTATAGCATTTATTAGTTCTGCATTTGTTATGAATTTAGTACCTTTTATTTTAGTGCTTATCAATATAAGTTGTTTAAGGAAAATTGCTAGGGAAAATAATGATTTTTCTAATGAATGTGATTATAATGTTCATAAATTTAGTATAAAAACAATAAGATTAGGGGAAAGCTTTAAATGCATTTTAATTTCTTATGTAATGACTACAGCAGTAGCAGTAGTGACATATATTATTTTTTCTAAGTTAAATGTGAATTTAAAACAGCAAGAAGTAATAAATATAATGAGTAAAATGTCAATGAATCAGTATGCATACATGGCGTTGGTGACTGTTATATTTGCTCCAATTCTTGAAGAATTTGTATTTAGATATTTATTGTTTCAAAAGATTTTTAAAAAGAAAACAGGAATATATTTATCAGCTATATTTAGTAGTGTTATATTTGCATTTATACATTATAATATACAAGCATTTGCTGGATTATTGGTTCTTGCATTGATAAATTGTTATTTAATAGAGAAGAAAGGATATTGGTATGCAGTAATGAATCATTCGTTTTTTAATTTTGTAACTACTACTATAGTATTTTTACAGAAAATATTGTGATTAGGTTTGTATATCAATTGATTTAGTTGGATAAATTTATTAAAAACATATATATTTAATAAAAACATTATTTGATATTTTAGTAAATAGTAAAATATCAAATAATGTTTTTTGTTATTATTAAGGAAATTATAAATTTTTTTCAAAGAATCAATGGTATAAAGTTAAGTAATTTCAGTAAATGACAAGTTTATGTAAAATTGTACCATATAAATTTATGATTTCTACCTTATGTAGGTTAAAAAAGTATATATTGCGTAAAAAACATTTGAACAAGGTTTAGAAATTCTTATATAAAAATAATATTAAAAAATATGCATGATGAATATAAATTCTTGTGTCAATTTAAAACAAGCTGAATAGTATATAGTATAAAGCAAATGATGAAAAATAAAGAACTAACAGGAAGGAGGAAGTGGGAAGTGGATTTTAGCAAATTATTTGGGCAAGTGTTCAACTCAAATGGTGAAAGTAATGGAATTGATCCTCAAATGTATGCAAATTTGATAAAAGGAATGGGATTAAATGGCTCAAATAGTTCGATAGCATTACTAGTAATAGTTTTAATACTATTGTGTTGCTGCTGTGGCAGAGGTTATGGCGGTTATGGTGGCTGTGGTGGTTATGGCGGCTGTGGCTATGGCGGTTATGGTGGCTGTGGTTGTGGCGGTTATGGTGGCTGCGGTTACGGTGGCTATGGCGGCAGAGGTTACGGTGGTTATGGCGGCTATGGTTGCGGATGTAATTGCTTTGAATTATGTTGCAAAAAAAGAAAGGCCATAGCAAAAAGCACAAAAAATATGTATGCTGCATGAGACCATCTTGTAACTGTTGTAGTTGTGGTAATTGCTGTAACTGTTGCGATTGCTGTGATTGTTGCGATTGCTGTGATTGTTGTGATTGCTGTGATTGTTGTAATTGTTGCTGCAATTGTTGCTCTAGCTGTGGCTGTGGTTCTGGATGTGGCTGTGGTTCCGGAGGCGGATATGGCTATGGATGTGGATGTTATTTATGGATAATTGTAATAATTGCAATAGTTCTACTATTTAGATGTAAGAAGCCGCATAATTGTGCTAGTAATGTTATTAATTTAGATACAACAGAATAAAATTAGTAAACCAATTATACCATTGCCCAAGAAAGGGGGGTTGATTATGTCAAGAAAATGTTGTTGCTGTTGTTGTAATAACCCATGCAGAGGTGGCGGATATGGCTACGGTGGTGGATATAACTGCTGTTTTGGAAATATATGCAGTCCATTCTGTTTGGTAGTATTATTGATAGCACTTAAAAAAGGTGAAATTATTAAGTCTGATAACACAATTGAAGCATTATTCTTCTTATTCTTGCTTCTATGCTGCTGCGGCGGTAAAAATAGATGCTCTGGATACGGAAGCAGATGTGGTTGCTGTTAAAAAGACTAGGAGGGAATTTATATTCCCTCCTAAAGTGAAAAAGGGGGGAATTAGGTGTCAAAACATAAACACAAAAAACACCGTAAGGATTATAATCAAGAATACGAAAGATTTAATGAAAACATAAATGATTCTACAAATACTAATAATATAAATAGTGAAAATAGCACTAATACTACAAATAATCAAGAACAGATGAATAATTTCAATAATATGAACGGAATGAATAACATGAATGGTATGAACGGAATGAATAATATGAATGGTATGAACGGAATGAATAATATGAATGGTATGAACGGAATGAATGGCATGAATAACATGAACGGAATGAATAATATGCCATTTAATAGTTCTCCATTAAGCCAGATAACAAGAATGATTGGTAATATTGATATAACTAAGTTAGTTGAAATATTAGGGAGTTTAAATTTTCAAGATGATTCCAATGAAGATCCAAAGAATGATATTAAATCATATAATATAGATAAAGATAATGATATTAACTCTTATAATACAGATACCGAGAATGTAAATGTAGAAATTGTAAACAATGATGACAGTGAAAATGAAAAGATTAATGACAATATAGTTGAAGTTCTAAATGAAAATGAATATAATAATTATGAAGATTTACAAGATATTGAAGAAAAAAAGAAAAAAGTTATTTGTTTATTAAGAGCAATTGGAGATTTGTTAGATAAATCAGATAAAGAAATGATAGAAGAAGTAATAGACATATATTTGTCTAAATGAATACTTAGTAGAGATATTATCCCGGCTAATGTATTTTTTTATATTGGTCGGGCATTGTTATATATAATATTAAAAAATATTATAAAATTTTGTTTAATAATGAGTATAAAAATTTTATATATGGCAATATTATTAATGTAAACAAAATAAATTTTGATTTACAAGTTATATGCAAAGTTTTTAAGTTTTATGCCCCAAACCCCCCATCCCCCTGAGGACCGCCATATGCGGTCCTTTTATTTTAATACAGTAAGTGATATAGATGAAATTTTAAAGTGAAATTTATCTTTAGAGTTTTTACATGGTTTTAAGACTAAGTTAAATGTATAATTTTTAGGTTGTGATGTATCTTTAAGCATTCCTCTAAAACTTAATGTCCAGTCAATTCTAGTTATTTCACCATGTTTGTTATATTTTGAATCTTTAAATGTGGCATCTTGAAAAACTAATTTTGTTGTTTCATTTGATAATTTAGATATTACGTCATAACTTTGAGTTTGTAAATTAGAGCATACTATGTTATTTAATAATTTAAGATCAGGTTTATTGTTGAGATATAGTTCTTCAATAAAATTTATAAAATTAGTAATACTGTCTTTGCCCATATAAGTTTCATTATAGTTATAAGTAAAAGGTTTTAGTGTATCTTTTATTAAGATATAATGTGTAAAATTTATTTTGTGGTTTTGAAAATTTCCAGAAATAGTTTTAGGAGTCCTACTATTTGAATAATCAGTGAAACCTAAAATGTTATTATAACCACACAGTATATCTTTAAACTTATCATTTTTCCATAAAAATACATGCTGAATTGGTTTGTTTTTTGAGAAGATTGAATAAATATTTCAGGTATATTGTCTCTACTAATATCTTTTAAAGTAAGTCTCATAGGCCAATATTTAATGTATGTTCCAACGGTATTTAATTTTTTATTGGGTTCAATAAATATATTTTTATTATTTTTCGTATTAACTTGAATGTAATATTTATCTTTATCTGTTTTTATATATAAGATGTCTTCTTCACCGTCTCCTGTTAGATCTGTTTTAAAAAGTTTATCACTTGAAATTATATTAAAAGTAGATATTGTGTTTTTAGAATTAAAAGACAATAGTATAATTAATAAGATTAACATTATTAAAATGGCTATGGCTGCATATATATGTTTTTTCTTAAGAAAAAATACTTTTAATTTCATAAATTTCACCTCCATTAAAGTATATGCATTTATAATATATTTAATTAATTTACATAAACTAAATTTAAAATATTTAAAATCAGTATTTAGGAAGGAGGAATATGTTTTGAAAATATTAAAAAAGTATTTAATAGTGTTTTTGAGTTTAGTGGTATTATTAGGTTGTGCAGGATGTTCAAAAAAGCAAAATACCAATAATGTAAGGAATATAAACATATATTCTGATATGGAAGATAGTAAGATGCTTTATTTAATCAACTTTATAAAGGAAGAATATGAAAAAGAAAATACAAATGTAAAAATTAGTTTTAACAACATTTCAGATGGGCAACAAATGATTAATATTTTAAATAAAGAAACCGCAGATATAATTTTTACAAACAGAAATAATATGATAGAATTAGCTAGAAAAGGACTTATTGCAGATTTATCAACTGTAGCAGAAGAAAATAAATTATATGAAAGATACTATGATATAATGTGGTTATATGGTAAGTATAATAATAAACAGTATGGAATGGGTATTATACCTTATTCTGTAGAAATTATGTATAATAAAAAAGTTTTAGATAGTATGGATTTAGACTATCCAAAAGATATTAATGGTTTATACAACATTTTAAAAGTATTAAATAAAAATTCCATAAAAGTTCCTGTTATAACTACAAAAAATACAAATATATATAGTTTACTATTTTCATGTGTAGTTAATAATGAAATTGGTATAAATAATGTGGAAGAACATTATGATAGTAGTAAAAAGTATTATGAAAATTCTACTAAAATGCAAAAGGCTTTTGATTATATAAATAAAATGTATAAAGAAAGTATTTTATCAAATAAAACATTTAAAATTTTAAATGAAGATCAAATTGATGAATTAAGTGATGAAAGTACACCTTTGATTATGGTTACTACTAATAATATGGTTAAATCTAGTCAAAAAGGTTTTGAGCTAGGTAAAACATTAGATTTAAGTAATATAAAGTTTAAAAAACCTGTTGTGGTTGATTCAATTTTTAGTATATCTAATAATAGTGTTGATAAGGAAGAAATACAAAAGTTTGTAAAGTTTATTTATGATGATAAATTTCAAAGTAAATTAATTGAAAAAAAAATTGTAACAGGAAATAAAAATGTTAATAATAAGTTAGGTGATTCGTATAGTTCAATAATAAATAATATATTTTATGCGGATTCAAAAAATATATTATTTGATTATAATATTCCTAAAAAATTAAGCAAGAATATAAAATTTGAAGTGGAAGAAATTTTATCAGGAAAATATGATGGTAAGGAATGGAAAGAAAGTGTTGGAAAAACATATAAATAAAACAGAAAAACAAGTAGGAAATACATTCCTACTTGTTTTGACAATCTTCACATATTCCATAAAAATATACTTTGTTGCTTAACACTTTATATTTTGTAAAACCATTCACTTTATCATTTAGTTCTGGAAAGGTTATATCGTTTATATCATCTACTTTGCTACAGTTTATACATTGAATATGTGGATGGGAATTAGTGTTAGCATCGTACCTAAAACTTCCTTCACCTACATTAAGTTCTTGAATTAAGTTTACATCTACTAATGTTTTTAGTGTCTTATATACTGTTGCAAGACTCATTGTAGGATAATCTTCTTGTAAGGCTTTATATATAGTTTCAGCTGAAGGGTGTTTTGTCGTTGATTTTAGGTATTTATATACAGCGATTCTTTGAGGAGTTAATTTTAATTTTTTTTCTTTGAATATTGATGTTATATTATTCATGTTCACCATCCTCTATTATATAATTATTTATATTATATAATATAAATTATTATAAGTAAATAATTTACTACGTAAAAATAAGATTATATAATTTTCAAAAAAATAGTTGATTTTTTTAAAAAAAATGATAAAATTAAAATGTAAGCAATAGTTAAGAAATTAACAAGCCATAAGTTCATGTTTATTTAATTTTATTTTTGGGAGCAGATTTTTCTGCTCTTTTTTTTATGTAAAATAATAAACATTTACTTATATTAACTATAATATGAAATTATATACATAATAATAATATAACACGATTTTAACTTTATATTAATTTTTTAGGTAAAAATTGAAAATTTGTTATTTAAAATATTAGAGAAATTAATAATATTAAATATAGTTTTACAAAGTATATTTATGATTAAGGCTAAAAAATAAGTATGTTAATACTTTGACAACATATTTTATGTTTAAAAATTTACATTATTGATTAAAAAATTTAATATTAATATAAATAGGAAGGGGGTAATTATTTGAAAAGAACATATGTATTGGATACCAATGTTATATTATATTCGGCAGGAGCTATTTTTACTTTTGAAGATAATGACGTTGTTATACCTGAAATAGTTTTAGAGGAACTAGATACATTTAAAAAAGATAAGAGTGATTTAGGATCTAATGCAAGATATGCAGCTAGATTGATAGATAGGTTAAGAAAAAATGGTGATTTGAATAAAGGAGTAGAACTTCCAGGTGGGGGAATGCTTAGAGTTGAAATGAATCATTATGATACTACTTTGCCTGAGGTGTGGGATAAAAATAAGGCAGATAATAGAATAATTCAAGTTTGCAAAGCATTGAAAGATAAAGGTGAAGATGTATATTTAATAACAAAAGATATATTTGAAAGGATAAAAGCAGATATTGTTGGAATTAACGTAGAAAATTTTCATGAAAAATTTGTTCCAGAATATGAAAGTCAATATACCGGAAGAATAGAGGTGTATGTATCATCAAGTAAATTAGATGAATTTTATAAAAAAAGATGTATAGATACAGAAGGATTAGTGTGGTATTCAAGTGAATCACAAGAATATTCTTTTCCTACTTTGGTATTAAATCAGTTTATACTAGTACATTCTATTGAAAATCCAAGGAAAACTGCTTTAGGAAGATTTGATGGAGATAAAATAGTACCATTATATCATAAAGAGGAACAATCATTAGGTATAACACCTAGGAATATAGGACAAAAATTTATGTTAGAATCTCTTTATATAGATGCAGACAAAGCACCTTTAGTTATAATAAAGGGACCAGCAGGTACAGCAAAAACTTTATTTTCACTTGCAGTAGGATTACAAAAAATTATGTATGAAGGTACTAAAAAGTATAGAAGAATCTTAGTATGTAGACCTAATGTTACAATGGATGAAGAAATAGGTTTTTTACCGGGTTCAGAACAAGAAAAAATAGCTCCTTTTATGAGACCTATATATGACAATTTAGAAATATTGGTTGATTCAAATGAAAATGCAAGATATAAAAATGAAGATGAGATTTTAGATAAAATACGAGAATTATTTGATAGAAGAATAATAACGACAGAAGCAGTTGCCTATTTGAGAGGAAGATCTATAGTTAAAAATTGGGTTATAATTGATGAAGCGCAAAATTTATCGCCTAAACAAGTTAAAGCAATAATAACTAGAGTAGGAGAAGGTACTAAATTGATACTTATTGGGGATCCAGAACAAATTGATCAGCCTTTTTTAGATTCTAGATCTAATGGATTATGTTATGCATCTGAAAAAATGAAAGGCAGCAAGTTATGTTATCAAGTAACTTTGAAATATGATGAATGTGAAAGATCTCCTTTAGCATATGAGGCTTCAAAGAGACTTTAATGTATTTAAGTAAAATATAAAGTGCAAAGTTCTTCTCTATTCTTTGCACTTTATATTTTTGTGGTTATAGAAAAAAAATATTAGTTGTATTAAAATAATACATAAAGGGAATTTGAGTTTAATAGGAAAATAATTAGTTTGTATAAGATTACAGGGTTTTATTTAGTATAGTAAATATGAAAGAGTATATATTATTTTGAATTAATATAGGAGTTTTGAATATGAAAAGAAAATTTTCAACTAAGGTAATAGTATTATTTTTAATATTTCAATTAATATTTTTTATAATAACTATGCCATTTATTGTGTTTTATGGACCTTTTGATAATGTAAAAAGAATAGTAGTTGGATCATCAATGAATTCTTTTAGACATCAATATATTGCTAAAATTTTTTTGTCACAAGAAGAAATAAATAAAATTTTAAAGCAAGATGATATTGAAGTTTTTAATCAAAAAAACATAAAGATTATAGAATCTAATATAAGAAAGAAAGATATGAAAGCTAAAAATATTGAAAGATACAATATTAGTAGTGATAGATTTAAAGGATACGTAATTATTGTTAATAATCCTTTTACAATAAAAGTAGGTTATAGTACTAAACTAGGAGAAAAAGGAGAAATTACAAGTAAGATAGCTCAAAATTATGGTGCAGCAGCGGCTATAAACGGTGGAGGATTCGCATATAAAAGTAAAAATAAAACTTGGATAGGAACAGGAGGAAATCCTGTTGGTTTTCTTATTACAGATGGAAATGTTAAATTCCAGAAGGTTAATAATAATGATGAAAAATTAGATGTTATGGCAATCACAAAAGAAGGTGTTTTACTGGTTGGAAAGCATAGTTTGAATGATATGAAAAGAATGAATGTTAAAGAAGCTATTACTTTTGGACCACCTTTAGTTGTAGATGGAAAAGGAACTATAAAAAGTGGTAATGGAGGCTGGGGAATAGCCCCAAGAACAGCTATAGGACAAAGAAAAGACGGATCAATAATATTTCTAGTTATAGATGGAAGGCAGCCGCCATTTAGTTATGGTGCTACTTTAAAGGATGTACAAAATATAATGATAAAATATGATGCGTATAATGCTACAAACTTAGATGGTGGAGCTTCAGCTACTATGTATTACAATAATAAAGTTATTAATAATCCCTCTAGTCCTTTAGGAGAGAGAGCTGTACCATCAATTATATATGTAAAGAATTAATAACATTTTTAAAGGAGACCTTTAATGAGATGGATTAAAAGAATAATAATTTGGATATGCATATCATTATGTATTCAAATAGGAATATTGTACTATGTAGATAAAGATTTATTCAAACAAGATACACAGATAAAAAGTGTAAAAGTTGATGAAAAGCATTATACAAAAGAAACAAATATGAATATAAGTATACATAATGAAGCTAAAAAAATACGTATTTCTTATGATGGAAAGTATGTTTCTTATTATATTAACAATAATTTAAAAGTAGTGAATACATATAATGGAGAAGTACAAAATATAAAATTTGATAAAGATACTAGTGTTTCTTATTATAGGTGGGTTCCAAATCAAAATAGAATTTTAATAGGTGAAAAGAAGTTAGAACAAATGTCTAGTAGATTTAAGTTAACTTATTATGATGCTGAAAAACATATAAAAAATCAAATTACACATTTAGGCTGGTCAGATAAGGAAGCACAAATGCAAGATATACAAATAGCCACCTTAATAAATGTGATATATGTCAAAATTTCTAATAATAAGTATAGCAATATTTATAAAGTGGATATTTCAGGTGAAATAAGTGATTTTAAAGTTAAATCACAATTAGTTGGAAAAATAGCAGTATCAAATAAAAGTGATATTTTTATATATGAAGATTTAAGTAATATGAAATTAAGTAAAATTGAAAATAATATAGAGTATCAAATCAAGGATTTGAAAAAATTAAAACTTTTAGGACTAGATGATGATGACAATGTATATTTATTACAAGTAAATAATGGTAAGGTTGATAAAGTATTTTATACCCACATACATAATTATATGAAAATGACTGAAGTTAATATATTAAAAGAGTGTAATGTAGGAGATATATATTTTTATGATAATGACAAAATATATATTAATTATACTAAAGAACATGAAGTTGAAGAGATAAAAACAGGAGAAAGAATTAAATATTCTGGTAAGTTTTTGGATATATATGATAAAGGAATTCTTATTTTGGATAATCATAAACTTGTAAAAAGATTATTTTAAGGTATTTAAAATATTTATATGTTTTAAAATTTAATAAAAATTTGTTATAATTGAATTATTCTTTTACAAAATTTAAGCATTTTTAGGAGGTCAATAATTTGGATTTTAGAACAGAAATATTAAGAAAAATATTGATGATACCTGCTATACTTGTAGCTTTTACGGTACATGAATATGCACATGCTAAAATGGCAGATAAATTGGGTGATAAAACACCTAAGTTTCAGGGTAGATTAACTTTAAATCCTCTTAGTCATATAGATATTTTTGGTTTTATAATGATATTACTTGTAGGATTTGGATGGGCAAAACCTGTGGAAACAAATCCTAGGGCATTTAAAAACTATTATAAAGATGATTTGAAAGTTTCTTTTGCAGGTCCTTTAGCAAATTTAATATCAGCTTTTATTTTTGCATTAGTATTTGGTTTTCTTTCAAAATTTCTATTTGCAAGAGATTTTGGGGTAATGATAAATACTTTAAATTCTATTTTATATATTATTATACAACTTGTTATTAGCATAAATTGTATGTTATTTATTTTTAATTTAATTCCTATACCAGGATTAGACGGTTTTCATATTTTAAGAGATCTATTTCCTAAGTTTTTTTATAATGTAGCAGATACAATGTATAGATATCAGGTTATATTTTTAATAGTATTTATTGTTCCTATATTTGGTGGAAATTCATTAGCAGATTTTATAGTATTAACACCAGCAAGTTTTATAATGCGTTTCTTTGATACTATTGCAGCAGTAATTTTTTAAAATAGGTTACAAAACACATGTGAAATGCATGTGTTTTTTTTATGTTTGAATATATAGATACAAGAATATATATTTTTTTTACTATGTTATTAAAAAATACTTATAATATTACATAAAAATACTTTATTTACATATAAAAAGCATTATAATAATAAATGGGATATATATTATGCAACTAAAGGAGAGTGGATTATGGCTAGAAATGTAATGATTAAAGGTACAGGAAGTTATCATCCTAAAAATGTAGTAAATAATGAATATTATATTGAACATTTTAAAAAGTTTAATTTAGATGGTCATTTAAAGGGAATAATGAGAAAATTAGGGAGAAATACGAGAAATATAGCCAAAGAAAATGAAAATAGTTTGACTATGGCTGTTGAGGCAGCAAAAAATGCTTTATATAATTCTGAAGTTTCATCTGAAGATATTGATATGATAATATATTCAAGTGATACACCAGAATTTTTAGCGCCCACTTGTTCATTATTATTAAAAAATCAATTAAAAGCTTGTAATGTAACAGGAGTTTTTGATGTAAATAGTAATTGCACAGGAATGCTAACAGCAATAGATATAGCCACTAGATATTTAAAAACAGATAAAAAATATAATAAAGTTTTAGTAGTAGGATCATTATTAGTAAGTAGACTTGCTAGAAAAGATGATATGATAACTTACGGTTGCACAGGAGACGGTGCAGTAGCTGTAGTATTAGAAGTAGAAGAAGATAATGAGGTTGAAAGAGGTATATTAGGTTCAAGAATGTTTGCAGATGATGCTTATAGTTATGCTATGAGATTTCCTAGATGTGGTTTATCAAATATTACAAAAGAAAATATGAAACCTGATGATGTTGAATGGTTAGCAGTACCATTTGATTTTAGTTTTGTACCAGAAAAATGGGCAAAATTAATTAGTAAACTTTTAAAGGATTATAATTATACTTCAAAAGATGTATGTCATTATTTTATGTCTCAGTTTTCTAAAACAGATATTGAATTAACTATGAACAAATTAGGCTCAAGTATGGATAAAATAACATTTGTAGGAGATAAATATGGATATACAGGTTGTACAAGCCCTATTATGGCTTTAGATGATGGATTAAAAAGTAATAAATTTAAAAAAGACGATATAGTAGTATTTTGTTCTATAGCTACAGGATACTCAATGAATTCTTTGCTATATAAATTTTAATAAATATGAGTAGATGTATAATGAATTTTACTATAAAGTAATAATGAATAAAAAATGTTTTAACAAGAGTTTTTGAAATAGGAGGATATCATGGGAATAGTGGAGGATTATCAAAGAAAAACTTTGAAATTTGTTTTGTTGAATTATACATTCGGAGCATTAATGATAGGAAATTTATTTTTAATAATGAAGTTATTTGGATTATACGATGAAATTAAATGGATTTATATAATTGGAATACTTATGTTAAGTTTATTTGAAATTTTAATTTTTAAAGTTATGTACAAAACTACGGTAAAGGGAAAAACATTTAATAAGAAAAGTTTTGAAAAGCTTAAAATATTAATTCTCATATTTTCATATGTTAATTACCTTTATTTATGTTTAATGGTTCCATCAAAAGAATTATGGGTAAGTGTTTTTGGCACCCTAATAATAGGGGCATTATTTTTAGATATAAAAATGAATATGATATCTATGTCTATTAGTATTTTATGTCAGATAGTGATATTTATAGTTAACCCTACCACTTTGCCAGATAATCAAGTTATGATAAGAGAATTGGTAATAAGAAGTATTAATATAATAAGTATTACAATGGGGCTGTATTATTTTACTTCTTTTTCATCTAATATTTTAAGAGAAGCAGATGATAAGCAGCATAAATTAAAATTAAGAAATGACAAGATATCTGAAATATTTGAAAAAATGTCTGAAGTATCTAATATATTGTTGAGTTCTAGTAATAATTTGGCATCAGTAGTAGAAGAAGAAAGTATTTCAATGCAACATATGGCTAGTACAACAGATGAAATTAGCAATGATGCAAATAAGATGTTAAAAAAATCAGATGAGAATAAAAATATTTTAAACCAACTATTAGATATAAATGAAACAGTATCAGATAAAGCAAAACAGGCAGAAAAAGTGTATTGTAGTCTTATAGATATTTCTAATGAAAATGAAGGAGCTTTAAATGGAGCATTAGAAATAATGAACAATTTGAAACAAAGCATAAAAACAACTTTAGATGCTACAGAAATTTTACAAAATAAATCTAGAGAAGTAGATGAAATATTGTCAATTATAGGTAACATTTCTGAGCAAACTAATTTGTTAGCTTTAAATGCGTCTATTGAAGCAGCCAGAGCTGGAGAAGCAGGAAAAGGTTTTGCTGTGGTAGCAGAAGAAATAAGAAAATTAGCTGAAAATACCAAACAATCTTTAGATAAAGTATGTTCTATAAGTAATGAACTTAAAGATATGAGTTGTGAAGTCGAAAAGTACATGACTGAAAATGATGAAAAGATAATCAATGGAGATAAAATTTTAAGTGATACTGTAGGAAATGTGAGAAATATGATAAAACAATTAAAAATTTCAGGCAATAATGTAGAAGATATAACACAAAGTATCCAAGTGTTATTAAATGAGTCAAATAATTTTGTGGATTTTAATTCTAAAATTCATGATATAACAGAAAATACTATATCAAAATTTGAAACATTGACTCAAGCAGTAAATCAAAATACAGCAACTAGTGAGGAGATAGCAGCTAGTGCAGAGGAATTAAAAAATATAGCTTATGATATGAATAATGTTATGAAGTAAGGGAATTGGATAAAGTGTAAAGTACAAAGTTTAAAGTACAAAGTTTAAAGTATAAATAAGGAGGTTTTTCTTATAGAAAAACTTTCTTAATTTATACTTTTTTAAATTTTAGCAGTATGGAAAAATTTATATTATTGACAAACTAATTAGTTATAAATTATAATTTTAAGAAATATAATTTACATAAAAACCTAGTAAACATATAGGAAAACAAGGAGGAGTTTAAGATGAATGTTTATGAAAATCCACTACAATTAATTGGAAATACACCATTAGTTAAGCTTTCAAATTATAAAAAAAATAATAATTTACAAGCTAATATTATAGGAAAAGTTGAATATTTTAATCCTGGTGGAAGTGTAAAAGATAGAGTTGCATTTGCGATGATTGAGGATGCAGAGAAGGAAGGATTAATAAATAAAGATACTGTAATTATTGAACCTACAAGTGGAAATACTGGTATTGGACTTGCTTTTGTTGCTGCAAATAAGGGATATAAACTTATACTTACTATGCCAGAATCAATGAGTATTGAAAGAAGAAAATTATTAAAAGCTTATGGAGCAGAGTTAGTACTAACAGACGCATCAAAAGGAATGAAGGGTGCTATTGAAAAAGCTGAAGAATTAAGTAAAAATATTAAAAACTCATTTATTCCACAACAATTTAATAATGTATCTAATCCTAAAGCACATGTGAAAAGTACTGGTGAAGAAATATGGAGAGATATGGATGGAAAAATCGATATTTTTGTTGCAGGTGTTGGTACTGGTGGAACAATAACAGGTGTTGGTAAAGTATTAAAAGGAAAAAATCCAAATATAAAAATTATTGCAGTGGAACCAGAAACATCTGCTGTATTATCAGGAGAACAGCCAGGTTCTCATAAAATACAAGGCATTGGTGCTGGGTTTATTCCACAAGTATTAGATAAGAAAATAATAGATGAAATTATAAAGGTAAAAGATGAAGCTGCATTTAGTACTACTAAAGAAATAGTTGTTACAGAAGGATTATTGGTAGGAATATCATCAGGAGCAGCAGTATATGCTGCTAAAAAGGTAGCTGTAAGACCAGAAAATAGAAATAAAAACATTGTAGTATTATTACCCGATACAGGACAAAGATATTTATCAACTCCAATTTTTGAATAACAATTAATTTAACTTTTGTAGTACAAAAATACTGTCTAGCGAAGGGAAATGATATATTGCGTAAGAAACATTTGAACAAAGTTTACAAGTTCTTAGCTTTACGAATTTGAAAAAAGTTATTTTTTAATTACTGATTCCTATGGAATATTAATTAAAAAATCTTTTTTCAATATGAGTAAAGCTTAGAACTTGTTACTGAAGTGAAAGGTTTCTGAGCAAGATATCATTTCCCGTAGCGGATATTTTTTACCTGTGAAAGTTAAGTAATTAATTAAAAGTGTAAAGGGGTGTATCAAATGAAAATATCAACAAAAGGAAGATATGGTTTAAAAGCAATGGTTGATCTTGCGGTACATTCTGTTAGTGAAAGTGTTACATTAAAAAGTATTTCTGAAAGACAAAATATTTCAGAAGGTTATCTTGAACAAATCTTTTCATCTCTTAGAAAAAGCGGTATTATTAAAGGTAGAAAAGGTCAAGGTGGAGGATATATTATTTGTGATTCACTTTCAGATATTACTGTGGGCGATATCTTAAGAGTTTTAGAAGGAGATTTATCAGTAGTTGATGAAAATAATACTACTAATAAAATTGAAAAGTGTTTAAAAGAAAATGTGTGGGATAAAATAAATGAATGTATTAATGATGTAATTGATAAAATAACTTTACAAGAACTTATTGAGAAATATAATTATGATAATGAAGGGTATATGTATTATATATAAGTGAGGTGATTTTAATGGATCCTGTGGCAATTTCTATTTTTGGAATAGATATAAGATGGTATGGAATATTAATTGCAATTGGAATAGTAGTAGCTATATTTATTGCAGGATATAGTTGTAAAGTTAAAGGGATAAGCTATGATAAAATGTTAGATTTGGTTATAATATGTTTACCAATTGGAATTTTAGGGGCTAGGTTGTATTATGTTATATTCAATTGGAGTGATTACAACGGTAATATAAGACAAATGTTAAACATAAGAGGAGGTGGCTTAGCTATACATGGAGGAGTTATAGCTAGTTTATGTGTAGCATTTATATATACAAGAATAAAAAAAGTAAGTTTTATGAAGTATGCGGATGCTGCTGTACCTTCTATAATATTGGCTCAAGCAATTGGGAGATGGGGTAATTTTTTTAATGGAGAAGCTCATGGTGGGATTGTATCTTATGAATTTATAAAACATTTTCCTGAATTTATTCAAAAGGGCATGTATATAAATGGAACATATTATCATCCTACATTTTTATATGAATCTGTTTGGAATGTAATAGTATTTATTATTCTATTGAATATATTGAAAAAATGTAAGGTAGATGGTATGACTTTATTTGCTTACATAGGATTATATTCATTGGGAAGATTTTTTATTGAAGGATTGAGAACTGATAGTTTAATGTTAGGACCTTTAAGAATGGCTCAAGTTGTTAGTTTAATTGGAATTTGTATGTTTCTAGTATTTGCAATATATAAACGTAAGACAAAATGAAAATTTTATGATAAAATTTTAAAAGTACAGTTTTTATCTAAGAAAAAAATAATAACTCAACTTTCGCAGGTGAAAAATAGCCGCTACGGGAAATGATATCTCGCTTAGAAACCTTTCACTTTAAAGATAATTAATAGTTAATAATGAATAATTATTAATTAAGGAAATTTTGCCTTAGGGCAAAATAACTAATATAATTAAAGATTTTTGCTAAAGCAAAAATCAACCTTCATTATTCATTTTTAATTATTAATTCTTAATTGCTATTAAATGTTTCTTACGCAAGATATCATTTCCCTTCGCTAAGCAGTATTTTTTTACTGGGAAAGTTGAATAATAATTAACGGTTCGATTAATAGGAGGAAGGTAATGAGATTACGAAAGAAATGGTGGGCAAGACCAGAGCTTGAGGAAAGTGTTTTTTTTGTTAGTGATGCTAAACAATTAAAAGGAAAATGGAATGAAAAATTCAAAAATAATAATGATATATATTTAGAATTAGGATGTGGAAGAGGTGGTTTTGTATCACAAGCAGCAGTAAAATATCCAAATAAAAATTTTGTTGCTGTAGATTTAAAGGATGAAGTTTTGGTATATGTCCTAAGAAAAATAGAAGAAATAGAAGTTGAAAATATAAGATTAACAGCTATGAATATAATGGGAATAAATGAAGTATTTGATAAAGGAGAAGTAAAGAGAATTTTCATAAATTTTTGTAATCCGTGGCCAAAGGAAAGACACAAGAAAAGAAGACTTACTCATACAAAGTTCTTAACATATTATAAAGAGTTTATTGAGCAAGGAACACAAATATGGTTTAAGACAGATGATGATGAGCTTTTTGAAGAATCTATAGAATATTTTAAAGAAAGTGGATTTGAATTAAAATATCTAACAAGGGATCTTCACAATGATGATTTTGAAGATAATATAGTAACTGAATATGAAGCAAAGTTTACTGAAAGAGGAATAAAAATTAAATTTTTAATTGCTGAACTCTTGTAGTATTTAAAATAAGTTGTTTTACAGCATTAAAAATGTATTAGTAAGAGTCGAAATGAGTTGTCATTTCGACTTTGTTTTTACATTATATAGAATTTATCCAAATTTATGAGTTATTACTTTAAAATTTATATTTTTATAAATTTTTAACTATATTAATAAAGTTAAATGTGATACTATTGAATAGGTAAATGATTATACAATTTTCGATTTAAAGTTAGGGGGATTTTGATGGGTTTATTACAGCAAACATTAAACAATATTACAGATTTAGATGAAAATGCAGTCAAAAGGGCATGGAATAAGATTGATAATTTAACTAAGCCCATTGGTAGTTTAGGAAGGCTAGAAGAAATAGCTGTTCAAATAGCTGGTATAACAGGAAAGGTATTTCCTAAAATAAATAATAAAAATATAATTATAATGTGTGCTGACAATGGAGTAATAGAAGAAAACGTTACAAACTGTCCTAAAGAGGTAACTCAAATAGTAACCAATAATTTCACAAAAGATATCACAGGAGTATATGTACTTTCTAAATTTGCACATTCTGATATTACAGTTGTTGATATAGGAGTTGATTATGAGTTTAATAATCCTAAGATTATTAATAAAAAAATAGCATATGGTACTAAAAATATGACAAAAGAATCGGCTATGACAAGAGAACAAGCCATTAGAGCAATAGAAGTAGGTATTGAAACTGTAGACAAGCTAGTAGAAGAAGGAGTAGATATGTTAGGCACAGGAGAAATGGGTGTAGGTAATACAACAACTAGTGCTGCAGTTTTAAGTGTATTATGTGATTTAGATCCAGAGATTACCGTAGGAAAAGGTTCCGGTATTACTAGTGAACAGTTAATGTGTAAAAGAAATGCAATTAAAAAGGCAATAAAAATTAATAATCCTAATAAAGAAGATGTAATTGATGTATTGTCTAAAGTAGGAGGTCTTGATATTGCAGGACTTTGTGGATGCTTTTTAGGTGCAGCTAAAAATCGAGTATCAATTGTTATTGATGGATTTATAGCTTCAGCAGCAGCTTTATGTGCATACAGATTAAATCCACTTTGTCAAAATTATATGTTTGCATCACATTTATCAGCAGAGCCAGCAGCAGTACATATGTTACAAGAAATTGGACTTGAGAGTATGTTAAATTTAAAAATGAGATTAGGGGAAGGCTCTGGATGTCCTTTAGCATTTAATGTAATAGAAGCAGCGATTTATACTATGGAAAATATGGGAACATTTCAACAAGCCAATATAAATGGTGATGAGTACATAGATATTAGAAAAGATCAGTAAAAGAAAATAGGAGTGGAATAATGAACATATATTTTTTACGACATGGACAAACTAGTGAGAATACCAAAAGTGTCTATTATGGAAGTTTAGATGTAAATTTAAATGAGAAGGGTATTCAACAAATAAAAAAAGCAGCTAAATTTTTTAAAAATATAAAAATAGATAAAGTATACATAAGCGATAGAAAAAGAACATTTCAAACTGCTAGTATAATAATTGGTAATAAAAAAGATATACCTATAATTGTTGATAATAGATTAAATGAGACAAATTTTGGAGATTTTGAAGGTAAAAATTATGATGAACTAGTTAAATTATATCCAGAGGAATGTAAAAAATGGATAGAAGATTGGAAAACATTTCGTCCAGTTAATGGTGAGACTTTTATAGAAATGTACACTAGAACTTCAGGATTTATGGATGATATTAAAAATTCAAAAGATGAAAATATATTAGTTGTTACTCATTCAGGAGTTATTAGAGCAGCACTTTGTTATGTTATGGATGCAAACATGGATTTGTTTTGGAAATTTGGATGCATAAATGGTGACAGAGTTACTATAAAGTATGAATATGAAAATTTTTATATTGATTCAATAACTCATTGTGATTAATATGTATGGAGGTAATTTGATATGAGTAAGGTTGTACTTGTTACAGGTGGATGTAGAAGCGGCAAAAGTACTTTTGCTGAGAATTTATTAAAGTTAGAAGATGATGTATTATATATTGCAACAGCTATAGTAACAGATAATGAAATGCAGGATAGAGTAAAAAAACATAAAGCTAGTAGGAATCAAAAGTGGGAAACATATGAAGGATTTAAAGATTTAGATAAAGTAGTTGAAAATTGTAACCATAAAAACATAATGCTTGATTGTGTTACAGTAATGATTACAAATTTAATGTTTGATAAGTACAAGGATTATGACAATGTATCGATGAATGAAGTGGATCAACTTATAAAAGATATAAAGCATGAATTTGAAAAATTTATTTTAAAAGTTAAAGAAAAAGATATAAATTTAGTAATGGTTACTAATGAAGTAGGAGCGGGAGTTGTTCCTGAATATAAATTAAGTAGAATATTTAGAGATATAGCAGGATTTACTAATCAATTTATTGCAAAATTGAGTGATGAAGTTTATTTAACAGCTTGTGGACTTCCTTTGAAATTAAAGTAGGAGATGAGAACATGAAAGAATACATAAGTGATTTTTTTCTTTTAATTCAATTTTTAACCAGAATACCTGTGAATAAAAGTTTACCTTGTGAAAAAGAAAATTTTAAAAAAGGAGCAATATTTTTTCCTATAATTGGACTCATAGTAGGAGGATTACAGTGGATTATAAGTTGTTTATTTTCTAAAATTTTACCACCTACTATTACAGCTGTTTTAGCTATTGCTGCTGCAATTTTAATAACTGGTGGACTTCATGTAGATGGCTGGGGAGATGTGTTTGATGGATTTTTTTCTTTTAAAGGTGGTAAAGAAAAGATTATAGAAATAATGAAAGATAGTAGAATTGGTGCATATGCAGGAATAGCAATTTTATGTAATATACTACTAAAATATTCAGCAATATCATATTTGATAGACAAGAATTTGTTAAATGCAATAATAATTGCACCAGTTGTAGGAAGGTGTTCATTAATATTTATATCTTATATTGGTAAGAATGCAAAAAAAACAGGTTCAGGAAATATATTTATAGGTAATATGGATATTAAAAGAGTAGTAATAAGTTATTTAATAACAGCTTTAATTACAATACCTTTAATAGGAGTTAAAGATGGATTAGTTATAATGGGTTCTTCAATTATCATCACTTTTTTAGTTAATAAATTTTGTGAACACTATATAGATGGACTTACAGGAGATACATTGGGATTTACTAATGAAGCAGTTGAACAATTAGTATTAGTAGTATTTATAGCCATTAATATGTAGTTCGATTTTCATGGGTGACAATAGCCGCTTCGGGAAATGATATATTGCTTAGAAACCTTTCACTTTAAAGATAATTAATAGTTAATAATGAATAATGAATAATTAAGGAAATTTTGCCTTAGGGCAAAATAACTAATATATAATTAAAGATTTTTGTAAAGCAAAAATCAACATTTATTATTAATTTTTAATTGTTGTTAAATGTTTCTTACGCAGTATATCATTTCCCTTCGCTAAGCAGTATTTTTTATTGTGAAAGTTGAGCAATTAATAATTTAAAATGTAAAATTAAGAATGAATGAAATTTTGAAAAAGTTGAGGGATGTAAAATGGAGAAGGGTTATATCCATGTATATACGGGAAACGGAAAAGGAAAAACTACTGCAGCTGTAGGATTGGCTGTAAGAGCAGCTTTAAGTGGAAAAAAAGTATATATAGGTCAGTTTATAAAAGGTATGAAATACAATGAAACTAAAATTGAAGAATATTTAAAAAACATAAAAATTGAACAATTAGGAAGAGATTGCTTTATAAATAGAGAACCTAATGAAGAAGATATAAAGTTTGCCTGTGAAGGATTAAATAAATGCGAAAGAATTCTCAAGGAAGGAAAATATGATGTAGTTATTTTAGATGAAATTACAATAGCTTTATATTATAAGTTGTTTGATGTTGAACAAGTAATTTCAGCTATTAAAAATCGTAGTGAAAGTGTAGAAGTTGTTATAACTGGTAGATATGCACCAAAGCAACTTATTGATATAGCTGATTTAGTTACAGAAATGAAAGAAGTCAAACATTATTATACTAAAGGTGTACTTTCTAGAGATGGAATAGATAGATAATTCAACCTTTACATGTAACAAATATCCGCTACGGGAAATGATATCTTGCTTAGAAACCTTTCACTTCACAAAGTAATTCTAAGGTCTAAAAATTGTGTTGATAATAAGTATCTAGAGCCTGTGAAGTAAATATCTATATAGTGTTAGGAATCGTGTCACTTCAGTAACAAGTTCTAAGTCTTACTCATATTCAAAAGAAGATTTCTTACAAATATTCCAAAGGAATTGGTTATCAGAAAATAACTCTTTTGAAATTCGTAAGACTAAGAACTTGTAGACTTTGTTCCAATGATATCCTATACACTATATAGATATTTACCACAGGCAAAAGGTTTTATTTTATAATATAAAATCTTGTCTAATATACTGTGAATTTTTAGACCAAGAATTACTAGTTGTTTGTTCAAATGTTTCTTACGCAATATATGATTTTCCTTCGCTAGATAGTATTTTTTTATGTGAAAGTTGAGAGAGATAAGAAATAGAATGAAAGGTGATAGGAATGGATTTAGGAGGAAAAGTAGCATTAGTTACAGGAGCATCTAGAGGAATTGGAAGAAGTATAGCGTTGGAATTAGCAAAAAATGGAACAAGTGTTATACTTAATTATAGAAAAGATGATGAAGGTGCAAATGAAACATTAGAATTAATTAAAAAATTAGGAGGATATGGAACATTATATAAGACAGATATAAGTGATTATTCTTCATGTAAAAATATGATAGATGATATAATTAAGAAATTTGGAAAAATAGATATACTTATAAATAATGCAGGTATTTCTAAGATAGGTCTGTTTATGGATATGTCAGAAGAAGATTTTAATGAAATAATGAATATAAATTTTAAAGGTGTATTTAATTGTTGTCACAATGCAGTAAAATATATGATTGAAAGAAAATCAGGAGTTATGATAAATATTTCCTCTATATGGGGAAATGTTGGAGCTTCATGTGAAGTTTTATATTCTGCTTCAAAGGGAGCAATAAACTCATTTACTAGAGCACTTGCAAAGGAATTGGCTCCTTCAAATATAAGAGTAAATGCTATAGCTCCAGGGGTTATTGATACAGATATGAATAAGTGTTTTTCAAATGAAGAAAGAGAAGAAATACAGCAAGAAATACCAATGATGAGGTTTGGAGAAGGCGAAGATATAGCCAAATTAGCAGTGTTTTTATGTGGAGAAGGGTCTAAATATATAACAGGACAAATTGTAACAGTAGATGGAGGAATGCTGTAGGTAATGAAAAAATATAGTTGAGTCAAGTATAATTTTTTTAAAATAGAGTTCTAAAATCTTTCTGGAAAATCAGAAAGATTTTATTTTTTTTATATAAGTGTGTTACCAAAAACATATGTTAAGAAACTATTAAAAAATTAAAATTTGTAATTTTCTAAAGGTTTTTTCAATATAATATAGAACATTAAAGTAATAAAAGAAAATGAAAATGATTGGTTGGTGGTGTATATGTATTGCTCAAATGAAGTAGTAAAAAAAATAATAAACACTCCTTCGAAAATTAATAAAGAGGAATACATTAATTTAAGTAACAAAGAATTGATACGTAGGTATAAAGTAAATAATGATGAAATGGCAAAGGAGGCACTTATATTAAATAATATTAATTTAGTTAGAAAAATAGCTTATAGGAAATCAAATTTTTGCAGTTTTAATTATGAAGATTTAATACAAGAAGGTGTATTAGGACTTATTAAAGGAATAGAAAAATTTGATATTAATAGGAATACGGGTTTTGCCACTTATGTTTATTATTGGGTAGTGCAGTCAATAGATAGAGCAATATATGATAGAGGTTTTTTAGTTAGGTTGCCTGTTCATATAATAGAAAAAATAAATAAGATAAATAAGCTGGAAAAACAATATCTTATAAATGATGGAGAAATAAAAGAAGATTTAATATGTCAGAAATTAGATATATCAACAAATGAATATAATGAATTAAAAGCATACGAGCAGAATATGAAAAGAATATCTTCACTTAATCAAAGTGTTATTAGTGAAGATGCAAGTGATGATGGTCAATTATTAGATATAATACCTTATTCAGCTAAGATTGATATAAGTGAGAATAAAGAAAATATTAATGTTGAAGATATGGTCTTTTCTAAATTTTTGAGAATAGATATTGATAAGTTACTTTGTACACTCACACCAAGAGAAGAAAATGTAATACGCCAAAGATTTGGATTATATAATGAAAAGCCAAAGACATTAGAGGAGATAGGAAAAAGTTATAATGTAACAAGAGAGAGAGTAAGACAAATTGAAAAGAAAGCTATTAGAAAATTAAGGCATCCTAGTCGTTCTAAAAAACTTAGAGATTATTTAGTCCGCTGCTAATGACAGCGGATTTTTTTACTTAGAATATAATTTATGATAATATGTGATGTATAGTGAGGAGTGATAAAAATGAATACATTTGTCGATTGTATTGGGTGTATAGTAAATAAGGCAGAAAAAACCTGTGACAAATACATAAAGGACAAGCAAATAAAATATAAAGTTATGCAAAAAATATTAAAAGAGATAATAAATACGGATTATAATAGAACAACACCGTATATAAATTCTAAAATAATGAGAATAATAAAAAGAGAAGTAAATATTCAAGATATGTTTATAAAAGAAAAAGAATATTTTAATAAAAAAATTTTAGGTATGGAAAAAGATATAGAAGATTTAATAAAAAATCAAGAGGATAGTTTATTTGCAGCATTAAAATTAGCTTCAGCTGGTAATATAATTGATTTTGGTGCGTTAGATAATGTTACTTTTGATATGGTAAAGCAAATAATTGAAAAAACTTTGAAAAGTCAATTTAATAGTAATCTTTTTAATAAATTGGAACAACAAATTATAAAGAGTAATACTTTACTATATTTAGGAGATAATGCAGGAGAGATAGTTTTTGACAAAATGTTTATAAAAAAAATTAAGGAAAAGTATCCACATATAAATATTATTTTTGCAACAAGAGGATATCCTACTTTAAATGATGTGATAGAAGAGGATGCATATTATGTTGGAATGGATAAGTATGCAAAAATTATAAATAACGGTACAGATATTCCAGGTACAGATATTTTAGAGACTTCTGAAGAATTTACAAAAGTGTTTAATGATGCAGATATCATAATAGCTAAAGGACAGGGAAATTTTGAATCATTACAAGGATGTACAAAAAATATATATTACATTTTTTTATGTAAATGTGAAATGATTGTTAAAAAATTATCGTCGGAGAAACTAGAAAACATGTTTATTCATGAATCTCAAATTTAGGAAGCAAGAGGTTTCTTAGTACATAATTAACAAAGTTATAATTAATATAAATTTAATTAATATAAAATATTAGTTAAATTTATAACAAAATTAGAAGGAATTTTGAACAATTCATAGAATATATAATATATGAAAATATAGGAGGTGTTGTAGGATGGGTAGTAAATATAAAGTTGGCGATGAATTAATGGTTATAGAAAATGTGAGTGATGATGTAAAAAAATTAAAAGAAATGACAAAGCTAGAAATTAAAGGTGATTTTGCAGAAATATCTTGGGGATTAAAAATAATTGATGTTAAATATGATAGACCTTATGTGATAGTAACATATAGAAATGTATATGGTGAAGAAAATAAAGTCATGGCTAAATGCATAAGTGAAGAAAATTTTGATGAACAAAGAGTACTTGAAAAAGCATTATTAAAAGCATTCCAGTCAGAAATAATAAATATAACTGTAACAAAAACTAAAACAAAGAGAGAAAAATAATACTAGATAAAGATTTCTAAATCAGAGTACAAGATTTAGAAATCCTTATTTTTTTTGTGTTCATATATCAAGGTTAACTAATTTAGAGGTGAAAAAGTATGAAACAAAGAAGGTAATATATAGTAAAATATAGTGTGATATATAAATATAAATTCACATAGGGGGTAAGAATATGGCTACATTATTAGGAATAATTATTTTTTTAATAATCGGTGTAGTTATAGCGGCAATTGTTGGGGCAATAGTTTTACCAATAGCATCAATTGTATTAGCTATTGGTATTGTAATTGCTATAATAGCACTTATATTTAAATTTGTATTTGCAATACCTTCATTAGTTATAATTTTAATATTAGCACTTATATATTATTCTGTAAAAAACAAATAATCGTAATAACTTTATTTATTTTAGAATAATATTATATTGATATAATATTATTTTGGAGGAATATATGAGTTATACAACTAAAAATGGCCAACCTCAAGGTAAAGCATGTCTTTACTCAAATAAAATAAGGGAAGATATGATAAGTGAAATAATAGCTATCAATGGATATGAAGAACATATTGCATTATCTGATATTGAAGAGATAAATGAAGTTTGGCATCATATAGTAGAAGATGAAAAAAGACATTATGGGATGTTCTTAGAATTACTAAGAAAAATAGATCCTATTCAATATAAAAAATATGAAGAGGTACAAGAACACCTTAATTTAAGTGGAAAACATAAATATCACAAAGAAAATATAAAATCAGATAAAGATTTAATATTAAATATGGTAAGAGATGATATAAAGGGAGAATTAGAAGCTGTTATTTTATATGAGGAACATGTTATGAGTATACCATCTAAAGAGGTTAGAAAAATATATTATGAAATTATAAATGATGAAAAGGAACATTTAGAAGAATTAACGTTAGTTTTAATGAAGTATGATAAAGACAAATATGGACCAATTGAGTAGAAAAAGTTGAAAAATACTATGTTAAAAGTGAAAAATTCAAAGTATAAAGTTCAAATAAGGATAATTTTCTGAAGAGCATCTTCAGAAAATTTAAAATATATTTTAAGATGAACTTTTTATTTTGAATTTTTTATTTTTGCAAAAATATTAAAATGTTCAGTTATGGGATATAGTTTAAAAATATAAGTAATTAGTGTAAAATTAAATTGTCTATGTTAAGGATTATTTTTATCTGAAAAAGTTTAAATACTAATTAATATATAATGTATAAATAAATTTTTTGCCAGTTGTAGATATGGTATAAAAATAGAGTGGAAGGATAATTTTTATGCAGTATGATAAAAATATACAGATTTCAGTAAGAAATCTTGTTGAATTTGTTTTAAGATCTGGAGATTTAATTTCAAGCTTTAAAGGAATTTCCAGAAATGTAGATGCAATTAAAATTCATCAAAAAATACAAAAAGCATATTCTAAGGAATATTCAGAACAATATTTAAAAGAAGAATATTTATCATATGATACAAATGTTGAAGAAATTAATATACAAGTTAGTGGACGTGCAGATGGTATTATTATTTTGGAAGATGAGGTAATAGTTGATGAAATAAAAACAACAACATCACCATTGAAAGAAATTAATGAAGATTATAATTTACTTCATTGGGCACAAGTAAAATGTTATGCTTTTATTTATGCTTCTCAAAATAATTTAGAAAAAATAAAAGTACAACTTACCTATTATCAATTTGAAAGTAAGGAGACAAAAAAATTAATAAAAGAGTTTACTAATGAAGATTTGAAATACTTTTTTAATAATTTAATAAATAGTTATGTACAATATGCTAAGATGATTAAAAATTGGATTATAGTAAGGGACGAATCAATTAATAAATTACAGTTTCCTTATAAAACATATAGAGAAGGGCAAAGAAAACTAGCAGTAGCAGTATATACATCTATAAAACAAGGAAAAAAGCTTTTTGCAGAAGCTCCAACAGGAATAGGTAAAACAATAGCAACAATTTTTCCATCGATTAAAGCAATAGCAGAAGGAGAATGTTCTAAAATTTTTTATTTAACTGCAAAAACTATAACAAAGGAAGTAGCAAAAAAAGCTTTTTTAAATCTAACATGTAATGGATTAAGATTTAAAACGGTTGAATTAACATCAAAGGAAAAAATATGTTTTAAAGATAAAAAGTGTGATCCAGATGAATGCGAGTTTGCTAAAGGACATTTTAATAGAGTAAATGAAGCTGTTAAGGATATTTTTGAAAATGAAGATATATTTGTTAGAGAAGTTATTGAAAAATATGCACAAAAACATAAGGTTTGTCCTTTTGAATTCTCTTTAGATTTATGTGACTGGGCTGATTGTATAATTTGTGATTATAATTATGTATTTGATCCAAGAGTATATTTAAGAAGATTTTTTGATACAAAGAGTGATTATGTTTTACTTGTAGATGAAGCTCATAATTTAGTTGATAGATCAAGAGAAATGTATTCTTGTGAATTAAATAAAAAATCAGTTTTAAAATTGAGAAAAAATGTAAAAAAAGAAATCCCTAAATTATATAAAAACTTAGGAAAAATAAATTCATTTTTTTTAAAGTACAAAAAGAAACTAGGGGATAATAAAGAAAATTTAGTAGAAAAAGAACAGCCTAAGGATATTTATCCTTTACTTTCAAGTTTCATAGGAATATGCGATGAATGGTTAAATGAAGACAAAGAAAGTGATTTTAAAGAAGAACTTTTAGATTTTTACTTTAAAATATTTGCTTTTTTAAGAATTGCTGAATTTTATGATGAGAGATATGTTACATATGTTGAAAAAGAGTATAAAGATTTAAAAATAAAGTTATTTTGTTTAGATCCTTCTTTAGTGATTAACAATACAACTAAAAAGGTTAAATCAGTAGTATTTTTTTCAGCTACATTGACTCCTATAGACTATTTTATAGATATATTAGCATTAGGGGAGAAGTCTTTTAAAATTCGACTACAATCACCGTTCCCTAAGGAAAATTTATGTTTAATGGTAGATAGCAATATTTCAACTAAATATAGAATGAGAGAATATACTTATGATAAAGTTATAAAAGATATTATAAGTGTTGTAGGTGGCAGAAAAGGAAACTATTTAGTGTTTTTCCCATCTTATAGTTATATGAATAAAATATTTGAATTTATATCTGAAATAGAATTAGATTTCGATTTGATAAAGCAAGAGCAGGGAATGAGTGAAATAGAAAAGGAAGAATTTTTGAATAGGTTTTGTGAAACTAATGATAAAACATTAGTGGGATTTGCAGTTATGGGAGGTATATTTGGAGAAGGAATTGATTTAGAAGGAGATAAATTGGTAGGAGTAATAGTAGTAGGTGTAGGTATGCCTAAAATTTGCTTAGAACGAGATATAATAAAAGAATATTTTAATAAAAGTAATGGTAGAGGATTTAAATATGCTTATACATATCCAGGAATGAATAAGGTAATGCAGGCAGTAGGTAGAGTTATAAGAACAGAAAAAGATAAAGGTGTAACTTTACTTATTGATCAAAGATTTTCAAACAATACGTATAAAAGGTTATTCCCTAGACATTGGTATCCACTTGAAATTCGTAGAAATAATGACTATATAAATAATATTATAAATAAATTTTGGAATAATATATAATGAAACGTTATATTAGTGTGATGAAATGAAAACTAGTAGAAAATTAATATTATCATAAACTAAAATTTAGTTTCATAAGTTTTAGTATAGTTATTATTTCAAAGGAGATGGGAATATCTGCAATGTTTTGAAAGTAAATGGTAAAAGAGATATAGGAACTTTTTTAATAAGCATAATAATAACAGAAGGTACAGGATATTTAAGTTCTGTTTTAACGAGAGGTTCACAAAATATCTATAATACTTTAAAAAGACCTTGGTTTTCACCACCGCCATGGGTTTTCCCAATAGTATGGATAGTTTTATTTTTTTTAATGGGTTTAGCATTATATAGAATTGTAATGCTGCAAAAACAAGGGGAAGACGTTAAAAAACCTATTACATTATTCACTATTCAGTTAGTTTTAAATTTTTTATGGCCTATACTATTTTTTAGATTAAGACTTATAGGATTAGCTTTTTTCGAGTTAATAATATTAATAATATTTATATTATTAACAACAGTAAGTTTTTATAAAAAAGATAAAATAGCAGGGTATTTATTTATACCTTATTTACTTTGGAGTATGTATGGTGCTGTATTAAATTATTTTATATGGAGTTTAAACAATATGTAAACAAAAAGATACTTTGAGTTAAGATTCAAAGTATCTTTTTGTTTAAAGGGACTTATGATTTCTTTATTTTACTATTTTATAGGTATGTGTATATAGATAACGTTATCTATATCGTCTTCAGAACAAATTTTACTGAATACTTCTATGTCAGGTAAATTACTATGTTCATATGAAGAATTAGGGAGCCAAGTTCCATATATGTATTCGTAAGTATGTCCTAAACTTTTTAAAGATCCTTTGTGAGTAAAAATTGCATATTTAGTAGAAGGGAGTATTTTACATACCATTTCTTCAGGAATATCAGTAGAAGTGCTTACTTTAACAGAAGCTATGTAAGAAATTTTGTTAGATTCACAGGATAATTTACAGATACCATAGTAATTAGAATCATCTATTTTGTTTTTTATTTCACAGCATCTATTTAAAAAATTTTTCCATAAGTCTTGAGTTTCATTGTTTTCATTTTTACCATAGTATTTCAAACCTACTATTTTAAATGTTTCTTTTTTTAATATTTTAGGTTGAACAGCTTCCATATGTATTCTCCTCCAAGAATATATAGTATTTAGTAAAATAAATTATATCATATTTTAATTCAACAATTAAATAGAAATTTAAATTTAGTTATTGAATTAAATTAGAAATTTAGTATAATTTTTATCATAAATCCTATATATTTTATAAGCTTTTTGAAAGTTTAAATAAATACTAATTGAAAACGATGCAATGTACTTTAAATAGAGTATCTTTTGTATGAAAAATGAAAGACAAAAGTTGAGTATGTGCATTACCTGTGATATAAAGTTTTAGTAAGGAAATTTGTTAGAACATTAATTGATACCTGCTTAAAATATGGAAGGAAAATTTTTTTATATGTAGAATATAATAATAATGAAACAATTGTAAAATTTTCAAAATAGAATCAAATAAAAATTAAAATTCAATGCATGAATTAGTTTTAAAATGAATATTCATTTCGAAGTATTTCTTTAAATTTCCATGGGGGTGTATTTTTTGAGTAAAAAAAGTAAGGATGCAATTGTAGTAGGGATGGCATTATTTGCTATGTTTTTTGGGGCAGGTAATCTAATTTTTCCGCCATCTTTAGGAATGCAAGTAGGTCATAACTGGAAATTAAGCATGTTGGGATTTTTCTTAACAGGAATAGGAATGCCGCTTTTAGGTGTTATGGCAGTTTCAATAGCAGGAGGTACTATAGATGATTTATGTAATAAGGTAAGCCCAATGTTTAGTAAAATTTTAGGGACAGTTATTGTTTTAGCAATTGGACCACTTTTAGCAATACCTAGAACCTGTGCTACCACATATGAAATGGGAATTAAAAATCTCTTTCCTGGAGTCAATTCTATCATTGTTTCAGTAATTTATTTTTCTATAACTTTGATATTTGTTATAAAACCATCTGGAGTTGTTGATAAAATAGGAAAAATATTGACACCAATATTACTCGTAATATTATCTTTAATAATTTTCATGGGTATAAAAAATCCTATTGGTGTGCCAGGTAAAGCAGTAGTAAAGGGTGCATTTTCACATGGATTTATAGGTGGATATCAAACAATGGATGCTATAGGTTCAATAGTACTTGCAGGTATTGTTCTAAATGCATTAATTGAAAAAGGGTATAAAAATCCAAAGGAACAGGTAAAAGTAACTTTTAAGGCGGCTCTAATTGCTGGAGTAGGATTGGCTATAGTTTATGGAGGATTAATGTATTTAGGGGCAACGGCAAGTAATGTATTTCCAGGGGATATAACAAAAACTTCACTAGTAATTGGTATAACTGAAAATGTATTAGGAAATTTTGGAGGATTAGCTTTAGGGCTTTGTGTAGCAGCAGCTTGCTTAACTACTTCAATTGGATTAACATCAACTGTAGGAAATTATTTTAACAATTTAAGTAAAGGTAAATTAAGTTATAAGAGTATTGTTATAGTTACTTGTATTGTTAGTGCTGTATTGTCTAATGTAGGAGTTGAAAAGATAGTTAAATTGTCAGTACCATTGCTTGTTGCTATATATCCAATAGCAATTGTGCTTATAATAATGAATATGTTTGATAATTTAATTAAAAATAAAAATGCGTACATTGGAGCTGTTTTAGGAGCTTTATTTGTGAGTTTGTTTGACGCATTATCTGCTTTAGGGTTCAATACAGGGTTTATTGATAGAATAATAAATATGTTCCCATTGTCAGAGCAAGGTTTTGCATGGATTTTACCAGCAATAATAGGTGGTATATTGTTTAGTTTGTTTAAATCAAAAAAAGAAGTATTAAATAATTAAATTAGTTTTGGGGATGAATGTGGAATATGTACTCTTCTGATTCTTTGGCACCTAGATTTATAATTTTTAAGTATATAATTAGATGGTATATTGAGCATTTTGGAATAGCATGTTATATAACTATTTTTGTAGGAGTTATCTTTATATTTTTAATTAGAGCTCTAGTGATAAATGTAAAAAGAAAAGAATTTGATAGAGTTTTAATGTTAATTATATTTACTTCTATTGTAATAGGTGGACTATTAGGGGTAGGCATGGATTTTTATAATAATAACATAGATATACCATAAGAAAGGCTGTTGCAAAAGTAACAGCCTTTTGCAATAGAACACATGTTTGTGTATAATGAAGGTATTCAACTTTGTTCAAATGTTTCTTACGCAATATATCATTTCCCTTCGCTAGACAGTATTTTTGTTTTGTGAAAGTTGAGTAAAGGTAAAATTAAGATAAAGGAAGATATTAATATGAATAATAGAATTATTTTTCACATAGATGTAAATTCCGCTTTCTTATCTTGGGAAGCAGTATATAGATTGAAGAATGGAGAAAAACAGGATATTAGAACTATTCCTTCAGCTATAGGAGGAAGTGAAAAAGAGAGACATGGTATAATTTTAGCAAAATCTATACCAGCTAAAGCATTTGGAATTAAGACAGCAGAAACTATATTTTCAGCTGTGAAGAAATGTCCTAATTTATTAGTGATTTCTCCAACATTTAAGATATATTCTAAATATAGTAAGTGTATGATGAACATATTAAAAAGATATACGTCTGTTATAGAGAAATTTTCTATAGATGAATGTTTTTTGGAATTTTCCAATGTACATGATCCTGTTAAATTGGCACATGAAATAAAGGATACAATAAAAAATGAACTTGGTTTTACCGTTAATATAGGCATTTCATCAAATAAATTGCTTTCAAAAATGGCATCTGATTTTGAAAAACCAGATAAAGTACATACGTTATTTAAAGATGAAATACAAAAGAAAATGTGGCATTTGCCTGTAAAAGATTTATTTATGGTTGGAAAAGTTACTGCATCAAAATTAAATAATTTAGGTATCTTTACTATAGGAGACTTAGCAAAGTATGATAGGGATATACTAAAAAGTAAGTTTAAAAGTTATGGAATTATGCTTGTAAATTATGCTAATGGTATAGATGATTCAAAAATATGTACAAAGCAAGAATCAGATGTAAAGGGAATAGGTAATTCTACAACTATTTCTTATGATATTACAGATAAGGAGAAAGCATATAAGATTTTATTATCTTTGGCAGAAAATGTATCACAAAGATTGAGAAATTGTGAAAAATATTGTAGAGTTGTATGTGTAACAATTAAGACAAGTCAATTTATTGTGTATTCTCGCCAAAGAAAATTATCTTTTGATACAGATTGTACAGATCAAATAATAAAAGTAGTTAAAGAATTATTTGATGAAGCATGGAAAGGTGAGCCAATAAGGCTTTTAGGGGTAAGAGTTTCACAATTAACTACTAATGAAATACATCAGATATCTATGTTTGAAGATAAGAATATACAGAAGAATAAAAAAATAGATAAAGTAGTTGATGAACTTAGAAATAAATATGGTTCTGAAATTATTAAGAGATCTATCTTCTTAAAAAAGTAATTAATGTAGAGTTTAGGAGGCCTTGCAATGAGTTTAAGATTTATATATGGTCGCTCTGGAAGTGGTAAAAGCCATTTCTGTTTTGAAAATATAAAATTTAAATTAGAAAATGGAGTAAAGAATAATTTAATACTTATTGTACCAGAACAATTTTCATTTCAATCAGAGAAGAAACTCATAGAAAAAATAGGTGCAACAGGTATTATAAATACAGAAGTTTTAAGTTTTAAGAGACTTGCATATAAAGTATTTGGTGAAGTTGGTGGAGTAACACGTAAGCATATGGATGCCTCAGGAAAATGTATGCTTATATATAAGATTATGAATGATATAAAAGAGGAACTTAAAGTTTTTAATACTGCTGCTAAGCAAGAAGGCTTTACTAATACTATATCGCAATTAATAACAGAGTTTAAGAATTATAATGTAAGTGCTGAAATGTTAAATGAAACTGTAAGTGAAGTAGATGATGAACTTTTAGCAAGCAAAATAAAGGATATAAATTATATATACACAGAATTTGAAAGAATATTACATAAGGGTTATATAGATACTGATGATGATTTGACTATTCTTTATGAAAAAATAGATGAATCTGTTTTTTTAAATAATGCAGAAATATGGATAGATGAATTTAATTCATTTACACCTCAACAATATAATATAATAGAAAAACTATTAAAGAAGGTTAAAAGAGTTAATATAACTTTATGTATGAATGGTAGTAAAGAGGACAAATTTAATACAGATATTTTCATGTTAACTCAAAAAACAGAAAAAAAACTTTTAGAAATAGCTATGGATAATAATATAAAGATTGATAAGCCTATAGAACTTTACAAAAAGCCATATCCAAGATTCAAAAATAGTAGAGAGATGTCATATTTAGAAAATAATTTTTTTAGATATCCATGTAAAATATATACGGAAAAAACAAAAGATATAAAGATTTTTAAGGCACTTAATTCTTATACAGAAATAGAGAATACAGCCAAGGATATTATTAGATTGTGTAGAGAAGAAGGATATAGATTTAGAGACATAGCGGTGGTTACGAGAGATATAGAACTTTATGAAAATGTAGTGAGGGCAGTATTTTCAGAGTATGAAATACCATATTTCATTGATAAGAAGAAAGAAATAGATAATGAACCATTGATAATATTAATGAAATCTGTAATTGAAATATTTACAAAAAATTGGTCTTATGAAGTTGTGTTTAGATATTTAAAGAGTGGATTATTAAATGTAAATAAAGAAGATGTAGATTTACTAGAAAATTACGTTTTAGCTTGTGGCATAAGAGGAAGAAAAAAATGGATGGATGAAAAAGATTGGGATTATGTTGTAAGTTATAGTTTTGAAAATGAAGAGGATGATGAAAAACAGAAAGAAATATTAGAAAGAATAAATAGTATTCGTAGGATAATAATAAAACCTCTTATAAACTTTTATTCAAATATAACAGGAAAAAAGAATGTAAGAGAACTTTGTACAGCATTATTTGAATTTCTTTGTGATATTGAGATACCTCAGAAGATACATGAATGGGTGGAGGATTTTAAACAGAAAGGTGAGCAGGATTTAGTAAGGGAATACAGTCAAATTTGGAATTTAGTTGTAGAGTTATTAGATCAAGCCGTTGAAGTTTTAGGAGATGAAGTAGTTACATTAGACCAATTTGTTAAGATTTTATCTGTAGGATTTAATATGCATAAAATGGGACTTATTCCACCAGCATTAGATCAAATTTTAGTAAGTAGTGTAGAACGTATAAAAGGACATGATATAAAAGCTCTTTACTTGATAGGTGTAAATGATGGGATTTTTCCAAAGGCTAATAATGAGGAAGGAATATTTAATGATTCAGATAGAATAAATTTAAAAGATAAAGGAATAGAATTAGCAAGTGATACAAAAACTCAAGCTTTTGAAGAACAATTTTTGATTTATACTACTTTAACTATTACGGCTCAATATTTGAGATTGAGTTATCCTGTAGCAGATTTTGAAGGAAAAGCTTTAAGGCCTTCAATAATAATATCTAGAATGAAAAATATATTTCCCAAAATTCATGAAAAAAGTGATGTTTTAGGGGAGATATATGAGGATGACTTTAGTTGGATATCAAGACCTGTACCTACATTTAATAAGTTAATTTCTATGATGAGAGATAATATAGAAGGAAAAAATGTTAATCCAATATGGAAAGATGTATATAGTTGGTATATAAATGATGAAGAATGGAAAGAAAAATTTCAAATTGTTTCTAATGGATTTAATTACAATAATCAAGTGAAAAATATTGATGAAAAAAGAGTAAGAAAATTATATGGAAAAGTACCTAAATTTTCTGTTTCTAGATTAGAAAAATATGCTCAGTGTCCATTTGGATATTATGTTCAGTATGGTCTTAAAGCTAAGGATAGAAAAATATTTAAGTTAAGTTCACCAGACATAGGAACATTTATGCATAAAGTTATTGATGATTTTTCTGAAACTGTTGAAAAAAATGGATTGCATTGGGGAGAATTAACTAAAGAGTGGTGTGAAAACACAATATCTTACACTGTAGATAATATAATAGAAAGTACTTCAGGTTCTATTTTAAAGAGTTCTTCTAGATATAGGTATTTTACAGAAAGATTAAAAAGAGTTCTTACAAGAGCTGTGGAACTTATAGTTGCACATATGCAAAAAAGTGGGTTTGAACCTTTAGGTTATGAGATGATATTTGGTGAGGGAGGAGAATTTCCGCCTATAGAAATAGAATTGACAAATGGTGAAAAAATTAAACTTATAGGAAGAATAGACAGAGTTGATAAATTAATGTGTGAAGATGGAATATTTTATAGAATAATAGATTATAAGTCAGGAAAGCAGGATTTTAAACTTTCAGATGTTTATTATGGATTACAAATACAATTATTAACCTATTTAGATGCAATAATTGATAATGCAAATAAAGTTAATAATATACCTAGTTTACCAGCAGGAGTTTTATATTTTAAAATTGAAGACCCAATCATAAAAGCAAATAAAAGTTTAAGTGAAGAAGAAATAGAAAAGGAAATAATGAAAAAGTTAAAGATGAAAGGATTACTTCTTGCAGATACTGAAATAGTAAAACAAATGGATAAAGATATGGAAGGCATATCATTAATTATACCTGCAGAATTAAAGAAAGATGGTAATTTAAGTGGTAGATCATCTATAGCAACTAAAGAACAATTTGATGAGTTAAGAAAACATGTACGAAATAATTTAATAAAAGCCTGTGAGGAAATGCTTAAAGGAGATATTACCATAAAACCATATAGAAAAAAAGATAGTGTTCCTTGTAAATTCTGTATGTATTCATCTATATGTCAATTTGATCCTGATATAAAAAATAATAATTATAAACTTATAAAAGAAAAAAAGGACAAAGAAATTTGGGAACTATTAGAACAAGAAAAAAATGAAAATAAAATGCAAGAAGGTGAAAATAATGACAGCTGTAAAGTGGACTAATGAACAAAAACAAGCAATAGAAACTAGAAATTGTAATCTATTAGTTGCAGCAGCAGCAGGTTCAGGGAAAACTGCAGTTTTAGTTGAAAGAATAATAAATATAATAATAGATATGGATAATCCAGTAGATATAGATAGGCTTTTGGTTGTTACGTTTACTAATGCAGCAGCTTCTGAGATGAGGGAAAGAATAGCAAAAGCTCTTTCAAAAAAATTAGAACAAAATCCAGAGTCCAAGAGACTTCAAAGACAGCTTACGTTACTAAATAAAGCTAATATAACTACTTTTCATTCATTTTGTTTAGAAGTAATAAGAAATAATTTTCACTGTATAGACTTAGATCCTGACTTTAGAATTAGTGATGAAACAGAAAATATTTTATTGAAGCAAGAAACTTTAGAAGAATTATTTGAAGAAAAGTATGATGAAGAAAATAATGATAAGTTTTTAAAACTTGTTGAATTTTATAGTAATAATAAAAATGATATAAATCTTCAAAATATAATTTTAGAACTTTATAATTTTGCAATGAGTTTTCCATGGCCTGAAAATTGGCTTATGGATGCTGCACAAAAATTTAATATTTCTAAAGAGTATGATTTTGAGGATTCTAAACTTTTAAAATTACTTTTAGGTAACATGAAAACAGATATAGTAGCTTTAGAACAATCTTTGATTACAGCATTAAACATAATAGATGAAGAGGAAACTTTAGAGCCTTATAAAGAAAGTTTTATAAATGAATTGTTTATGATACAGGATATTTTAAAAGCTTGTGAAAAATCTTGGGATAATTTTGTGGATTTAGTAAGTGAAGCTCAATTCAAATCTCTTAAAAGGTGTAAAAAAGGTGTAGACAAGGCAAAACAACAGAAAGTTAAAGGTATAAGAGATAATGTTAAGAAAAAATTGCTTTCTATAAAAAGTGAAGTTGAAGCATTGAGTATTGATTCTATAATAGAAGATTTTAATGAACTATATCCTGTAATGATAGAATTATCAAAACTTGTTATAGAATTTAAAAATAAATTTACTGAAAAGAAAAGAGGAAGAGGAGTAGTTGACTTTAATGATTTTGAACATTTATGTCTTCAAATTTTATGCAAAAAAAGTGAGAATGGAGGCATAGAATCCTCTGATATAGCTAAAGAACTTATTAAAAAATATGAAGAAATTCTTGTTGATGAATATCAAGATACGAATATGATTCAGGAAACAATAATAAATTTAATATGTAGAAGCTCTGTTTTAAATAATAAAGAGTTTTATGGAGACCCTAATGTATTTATGGTAGGAGATATAAAGCAAAGTATATATAGATTTAGACAGGCTAAACCTGAGTTGTTTTTAAAAAAATATAGTACCTATTCAAAAGAAGAAGGTTCAAAATATAGAAAAATACTATTGTATAAGAACTTTAGAAGTAGAGAAAATGTTATTAATGCTGTAAACTTTATTTTTAGACAAGTAATGTCTAAGGATGTAGGAGAATTAGAATATGACGATGAAGAAGCATTGAACCTAGGGGCTAACTACGAAAAAGTAGAAGATGAAAATGTTCAAGTAGGTGGAGATACAGAACTTCATATAATTGAAACTAAGGATAGTACAGGAGAAGTTGATCATTCAGAAGAGGACATTATAGAAGAAGATGATCCAAATAATATTCAGTTAGAAGCTAGAATGGTAATAAAAAGAATAAAAGAACTTATGAGTTCAGAAGGTAAAAAATTTAAGGTGTTTGATAAAGAAACTAAAAAATATAGAAATTTACAGTATAGAGATATAGTAATATTACTTAGAAGTACTCAGAAATGGGCTCCAATATTTATGGAAGAATTAAAAGATAATAATATACCTGTATATGCAGATGCAGGTAGTGGATATTTTAATACTATAGAAGTAAAAACTATGATGTCTCTACTTCAAATAATTGATAATCCTGTGCAAGATATACCATTATTAGGTGTAGTATGTTCACCTATAGCCTCTTTCACACAAGAAGATATAATTGATATAAGAACATCATATAAGGATATAAATTTTTATGAAGCTATGAAAAACATTCTATTGGATTATGAGGCAAAAAGGGAAGTAGAATATAATATTGATGTTATATTAATAAATAAAATTAAGAGATTTATGGATAAATTAAGTTACTGGAGAGAAAAATCTATTCATATGTCTATTGATGAATTCATATGGTATTTATATACTAGTACAGGTTATTATGGATATGTTGGAGCAATGCCAGGGGGAACTCAAAGACAAGCAAATTTGAAAATACTTTTTCAAAGGGCAAAACAATATGAAAATACAAGTTATAAGGGTTTATTTAATTTTATAAATTTCATAAATAGATTAAGGCAAAGCAGTGGAGATTTAGGAAGTGCAAAGATAATAGGAGAAAACGAAAATGTAATAAGAATTATGAGTATTCATAAGAGTAAAGGACTAGAATTTCCTGTAGTTATAGTATCTGGACTAGGTAAGAAATTTAATTTAATGGATATGAATAAAAAAATGTTATTTCATCAGGAGCTAGGATATGGACCAGATTATGTTGATATTGAAAAGAGAATAACATATCCAACTTTAGTGAAAAACATAATTAGGAAAAAGATAAAAATTGAAACTTTATCTGAAGAAATGAGAGTATTATATGTAGCATTTACAAGGGCAAAAGAAAAATTAATAATGACAGGTTCAGTTAAAGATATTAAAAAAAGTGTAGATAAGTGGAGTTTAAATGTAGGAGTACAAAGTGAAAAATTACCAGAATGGTATACTTCTAATGCAAATAATTATTTAGATTGGATATGTGCATCAGTAATGAGACATAAAGACGGAGATATACTTATAAAAAAAGGTGATGTTACAGAGAATATAAATTTATTAGAAGATAAGTCAAGTTGGAAAATAAAAACTTGGTGTAAGAGTGAATTATTAAACATAAATGAATATGATGTAGAAGAGAATTTAAATAATATAGAAGCATTAAATGAAAAGAATTTATGTATAGATAATGTGAGATATAATAAGATTGATAAAAGACTTAATTATGTATATCCATATGAAAAATCTTGTAATCTTCCAGCAGTAGTAACAGTTACTGAACTAAAGAAAAAAATGAACGCAAGTTTACAACAGGAGTATTCTTCTAATATGTTTATGCCTTTTTTACACGAAAAACCTGTTTTTTTAAAGGAGAATAAGGGACTTACAGGAGCAGAAAAAGGAACAGCACTACATTCAGTAATGCAAAGATTATCATTAGATAAAGTTACCACTTTTAAAGAAATAAAAGATCAAATTGATATCATGGTTATGAAAGAGTTAATAACTGAAGAAGAGGCTCAGTGTATTAATATAAGAAAGATATTAAATTTCTTTAGTTCTTCTTTAGGAAAAAGAATGTTAAAAGTGCAAAATATTAATAGAGAAATTCCTTTTCATATACAAATTAAAAGTACAGAAATAGAAAAAAATCTTCCATACGACAAATATAAAGATGAAAAAATAATCCTTCAAGGTATTATTGATTGTTATTTTGAGGAAGATGGAAAAATTGTATTAATAGATTATAAAACTGATTATGTAGAAAACATTGATGATATTAAAGAAAAATATAAAGTTCAGATTGAACAATACGCAAAAGCCCTTGAAAGGATTACTAAAAAAACTGTAAGTGAAAAATATTTGTATTTGTTTTATAATAATAGTGCAATATTAATATAGTTGGGAGCGATTTTAATGGATATAGAGTTTAAAACTATTAGTGAATTTCAGGCAGGAAAAAGAGTAGATGGTTTTTTTATAGTTAAAAAAGTAGAATGTAAAGTTTCCAGTAATAATAAAAAATATTTAGATTTTACATTAGGTGATAAAACTGGAGAAATAAATTCAAAACTTTGGAATATTACTGATGAAGATGAGAAATTTAATATTAATACGTTAGTAAAGGTAAGAGGAATAGTTACAGAGTGGCAAAATGCTCTTCAGTTTAAAATAGAAAGAATAAGAGAAGTTATAGAGGAAGATGGGGTAGACATAGCAGATTTTATTCCAGTTGCTCCGTTTCCAGCAGAAGTAATGTATAGTGAAATTATGAAATACTTATCTAAAATTAAAAATGAAGACATAAAAAATATAGTAGAGTATATATTAGATGATTGTGGAGAAGCTTTAATGTATTATCCAGCAGCAAAAAGTAATCATCATGCTGTAAGAGGTGGATTGTTATATCATACAACTACAATGCTTAAATCTGCTGAAAAATTATGTGAGATATATGATTTCTTAAATACAGATCTTCTTTATGGAGGAATAATACTTCATGATGTAGCAAAAATGGAAGAAATGGCATCTAGTGAATTAGGTATAGTAAGTGAATACACAATAGAAGGACAACTTTTAGGTCATATAGTTATGGGTGTTAAAAAAGTTGAAATGGCAGCAGAAAAAGTAGGAGCAGATTCAGAAATAAAAATGCTTTTAGAACATATGATATTAGCTCATCATTATGAACCTGAATATGGTAGTCCTAAAAAGCCTATGATTCCAGAAGCAGAAATGCTTCATAGATTAGATGATTTAGATGCTAAGATGTATGATATGAGAAAAGCAGTACAAGACATAGAACCAGGACAAATGTCTGATAGAATATGGTCATTGGATAAAAGAACTGTTTATAAACCTTTAAAGGAAATATAGATGTTAAAGAAGTGCAAAGTATAAAGTTTTTACTTTGCACTTTGTGTTTGTATGCAATATATTATTTTCTTTTGTTAAACAGTATTTTGTACTGCGTGACATTATATAGAAAATAAATTACAATAAAGATTAGAGAGATTAGAGAGATTATAAAGTTAAAAATATGAGAATTGGGGGCATAATTTGATGAGAATTATTCATACATCTGATTGGCACTTAGGTAAAATGCTAGAAGGTAATAGTAGACTTTCTGAACAAGAAAAGTTTATTGATGAATTTATAGATATAGTTAATAAAGAAAATGTTGATATGGTAATAATAGCAGGGGACATTTATGATAACAGCAATCCACCGGCTAGGGCAGAAAAGTTATTTTATAGAGCACTTAAAGAAATTTGTTGTAATGGTAAAAGAGCAGTGTTGGTAATTGCAGGTAATCATGATAATCCAGAAAGATTAATAGCTGCATCTCCTTTAGCGTACGAACAAGGAATAATAATGTTAGGTACACCTAGAAGCACTGCAGTGAAGGGAAAATGTGGGCAATTTGAAATAGTAGAGTCTGATGAAGGATATTTTGAGATAAATATGAATGGAGAAAAGGCAGTTATAATAACTCTTCCATATCCTAGTGAAAAAAGATTAAATGAGATAATTTCAGATAAATTGAACGAAGAAGAAAGGCAAAAGGACTACTCAGATAGAATAGGAGATGTTTTTAGTGAATTATCTCAAAAATATAGAGATGATACTATAAATTTAGCAGTATCGCACTTATTTGTATTAGGAGGGGAAAGTTCAGATTCAGAACGCCCTATACAATTAGGAGGAAGTCTTACAGTAGCTGCATCTAAAATACCACAAAAAGCTCAATATGTTGCTCTTGGACATTTACATAAACCACAGAAGGTAAAAGGAACAAAGGGAAGAGTTAGATATTGTGGAGCACCAATACAATATAGTAAAAGTGAAAGACATAATACGAACTGTGCATATATAGTAGATTTAAAAGTAGGACAGGAAGCTGACATTAAAGAAGTATATTTTAAAAATTATAAACCAATAGAGGTTTGGAAATGTGAAAGTATTGAGGAAGCTATTGATAAATGTAAAGAAAACAGCGAAAGAGAAATTTGGGTATATTTAGAAATAAAAACTGATAGAGTTTTATTACAAGAAGAAATAAAAGAAATGAAAAAATATAAAAAGGATATTATTGAAATAAAACCTATAATTAAAGGTCAAGATGAAGAAGAAACTGATTTTGAAAATTTAACTGAAAAAAGTATGGATGAAGTTTTTAAAGAATTTTATAAACATGAAAAAGGTATTATGCCCAGTGAAGAAGTATTAGACTTATTTTTAAGTATAGTAGATGAAAATAATGAGGACGGTGAAGAATATGAAACCCAAGAAATTAATGATTAGAGGATTAAACAGTTTTGTAGAAAAGCAAGTTATAGATTTTTCTAATCTTACTGAAAAAGGTTTTTTCGGTATATTTGGTCCTACAGGGAGTGGTAAGTCTACTATATTAGATGCAATAACAATTGCATTGTATGGTAAAGTTAATAGAGACAGCAGGGGATTTATAAATACTGAAACTAAGGAGTTAGAAGTAAGCTATGAATTTCAAATAGGTGTAGGCAATCATAGAAAAGATTATATATGTGATAGAAGTATGAAAATTGATAAGAAAGGTAGATATAAAACTACATTAGCAAGAGTAAGTGAAGTAGGAGTTGAAAATACAAATGTACTAGCTGAGGGAGCCAGTAATGTAAGAACGGAAATAGAGAAGATAGTAGGGTTATCAGCAGAGGATTTTACTAGATCTGTTGTACTTCCACAGGGAAAATTTAGTGAGTTTTTGAGATTAACGGGTTTAGAAAGAAGAAGCATGTTAGAAAGAATATTTAAATTAGAAAGATATGGAAAAGTTTTGAGAGAAAGAATTAAAAAGGGAAAAGGAAAGAATGAAAAACTTTTATTAGGTATAAAAGGAGAACTAAATAGATATAATGGCATATCTAAGGAAGAATATGATAAATTAAAAAAAGAATTAAATGTCCTTGAAAAAGAAGAAAATATGTTAAAGGAAAAAAAATTAAAATATGATGAGTTATATGAAAAATATAGAAGTGTTTGGGAATTGCAAAATGAATTAAAAATTTACGAAAATAAATATGAAGTTTTAAATAAAAAGTCTGAAGAAATGAATGATAATACTGAAAAACTCAAGTTGGCAAAAAATGCTTTGAATGTGAAGCCTTTCATAGATAATGTTAATGAAACAATGGAAAAAATCAAATCGAATGATAAGGAATTAAAAGTTACTGTAGAAGCTTTATCAAGAATTAATGTGGAACAAGATAAAATACAAAAAGAATATGAATCAGCAGCTAAGAAGCAAAAAGAAAAAATACCAAAGCTTATAAGGATGGAGTCTGATTTAAATAGAGCAATAGATATAAAGAAAAAAATATGTGATACTCAAAAGGAGAGGAATAAACTAGCTTTAGAATATAAAAAGACAGCATCAGTAGTATCAAAACTAAAAGGCGAAGTAAATGATATTAAAGAGAAAAAAGAAAGTTTAGATGAAGTACATAAAAAATTGGAGAAGAGAATTAATGAAATAAGTGTTTCACCTAAGTATAGGGAAAATATTCAAAACGCATATGAAAAATTTTGTAAGGTTAAAGAATTAGAAATTACAGAAAGAGAGTTAAAACAAAAAAAAGAAAAATATTTAAATGTATCACAACAAGTTAATAGAACTTTACAAATTATAATTGAAAAAAGACAGCATAAAACTAATACACTGGAGCAGTTAATAAATCAAAAAAAGGAATTAGATAAAAAGTTTCCAGGTAATAATGAAATTCTTTTAAAAAAGCAAGAGAAATTAAATAAAGTTAAAGATGAATATGATAAATTAGTTGAAAGTAATGAGAAAAAAATAAAATTGCAGACATACTATAATGATATAATATCCAATAAAAAAGAGTATGAAAGCAAACTAAAAGAGTATACTGAAAAATATGAAAAGGTAAAACAAGAAATTGAAAATGTTAAAAATGAGCTAGAGGAAATAAAGAATGAGAATTTAGCAAGTATATTAAGTGAAAATTTAAAAGAAGGTATGCCTTGTCCAGTATGTGGTTCTACTCATCATATAAAATTGCCAAATAGGATAGATAAAAAAGAAATCGAAGAAAAACACATTATAAAAGAAAAATTGCAAAAAGAAATAGATGAAATTAATAAGATAATTCAATCATATAACATTAAAATAGCAGAGGTAAAAAAAGATGAAGATCATGTAAATAAAGAGATAAAAGATGTATTAAATATATTAGAAGATCAAGACTTAATTAAATGTAAAGACAAGAAAAATGAATTACAAATAGAATTTGAAAAGCTTAAAATTGAAATTGATAATTGGAATACAGATATAGAAAAATTAGAAAAAGAGTTATTGAAAACAAGAGATGATAAATCAGATATTGATAAAAAATATGCTGCTTTAACAGAAAAAATTAAAAATGTAGAAGAAAATTTATTAAATATAAATAACGATTTAGATAAAATTAATAGTCAACATGCAGCAATATATAATAAATATGATAAATTAATTAATATATTAAGTATAGATGATATAGAAAAAGAAGCTAATAAATTAAAAAAATATGACGAGGAGTTAGTTGAACTCAAAGATAAAGATAAAGAAATAAGATTAAATTTAGATAAATTTAATGTTCAAAAGGAAAAAATTCAAACTGAATTATTAAAATATGAAAGTGAAAAGTCAAAGATTGAACAAAGTGGCAAAGAAAAGAAGCAATATATAAATGAGTATAAAGAAGAAATTAATAAAATTTGTGATAAAAATGAGCCAGAAGATTTGTTAGTTAAAGTTAAAGATGATATAGAACATATAAATAAGTTAGAAAATGATTTAAAGATAATGTTGGACAATAAGATGAAAGAAAAAGACAATGAAGAAAAAAATAAAGTAAGCTTAGAAAAGAAAAAATCTACATTAGGTAGTTTATGCTGCGAACAGAAAGATAAATTACTAAAGGTAATGAAAGAAAATAATTTTGAAGATGAAAGACATATACTTAAATATATAATGACAAAACAACAAATTAAAGAGTTGGAAGATTTAATTAAAGATTATGAAGATAAGTTTAAAGAAGTAAAAAGTAATATAAAAAGAATAAGAGGAAGACTTAATAACGAAACTATAGATGAAGAACAGTGGAATAGTATTGTAGAAACCAGAAAACAAAATGAAGAGGTATTAAAGAAAAAATTAGAAATAAAAGTTCATAAGCAGAAAGAACTTGTAGATATGAAAAATGACTTAAATCAAGTTGAAGAATTAACAAAAGTTAAATTAGAGTTAGAACATAAGGTAAGCTTATTTGAGCATTTAGATAGTTTAGTGAAAGGTAATAAATTTGTTGAGTTTGTGGCTACTAGCCAATTAAAATATATAGCTGTAGAAGCATCTAAAAGGTTAAAAAGTATTACAAAAGGTAGATACGCATTAGAGATTAATGATGATGGAAATTTTGTAATGAGAGATGATTTCAACGGAGGAACGCGAAGGTCAACGAGTACATTATCTGGTGGAGAAACATTTTTAACTTCATTATCTTTAGCATTAGCTTTGTCATCACAAATACAATTAAAAGGAAGTGCACCATTAGAGTTTTTCTTTTTAGATGAAGGATTTGGCTCGCTTGATAGTGATTTATTAGATATTGTAATGACATCCCTTGAAAATTTAAGATCAGAAAAATTATGTGTGGGTATAATAAGCCATGTAGAAGAACTTAGAAATAGGGTCCCTGTCAAAGTAATTGTAACTCCTGCAATTCCTGGTGAAGGTGGATCAAAAGTAAAAATTGAGTATAGTTAAATCTCATAAAAAAGAGAGTTGTTATGAATACTTTAATATCAATTAAGAATTAATAACTCAACTTTCGCAGGTGAAAATAGCCGCTACGGGAAATGATATCTTGCTTAGAAACCTTTCACTTCAGTAACAAGTTCTAAGTTTTACTCATATTGAAAAAAAGATTTTTTAATTAATATTCCGTAGGAATCAGTAATTAAAAAATAACTTTTTTCAAATTCGTAAAGCTAAGAACTTGTAAACTTTGTTCAAATGTTTCTTACGCAAGATATCATTTTCCTTCGCTAAGAAGTGTTTTTTTACTGCGAAAGTTGAGTTAATAATTAAAAACGAATAATAAAGGTTGATTTTTGATTTAGCAAAAATCTTAAATGAGAATATAAAAATAAAGTAGAGAGGAATAAATTTGTTTAGAAATTACTATAGGAAATCATTCCTGTAGTAATTTTTATTTTAGAGGAATGACTAAATACTGAGAAAATTAAATAATTTAACTTTAAAAAGTAATATAGTTATAACTTTATAGATAGTACATGAATAGTATATATTAGGAAAGTAGCTTGTTATTTGAGTTCAGAAGAAGGGAGGAATTATTCTAAAATATATTTTATTTTTAGAATAATAAAAATGAGAAATGATAAAGTATTAGATATGTGTTTAAGTGTTATTAGTAAAGATAAGTATGAAGATATTGAAGAGATAATTGATATAGATAATGATATAATTAAATTTTTGTGTAATAGCGAAATAGGAATAATTTTTTTAAATGAAAAGTTAGAGATAAAAAGATATATAAATGGAATAACTAAATATATAAGTGTAAGTGATAAATATATTGGTAAAAGTATAAAAAATGTAAGTACAAGATTAAAAAATGTAGAACTATATAGTTTGTGTAAAAAGGTGATAGAAACAGGTGAAAAACAAGAAAAAAAGGTTCATACAGACAAAGGAGAATATTTTATTCTAAAAATATTACCTAATTTTAAGAGTAATATGAAAGTAAAAGGAGTAATAATAACTTTAAATGATATATCCCAATTAGTAGAAGTATATGGTGAATTAGAGAAATTAGCATGTGCAGTTAAGCAAAGTCCTAGCGAAATTATAATAATAGATATAGATACAAAAATAGAATATGTAAATGGAGCTTTTACTAAAATTACAGGATATGATTTTGAAGAAGTATATGGTAAAAATATTTTTGATGTAAAATTTAATAATAGTACAAATGAAGAAGTTGACCATATTCATTTTATAATAAAAAATGGACAAACTTGGAAAAAACAGATTGTTAGTAAAAAGAAAAATGGGGAATTATATATAGAAAAAGTAATAATATCTCCAATTACGAGCAGCGATGGAAACATTAAAAATTTTTTAGTTATAATGGAGGATATAAGTAAACAGAAAAAGGACGAAGAAAAAATTCTATTCTTAGCATATCACGACACATTAACAGGACTTTATAATAGAAGTAAAATAGAAGAATTATTTTATAAAAACTTAAAATTTGATGAAAAGAAAAATATTGCTCTATTGTTTTTAGATATTGACAGATTCAAGATGATAAATGATACTTTAGGACATGATGTTGGAGATAGACTTCTTCAATTAGTAGCACAGAAAATAAGATGTATAATAAATAAAAATGGCATTGTTTCAAGAATGGGTGGAGATGAATTTGCTATTTTATTGACTGAAAATGTTACTGAAAAGTCAGTTGTAAAAATAGCTAGAAAAATAATTGAAGATATAAAAAAAGGTTTTAAAGTAAATGACTTTAATATAAATATAACTATGAGTATAGGAATTGCAATATATCCTTATTCGGGAAAGGATTTTAAAACTTTATTGAAAAATGCTGATATTTCTATGTATAAAGCAAAAGAAGAAGGAAGAGATAGATATAAAATATATTATCCTTATATGGAAAGTAAGATGTTAAAAAATATGCTTATAGAAAATTCATTAAACAAGGCATTAGAAGATAATGAGTTTACTATTTATTATCAACCACAGGTAGATATAAAGACTAGAAAAATTGTAGGGGCAGAAGCATTGTTAAGATGGAATAGTAGTGAATTAGGAATTGTAAGTCCATCAGAGTTTATTCCTATAGCTGAAGAAACAGGAATTATTAAAAAGTTAGGATTATGGGTGTTAAAACAAGTATGTTTACAAAATATGAAATGGAGAAAAAAAGGGTTAAAGCAATTAAAAATTTCTGTTAACGTATCAGTACAACAGCTAAAAGATGTACACTTTATAAATAAATTAAAACAAATATTAAAAGATACACAAATGAATACAGAATTTTTAGAATTGGAAATTACAGAAACTAGTACACTTAATAATTTAGAATTTGTAATTAAAGCATTAAATGGCATAAGAGAAATGGGAATAGATATTGCATTAGATGATTTTGGAACGGGATATTCTTCAATGAGTTATTTAAAAAAATATCCTATAAATACTTTAAAAATAGATAAATCCTTAGTAGATGGTGTTAATGAAAAATCTGTAGATGAAGCTATTGTAAGAGCAGTAATAGTTATGGCTAAAGCTTTGAAATTGAAAGTAGTTGCAGAAGGAGTAGAAAAGGAAGGACAATTTAGATTTTTGGATAAAGAAAATTGTGATATTATTCAGGGATATTTATTTAGTAAACCGGTACTCTCTGAGGAAATAGAACGTATGCTCAAAAAAGAATATTTATAAAAAATTTTATAATATTTATTGAAATAATAGTAAAATAGTGGTATAAATATATTGTTGTAAAAAAATAGATATTATATGAAATTTAATTAATTTAAAATAAAAATAGAATATATGTAAAATAATGTTGTTGAATTTATAGTTAGGGGAGAATTTTGGTGAACAATTTTACTGAGTTAAAAGATGAAATAGAAAATACTAGAACAAAATTAAATAAACTTATTAGAGAGAATGAAGGAGATATATCAAATGAAAAGATAATTAAATTAAGTCAATTATTGGACAAGTTATTAGTAGATTATATTAGAAAAAATACTTTTCAGTATAAATATAATTAAAAATTATAAGTTTTATAAGTTTCTTAAAGATATAGAAACTTATTTTTTTTTCACAATATAAGTTTTTATTTTATTAGAAAATATTTAAAATTACTTGATAAATAAAGTCTATTTCATTATCATTGTACTTGTAAAGTAAAAATTTCAACTTATGAAAATATTAGTTATTATTAACTAATATATGAAATAAATTTTAAACTAGGGGAAATTTATAAAAGAGGCGATTTAATTATGAAAAAAGGATATGTGTACATTATTTTAACAGCATTTATTTTTAGCACTATGGAAATAGCAGGGAAAATGGTGGTTGGAGAATTGAATTCATTCCAAGTAACATTTTTGAGATTTTTAATAGGGGCTGTTATGTTATTTCCTTTTGCAATAAAGGATTTGAAAAGAAAAAATCTTAAATTAAAGAAGAAAGATTTACTTTATTTTATTTTTACAGGTACTATATGTGTTCCAATTTCTATGGCATTACTTCAAATTGCAGTGGAATATACAAAGGAAGCTTCGATAACTGCTGTAATTTTTTGTACAAACCCTATTTTTACTATACCTTTTGCAGTTTTATTACTCAAAGATAAGATAACAAAACAAACTATTTATTCTATTGTATTGTGTATTATTGGAATCTTATTCATTTTTAATCCTTTCAAAATGAATGTTGATGTAAATGTTATCAAAGGTATGCTTATTGCTTTAGCATCTGCAATTTCATTTTCACTATATACTGTTGTAAGTAAAAAGAAGTTAAAAGTATATGGAGGTTCAGTTTTTAACTTTTTTACATTTTTTATTGGTGACTTAGTATTATTAATATTTCTATTATTAAAAGATATTCCTATAATAAGTGGCATTACTACAAAAAATATACCAACTATTTTGTATATGGGAATTATAATTACAGGAGTTGGATATATCTTTTATTTGAAAGCTATAGAAGAAACATCACCTATAAAGGCATCAACAGCATTTTTTATAAAACCTGCTCTTGCACCAATACTTGCATTAATATTTCTTAAAGAAAATCTTACTATAAATATTATTGCTGGAATATGTTTTATAATAATAGGGTCTATAATAGGATCTAGAAAAAGTACAAAGTATAAAGTTCAAAGTACAAATAAGGAAATTGTGCCTTAAGGTACAATTTCTACATCTTAAAATATAAATATTTGAAAAAAAGCATATATAGCTTATGTTTATGCTATATATGCTTTTGTTTTAGCAATCTAAAAAGCTTAAAAGAATAAGCAGACCAATTATACTTTTACATCCATAATTACAACCACAACCACATCTATTAAATAAACCTAAAAAAGGAAAACAACCACATCCGGGTCTATAATTATTATATCCATATCCATAATTGCAGCAACATTTATTGCAGCAATTATAATTAGAACAACAATGATGTTTATGACTCATAGTATCCCTCCTTTATGTTTAAGTAGTTTTCAGCAAAGTTTAAGCATTCTAGTATATAGGAAAGATACTGATAATATAGTATATGCTCAAATAAAAAAAATGTAAACAAATGTTATAAAAATTAGAAAATTTTATTTGTTTTTTTATTAGAATATTTGCTTTATTTAGTAAATACTTTTTAAAATGTTTTCATACAATGTACTAATATGATTATAGGAAAGAGGATAATATGAGTAAAAATAGTGATTATTATATTGAATTAAATAATAAAGTTGAAAAAATACTAAAGAAGTGTGAATTCTTAGGAAGTGGTCATAATGGAATAGTATATTCAATTAATAATAAAAAAGTAATTAAAATTTTTAAATATAAAAAAGTTTGTCAAAAAGAGTATAGTATTTTGAAGAAAACTAAAGATAGTAAATATTTTCCTGATGTGTATGATTGGGGCGATTATTACATTATAAGAGATTATGTAGGTGGGGAACGTCTAGATAAATATATTAAAAAGAAAGGATTTAATAAAAAAATAGCACATAATATTATAAAACTTATTAAAGAATTTGAAAGGCTTCATTTTAATAAGTTAGATATTAGATGTAAAGATTTATATGTAGGAAAAAATTTTTCTTTAACAGTAATTGATCCTAAAAATAATTATTCTAAAAATGTAATTTATCCTAGACATTTAATGAAAGGATTAAATAAATTAGGTGCATTAGATGAATTCTTGTCAGTAGTTAAAGATGAGAAACCTGATGTATACGAGTTCTGGAATTTAAAAATTAGAGAATATTTAGATAAGGGAATTAAATAAGGAAATGTACAGTGTATTAGACAATATTTTTATATTATAAAATAAAACTTGTATAAGAACAGGAATATTTGAATGAAAATTAAAAATTAATAATTTAACTTTCGCAGACAAAATACAATCGCTACGGGAAATGATATCTTGCGTAAGAAACATTTAACATCAATTAAGAATTAATAATTGAAAATTAATAATGAAGGTTGATTTTTGCTTTAGCAAAAATTTAAAATTATATATTAGTTATTTTGCCCTAAGGCAAAATTTCCTTAATTATTAATTATTCATTATTAACTATTAATTATTTTTAAAGTGAAAGGTTTCTAAGCAAGATATCATTTCCCGTAGCGGATATGTTCCATCTGCGAAAGTTGAATTATTTAACTAATGGTAGTAGATTCTATACCTTCATCACAATAATTAGAACAATCTGTACATTTTAAACAATAACTATCTCCAGGTTGAGGTTTAACTATTAAAGGTTTTATATCTACATCATTGTACCAAATTTTTATTACATAACATTTATTAGGACAAAGAGGACCAAATAAAAATTGACCATATACGTCTGTGAAAGTATGAGTTATAGAACATATTGAAAGTGGATTTTTAGGATCTTTTAAAAGTAATAGTTTTACAACTGCATTTTTTACTGGTTTATTGTTTCTGTCAATTACAGTTCCATGTATAACACTTCTTTTTTCTTCAGGTATCTTCACCAAGGCTTCAATTTGTTGATTTTCTTTTGGGGTGAATTTAAATTTTACTAGTTGAGCACCCATCGATAAACCTCCTAATTTATATATGCTTATATTTAATCATATGTAAATTTAGTGTGTGGTGTTACTTATGTAAATACAAATAACCTTAAATATATTATTGGGATTCTTACATAATGAAAAAAATAAGGGAATATACTTCAATATTTTTAATATATATATATTAGTTAAATTATTAAAGGTAGGAGTAGAATATATGCTTAGAAATTTTATTAATATAGAAGGTTTAATAAGTGAAGAAGAATTAGCTAATATGTCATTTGAAAATGTTATAGAAAAATGTGATAAAGAGTATATTTTTATACCTTATGACAAACCAGAAATTGAAAATATATGTGAAGTGTTTATTGATATAGAATTAAAATCAAAAAAAATTATGAAATATAAAAGAGGCAGTATAGTAATTCTTGATGGAATTAGAAATTATAAAATATTATGTACAGAAAAATTAAATAAGAATAAAATAGTAGTTTTAAATTTGAAAAGTACTTTTAATGTATATTTTAAAGTACCATGTGAAGGTAAAGAAATAAGAGGCATTGATGTGAAAGTTCTTGATTCCTATTTTTCAATTGTAGATAGTAAAACAATAAGTAATAATATGATAATGCTTTTATGTATACATTGTTATGGTGATAAAACGTTTGAAGATGGAAATTCATATGAAAGTACTCTTATGATACCAAATGAAGATTTAAATGTTGAAAATTTAAATAAAAGTAATTTGCAAAAAAATGATGAAATATCTGTAACAGATCAAGAGATAGCGTTGAATAAAAAATTAAGCAATAATAAAAAAATATTAAATAAAGATTTTGATGACAAGCATATAGATATAGATAGTGAATTTTTATAGTTTGCATAAGGAGGTATGAAATGAATATTTGCATAGATGGATTAGGAATTAAGTTACTTAAGGGAAGTGGTATATATACTTATACTTATGGATTGTTAAATGGGTTATTAGAATATTATTCACAGCAAAAATACTATATTATTTGGGATAAAGTGAAAAATGAAGAAGAAAATCAATGAATTTCATAATTATAATAAATTAAACTATGTTGAATTATCTATAAACAGAAAAAATGATGATTATAGTAGTATATCAGAAGTTATTAATAAAAATAATATAAAGATATATCATTCACCTAATAATGGATTTAGTTTGCCACAAAACAAGGAATGTACGTATATATCTACAATACATGAATTATATGCATTAAGTAATGAAGAAAAAGTAGATGAGAAGTATTGTAAAAAATTTTATTATAGTATTCCTAAAGCTATAATTAATTCTGACAAAATAATTGTTGTTTCTGATTTTATAAAAAGTGAATTGAAATCATATTTCAATATAAAGGAGGATAAGGTAAAAACTATTTATCCAGGGTGTTCTAAAATTTTTAAACCAATATCTAAAGAAGTAGTGAAAAATTATTTACATAAAAAATATAATTTAGACGATGAATATATATTGTTTTGCGGTAGCATACATCCAAGAAAACAATTAGAAAAATTTATATATATTTTTTCAAAAATTCAAAAGAAAATTCCAAAATTAAAATTTGTTATCATAGGAAAAATTAATGGAAAAAGGAGCAATTATTATAATAAGTTAAAAGAAAATATAAAAAAATTAGATATACAAGAAAGTGTTATATTTATGAATATGATAGAACAAAAATATATGACTTACTTTTATTGTGGTGCTAAATGTGTAGTTGATTTTTCTGAGTATGAGGGGTTTCCTATGAATTGTGTAGAAGCGTTGAAATGTAATACACCTGTTATTTGTACAAACTCTTCTTCATTTAAAGAAATCTTAGATAAAAAAGCTATGTATGTTGATATAGAAAGACAGAATTTAATAGAAGATTTAATTATTGAGTTAATCACTAATGAAAAATATAGAGAAAAGAAAATACAACTCATTAAATGTTTTGATGAAGAAAACAAGTACACATGGAAGCATTCAATTGATGAACATGTAAAAGTGTATGAAGAATTTTTAAGTTAATGTCACGTTTTTTTAGTAATATTTTAGTCTATATAATATTTTTATGAATATAAATTATGTAGTAGTGGTTAATATGAGGGAGTGTTTATATGCTGCATAAGATAGGAATTTGTAGATGCAAATCAGAAGGTATGAAATATTTTACTCAAGACTGTATTTCACAAAAAATAAGATTAGATGATAATTTACCTGATATAGATTATATAGTATCTTCTATGGTAGATTACGAAATTATATCTGTTGATACAATTAAAACAATAAAAGGAAAGTCTAATGATGAAAAGTATTCATCAGGAAAAAAAGCTGTAGTAAAAATAAAATTTAAACAGAAAATAATGTATATTTCTAAGATACAAGATGAAAATGTTCATATTTTTGAGAATTATTTTTATCATAGTGTTTTTGTAGTTATACCAGAAAGGATAGAAGGTACAGATACTAAAGCATTAGTAAAATTTAAAAAATTAAAACCTATAGCATACATAGAAGATATAATTACTAAAAATATTGGTGTACGAGCAATTTTAAATTATATACATGTTTTATTTGAAATTAAATATATTCCAACATATGAACTATGTTATACAATACATTCTAGTTTTAAAAATAGCAATATTTTTACATGCTTTAGTGATGGAAGTAATAATATACAAAACACATTCTATGAAAAAGAAAAAGTTATGATGCCTAAATGGTCTCAAGTAGGAAAAGAAATAGCATTTTTGTGCTATAAGAAAAAAGAAAACCAATTGTGTATATTGAATCCTCAAACTTCTTTCATTAAGACAATCACAGATAAAAGAAAATTTGCTTTAATAAAAGATTTTTGTTGGATTGATAATGAGAATATTATCTTCTCAGGAAAAATAAAAGAAAATTTTGAGTTGTTTTCTATAAATATACGTACTTTAAATTATAAACAATTAACTTTTTCTTCTAAAGGTGTTGAGAATTTTAAACCTAAGTATTTAAGTAAATATAATAAAATTGTTTTCTTAAGAAAAGAGAATAGAAAAAATAGTTTATGGCAAATGGATAGATATGATGGAGACTGCAAAGAAATAAATTCATTGTTTAATGCAAAAGATTTTTGTTTTACAATAGATGGCAATCACATTGCTAGTATAATAAAGTTTTCAACATGTTCTTGTGGAGTTGTTATTTTAAATTTGAAATGTCATGAAGAAAACATGGTGAAAATTCCAGATGGAATTAATTTAGTGAAAAAGATATCTTGTAGTCCAAGTTCTAATTTAATTGCATTTTTAGGAGGTAATTGTAATAAAGATGATATATATGTATACAATTTGGATAAAAATAGTTTAGAGAATTTAACTAATAATAATAAAGGCATAAAAATAAAAGATTTTACATGGTCACCGGAAGGAGATAAAATTTATTATTCATCAAATGGATTGCAATATTATAATATATCCGGTATATTATTATCAAATTTAGAAAAATTTCAATTAACAAATATAGAGGCAGAGAATATAGAATTAAGTTATAGACCATGTATTTTTTAGAAAGACATATATTAAGATAGTGAATCAAAATATAACAATTATATATTTAGGTAAATAAAAATTTTATTGGAGGTTAACCTTATTATGGCAAGTGTTGTTAGAGAGTTTATTGAATATTCCGGTTTAGCAGATTATATGCCTAATAATCCGGTATCATTTAAACAGATAAGTATTCAAGAAAACTTGAGTATTCCTGTAACAAAACCAGATATGGAGCAGATAGTAAAAGTTATGTGTGAAGTTTATATAACAAATACAAGAGTTATAAAAACGCCTAAGGCTACATCGTTAGAAGGTCAGAAATTAACAGGATGGAAAGTAATTATTGAGGGAGAAATAAAACAAAAAATTGAATATTCAGCACATGAGCCGACTCAATCACTTCATGCAGTACATTTTAATGTTCCATTTAGTTCATTTATAATATTACCAGAAGATTTTGTAGTGGGTACACCTATTAGTGTACAGGGATATATAGAGGATATATTTGTTAAGAAGATAGATAAAACACATATATTTAAAAATATTAGTATACTTTTAAATGCTGAGTTTTGTGAATAGGAGACGGTATGATGGCTAATGTTGTAAGGAAAATGGTAGATGGAATAGGCGTTTCTAATAAATTTCCTAAAAATTTAAAATATTTTAATGAAGTAAGCGTTCCCGAAATAGTAACTTTAGATTATAAAAAACCTGATATAAAAGAATTATTATCTATAATGGTAGACACAGAGATATTGTCTTTAAGAGTTATAGACACGGTTAATGGTCTATCAAGTGAAGGACAAAAGTTTGATGGTGCAAAGCTAGTTGTAGATTTAAAAATTAGTCAAAAAGTAAAATACTCAGCAGATGAAGAGAATCAATCTGTTCACATAGTTAATTTTGAAAATATTGTAAGAGGTATATATATAGCTATTCCATATAAATTAAATGGAACTTCAGCATATGATTTACTAAAACAAAATAGAATAATTGTTAAATCTTATATAGAAGATATTTTTGCAGAAAAAAAGGATGAGAGAACTATTTTTAAAAACATTACTATTTTGGTAAATGCTAAATTTAGATTATTTAAAAATAATAACTCAACTTTCGTAGATGAAAAATAGCTGCTACGGTAAGCAGTATTTTTGTCCTGCGAAAGTTGAGTAATAATTATAATAAATAAGAGTATATGATGTTTGTATCATATACTCTTATTTGTTATACGAATTTTTATTTATGAATTTTCATCATTATTACTTAACTCATTAAAATCTATATCAAAATCAAATTCATCATTAGAATCATAAGAAGTATTAATTTTGTGAAGATGATTTTTTGAATCATTATTTTCTTTGAACTGCTCATTTGTATCAAAATCTAAATAACTCTTCTTTTTATCATAATCAGAACAGCGATAATTTGCGTTATTACAATTCTTTTCATAAGATTTACAATCATGATATTTACGTTTAAAAACTGGACAAGCAAATATTAATATGGATATTGAAAAACATCTTTCGTTGATAGGATTTACTTGTATATCTTCTATAGCTGTATAAATATCTATTACTTTACAAGGAATATTTTTTAATAAAATGAACATACAAAATGGTACATTAAAGTGTGCAGCATGAACACTTTGAGAAGGTTCATCTGCTACATATAAAATTCTTATATTTTTTATTCCTTTAATAAATAGTTTTTTACCTATAGGTGTATTTATTACTTTAAAACATGATACTGATAAGTGTACTGATACATCTAATAAACATTCCATATCTGGTTTTTGGCATGGTATGCATAATCTATCTTCTTCACATAGTTCTTTACAAGGGTAGCAAGGTGGTATTTTAGGGAATTTATAACAAGGAGTTATCCCTTTTATATCTATAAAGTCATTGTTCATATAAAAACCTCCATTTAAACTTTTATACCAAATTACATACTATATTTTAGTTTATGCTTTAAATTTAAAGATTGTTACTAAATAATATTATGTTTTATTTGTAACTTATAGTACAAGATGTCCATATTATATAACAGAAGGGAGTGAAATATAAAATGTCTGGATATATATATGTAAATGATAATATGGAAGATAAAGATAGAGATAGAGATAAACAATCTTCATATATATGCCAAGCCTCTAATTGTGCTCCTGGAGGAAGGGGATTTGTGTGCGCTTACCCAGTTGGAACACCAGGTTCACCTGGAGCACCAGGTCCTCCAGGACAAAAAGGTGATAGTGGATGTCCAGGATATCCAGGTCCGCCAGGTCCACAGGGAGTGCCGGGTCCACCAGGACCACAAGGATCAAAGGGTGATGGGGGATGTCCAGGATCAAGAGGAGATATGGGATATCCAGGTTTTCCAGGACCAGTAGGCCCACAAGGACCAAAAGGTGATAGTGGATACCCAGGACCACCGGGACCAGCAGGATCACCGGGACCAGCAGGACCACAAGGCCCTCCAGGCCCACAGGGACCAAAAGGTGACACTGGATGTCCAGGTCAACCAGGTTGTAATTGTGGATGCAACTGTGGTTGCAATTGTGGATGCAACTCTGGATGTAACTGTGGTTGCAATTGTGGTTGCAATTGTGGATGTTGTTGTTGTCCAGGACCAACAGGGCCAACAGGCCCGACAGGACCAACGGGGCCAACAGGACCACAGGGAAATACAGGAGCTGTAGGACCAACAGGACCAGTAGGACCAACGGGACCATCAGGAGAACCAGGAAAAACATGCTTAAAATGCAATTTTATAAAAGATGGAAGCTTTGAATGTCTTTCTTCTAATTTCCCTAATAACTGCTGCTTAGACAAATGGTTAGGAAGAAATGCAATAAGATCAGATTTAGCTCTTGAAGTTATAAATAGTGTTTTTTTAAATATGTCTCATACAGGAAAATTTTCGGTACGCTTACAACCTATATTTTTGAATAATGCATGGGAAGCAGCTTATGCAGCACAGATTGTAGAATTAGATAGAGATTTTGATCCAGAATGTTTTTATAAGTTATGTTTTTGGGGATCAAGATATGATAATCGTATCGGTATTGTAGAAAATAAGAATTTTAGTTTGCAAACTACTGCGTATCTATTTTGGGGAGATGTATTACAAAATGTAATATTTAATATAGATAATGGAAATATACAAGCTGTTGACGATATGGCGGCTATACGAATAGATATATTTGGGGTTGCAAACCAAATTGAAGATGTAACAAATCCAGTACCACCGTTAGTAGCAGCACCAGCAGCACCCCTTACTGAAATAGTAGATTATGATTTTGAATCTTATTGTCACTTACAACAATGTGAATGTACTCAAGATGATGGCTGTTGTTTTGATAAAAAACCACCAGTAGGAACTACAAAGGCTACTATTTTATTTTTAGCTCAGCAGATTGATGTAGATCCGTTGATAGATCCTACACAAACTGAAGGAGGAGTTTGGTATATAGATGATGTAATATTTGCATAAATATATCAATAATTATTCAAATAAAATTCAAAAATTATTCTTATAAAATATTGAAATTAAGATTAGGAGGAATATAAATGAGTAGTGAATGCCTAAGTAATGGAATGATAGAAATTACGGGACTTTGTGATACGGAAACAATAGATTTACAAGATGGAGATAGTTGGACTCAGATTTCGGTACCAGTTGTTCTAATTATACCGGATGTAAAGCCAGATATAGAGCAAGTAAATTCTATTAATATAAGTACAAAAATTATAAGAAAAAGAGTAATTGAAACACCTGCTGGAACAAACGAAGAAGGAAAAATATTAACAGGTAAAAAGCTTATAGTAGAAGGGTTATTATGCCAAACTTTATCTTATACAGCTGACGTTCCAGAACAATCAATTCATTCAGTTCAACTTTCAGTACCTTTTTCAGCATTTATAGTTGTACCAGCTGATACTAATTTAGATGATAATTTTGAGATTAATGCATGTATAGAGGATGTATTTATAGAAAACATTTGTAAAAGACAAGTATTTGAAAATGTTACTTTATTATTAGAAGCTGTGAAAGTAGATAAGGATTGTTAAGAATATATTAAGAGGAGGAATTTGTTATGAGTTGTCAATGCAAAAGTTGTAATTGTGCGGATACAAAAAAAATATGCGATTGTGATACGGAAGAACTAATAGAAATAAAAGGAGTTTGTCCAGGGGATGTATTAAGAGACTTACTTGATGATGGAACTACAACATGGACTCAAGTTTTTATACCAGAAATTTTATGTTTGCCATGTGCTAAACCAGACATAGAGGAAATTGTAAAAATATCGTCTTGTGTTGAAATAATATCTAAAAAGGTAATTAAAACCCCAGATAGCAATGGGTTAAACAATGGAGAAGGTACGTTATTAACTGGAAGAAAATTAGTCATAGAAGGAATATTAAGACAAAAGGTAATATATACAGCTGATGTAAAAGAACAATCTTTACATTCAGCACATTTTGATGTGCCATTTTCTATATTTATAGTATTGCCAGCAGATACACTTTTAAGTGATAAATATAAAGTAGAACCATATATTGAAGATATATTTGTTTGCAAAAAGAGTAAAAGAGAAATTTTTAAAAATGTTACTTTATTTATAAAAGCTACAAAAATTCAGTAATAAATGAAAGAGGGGAGAAATTAATATGAGTTGTAAATGTCTTAATGATGTAGTAGATGTCATTGGTTTAGGAGAATGTGAAGATATAGATTTAACAGAAAATCTTAGTTGGACTGAGATTTCTATACCTGAAGTATTTTATATTCCATGTGAAAAACCTGAGATTGAAACAATAGATAAAGTATTTGTAAAAGTTGATATAATATCTAAAAGATTAGTAGATACTCCAGCACCACCAAATGCTACTGATGAAAATCAGGAAGGCACAAGATTAAGTGGTAAAAAATTAGTTATAGAAGGAATATTAAAACAAAGAGTAGTTTATACAGCAGATGTTCCTCAGCAAACAGTACATTCTGCTCATTTTTGTAAACCTTTTTCTGCTTTTATAGTTATAGATCCAGCTGATATTGCAGAAGAAAAATTTGATGTGGAAACATGTATTGAAGATGTATTTATTATGCCAATTAATAAGAAAAAGATATTTAAAAATGTTACTTTATTTTTAAGAGCAATTCCGTGCAATTAATAAAATTTTTGTTTATATTATTATAGATAAGTATGTTTTGAATGACATATTTAAGCTGTTGATAAATATAAATTATCAGCAGCTTTTTATAGTGTGGCAGTATAGTAGTAAAAATTTAACATGAGGATCATGGTGTAAATAATAGATAAAGTATATATTTTGCATAATAGCAAAGACTAATGAAAGTAAAAAAATAATAGGAGGTTTTCTTATGGATAATGAAATGTTTTGCTACCAGTGTGAGCAAACATTAGGTGGTAAAGGATGTGTAAAATCAGGCGTATGTGGTAAAAATGCTACTGTTGCTAATTTGCAAGATGTATTAATTCATGAGTTAAAAGGTATAGGATTTTATGGTCAAAAAAATTTAGAAAAAGGGTTGAAAATTAGAAGTGAAATTAATAAATTTGTGATAGATAATATGTTTGCCACATTAACTAATGTTAATTTTGATCCAACTAGATTTGTTGAATATATTAAAAAAGCTGAAAAAATGAAAGAAGAACTTAAAAATGCAGTTAGTGAAATTGAAAATGTGCCTGAAAGTGCAAAATACAAAGCACCAAATACTATGGAAGAAATGGTGCAAGATGCTAAGAAAGTAGGGATAATGGCTGATTCCAAGTTAGATATGGATATACGTTCTTTAAGAGAACTATTAATATATGGATTTAAAGGAATGGCAGCTTATGCTCATCACGCTTACATATTAGGTAAATTTGATGATGAAGTAAATAATTTTTTCTATAAAGGGTTGGCAGCTACTATAGATGATAGTTTAACTGTTGAAGATTTATTTAATATTAACATGGAATTAGGTAAGACTAATTTTAAATGTATGGAATTATTGGATTGTGCAGTTACTAGTGCTTTTGGAAATCCAGAACCTACAGAAGTATTAATTACAAAGAAGAAGGGACCATTTATTATAGTTTCAGGACATGATTTAAAGGATTTAAGAGAACTCTTAGAACAAACAGAGGGTAAAGGTATAAATATTTATACACACTGCGAAATGCTTCCAGCAAATGCATATCCTGAACTAAAAAAATATAAACATTTAGTTGGTAACTATGGAGGAGCATGGCAGAAACAGCAGGAGGAATTTGACGGAATTCCAGGATGTATATTGATGACTACTAATTGTATACAAAAGCCAAGAGATAGTTACAAAGATAGATTATTTACTACAAGTATAGTCGGTATGCCTGATTGTCCTCACATTGAAGAGATTAATGGTAAGAAAGATTTTACTCCAATCATTAAAAAGGCTTTAGAATTAGGTGGTTGGAAAGAAGATGAACCTGAAAAGAGAATTACAATTGGTTTTGCACACAATACTATTTTAAGTCATGCAAATGAAATTGTGGATGCAGTTAAAAGTGGTAAAATCAAACATTTCTTTTTAATAGGAGGTTGTGATGGAGCAAGAGCAGGAAGAAACTACTATACAGAATTTGCAGAGAAAACTCCAAAAGATACTATTATTTTAACTTTAGCCTGTGGTAAATTTCGTTTCAATAAACTTGATTTAGGAAGTGTAGCTGGGTTCCCAAGAATATTAGATTGTGGTCAATGCAGTGACTCATATTCAGCAATTAAAGTTGCAGTTGCATTATCAGAAGCATTTAACTGTGGAGTAAATGATTTACCTCTTTCATTAGTACTTTCTTGGTATGAGCAAAAAGCAGTTGGAATACTTCTTACTTTATTATCTTTGGGTATTAAAGATATTCGTCTAGGACCAACATTACCAGCATTCATAACTCCAAATATATTACAAGTATTAGTAGATAAATTTGATATAAAACCTATTTCAACACCAGATAAAGACTTAGAAGCAATATTAGGAAAATAAAATAAAAAAATCCTAGATTCTTGATATGATAAAGGAATTTGGGATTTTTTTAGTATAAAAGAGACATTGCTGAGTACACTAACATTTGAATGATTATTTAGATTAAAGGAGGAATTTAAATTATGATATCAACAGTAACATCAAACCAAATTTATCAAAAATGTATTGATATGTGCTTTGAATGTGCACAGGCATGTGAATTTTGTGCAACCTCTTGTTTGAATGAGCCTGATCCAAAAACAATGGAACGCTGTATCAAATTAGACAGAGATTGTGCAGATATATGTACTATTTCAGCTCAATACATGGCTAGAGATAGTGAATTTTCAATAGAAATTTGTTCTGTATGTGCTAAAATTTGTAGAGCATGTGGAACAGAATGTGCAAAATTTCCTCAAGAACACTGCAAAAATTGTGAAGACATATGTAATCGCTGTGCAACAGAATGTGAAAATATGGCTAGATAGTTTTTACTTATAAATATTAAAGTTGGAGTCTATAAGAAGTTTATATAAACTTCTGTAAAACTTTGAAATTAATATATTTTAAGAATAGCTAGGTAAAAGCACTATTATACAAATACCTAGCTATTTAAATTTATTTAATTTTATCCTTCTTAATGTATTATTTAAAATTACTGTGCTTGATTACCAAATTTATGAAATGAAATATTTTAAATAACTTTAGATTGATATCTTAAACTTTTTAGCAATTGATTTTAATCCTTGTTCAATTTCTTTTCTAGAAAAATTATTCTTTTCTAAAAACTCATCATCAAAATTATTTAATCTATCATAAAAATCTAGGGCTAATTCCATATACTTTTTATTTTTAGAATCCAGTTCTGCATACAGCAAATTTTCAGCTTCATTTATTTTACCTTGTTTTATCAAATTAAGTAACTGTTTGTGTAGGTAATCAATTTTTGTGTACTTTTCTTGAGCTGGTAATTCATAGGTTGAAGTATCTTTATTTAAAGAAATTTTAGCTAAAAATTTCACCAAACTTTTTACTATTTTCATAACATAATCTTGCTCATACATAAAGTATATCACTAACCTTTCTAATATTACATCAATGGTCTTGATATTGGAATTTGTTTTATGCTTATTAAAGAAATTATAAATTTATAATTTCTACTTTGTATAGATTGAAAAAAGTATATATTGTGTAAAACATTATAAACAATGTTTAGAATGTTTTACTTAAGTGAAAGGGTACCTTTACTTATATAGTTAATTATTTTATATATTCAGTAACTAAATCAGTAAAAAGGATACCTTCTAAATGGTCTATTTCATGGCAAAAACATTTTGCTAAATCTCCTTTACCTGTCAATATGATTTTTTCACCGTTTTCATTTAATGCTTCTATTGTTACTATGGCAGGTCTTTTTAATTTTCCCCATGTATTAGGAATGCTTACACATCCTTCTATAACTTCTTGAGTGCCTTCTTGTTTAATTACCTTTGGATTAACTAATTTTATAAGCCCTTGGCCCATATCTATTACAACTAATCGTTTTAATATACCTACTTGTGGGGCTGCTAAACCTCCACAATTTTCTAAGTTATACATAGTATCTACCATGTCATTTAATATTTCTCTTATTTTATCATCTACTACTTCAATTGATCTGCTTTTTTTTCTTAATATCTCATCACCAGAAAACCTAATTTGTCTTAATGCCATTTAAACTACACCTCTACTTTGTTGTGATCTTGATTTTCGTTCACTTTGTTCAAAAAGGAAAACTTCTTCTATGGAACGGTGAAATATTTTGCTAATATCATAGGCTAACCATATAGATGGTTCAAATTTTTCTGTTTCAATGGAGTTAATTGCTTGTCTTGATACACCTACAAGGTTTCCTAATTGCTCTTGAGTTAAACCAAAATATTCACGTAATTCTTTTAATTTATTTTTCATTAAATATCACCTCTGTAATGTTAACCTTACATTATAAATATAACATTATTTGGTATTCAAGTCAAGTTAACCTTACATAATATCATTTCTAGCCAATTTTTAATTGCAGTAGAAGTTTTTTTGTTTTTATTAATTAACATATATATTTGTCTTGTGGGTATTATTGAATCTTTTATTTTTACATGTATTAATTCTCCAGATTTTAGTTCTGTATTAACAGAGGATTTAGTAACAAATGCATAACCAAATCCTTCTTTAACAAAATCAACTACATAAGAAGTTTCATCAACTGAAAGTTTTAGTAAAGGACTATCTCCAAATAGTTTACTTAACCATTTAAAAAATTCTTCACCTAGATCTGCATAGAGTAAAGGTAACTGTATTAAATCTGCATAAGAAATTTCTGTTTCAATCATCATTTTATTTTTAGGACTTGTCACTAGGATTATCTCATCTTCTAAAAAATCAATAATTTCAAATTTACTAGATTTTGATTTTGTATAAACAAATCCAATATCTAATATACCATCACTTAATAGTTTAATAATTTCTTCTGAATGATTAACTTTAAGTTTTACTGCAATATTAGGAAAGGTTAAAAAATATTCTTTCAGTATTGGTGATATAATACCTTTGTATATAGAATCTACTAATCCTAATGCTAATCTATCATCATATATTCCTATGGATCTAGCTTTTATTATTCCATCTTTTTTTAACATAAGCATTCTTTTAGCATATGGTAGAAAAGCCTCTCCAGATGGTGTAAGTCTTACATTCTTATTATTTCTTATAAACAAAGCTTTTCCCACGTATTTTTCAAGTTCATTTATTCTATTTGAAACTGTTGATTGAACTAAATATTGGATTTCCGCAGTTTTCGTAAAATTACCGTTTTCTGCAAGAAGTACAAAGGTTTCGATTGATTCAATATTCATAAACTCCTCCATCTACTATTTATTATTTCGATTGTTATTATTAATATAATTCGTTTTTCAAATGGAAAATCCTTTACTATACTAAATATAGGTTCAATAAAATCTAAAAAATGAAAGGGGATTATATTAATGAATAGGAAAATTACAAGAAAAATAAAATTAGGGGATATATATGTAGGTGGAGATTCAAAAATTTCTGTGCAGTCTATGACAAATACAGATACTAGAGATGTAGAAGTTACTGTAAAGCAAATTTTAAAATTAGAAAAAGCAGGTTGTGACATTATAAGGTGTGCTGTACCTGATATAGAAGCTGCAGAGGCTTTGAAAGATATAATAAAACAAATTCACATTCCATTAGTTGCAGATATACATTTTGATTATAAATTAGCACTTAAATCTATAGAAAGTGGAGTTGATGCATTAAGGATAAACCCAGGTAATATTGGAAACTTAGACAGAATAAAAATGGTAGTAGAAGCTGCAAAAAATAAAGGTATACCTATTAGAATTGGGGTAAATTCGGGTTCTTTAGAAAAAGAGATTTTAAAAAAGTATAAAAAAGTTTGTCCAGAAGCACTAGTTGAAAGTACTTTAAAACATGTAAGAATATTAGAAAGTTTAAACTTTTATGATATATGTATTTCAATAAAATCTTCTGATGTAATGCAAACCATAGAAAGTTACAGATTGATTTCTGAAAAAGTAAATTATCCACTTCATTTAGGGGTTACAGAAGCAGGTACTTTATGGAGTGGAACTATAAAATCTAGTATAGGTATAGGAACTCTTTTATCACAGGGGATTGGGGATACTATAAGAGTTTCACTTACTGGGGATGTATTAGAGGAAGTTAAAGTAGGACGTGAAATACTTAAATCGTTAGGTTACATACAAGAAGGGGTTAAGTTTGTATCCTGTCCTACATGTGGTAGAACACAAATAAATATTATAAAAATAGCTGAAGAAGTAGAAAAAAGATTAGCAAAGTGTGAAAAAAATATTAAGGTAGCTATAATGGGATGTGTAGTTAATGGTCCTGGAGAAGCTAGAGAAGCGGATATTGGCATTGCAGGAGGCAAAGGAGAAGGTTTAATATTTAAAAAGGGTGAAGTAATAAAGAAGGTTAAAGAAGAAGATTTAGTGGAAGAACTGATGAAAGAAATTCAAAAGTTGTAAATGAACTGGAATGACGATTTCAAGGTGCTGTTATTTATAATAAAAGTATCAGAAAGATTAAGGAAGGAGATTTTTTTACTTCCTTAATCTTTATTTACATAAGAATAATGATATTTTGTGCAGACGAATACACATATTATTTTAATTGTTTGCCCATTACAACCATATTGTTAAGACTCCTAAATCCTCGATTGTTATAAAATCCTTCTGTTTCATTTGATCTCAATGTGTTTAAAATAACTTCATCAATACCTTTGTTTTTTAATCTTAACAAAAATTCATCAAGAAGTGCTGAACCAACGCCTTTACCATGAAGTCTACTGTCTATACAAAATTCTTTTATAATAAATTGCATTCCAGTATAAAAGTATTCATGATTGCCAAGAATCATACCTATTATTTCATTATTTTCATAACAAACTAGTCCATAAAATCCCTCGCAATGTACCATTTGTAATAAGCGTTTTGATACAAGTTCTAATGTCCATTTTTCATTCCAAGGTGGTGAACTAAAGGCATCCATATATAGTTTACCTAACTTTAGTATGTGTTTTTCTTGTAAATCTTCATATACCATTTTTATGAATCTCCTTATATTTGAATTTATGTAAATCATTCTTTGCATTTTAAAGTTGTAAACAAAGTATACATCTTAATTGTATAAAAATTTACATAGATAATCAATCAATTAGTAATATATTACTGTTTTGGGATAAAGTATTATAAACTTTGACCTTGATAGAGTACATATATATTCTTCAGGATTTTAAACTGCAGGACCAATCCAATCAATAATAATTATGCAGAGGTAATAATATATTAATTTGTTAAAGAAATCATTATTTTATTTTAAGCATAAGATTAATAGTAAACTTATCTTTTTCTTCTAGTATATCAATTATTCCGTTATATTTTTTCACAACAGCTTCTATGTTAGAAATTCCTATACCGTGATTATATTTATCTGATTTTGTACTGATAATTTTATTTTTATCATACTGAAGCTTATTTATAGTAGTATTGGAAACTTCAATTATCAAGTACATATTCCTAATGTATGATTTTATACATATTGTTTTTAAAATATTATCATGGGTAATCTTGGTACAAGCTTCAATTGCATTATCTAAAGTATTACCCAAAATAATACATAAATCTATAGGTTCCAATGAGATTTTATTAGGTAGAATAAAATCACATATAAAATCTATTCCTTTAGATTTTGCAATATTATATTTTTCGTTTATAATTGTATCCGATATACAATTACCTGTTTTTATTTCAAAATCAAGTTTATTTATGGTTTTACTAATATTATCAATATATTTTTGCGTTTCTGTAATATTATTAGTATTAATCAAGTTTTTTAAGCAGGAAAGATGATTATTCATGTCATGCTTTATACTTCTTATATTATTATAAAGTTCTTCAATATTTTTACTATGTTTAAGCTGAAGTTTAAACTGTTCTTTCATAAGTATACTTTTTTGCTGTTCTTGTTCACATTGAAGCATTTTTTTGAATGTATAGGCTACAATTAAAATTGATATTAGCAAAGAAAAACTTACAAAAGGTAGAATATAATAGATTTTAGGAAAAATATATGGCAAATAATATTTTTTATTATCAATTCTAATTGTTTGAATAATATAAAAAATAATTCCTAAACTATAAATAGATAAACAGGGAACTAGTAAATATAATCCTTGGTATAAATTCACTAGTTTTCCTTTAAAATTAATTAATTTACAAATACTCTTTAAAAAAACAAATAATATTATAATACGTATAATATCATTAATAATGTTGTTTATAAAACTAACAGTTATATAATCTTTAAAAGACATGTTTATGCTATGTATAATTGGAAGAATATTAAAATCAAATGTTAGAAAAGTAAGATTAATAAGCAGTAATATAGTTTCTTCAACAATGACAGCATAAAATTTAATTAAAAAATTTCCATTACATAAAGAACAGATAATTATTAACCAAATTATATTATGTATAATTATTCTCAATGGTTCAGATAATATCCTAATGCTGTAAAAATCAATAAGTGTTAATAATAATGCATAAAAAGCAAACCTCCAAGTTTTGTCTCTAAAGCCTAAAAATCTTTGATAAAAATAATACTTAATTGTATATAAAAATGGCAGTGTGAAATATGATGATAAAAATCCAATAATTTTAACTAATTGTTGTTTTTCCATATTTATTAAACCTCATTTTTTAAATAGTACATAAATGCCTTTGAAAAATCAGCTAATCTATATTTTGAAACATATATTTTTTCGGAATTTGTTAGGGTTATAAAGGTAGTATCATAACTGCGAACATATTTTAAATTTACAATATAACTTTTATGACATCTAAAAAAGCTATCATTATAAAGTTCTTGCTCAATGTCCGAGAGTTTATGGTAATATTCAATAACATCATAAGTAGTATGTACTTTTAACTTTCGCTGTGTGGATTCTATATACATTATATCTTTAATCAAAATCTTAGTTGACTGCCTAATTGTTTTAGCAATAATATATTTATCCTTCTTATCAAAATGTTTTAAAGCTGAATATAAAATTTTTTTTAGTTTGGCTTCATTAATGGGTTTTAAAATATAATGAAAAGCTCTTACATCAAAGGCATCAAAAACATAATCTTTAAGTCCTGTTATAAATATAATAACTGCTTTTTCATTTATCAGTCTGATTTTTTTTGCAGCTTCTATACCTGTAAGTTTGTCCATCTTTATATCTAAAAAATAAATATCAAAATCTCTAATTGATGAGATCAAGTCTTCACCATTACCAAATTCAAATAGTTTATAGCATTTATTGTTTAGCTTTAAAAATCTATCAATCATATGTACGATTATTTCTCTTTCGGTTTTTTCATCATCACAAACAGCTACTTTAAGCATATAATCACCTCACAACTAATTATTATAACATGTATTCAGCCTGTGGATAAACTTTCCACAGGCTGAATTAGCAGTATAAATTTAAGCTATAATATTAATTTCTTTACCATTGTCTTTGACAGTATCCTTGAGGTTATCTTTATAATTCTTAATATTTTGTGCAGCTTGCTGCTGTCTTATAAACATTCTGTCTACATCTTTTGGTTTTCCGCTAATGGCTGTATTACTACTTTGTTCATTTTTGCCAACTATATCGTTTGAAGAATTATTTTGTGTGTTATTAATAATTTTAGTATTTACATCTTTTAAGTGATTACCAAGTTTCTCAGTAATTTTTTTTATGCTATCTTTCATTTTAGCAAGAGATTTTTTCTTTGCTACAGGATTAATACCTCTTTTTAAATCTATTTTTATTTCAAAATCTAAGACCTTTGCGTTAACGGAGATTAATTTTTTTTCAGATAATAAAGCTTCAGCCTTTTTCAAATTATTGGAAAGACTTAAAATATTATTCATTGAAGGGTTTGTTTTAATACCATTAGGATGATTTTTATCTAATTTTTGTTTGGAGTTTTTACTTTTTTTATTTTTATTATCACCACTAATTGTTTTACGTTGTTCTTTTAATTGAAGTTTATTTAGTTGTTTATCAATTTCTTCAATTTGTTTATCAATGTTTTCAAGTTTTTCTTTTATAGTTTTTGGGTCTTCACCTTTTTCTAAACATCTTTTCATAAGGTTATCTTTATGATTCATTAAATTTTCTTTTTGTTTCATTAGATTTTTTAATATATTGTTTGGTTTGAGTTTTCGTCCTGAAGTTTTTTTCATAGTTTTACATCTTCTAATTTTTCCAGTATTATTAAGATCATTTTTAGGTGAATTAGCATTAGAGCTATAGCTTAAATTTGCTGAATATATTCGATGCTGTGGTGAAAAAAATATATTCATATATATACCTCCTTTTATATAATTTTAAAATACTTACATATTTTATTACATTTGTTATATCGTGAAATATTATATTAAGTTTATTAGATTGTAGTAAAAGGTCATTAAAATGTAATGAATAGTTCAACAATTCTAAGTATCGGTTACAGTACTTGTCATTGAACACGAGAACAATAAATATGTAGTAAAATATACTAATAATTATTAAAGTAAATATGGTCTAACGGGACAAGTTAGGACTTAACATAGATAAACAAAAAAGGTAGGGGCGATTCCAATGTCATTAAGTTAAGAAAAATTAGCATGGATAAAGAACAGTGTATGCTTTAAAAAGCGTTGCTGTTCTTTTTGTGCGCCCAGCATGGGCGCAATCTATAGGGTGAAAGTCCCGAGCGCCGAAGGTGATATAGGCGTTAGCCAATGACAAGGGTGTCCATCGTGAGGTGGAATCTGAAGGAAGTCGGATGGCAAAGTTCCGGTCTGAGGAATACGAATCACATTTGAGGCTGCAATAGTTGGATGAGTTTGCAAAACAAAACAAAGTCCGTATCACCCGAAAGCTATTGTAGTAAATGTGGCAGATAGATGGAATGAAAGGTTGCGTTCTTACCTGGGGAGGTCTGATAGATACATCATTACAGGATGAATTTCCTATATGATAACTTACATAGTGATATGTAACTGAACTATCAGAAGTCAGCAGAAGTCATAGTACCATACTATGTGCATATAGTACGGGAAGGACTGAACATTAGGAGGTTTTCAGCTTTGAGTAACTCAAATAAATTACAAAGAAAGCAGACAACTCAATATAGAGGTCACCTTGCGGAAGTAGAAGTGGAAATTCGAGGTAAACAAGGGGCGCAGAGTAAGAATTTGGTGCTATCAAAGAGAGAAAGAGAAAACGATGTATTAGGGGATACTAATAACTTACTCGAAAGAATTTTAGCTAGAGAAAATATGCTAAAAGCTATGAAAAGAGTAATTGCCAATAAAGGAAGCCATGGAGTTGATGGTATAAGAGTCGATGAACTTCGAACACATATCATTAAAAACTGGTCTAAAATTAAGCAGAAGTTATTAGAAGGAAGGTATAAACCTTCGCCGGTGAGGCGGGTAGAAATACCAAAACCTGATGGTGGAATTAGATTGCTAGGAATTCCTACTGTACTTGATAGGTTGATACAACAAGCAATAGCTCAAGAACTTAATAAAATCTATAACCCTACTTTTTCAGATAATAGTTATGGATTTAGACCAAATAAAAGTGCTAAACAGGCTATTTTAAAAGCAAAAGAATATATCAATGAAGGATACAGATGGGTTGTGGACATGGATTTAGAGAAATTCTTCGATAAAGTCAACCACGATATACTTATGGAAAGACTTTCAAGAAGAATAAAAGATAAAAGAGTACTTAAATTAATTAGAGGATATCTTAAATCTGGAATAATGATAAACGGAATAAAGGTAAAGTCTGATAAAGGTACACCGCAAGGTGGTCCATTAAGTCCACTACTGGCTAATATTATGCTTGATGAAGTAGACAAAGAACTGGAGAAAAGAGGTCATAGATTTTGCAGGTTTGCGGATGATATGAATATTTATGTAAAAAGCAAAAAGGCAGGATTAAGAGTAATGACAAATATGAAGAAAATGATTGAAGGTTCTTTGAAACTTAAAGTTAATGAAAACAAAAGTGCAGTAGATTTTGTAACAAGAAGAAAATTTCTTGGGTTCTCATTCTATTATACAAAAGGCGGAGCCAATATAAGAATACATGAAAAATCTTATAAAAGATTTAAGAACAAAATAAGAAAACTAACTAATCGGAATACGGGTATAAGTATGGAATATAGAATTATCAAACTTAACCAGTTAACAGTTGGTTGGATTAATTATTTTGGAATAGCAAAGGCTAACGCCAAAATAAAACAGTTAGACGAATGGGTTAGAAGAAGATTAAGGGCTTGTATTTGGAAACAATGGAAAAGGATAAAAACAAGGAAAAGAAACTTAATAAAATTAGGTCTACCGACTTATAAAGCATGGGAATATGCAAATACAAGAAAAGGCTACTGGAGAATATCCAATAGTCCAATACTTAATACAACTCTAAATAACAAATTTCTTGAGGAACTCAACTATAAAAGCATATCTAAAAGATATCAGCTAATACATAGTTCTTAATGAACCGCTGTATACCGAACGGTACGTACAGTGGTGTGAGAGGACGGAAAATAAAATAATTATTTTCCTCCTACTCGATTATATAATATTATCATGAAAAAAATTAAAAAAAAGCTTGACAAATAGTATAAAAAATGCGGCGAAGCCCCTTAAGTACATGGAATTTAAGGAGGTTCACTTATGAACGAATATGCAGATTTTATAAAAGAAAAATTAGAGGACATATTAACCGATATGCAGCAGTATTCTTGGCTTTACGTTAATAATCCTGAGAAAGATTTCACTCGAAATCGAAAGTTAACATTCAAAGAAATATTGAGAATTTTACTTTCTATGGGAGGCAATAGCTTAAACATAGAGCTTATGAAATATTTTTCGTATGATCATGAATCAGCCACATGCTCCGCATTTGTTCAACAACGTAAAAAGATTCTTCCAGAGGCATTTGAATATCTTTTTAATCAATTTACATCATCAGCTTTAAACCCAAAGTATTATTATGGATATAGAATGTTAGCTGTTGATGGTTCTGATTTGTGTATAGCACATAATCCAGATGATAAGAAAAATTATTTCTGTGCAACTCCCAAAGCAAGAGGGTATAACCTTTTACATCTAAATGCTATGTATGATTTATGCAGTAGAACATATATAGATGCGATTATCCAAGCCGGTAGAGAGGAGAATGAGTTTGAAGCATTAAACGATATGGTAGACCGTTCTGACATTACTGAAAAAACTATAATAATAGCTGACAGAGGTTATGAAAGTTACAATGTTTTTGAGCACATCAGAAGAAAGAATTGGAACTTCGTTATACGAGCAAAAGACATTAATAGCAATGGAATAGTCTCTAGAATTCCCATTCCTGATAGTGAAATATTTGATATAGAGTATAATACCCTGCTGACTAGACGTCAGACAAACTACGTAAAGAACCATCCAGAAAAATATAAGTTTATGCCTTCAAATCAAAAATTTGATTATCTTCCTGTTGGCGATAAAGAAATTTACCCGATAGGGTTTAGAGTTGTTCGCTTTCCCATATCAGAGGATAGTTATGAAGTTATTATTACTAATCTGAGTAAAGAAGATTTTCCTTTGGAGAAAATAAAAGAGATATATCATATGCGTTGGGGAATTGAAACATCATTCAGAGAATTAAAATATGCCATTGGATTAACAAGTTTTCATTCAAAAAAGGTGACCTACATAATACAAGAAATATTTGCACGTTTAACTATGTACAACTTTTGCGAAATAATCACAACACACGTAGTTATACAGCAGAAAAACAGAAAATATAGCTACCAGGTTAACTTCACTGTGGCCATATCAATCTGTATGCATTACTTCAGATGTAATAATGTAGAATCACCACCTAATATTGAAGCATTAATAAAAAGAAATATATTACCTGTTCGAAATGGCCGAAAAGACCCTCGCAAAGTCAAAACCAAATCGGCAGTTAGCTTCATATATAGAGTAGCATAAATAAAGAAAAATATAAATTTTTTTTGCAGAGATACCCCTCTGTTTTATTTGCATGCAAAAAAACAGATAAAGGAACATAAAAAAATCCAATCTGAAGTATATCTACTTTCGATTGGATTTTTAAGTTATAGAAAAATCACTAACTTAATGACATTGGGGGCGATTCCTACCTTTTTAATATTTCGTTATTTTGAGTTATTTGTTTTATTGATATTGTCTTTTTTCTTTTCTTCTAAAGTTTTATTTATTAACTCTGATAAAGCGGTTCCTAATTTGTTGATATCTAATTTACCGTTTCTAATTACAATAACCTCCATGATAACAGCCTCCCTTATAATTAATTTAAAAGCGAAAATAAAAGTTCGAGCGGATTGATATAAACTTGAATTATTTGCTCAGGTATTTAGTAAAGTGAGAGACGTTTGTTACGCAGTTTATAAAATTTATTACTCTGTCAATAATTGGACTCAACTTAAAAACCATTGCGTATATTTTCAGTACGTATTGCGTGAAATAAAAGAGAGGTAGACCCCCTATGCCTCCCCCTTGAGCTTTTTCCTGTTTATTTGTTCGTTTAAGTATACTTTTCGAGCTAATTTTAAAAGGGTATTTATTACGTTCGAAAATGTTATAAAATTATTTACCAAACGTTCATTAATTCTTATTGACTTTATCGAACACATTTTGTATAATCTAAATATAAGCTATAACTAACAACGTAAAGGGCGTGTTTATAATGAGAATGGGTTATGTAAGGGTAAGCTCGAAAGACCAAAACGAGCAAAGGCAAGTTAATAAAATGAGACAGCTCGGTATTGAAGATAGATATATTTTTGTAGATAAACAAAGCGGTAAGAATTTCGATAGACCTCAATATCAGTTAATGAAACAGTTTGTTAGAGAAGGAGATTTAATTTACATAGACGCATTAGACCGCTTAGGGCGTGATTATGACGGAATAATTAAAGAGTGGAAAGAGATAACGCGCGATATTGGAGCAGATATCGTAGTATTAGAGAATGAAAGTCTCTTTGATAGCCGTAAATTTAAGTCAATGGGCGATATGGGTAAACTCATGGAAGACCAATTTTTAAGCCTGTTATCATATGTAGCTGAGCAAGAGCGTAAAAAGATACGCCAAAGGCAAGCTGAGGGAATAGCTCAAGCTAAAGCGAAAGGTAAAACGCTTGGCAGACCTAAGAAAGAATTAAGCACGGAGCAAACTGCATTACTTAAAGAACTATATCCGTTATGGAAAGCTAAAGAGATTACTGCTGTTGAATTTATGAAACGATTAGACGTTAAAAAGACACGATTTTATGAAATAATAAAAGAGTATGAAAAGGTAAGATAATATAGAGTAATTTAAACGCAAGAGCCTCGCAATTAAGGGCTTTTTTACGTTGAGATGAAGTATATTAATAATTTTCTGCTACGTATACAGGGCTTTTACGGGTATTTCAGAGCGTATTAATAACGTTGATAGTGCAATAGTCATATACCCGCAAACTGCGTATTTAAGCCATTTTGAAGGGCGTATATGTTTTCTGTTAGTGGATTTTATTTATTATACTTTAACGCCCTACAGCAGTTAATACGGTAGCATAATTACATGATTAAAGAGTATAAAAAAGAGCTCAGGAACAGCGTTATTAATTCATTAAACGCAAATTCTCGAACTCTATAATAATACGTTATTTTAATGTATTTCTTTATATTAATACGTCAATAATTACTCGGAGTAAACTCCTCTATATTGTCGCCTATCGGCTCGCTGTACTAATTATATTTATATATTAATTATTATTTAATTTTAACACCGACATTTATGAATATTATTAGGTAACCTTTTTACTGTTACAAATTATAAATGTATATAAAGATATTATGATTAATGGTAAATGTAAAACTCCTATTGACCACATTTCAGGATTTATAATAAACCATACTATCATATTAGTTATTCCAAAAATTATTCCTATATATGAAGTTACCGTTAAAGTGAATAAATTATTTTTTTTACAAAATAATAATGATATTACTAAGACAACAGGCGTTATCATACAGAAAGTTGTCATAGACTCATTTGTAATAAGTTCTAACAACGTAAAATTAAATACTCTGCCTGTTGAATCTATTGGAAACCAAAAAGCCAATACAGATAATGGTATAAGCCAATATTTATTTTTACCCACTCTTTCTTTTAAGTTATTTTCTTTATTGGAAAAACATTGAACACACCATAATATTGCTAACATAAAAACTAATATGAAATTACCTATTAAAAAAACAAAGCCATACTTTTCTGTGTACGCCATATTTTGAAATAATGAACTAATCATAAAGATACATGAGGTATAGAAACTAAATATAGAGAAAAACTTTCTTTTATTTATAATTAGTAAAATAACTATAATAGAAAATGTAATTTTAATTGTTTTATAAATTATTGGATATGCGTATATTATTGGATTTTTAAGAACTTCCCCAATAACTTGTTGAGTTGATTGTGGGCTAAAGTGAATTTGAGAATATGGAGAAATAAAAAATAGTAATATTAACGCAATTTTTCCCCACCATTTACTAAAGAAATATTCTATCTTGTTAAACTTAAATTTCAAAATATCCCCCCTAGTAAAACAATTAATACCATCATGTTACTACGTCTTTAATATCGTTTTAATACCACATTAATTATACCGTATATTTCTATATTTACATAAAAACAACTAAATAATTGCACGTAAAATAAAAAGCAAAACGTCTCCCTCATAAGAACTAAATAAAACGTTCACCCCGTTAAATAGCGGAAAATAACGCTCCTTCAATTATGACGTTGTATCTATCTAACATATTAAATACTGCCTTTATACGCTCTCTATAGCCTCTTTCAGTTGTCATTTTAATATTCTACCGTTTCCTTTTGAAATATGTTATAACGCTTTATTACTGAATTTCACATATTATAACTTACTGTAACAAATGCATAATAATTACCCTGGTTAATTTAATGTATCTTAATCTATTATCGGCTCCGCTCCACTCCAATTTTTCCGAATCCGCGACCGCTGCGGTCGTTAATTTGACTGAGGAGCTCTCGAGCCGTTCTGTATTTACACGTGAAAAAGAGAGCCTTTCGGCTCCCGCGTGATTATTCTAAATGTAAGCGTTAGGACGCTATTCTCTGTTATTATGACTTAAGTAAATTCTTTATTTAGTACATAAAATAAGAAGAATGTGCATTAAATTTGCCCTATATTATGCTTATTTTCTTCACTTTAGGATAGCATTAACATAATAAAATTTTTCCCTTCGATGGTTATTCGGGTTAAAGCCATTGTAGAAATACTCTGTATGTTTTATGAGCTCTATCTTAAAATTTGCTAAAAGTTCTTTGATATCATTTAAATCGGCGTAAAAATGTGGTATACCTTTTTCAAGTTCCTCTCGGCTTATAAGAGTATTTTTGTCTAATTTGTTAGATCTATTCTCAATAAATTCTGTACTTTCTTTTGAGCAAAATGTCAAATATACCTCACCATTTGGTTTGAGCACCCTTTCAATTTCTGCAATTGTTTTTTTCAAGCCAATTGAATCAGTATGAGAAAGAACATGGTAAGCAAAGATACAGTCAAATGATTGATTGGGGTAATGTAGAGATAGCATATCACCAACCTCTGCATTTATAGGCAGATTTTCTTTTGCAGCCCATGTTTTTAAGTATTGAACTGCATAATCAGAAATATCCATTGCGGTTACATTGAACCCTTCTTTTGAAAAATAAATAGCATTGCGACCAAGTCCTGTTCCTAAGTCTAAAAGATCAACATAACCTAATTCCCTCCATTTATTTGCTAAGTAAATGCAATTATCTACAGGCTTAAGCTGTGGCGATGGGTCAATAGCCCAATTATGTCCTTTAAGGTTGACAATTTGCTCATTCTTGTTATACATTTCGTAATCCATTTCAATATCTCCTTTTACTGTGAGTAGAAAAGTGATACGTGGAAATAGATTAAGCTGAACACCTTTTTTACGTGCTGCTGATGGTGATATCCCGTGAATCTCTTTGAAAGCGCGAGTAAATGACTCTGGCGATTTATAACCATATTTCAAGGCTACATCGATGACCTTTATAGAATTTGTTTGCAATTCAATAGCAGCCAATGTCATACGCCTTCTGCGTATATATTCGTATATTGACATATTCATAAATATAGAAAATGTACGCTGAAAACTAACTGTAGATTGACACATTATATTAGCAACTTTATCTAAATCAATGATGCTATCTAAGTGTTCTTCAATATAGTCAAATGCTTCGTTAATTCGTTTATACCAGTTCAAACGTATCCCTCCTCTCTAAAAACAGTATAGTAGATTAATAAATTAAATTCCTTGCATTTTTGGCTTCACTTATGCAAGGTTAATTGCTCAGAACATAATTAATTGACAGGTCGCATTAATTTACTATTATGACTTAATGTATTATATCTTCTTGCGACGTAATACAAATATATAATACGTCTTTAACACTGTATTAATTATATCATATTTTTCTATATTTGTATAAATTATTCCATATAACTAAACATAAAAAAGAGAGCCTTTTGTTATTACTCAAATACTATTCCTACCTTATTAAATATCGTCGTTACATAGCTATCTTTATTTCTTACGTCCTCCGCCTCTCGTATTAGCTCATTTTGTACCCTAAACGGTACTCCGTAGCTATCAAACTACTAAACGTTAATTTAATATTTCCTCGTATAGCCTCTCTCTCGGCGTCCTTTAGATAGTCTGTCGTTTCCTTTTCCAATATACTATAACCATTTATTACGCAGTTTCATGCCTTAAAAGTTACTGTAACAAATGCGTAATTTTTTTACTAAATACACAAAGCGAGTAGTATACGCAATTAACGTCTCTCATTACCCACTCGCTACGCTCGTGAATAATTCGAGCCGAGGCTATGCCCCATACTATTCGTCCTTAATAGTTTAATATTCTTTTAAATATTACGGTAGTAGTACATGGCTTTATCTATAATCCGTAAAATAGACTATTTATTTAAGTAGGGCGTCAGCAGATACGAGCGGGGCGAATTTATGAGCACTGCGAGGAGCTAAAATAACGAGTTAATGTGCCTATTACTATATGCCGTTAATAACATACTTACAAATGATATAATGAGCGTTAACTACTTTAAAATAGGCTTTAGACCTTGAATTTACTTGAGTGAGAGTACTTTTATAAAGGTAACCATTTTGTCTAAAACAACGCTAGAAAAGTAACCATTTTGTCCAAAAGATAAAGTTATTAAAATCTATACAATGCTAAAGAGGAGCGATAACATGAGGAAAATATTTAATAATATTAACGAGGAATGCATTATTATTGGGATAGAAACACGTGAATATAAGGGAGTGATAGCTGAGGGCTCAACGGTTCATGAATATTCACAAAAACAAATTGAGGCTATAAAATGTAAAAAGCGAAAAAATCAAGCTATAAGAGATAATATTAGTCGTATGGGGGAATATACTGTTCATTATTGTGATGGGTACAAGCTCTTAGAGCACGTTTCCTTTAATACAGTAGGAGCTCTCTTAATATTATCACAGTATATAATTCAAAATACGAATGAAGAAGGTTTTATGCTAATAGGCACTCAAGGAGGGGGGCATGTTAAACCGTTTAAATTTAAGAAGGATATTTTAAACATTCTACAACTTAAAAATAAAGATACTATAAATAAAATCATTGATGAGGCTAAAGAGGCAAATTTAATACAACATACTGCTATTGGTTACCGTCTTAATGCACAACTATTTTTTAAAGGCTCGGGTTCTAAGAATTTATTTACGGTATCATTTAAACGTAGTATTTTGGAATTACAAGACAAACTACCGCTTAAATCCATAGGGTATTTATTTAAAATATCAGAATATCTACCACGTACTAAAATAATTGCAGACTTTACTCTTGTAGAAAATCCTGAGGAAACTATAACGTCCAATATTCGCTTTTTAACCGTTGAAGAGTTAGCTCAGCGACTTAACGTCTCAGTAAAGACTATTTTACGACTATTAAATGTAAAAATAGGATTTAGAGGATTTGAAAAATATGATGAGCTACCGTTAATAATAAAAGTCGGGCGTCTTGGTTCTACAATAAATCCTCAAGGACTAATGCTTAACCCTTTAATATTCACTCATAAACTTAACGAGGCTATAGAGAACGGATTGTTTAAGTTTATTCAAGAGTGTAAATAAGTTATCACACGAAAAGAATGAGGGTTAAGGATTACGAAAAATTAGGGTCACTTTTGAGCGTTTTAATTAAAGTAAATCCGTTATTATTAACCCGTAATAGAAAGACAGCAGAGGAGATGGGGTTTGATATGTTTGTCGTTTGTAAAAAAGAAGATTAGTTGGTATTAGGGTAAATATCTATTAATTATTGAGTGGGATCATTTGGAACTTAGTTATATAAATACTCGCTATATTTTAGAGTATACGTGCTAATAAAATTTTCCCCTATACTCCACCCGTGTACCCATTCTATTCATATGCAGTAATCTTATTTACTTATTAGCATGAATATGAAGATTTTAGCCACTATACTTTATGTACTAAGTTTTGTACAATAATCGATACTTTGTATTTGTTGAGTTTGTTAGAAATCATATTTAAATTATCTTTTATATAATTTTATATTGAAGAAATTCTACCTTTACTTAACGTTGTATATAATGATATAATTCGATACATAGTAGTAACATTGGAGGTAGTTTGTAGTGGCGGAAAAAGTTAAAATAGTTAAAACTATGAGTTTGCGTTTAGATGAGGATACTAATAAATATTTAAATGAGTTAGTAGAATTTTATAAGAAACAGAATCCTTACGGTGTATTTGATATTACGTTAAATGGGATTATTCGATTGGCAATAAAAGAACTACATAACACAGTAGTGAAAGAGGATATAGGGGACTAAAAAGACTCGTAATTACGAATAATACTACGAGTCTTTCTTAATTTAATGGTTTTAAATACCTAAATGGATTAAATAATAGTTTTCATTCTCCAATTTATTAGCCAATAAGAACATTTTTTCAAAAGAATCAATAACTTTATTTCTTTCTAATTGTATTTTTTCATATGTTTCACTACCTAATTCGTATTCCCCAGTTAATTTGAATTTTGAAGGAGCTTGAGAAAATATTTTAATCCAACCACTAAAAATATTTTTTATAATTGGAGCAGACTCTTTATCAAATAGAGTAATGCCATAATGGTTTAAACCAAATCCCTTTGGCATATCTTCAAAAGCTGGATTTTTACTTGGAATCCAATTTAAAGTATCATTAATATAAATAATAATATCATCATGTATTTCCACAAAATCTTTAATACCTGATTTAAGCATATCAATTTCTCCACAGGAATCACGGACTACATTGTCATAAGACCAATCCCATTCATTGTATTTTGGGACAAGAATAAATTCATGTATCATTGCCATTTAAAAATCTCCTTTCATTATCTTGCTTACGTTAATTCTTAAAAATATAAAGAAAGTTCTTGTATTACTTAATAACGTTAAGCAGATATAATTTCTATACCGTTATCTTGTAAAAATTCTATATGTTTGGAAAATACTCTACTCCTTAATAGGGAAGGATTTACGTCATTAATTTCCTGAATAAAACTATATAATTTTTTTATAACCTCCTCCTTAAAAAGGTTTTTACTTATAGAAATATCTCCCCAGCTTTTTTCATTTATTTTTTCAAATAATTCAACACGCTTTGATACGGAATTACTAAAGCCTGTGTTCATTTCATTGTTCCATTCTATTTCAATTTCGCTTGCAATAATTTCAGTTTCTTTAATATCTAATCTTAGCCATGTAGTAGAATTTTCTATATACTTTAAAAATAGACAAGGGAAGTTATCTAAGTTTTTTATAATATATATTAAGGCGTCAAAATAAGATGGAATTAGTTCAGAAAATACGCTGCGTGTTTCAAGAGAAAACTCTTCCTCGTTATCAAGATACGCAATAAACTTATTGCCATCGAAAATTAATGTAAACATTCCGTAAATGTCGTTATAGTCTTTTTCAAATTCCTCAAGTGTCATGTTTTTAAATTCTTCTTTATGATTTTCAAAAATAGAATATTTAATTTCAAATAGTTTGTTCAAAATACATACCTCCATAGTTCATATAAATCTTCTCTATTAATTTAAAGTGTATATAAGATTACCATTCAACGTTATCGCTATAAGGTTTATTCTTATAACTATCAAAATCTGAAATTTTCATTAGTTCCATATTATCAATGTTAAGTTGCCAAATTGCAGAATTGGTAGCCCATGGGTCAATAAGACATTCAATAATTTTTGAAGTTTTTATTCTTATATCATGAACCCATTTTAATTCCTCTTTATCAATAATTACAATTTTTCCGTTTTTCCATATAGCAAGTATATCACCAGCAACAACACACCACTCATTATTTTTATCTATAACGCCACAATTACATTCTCCATAAAATTCACATAATAGAATCTCGTTCTTTGACTCTTTATCATATAAATAAGCTTGCTCCCAAAGATGACCTAATATATATTTATCGGTTTCTTCAATTACTCTAAAGTCGTTATATTCTATAACTAATTTATTATCGTTATTCATTACAAATCCCTTTCTTGTTTTCAAAAAGTAACAGAATAGTTTTATTTAAACATTCCTATATATATATATTTTAACAATTACGCCTTTATAGAATCAACATACTATAAAAATTTTTATATATCCCTGTAACAAAACTCTTTTTATTTACTAAATACATAGATTAAGGTTACGAGTAATTCTATTCACGTAACTTACCATAAAATACCGTTAGATACCGCGTGGTATATGGTGGTATAATTTTGAGTATAATAAGCGAAGAGGAGGAACTAAAGATGGAAAAGATACACGTACTTATCTATTTACGTAAATCAAGAGGAGATGAGGAAAAAGACCTTGAAAATCATAAAAGAACGTTAATTGAGCTGTGTGAGTCAAAAGGTTATTCTTACGAGATATGTTCAGAGGTTGGAAGTTCGGATTCTATAGAATTTAGACCTGTATTTTCTGAGATATATGATGAGATTAAAAATAGGGAAAATGCTTATGAAGGTATAGTTATACACGATTATGATAGGCTGAGTCGTAATGGTAAGGATTTAGAATTGATAAAGGAACTCTTTTTAAATAATAATATTAAAGTTATTACACCATATAAGACATATGACTTTACAAATGAGGCAGATGATTTAAATGCTGATTTAATGGGTTTTGTTGCAAAACTTGAATTTAAGCAGATAAAAAAACGTCTAAAGGCGGGTAAAATAGCAGGGGCTAAAGCAGGAAAATGGGTGAACGGCACTCCGCCATACGGATATATTTATAATAGAGCTGATAAAACGTTGATTATTGATGAGGATAAAGCAAGAATCGTGCGTTATGTATTTGAAGAAATTAAAAAAGGGGAGGCTTTATATAATATTGCTCATTCATTAAATTGTCGTGGAGAACGAACAAGTAAGGGAAAATTATGGAGTCATACTGCCATTTATCGTATGGCAACAAGTCATACGTATAAAGGTACTTATGTTTATGGAAAAACAAAAGGTTCAGGTCATAAAAATCGAAAAACTACACCTATTGAACGTAAAGACTCGAAGGAATGGATTGTTGTAGAAAATGCATTTCCACGTATAGTAACGGTTGAGTTATGGGAGGTAGTTAATCAGATTTTAAAGGATAGGAAACTTGTAGGAAAAAAGACAGTAGCCAGTTTAACACCGTTAAGTGGGCTAATACGTTGTGGGGTATGTGGATCAAGTATGGTTGTTCAGAAAGCGAGAAAAAATAAATGGAGTGATACTATTAAAAAATGTCAGCATAGAGATTTGGTAACTAATGAGTTATGTAAAAATAGAGGTATTTCTGTTATTACGGTTTTAAACTTAGTATTTGATGATATAAAGAATTATAGAAATGAATTGATAGAGTATCTAAAAAATGCTGAGGGTAAGGATAAAGAGCTTGAGGCAATAATTAAGGAAATAGAAACTTTAAATAAAGATATTGAACGATATACAGATACTTTAGAACGTGTTACAGATAGTTTTGATGAGGGAATATACACCAAAGATGAGTATATAAGTCGTCGTAACAAATGGATGGGACGTATTGAAGTCTCAGAGGAACGTATCGAACAACTTGAAAAACGTCTTAAACTTGCTGAAAGTGTGCAAATTGAGGATAAAATAGCTGTACTTGATGGAATTATTGAAAGCTATAATAATAATTTATCAGATAAAGAGATTAATCGTTTATTAAAGTCTATTATAAAAGATATTAGGTTAACTCGTATTGGAGATGAGCCACTTAAAATTGAGATAAATTTTCTATAACCCGTTAGATTAGTCCACGTATTTACTTTAATATTTCATTGTTCTGAATAAAGTGGTAAAACTAAGACATAATAAACTAGAATAAAAATTTTGGGAGGTTAAATAATGACTATACCTGAAAGTAAAAATAGAAAGGCAAATAGATTAATAAATGAAAAGTCGCCTTACTTGTTACAGCATGCATATAACCCTATAAATTGGTTTTCATGGTGTCCCGAGGCGTTCCAAAAGGCTAAAAAAGAAGATAAGCCTGTCTTTGTAAGCATTGGCTATTCCTGACCCCCTTCGGGGCGGTCAGTAGTATTAAAGAGTGTGTAATTAATCCAGTTGCCATTGATGACAGTTTGGGAAGGTAATAAGTTAGGAAAGAAGTTAAATGAAAGAAAATAAAATCAATAAGAAAAGAGCAAGTCCAATATAAAAAAAGTGAAGTTGCCCTTAAATACTTGATTTAATTAAAATTCAACTAATATTCTAGCAGGAAATGCGTCTAGTCCTTCTATTTTCATAGGCAAGCAATATACTTTGAAATCTTTTTCGGGTATTTTATCAAGATTAGTTAAGTTTTCAATTGCATAGATACCACATTTTCCAAGGAAAACATCTATAAGTCCATGATTTCTACTACGACCAAGTCCTAAAGTATCTATTCCTATCATATTAACCTTCTTATCTACTAAATATTTAATAACTTCCATAGAAATTTCAGGGTGCATATTATACTTTTCTTCATCATCTAAATATTTATCCCAATTTGTTTGAAAAAATATAAAATGACCTTCTTTAATCTGTGAAACATCTAAATCATCCAATTCAACTGGTCTATCAGTTATATGCGAAACATCAAATTTTATTCCTGATGCTATTAATCTTTCATTTTCCAATAATACATTTGAACTCATAACATCTATGTGAGTTCCCATATTATGAACGGCACAAGAAAACAAGGTTGTAGTATATTCCTTTTTAGTTCCTTCAAAACACTTTATTTTTTCTACTTTTAAAGGGGGTGAACCTGGTCTATAAACTCTATCTAATTTAGTAACTTGTGTAATATCTATTATCATCAAAATACCTCCAAACAATATGTAAAAAAGCCATAATAAAATAGAATTTTAAAATGTTAATAATGACTTTTCTAAATTATACAGTATATATCTATAATGAGCAAATTATATGCTGTACTATACAGAAAAATACATGGATAATAAACCAACTATTACCTTTTTGTGTGTATGGTGTCATGTAATGGAAAGAGAATCTTTTGAAGATGAAGAGGTAGGAAAACTATTAAATGAAAATTATGTTCCTATAAAAGTTGATAGAGAAGAAAGACCTGATATTGATAGTATATATATGACCTTTTGTCAGATGTTTTCTGGTAGTAGAGGATGGCCTCTAACTGTATTTATGACACCTGATAAGAAACCATTTTATGTGGGAACATATTTCCCAAAAGAAGATAGATATGGAAGTGCAGGTTTAAAAACTATATTAAATTCAATAAGTACTATGTGGAAAAATGATAGGGAAAGCATAGTTAAAAAAAGCAATCATGCTTTAGAGAATATGAGAGAATCAATAGTAGATATAAATAGAAAATTAGATAATAAAATAATGGAAAAAGCATATTTAGAACTAGAAGATAATTTTGAGCTTGAATATGGAGGCTTTGGATTAATTCCTAAATTTCCAATACCTCATAATCTAAGTTTTTTACTAAAATATTATACAAATAGCGGTGATGATAAAGCTTTATATATGGTGGAAAAAACACTTAAAAGTATGTATAAAGGAGGCCTATTTGATCATGTAGGATATGGATTTTGTAGATACTCTACAGATGAAACATGGCTTGTTCCTCACTTTGAAAAAATGCTTTACGATAATGCACTTTTGGCATTTGTGTACACAGAGACTTATGTGGTAACTAAAAATGAATTTTATAAAGAGGTTGCACAAAAGATTTTTGAGTATGTAATTAGAGATATGACATCAAAAGAAGGAGGCTTTTATTGCGCTGAAGATGCAGATTCAGAGGGAGTTGAAGGAAAATTTTATGTTTGGGATAAAAAAGAAATTGAGGATTTATTAGAGGAGGAAGAAAAAGAAATTTATTGTAAGTATTATGATATTACTTCTAAAGGAAACTTTGAAGGGTTGAATATACCTAATTTAATAAATAGTAATTTAGATGAAATAGAAAATAATAAAAAATTAAAAGATAAACTAAACAATATAAGAGAAAAACTTTTTGATTATAGAGAAAAAAGGATACATCCTTACAAAGATGATAAAATATTGACTTCATGGAATGGACTTATGATTGCAGCATTATCTTATGCTGGTAGAGTTTTTAATTGTGATAAATACATTGAATGCGCTAAAAATGGAGTAGAATTTATTTTAAACAATTTAATGAATGATAATAGGAGATTAATGGCAAGATATAGAGAGGGTGAAGCTGCACATTTAGGTTACTTAGATGATTATTCATTTTTCATTTGGGGATTAATAGAGTTGTATGAAGCCACTTTTGAAAGTAAGTACTTAAAATTAGCAGTGAATTTAAATGAGGATATGATTAATTTATTTTGGGATGAAAGTAATGGAGGGTTCTTTTTATATGGAAATGATGGTGAAAAGCTCATAGTTAGACCAAAGGAAATTTATGATGGAGCTATCCCATCAGGAAATTCTGCAGCTGTTTTGGATATGTTTAGATTATATAAAATAACGGGTAACATTGAATTAGAGAATAAAGTAAGTAAAATGTTTGATACTTTTGGTGGAAGAATAAACAATAATCCAAGTTTGTATACATTTTTTAATATGGTAATATTATATAACAAAGTAGGTGGTAAAGAAATTGTTATTTGTGGAAATAAAGATAATGAAATTGTAAAACGAATGATTAAAGAAGTTAATGATAGATTTTTACCATTTACAACTGTTGTATTAAATGAAGAAAGAGAAATACAAGATTTAATTCCTTATATAAGGGAATGTCCTAGAGGAAAAAATAATGTAAGTGTATATATGTGTGAAAACTATGCTTGTGGTAAACCAATAACATGTTTAGCAGAATTTATAAGTAGATTATAGACTTAGTAATATCAAATTTCATTATCAATTGATATTTAATATTGATGCTTGAAAGTAGTTACAAAATGGAAATTGTAATCATATACTATATAATAATGAGTATGAGTTTGTTATCAATTAAAAATGAGTTGTAAAGGTGAACTCAAATGAAAGGTATATGATTGCTAAGAAAGTATCTAAAATGTCTATAATTCTTAATATTATATTATCTATAATAAAAGTTACAGCCGGTATAATAAGTAAAAGTACTGCAATGGTATCAGATGGCATTCATTCCTTATCAGATGTGTTAAGTACTGCAGCTGTAATTATAGGGCTGAAGGTATCAAGCAAACCAGCAGATAAAGAACATCCATATGGTCATGAAAAATTAGAACCTATATTTACCAAAATATTAGCAGCAATACTTATGTTAACAGCAGTGGGAATAGGATATAAAGGAATAAAATTAATTGCTGTTAAAAATTTTTATATACCAGGTAGATTAGCTTTATATGCTGCTGTAACTTCTATAATTATAAAGGAATGGATGTATAGATATACTGTTAAAGCTGCTAAAAAAATACAAAGTTCAGCTTTAAAGGCTGATGCATGGCATCATAGATCTGATTCATTTTCATCTATAGGAACTTTTATAGGGATTTTAGGAGCTAGACATGGTTATCCTATATTTGATCCATTGGCTTCTATATTAATATGTGTATTAATACTAAAAGTTGCAGTAAGTATATATAAAAATGCTATTAATCAATTAGTAGATCATGCAGCAGATGATAATACCGTTGAAATAATAAAAAATGAAATAAAGAGAACTAAAGGTGTAGTAAGAATAGATGAGTTAAAAACAAGATTACATGCAAATAAGTTATATGTAGATGTTGAGATTTCTGTTAATAAAAATGTATCTTTCAGTGAAGCTCATGATATAGCAGAAAAAGTACACTTTAATATAGAAAATTTACAAGAAAATATAATTCATTGTATGGTACATGTAAATCCATATTAAAAATTGAGTTAAAAATACTTGCATTGATTTGCTTTTTATGTTAAACTAATAAAAATTTAATATTGAAATTTTACCTAGGGTAGAGGTGCTGAAGTTAATAGTACTTATTTGAGTTGGCAAACAGTGAAGATAAGGAAAGGAGCAACAGCCGAAGAAAGTAAATTGGCAGGTTTATTTTCTGGTTTTATATAGAATATATGTAAAACTGTCGCACGCTAATGTGTGGAGAGCTACAAGGAAGTATCTTATGCATTTATTTTATTATTTTGATATATAAATTGCGGCAAGGTTTCCTTGCCGCAATTTTTTTAAACAAAAAAGGGGGTAACAAATGTGGCAGTTATTGTACAAAAATATGGTGGAAGTTCTGTGGCTACCATAGAAAAAATTAAAAATGTAGCAAGATTATTAGTAAAAAAGAAAAATGAAGGAAATAGTGTTGTAGCGGTTGTATCTGCTATGGGGGATACTACAGATAATTTAGTTAAACTTGCAAAAGATATTTCTAATACTCCAGATAAGAGAGAATTAGATGCACTACTATCTACAGGTGAGATGGTGTCAGCTTCATTAATATCAATGGCCATAAAAGAAATTGGAGAAAAGTGTATAAGTTATACGGCTTATCAAGTAGGAATAAAAACTAATGGAGTTTATGGAAAATCATTAATAGATAGCATAGAGTGTTCAAAAATACAAAAAAGCCTTAGTGAAGGAAATATAGTAATAGTAGCTGGATTTCAAGGTATAAGTGAGAATGGAGATATAACTACTTTAGGACGAGGAGGGTCTGATACATCAGCTGTTGCACTTGCAGTACAATTAAATGCTGTCTGTGAAATATATACTGATGTAGAAGGGATATATAGTGTAGATCCTAGAAAGTATAAAAATGCTAAAAAGTTAGATGTTATAGATTATGAAGAAATGCTTGAACTTTCAAGTGTAGGTGCAGGAGTAATGCATTCAAGGTCAATAGAATTGGCTGAAAAATATAAAATTCCAGTGTATGTTGCATTAAATAGTGGAGATAAAAAAGGTACTTATATTAAGGAGGCAAACGATATGGGAATGGAAAGTAAAATAATTACTGGATTAGCAACTAGTGACGATGATGTAGCTGTAACATTAAAGGATATTGATTTTGATATAAATATAATATCAACTTTATTTAGTGAAATAGCAAATAAAAGAATAAATATTGATATGATAAGTCAAACTGCACCTATGAATGGTAAAGTTAATGTATCATTTACACTTCCTAAAGAAGAGTTAAAAGATTGTATGAATATAATTAATAAATATTCAGGTAATAAAAATATAGCAATTGATGAGAATATAACAAAGTTTTCTGTAGTTGGTATAGGTATGAAAACTACATCAGGTGTAGCAGCTAAAATATTTAAATTGTTTAGTGATAATAAAATAGAAGTAAAAATGATAACTACATCAGAAATTAGAATTACTTGTGCTATAAAACAGAGTGATAAAGCGAAAGCAATTGAAATTGTAGCAGAACAATTTAATTTATAACTTGGGGGAATTAACAATGAAATTATTTGGAACAATGAATGTAATTGATAATACATTACATATAGGTGGACAAAATGCTGTAGATTTAGCAAATGAATATGGTACACCACTTTATGTTATAGATGAAAAACTAGTTAGACAAAATTGTAGAAGATATATAAATAGTTTTAAAGGTTTGAAAGGTAAAAATAAAGTAGCTTATGCAGGAAAAGCGTTTTTACCTAAAGCTATGTGCCAAATAATAAACGAAGAGGGTCTTAATTTAGATGTCGTATCAGGTGGAGAACTATATACAGCTTATAAAAGTAATTTTCCTATGGAACGTGTTATATTTCATGGAAATAACAAAACTGTTGAAGAAATTAAAATGGGATTAAATTTGGGTGTTGGCACATTTGTAGTAGATAGTTTATATGAAATAGAAAAAATTAATGAAATTGGTAAGCAAAAGAGTAAAAAGCAGAAAATTTTAATGAGAATTACTCCAGGGATTGAAGCACATACACATGATTACATAAAAACTGGACAGATTGATTCAAAATTTGGATTTACAATGGTTGAAAATAGTATATTAGAGATGATAAAAAAAGTAATAAGTTTTGAAAATATTAATTTAATAGGATTTCATTGTCATATAGGATCTCAAATTTTTGATATTGAACCTTATGAAGATTGTGCAGAAATAATGATGGATCTTATAAAAAGAGTTAAAGATGAGTTGAATTATGAAATTAAAGAATTAGATTTAGGTGGAGGCTTTGGTATATATTATTCAAAAGGAGACAAACCAAAAGAGATAGAAGAATATTGTGAAGTTATTTTAAATAAAATAGAAGTAAAATGTAAAGAATTGAATATGGAAGAACCCAAATTAACTATAGAACCTGGTAGGTCAATAATTGGAAATGCAGGTACTACATTATATAAGATTGGTGCTATAAAAGAGATACCTAATGTAAGAAAATATGTAGCAGTAGATGGTGGAATGACTGACAATATAAGACCAGCTCTATATAAATCACAATATGAATGCTGTATTGCTAATAATTTTAAAAATATAAATAATAAAGAGGTAACAATATGTGGAAAATGTTGTGAATCAGGTGATATTTTAATTGAAGATACAAATATAAGTGAGGCTAAAAGTGATGATATTTTAGCGGTGTCATCTACAGGAGCATATTGTTATTCGATGAGTAATAATTATAATAAAATTCCAAAGGCAGCAGTAGCTTTGGTAAAAGATGGAGAAAGTAAAATTATATGCAAAAGACAAACTTATGAAGATATAATAAAAAATGAAATAGCATTATAATAGTAAAAAATAGGTTATCTAAAGTGATAACCTATTTTTATATATTATTATTATGAAATTCATTTTCTGCAGCGATTGTATTTCATCTTTGAAAGTTGAGTATGAAACTAATGAAAGCATATTATAATTAATAAAAGTTAAATTTCAGAAAGTCGTTTAAGATGAAGAGCTATATAACCTATCTCATCTTCAGGAACATGAACTGAAAATAGACTTTCAATTTTTATGGATACTTTAATAGCAGCTGTGTATTCGTTGCATAATTGCTGTTTTATACTGTCAAGTAAGTAATTTTTTATTGTCTTCTTTTGTGTTATTCTTTCTAATGTAAATTTTATATGTGTTATTGTTCTAGCATACTCTAAGCCATTTTTATCAAGCTTCTTTTTTAGTAATTCACCAATTAAAGCCATAATTTCACCAATTTTTTTCGTATAGGTTAAAGGATTACTTACATTGTCAGAATTAATAGCTGCGTTAATATGAAGACATATGAAACCAATTTCATCATTGGGCAAATAAACATTAAAACGTTCATTAATCATTGATACAGCTTTTGATGCTAAGTCATATTCTTTTGGATATAATGCTATAAGTTCATGTAAAAATGGGTTCCTCATTTGAATACCTTTTCTTATACGTCTTATGGCAAAGTTAATATGGTCTGGTAAGGAAACATGGAGAGCATCATTTAATTTAACATTTAGTTCCTTTTCACATAAGGATATAATTTCCTCAGAAATACCTACAATTTTACGATCGATAATTTTAAGAATTTTCTCATAATTTTCTTCTGATTCAGATGATGCCTTAATAAACATATTTTCTATTCTGTTTTTAGGAACTTCGTATCCTTTTTTTAAATCAAATCCTATTGCCTTACCAATTAGTATTACTTCTTCAGTATTTTTTTTTGCCACAACAACATTATTGTTTAATACTTTTTTAATAATATAATTACTCATACTATCCTCCTAAAAACAATAACCCTTTAGGACTAAAGTTGCTTTTATATTTATTATATACTATTTTCAGAAATTATCTAGGAAAAATATATTAAAATCGCGAATAAAATCGAAAAATTGATATAACAATATATATTTATAGGAATATGTATAATATTGGTGTAAGAATACTTTAACATTATCTTGACAAAAATCAATTAGTAATAATATAATGTATTGTAAAACATAATATAATAAATTCTATGAAAAGGAGAGTACTCTTTTAATTTTTCTTAAGCGAGCAAGGGAAGGTGGAAGCCTTGTAGGAAATAAAGGAGGAAGAGAACCTTGGAGAAACTGCTTGAAAAGAATATATCTTAGTAGGGTAAGTCGCTATATGCGTTAAATATTTAAGAGGACTAGTATTAGTCAATTAGAGTGGTACCGCGGAAATATACCCGTCTCTACATATGTTATGTAGAGACGGGTTTTTAATTACTTAATTTAATTTTCGCAGTAAAAAAATACTGCTTAGCGAAGGAAAATGATATATTGCGTAAGAAACATTTGAACAAAGTTTACAAGTTCTTAGCTTTACGAATTTGAAAAAAGTTATTTTTTAATTACTGATTCCTACGGAATATTAATTAAAAAATCTTTTTTCAATATGAGTAAAGCTTAGAACTTGTTACTGAAGTGAATAGTTTCTAAGCAAGATATCATTTCCCGTAGCGGCTATTTTTCATCTGCGAAGGTCGAGTTATTTAATTTTGCAGTGTTATTATTGGAGAAATGAATGATTAATATAAATAAAGTGTGGAGGTAAAATTATGGATTATAAAGAGTTGATTGCAGAAAAAATAAAAGAACATGTTGATTTACAGTTGGAAGAAATATTAGAGCTTATAGAAATACCACCAAAATCAGATATGGGAGATTATGCATTTCCTTGCTTTAAACTTGCAAAAGTTTTTAGAAAAGCTCCAAATATGATATCAGAAGAACTTAAAGGAAAAATTAATAAAGACGGGTTTGAAAAAATTGAAAATTTAGGACCATATTTAAATTTCTTTTTAGATAAGTCAGCAGTTGGAAAAGAAACAATAGAAAAAATATTAAGTGAAAGAGAAAATTATGGAACAGCAAATATAGGAGAAGGTAAAAAAGTTGTTGTAGAATATTCTTCACCTAACATTGCAAAACCATTTCATGTAGGTCATTTATTTACTACAGTTATAGGAAATTCTTTATATAAAATATTATCTTCTCAAGGTTATGATGTAGAAAGAATTAATCATCTTGGAGACTGGGGAACTCAATTTGGTAAATTAATTTCAGCTTATAAAAGATGGGGTAATGAAGAGGCATTACAAGAAGAACCAATTAAAGAATTATTAAGAATTTATGTTAAATTCCATGATGAAGCAGAAAAAGATCCAGCACTTAACGATGAAGGAAGAATGTACTTTAAAAAATTAGAAGATGGTTGTAAAGAAGAAACAGCTTTATGGAAAAGATTTAGGGATTTAAGCTTAAAAGAGTTCAAGCAAATTTATGATATATTAGGTGTTGAATTTGATTCTTATGCAGGAGAAAGTTTCTATAATGATAAGATGGATGCTGTAATAGAAGAAATAGATAAAAAAGGACTGCTTGTAGAGAGTAATGGGGCTAAAGTTGTAATGCTTGATGATTATAATATGCCTCCATGTATAGTTAAAAAATCAGATGGTGCAACTATATATGCAACAAGAGATTTAACAGCTGCTATTTATAGAAAGAAAACTTATGATTTTTACAAAAATATATATGTAGTTGGAACACCACAAGCACTTCACTTTAAGCAAGTATTTACAACATTAAAACTTATGGGAAATGAGTGGGCAGATAACTGTAAGCACGTAGGTTTTGGACTTGTAAAATTTGCAGATAGAAAATTATCAACAAGAAAAGGGGAAGTTATATTCTTAGATGAATTATTAAATGAAGCAGTATCTAAGACTTTAGAAACAATAAATGAAAAGAATCCAGAGCTTGAAAATAAAGAAGAAGTAGCTAAGAAAATAGGTATTGGTGCAGTAATGTTTACTTATTTGAAAAATAATAGAGAAAGAGATATAGTATTTGATTGGAAAGAAATGCTTAACTTTGATGGCGAAACAGGTCCATATGTACAATATACTTATGCAAGAGGTAAGAGTATATTGAGAAAATTAGGAACTGCAAGTGAAGAAGTTGACTACAGCAAGTTAAATACAAAAGAGGAATTTGAACTTATTAAGAATCTTGGTGGATTTAATGATGCTATAAGTAATTCTATTGATAAATTGGAACCATCTATAGTTACTAGATATATAATAGAAGTTGCAAAAGCATTTAATAAATTTTATAATTCACACAGCATTGCAAACGCTAAAGATGATGAAACTAAAATGGCAAGATTAAGAATGGTAGAAGCTACTTGTGAAGTTATTAAAAATGGATTAGGATTATTAGGTATAGATGTTGTTGAAAAAATGTAATATAAATATTTTATAATAATTAAAATGACACATGATTAATTTACATAATCATGTGTCGTTTTAATTTTTTTGTATTTATAGTTTGTAAGTATATTTGTGATATAATAAAAATGATAATTTAAAAATAAAGTTGGTGGTAAAAATGTTTATTAAAGAATGTACTAATGAATTAAAAATAAAAGGAAATGTATTAAAAACATATAATATGAAGGATATATGTTATTTTGATATTGAAACTACTGGATTTAATAAAGAGCAAGATAAAATTATGTTAGTTTCTATAGGATATTTTATTGATATAGATAAGTTTCATATAAAACAGTATTTTGCAGAAGACATAGAAGATGAGAAAGAGCTTTTAATGAAATTTAAAGAGGACATAATAAGCTTTAATACATGGTGTTCTTATAATGGAATAGCTTTTGATGAAGCATTTATTCTTAAAAGAATGGACAAGTATGAAATAGAGTTTGAATCTCCCTTAAATCATGTAGATTTATATAGGATAATAAGACCATACTATGAACAATTGGGTATGAACAGATGTAATTTAAAAACTGTTGAAAAATTTATTGGAATAGATAGAACAGATGAAATTGATGGAGGACAAAGTGTTGATTTATATTATGAATATTTAGAATGTAAGAACGATAGTATAAAAAATGTAATAATGCTGCACAATTTTGAAGATGTTTTAGATTTACCTTTGATCTTTAATTTAGTTTATAAAATAGATATGGATGATGAATTAGAAAGAAAAAATTTAATTACTAAAAAGCAATTGAAATATTTAAAATACCTTTTAGAGAAAAATGATATAAAGTATGCATCTAATGTAGAAAAAATATCTAAGAAATATGCATCAAAAATGATAAATATGTTTGTAAAGGATAATGTAGATATTAGATATGTAAAGAATGCTTTAAATAACAGCTATTAAAACAAAGATTAAAATACAAAGAATAAAGTCTAAATGAGGATGATTTTCATAAGGTAAACTTTGGGAAAATTTAAAGCTTTCTGCTTAAGCAGAAAGCTTTTTTAAAAATTAATTTTAATTATCTTTTTGTTTTTCTTCTTCTTTTTTCTTTCCATAATAAGTACAGTGTGAAGAACAATTACTGCAGTTACATTTTCCTGATGCTTTGGATTTAATATTTTTGTATAAAAAATAACTTGCAGCACTAATTATTATTACAGTAATTAATATTTCTACAAACATAATAACACCTCTAAATAAATAAATTACCAATATTAAATATTAAGAATGATACAATCCAGGCTAAACCAATTTGATATAAAACAGAGAAAATAGCCATTTTTCTTCCGTATTCTTTTCGCATTACTGCTACAGTAGATATGCAAGGTGTATATAGTAATATAAATACTAAAAAAGTATAAGCTGATAATGCATTAAAATATTGTGGAAGAATTAATTTTAAGTTTCCACCATAAATTACTCCCATAGTACTTACAATAACTTCTTTTGCCATAAGTCCTGTAAGTAGGGACACTGAAGTTTCCCAAGTACCAAATCCTAAAGGTTTAAAAATTGGAGCTAGTATCTTTCCGAAATAAGCAAGAAAACTTTCATTAATGTTATTAACCATTCCATTAAAATTGAAATTAGATAGCAGCCAAACTAAAATTGAAATTGAAAAGATAATTGTTCCAGCTTTTTTCAAGAAACCTTTACCTTTATCCCAAGTGTGTAGTAATAGATTCCTAAAATTAGGCATTTTATAATCAGGAAGTTCAATTAAAAATGGTTCTTCATCTTTCTTGAAAATTGTATTTTTAAATAAAAATCCTATTATGAATGCTAATATTATTCCAAGTAAATAAAGAGAAAATACTACTAACGTTTTATTATTTGGAAAGAATATTGTAGCAATCAATGCATAAACAGGTAATCTAGCATTACAAGACATAAGTGGTACAAGTAATGCTGTAAGTTTCCTATCTTTTTCACTTTCTAATGTTCTAGCAGACATTATACCTGGTACAGAACATCCAAAACCTACTATTAAAGGTATAAATGCTTTACCTGAAAGTCCCATTTTGCGCATTAGCTTGTCCATTATAAATGCAGCTCTTGCCATATAACCACTATCTTCAAGAAAAGATATACCCATGAATAATGTTAAAATTATTGGTAAAAATACGATGACAGAACCTACACCATTTATAATTCCGTCAACTAGAAGAGATCTAAACCATTGACTTGAATTTGATAAAAGTAAATTTAGTTTTGGTATTAAAATATTATTCAGTCCTAAATCTAATAGATCAGCTAAAGGTTGTCCAACCCAATTAAAAGTAAATTTAAATATAATAAATAATATAAACAAAAATATTGGATAGGATAAAAATTTATGCAGTACAATTTTATCTATTTTATCAGTTGGAGTTTCAGTTTGAGTATTATTGTACTTAATACATTGACTTAAGATTTTTTCAATGTAATTATAAGTTTCTTTTTCACTTTTGAAATTATGTGTATTTAAACATGATGTAAAATTAAAGTTATTGTTTAAAATAATATTTTCAATTTTATCTATTCCTTTGCTTTTAGAAGCAGCTATAGGAATAACAGTAACACCTAATAGATTTTCTAGTTTATTAAAATCTATTATAGTTCCCTCAGCTTCAATTACATCAATCATATTTAAAACTAATATTATTGGTTTGTTAAACTGTTTTAATTGAGTAGTTAAATATAGATTTCTAGCAAGATTAGAAGCATCAACTATATTAATTATCACATCTACGTTGCCGTTAAGTAAAAAGTTTTTTGATACCTTTTCTTCATTTGAAAAGGTGTCCATAGCATATATACCTGGTAAATCTACTATTTTAAAATTTGTATTTAAAAAACCTTCTTTTTTTTCAACAGTAACTCCTGCCCAATTTCCTACATATTGATTAGAACCAGTTAGTAAATTGAAAAGTGTGGTTTTCCCTACATTTGGATTTCCAACTAAAGCTGCGGTAAACATTTAAGTGTTTAAACCTCCTTGATGAATATATTTTTTGCATCATTTTTTCTTATAGCTAAATCGAAACCTCTAAAGTTTATTATAAGAGGATCTCCTAAAGGAGCAGTTCTTTTTAATAATACTTCAGTACCTTCTATACAGCCTAAAGCAAAAAGCCTTTTAGCTAATTTTTCATTACCTTCTATATTGTTTATAAAAGCTTTTTGACCTGGCTTTAAATCAGTTATGCTCATAATAGAACCTCCTTGTAATTGCGAATGAAAACAATTCTCAATGAAATTTTAACATAGTAATTCATATTTGTCAATATACTATTGTTGGGTTTAAAATAGAAAAAATAAATAAGATTATCAGTTATAGTAAACATTACATAAAGATGAAATTATAAGTTCATTGTATAAGAGTTGAGTTAAAAATGATTATACTAAATATGATATAATATGAATGGAAGGGGTGGGGTATGAATGGCACATGTCGACTATTTTAATTCAGATAAATATAATGTGGAGAAAAGAAAATATAAAAGAGTTGATTTTAAATTAGATTTATATTATCCAGTTATTAACAACAAAAGCATATATAAAAATTTTACAGGGGATAGACCTATACTTACAGCAATAAATTTGTCAGAAAGCGGAATATGTTTTAAGAGTAGAATAAAACTTAAGAAAGATGATTTTATATCATTTCTTATGAAAATAGATAATAATCCATCATTTTGGTGCTTATGTGAAGTAAAGTGGGTAAAACCTGAAGAAGGATTTTGTATAGTGGGATGTGAATTTTTTCTATTAAAATTAAATCAAATGAATACTATAAAAAAATATGTATTGTGTAAAGATACAAAAATAAATCAAATTTGAAATATTTAATATAAAATCTTGCAAAAAAAGTATTGACAATTTTAAATTATATTAATATAATTAAGACAGTTATTTAAAATTAAATATTATCTTAGTACTTATCCAGAGAGGTGGAGGGACTGGCCCGATGAAGCCCGGCAACCGGTATTGCATAGAGCAATATAACGGTGCCAATTCCTGCAGCATTATGCTGAGAGATGAGAGTGATTTTAGTTTTGTAAAGCAAGCTAGAGATTATTCTCTAGCTTTATTTTTTTTATAAGAGTAAAGGAGGTATAGCTTTGATAAAAATACAAAGTTTAAATAAATGCTATTCTAATGTGAAAGTTCTAAATAATGTGAATTTAGAAATTGGAAGAGGAGAGATATTTGGAATAATAGGTAAAAGTGGCGCGGGAAAATCTACATTATTGAGATGCATAAACAAATTAGAGGAGTGTGATTCAGGTAATTTAGAAGTAATGAATAAAAACATTAATGTTTTAAAAGGGAAAGGGTTAATGGAGTTTAGAAAAGAATTAGGTATGATATTTCAAAATTTCAATTTGTTAAGTAGAAAAGATGTATTTCATAATGTAGCTCTTCCAATGGAATTTTGGGGAATAAGTAAAGAAAAAATACATAGTAGAGTTATGGAACTTTTAGAATTAGTGGGACTTAAAGATAAATATAAAAGTAAAGTTTCAGAGTTGAGTGGTGGTCAAAAGCAAAGAGTTGCTATAGCGAGAGCTTTAACATTGAATCCTAAAATTTTACTTTGTGATGAGGCTACATCAGCTTTGGATCCTGAAACAACAAAATCTATATTAAAATTATTGAAGAAAATAAATGATGAATTAGGAATAACAATAGTTATAGTGACTCACCAAATGGAAGTTATAAAAGAAATATGTGAGAGAGCAGCTGTAATGGAAAATGGTGAAATAAAGGAATTAAGAAAAGTAGAAAATTTATTTTTAAAACCTAGTGAAACAATGAAAAGATTATTAGGAGAAGAAGAAATTATCCCAGATTACGGAGTAAATATAAAATTATTTTATTCAAAAGAAAAGAGTAATCAATGTGTAATAACTTCTATGGCAAGAGAATTGGATATTAATTTTTCTATTGAATGGGGTAAGCTTGAAAGATTTAGAGAAGATGTATTTGGAAGTCTTATTATTAATATTGCAGATAATAATAAAGAAAAAGTTATTGCATATTTAAATATAAATAATATTCCATGGCAAATGATAGATTGTGAGGTGATAAAAAATGTTATTTAAACAAATTCTTTTTCCAGCACTTTTAGAAACAATTTACATGGTAGTAGTATCAACTATATTAGCAGTTGTACTTGCAATAATTCCCTCTGTCATACTTATAGTAACTAGTGAAAAAGGTTTAAAGCCCAATAAATACATTTATTCTATTTTGGATTTTATAATAAATATTCTTAGATCTTTTCCATTTATAATACTTATGATAGCTATAGTTCCTATAACTAAATTAATTGTAGGTAAAACTATAGGTACAACAGCAGCTATAATACCACTTACAATAGGAGCTATGCCCTTTGCAACTAGAGTTATTGAAGGAGCCATGAAAGAAGTTGATTATGGAATTGTTGAAGCGGCAAAAGCTATGGGGGCTAGTAACTGGCAAATAATTTTTAAAGTTATAATTAGTGAAGCACTTCCTTCTATAATAAATGGTATTACTTTAACAGCTATAACTGTAGTTGGATATTCAGCTATGGCAGGTGCTATAGGTGGACGTGGACTTGGTGATGTAGCAGTAACATATGGATATTATATGTTTAAAACAGATGTAATGATATATACAGTAATAATTCTTATAATATTAGTTCAGCTAATGCAGTGGTTTGGAAATTTAGTATATAAGATTTTGAAATAAATTTTGTTTATGTTTATTAAATCAAAACTTCAAATTACATATGAGTATGAATACTTTGCAGTGCAAAGTTAAAATGTTATACCTAGATGACTTTAACGATTTAAAACATTAAATCGTTAAAGCATTCATGAAATTAAAAAAGGAGAGATAGAAATGAAAAAGATAATTACAGTAATTATTTCAGTATTTTTAATTTTTGGTTTAGTAGGTTGTGGAAATTCAAAAGAAGCCTCAAAAAATCAAGACAAAAAGACAATAGTAGTAGGAGCAACGCCTGTACCTCATGCAGAAATTTTAGAAAAAATAAAACCTATACTTGAAAAGAAAGGGTATAAGCTTGAAATTAAAATATTTAATGATTATGTTATACCAAATACAGCATTAAATGATGGAGAATTAGATGCAAACTTTTTCCAACATATCCCTTATTTAAATAAATTTAATTCAGAAAAAGGTACTAAATTAGATTATACTGTAAAAGTACATTTGGAACCTATGGGATTATACTCTAATAAAATAAAAAAGATAGATCAATTTAAAAATAATGTTTCTATAGCTATACCTAAAGATCCAACTAATGGTTCTAGAGCACTTAGATTATTAGAGAACGAAGGGCTTATTAAACTTAAAAAGGGTGAACTTGTAACAAAATTTGATATAATAGAAAATAAACTTAATTTAAAAATTCAAGAATTGGATGCTCCTCAACTTCCAAGAGCATTAAATGATGTTGATGCTGCAGTTATCAATACGAATTATGCACTGCAAGCTAATTTAAATCCTACAAAAGATGCTATTGCAATTGAATCTAAAGATTCACCTTATGCAAATATACTTGTAGTAAAAAAAGAAAATAAGGACAAATCTTATATAAAAGTTTTAAGTGAAGCATTAAATTCTAAGGAGATTAAAGAATTTATAAAGGAAAAATATAAAGGAAGTATTATACCTGCATTTTAATAAATTAACTGCTGCAAAGAAAAGTTCTAGTGCAGCAGTTTTTATTTTTATTAATGGTAGTAATGAAAAGAGTTTTTTTAGTATAATAGTAATGTGTATATATTTTGTTATAATTTTATAAAATATAGTATTATATTTATGATAATGATGAAAGGAATGGTATAATTGAAAACAGCAGCGGCATTTTTTGATATAGATGGTACTTTATATAGACAGGGATTATTATCAGAAGTTTTTAAAAAACTTGTTAAATATGAGATAATAGAACCTGAAAAATGGTACAATGATGTTAGACCTGAGTACTTAAAATGGGATAAAAGAAAAGGTAATTATGATAATTATCTGTTGAAAATGGCTTCAATATACATAGAAGCTGTAAAAGGAATGCATAGATCACAAGTTGAGTTTATTGCAAAAAAGGTTGTGGAACAAAAAGGCGATAGGGTGTATACTTATACAAGAGACAAAATTAAATGGCATAGAGAACAAGGACATAAAGTAATTACTATATCAGGAAGTCCAGTAGAATTAGTTAGAGAAATGGCAAGTAAACATGGATTCGATGATTATAGGGGAGCAGTATATAAATTAAATGGAGATATTTATACAGGAGAAGTAATTCCAATGTGGGATAGTGACAGCAAAAAAGAAGCTATAATGGATTTTGTATACAAATACAACATTGACTTATCAAAAAGCTATGCATATGGAGATACGTCTGGGGATTTTTCAATGTTTGAATTAGTTGGTTCCCCAGTTTGTGTAAATCCAACAAGAGAACTTATTACTAAGGCATTAAAGGATGAAAGGGTGAAGAAAAAGTTACAAATAATAGTTGAAAGAAAAGATGTTATTTATAATTTGACTGCGGAAAATATTCAAATATTAGAAAGAGTGGTAAAATGATTTTAAGAGAAAATACAGCAAAAGTTGGTAAGTGTGATAATCATTATGCATTACCAGTGACAGATGATGTGGAATTTTATAAAAGTGCTATATATTTTGATTTAGAACATTATGTTAATAGAAAACCAATATGCGTAGGAGTTTTTGGATGCTGTTATTATGATGAAAGTACTAATGAGTTAAAGGTTACTCAGTATATGATAGAGAATAAAAAAGATTCAATTGAGGTTTTAAATTTAGCAGCACAATATTTTAAAGAAATTAGGGAAAAACATAATAAAAAATATATAGTAACTTTTGCGGGAAATAATGATTTTACAGTTATAGATTATTTATTTAAAAAGAATAAGGTTGAGTATAATATACATGAAAACTTTAAGGAAATAGATCTTCAGAAGGAATATGAGAAAGTAACAAAATCATGTATAGGACTTAAAAATTTAGAAAAACAATTTGAAATAAATAGAGAAAGTGAGCTTATTAGTGGTCAGAATTTAGCTAGAACTTTTAAAAGGATAGTTAAGGATAGTGATTACACTAGAAGAATGCCTGATGAAAAGAAAGAAAAGATACTTCTCTACAATGAACAGGACGTTATAAGTTTATTTCAAATATGTACAAATTGGAAAAAATATTTAGAAGATAAGCGCTAACAAAGTAAAATTTGTTAGCATTTTTTATGTGAAATTTTAGAAAAATATATTTAATTATATAGAAAAAAATGATATAATTTTAATATATTATACAAAAAATGTAATTCATTCAATATTTTAGGAGAATGATACATGAAAAAAAAGTTAGGAGATATTTTACTTCAGCAGGGAAAGATAAACAAGGAGCAACTTAGAAAAGCTCTGTTAAAACAAAAAGGTACTGGGAAGAGATTAGGAGAATTATTAATAGAAGATAAAATAGTTACAGAAGAAGATATTTTAGAAGTACTTGAAACACAACTATCAGTTCCAAGAGTTTTTTTAAACGAAATATCCATAGGTTCAAGAGTAATACAGATAGTACCAGAAAGTATTGCATTAAAATATACTTTAATACTAATTGGACTATATGAAAATAAAATTCAAATTGCTATGTTAGATCCATTAAATATTTTTGCTATAGATGATGTAAAGATAGCATCTGGTTATGAGGTAAAGACTTATATTGCATCTTCTCACGAAATTAAGCAAGGGATTGATAAATACTATTCTAGCCAATATATGAAAAAAGTAGCTGAAGATTTATCTAAACAACAAATAAGTGCTCAAAAAAAAGAAGATGAAAAATTAAAGATTGATGATATAAAAAATGCACCAGCTGTAAGGCTTGTAGATTTAGTTATTAATAATGCGGTAAAGTTAAAAGCCAGTGATATACACATAGAACCTTTTGATAAATATGTAAAAGTCAGATATAGAATAGATGGAGTACTTAAAGAAATTTTTAAATATAACAAAGATATATATAATGCATTTATAACACGTATAAAAATACTTGCAAATCTAAACATAGCTGAAAAAAAAGTTCCACAAGATGGAAGAATACCTATGCTTATAAATAATAATTCAATAGACTTAAGAGTTTCTACATTACCTACTGTTTATGGTGAAAAAATTGTATTAAGAATATTAGACAGGAGTAATTTTTTAATTGGAAAAGATAAGTTAGGAATGAATAATGATGATATATATAAAATAAATAAAATAATAAAAAGTCCATATGGAATTATTTTAGTTACAGGACCTACTGGTAGTGGAAAATCTACTACATTGTATACATTTTTAAATGAGTTAAATAATAGTGAGAAAAATATAATTACAGTAGAAGATCCAGTGGAATATATGATGGAAGGAATTAATCAAGTTAACGTTAATGTTAAAGCAGGTTTAACATTTGCAGCAGCGTTAAGAACAATATTACGGCAGGATCCAGATATAATAATGATAGGAGAGGTAAGAGATGCAGAAACTGCACAAATAGCAACTAGAGCAGCAATAACAGGACATTTAATATTGAGTACAATTCATACTAATGATGCTCCATCATCTATAATAAGATTAATAGATATGGGAATAGAACCATATTTATTGGCTAGTTCAATGTCGGGAGTTGTATCCCAAAGACTTGTAAGAAAAATTTGTGTGCACTGTAAGCAAGAATATAAGGCAGATGATTTTACAAAAAAATTGATGGGACATGAAGGTGAAGAATTAATAATATGTAAGGGAAAAGGATGCAGTTACTGTAATAATAGTGGTTATTTAGGAAGAATAGGTATATATGAAATAGTGGAAATAACAGAACAACATAGAAATTATATAGTAGAGAATAGAAGTATTAGTGATATAAGAAAATTAAGTATAGATAATGGAATGAAAACATTAAAAGAATCTTGTGTAGAGTTAGTAAAACAAGGTATAACTACAGTAGAGGAATTGTTAAAAGTGAGTTTTTTACAAGAATAATGTTTTGTGAGCGCAGAACATATTATTTTTTTGACTAACTATGTAAAAAAAATACAAAAAAACTAAAAAATATAAAAAATAATAACACGTATATAAAATTTAAGACATATAATAATTAAAAGTTAAAGAGGTGTTTTTTATGCCTATATATGAATATAAAGTAATGAATAGTGAAGGAAACAAGCTTAAAGGTACTTTTAAAGCTTCTAATAAAAATGAAGTATTAGCAATGATTGAGGACAATAACTATTATCCAATATCAATAGAAGAGATATTAGAGAGAGAACAACAGGATATTCTTCAAAGTTTAAAAAAAGTAAGTATTAAAGATTTATATGTATTTTGTAGACAATTTTATACTATGCTTAATGCTGGGGCTAATATTTCAAATTGTATAAATATATTAAAAGAGCAAACTGAAAATCCTACTTTAAAAAGAAGTTTAAATGAAGTTTATGAAGATGTTCAAAAAGGAGTAACTTTTTCACAGTCATTAAAAAATCAAGATAGGGTTTTTCCAGAACTTATGATTAATATGATAGAAGCAGGAGAAGTAAGTGGTAAATTAGATGTAATAATGAATAGATTAGCATCACACTACGAAAGAGAAAATAAAATAAATAACAAAATAAAAAGTGCATTTATATATCCAGTTATATTAATAATTTTATCAATTACGGTAGTAACATTCCTATTAATTTTTGTAATGCCTATCTTTGTCGGTATGTTTCAAAATAGTGAAGTTAGCCTTCCTCTTCCAACAAGAATAGTATTATCAATAAGCACAGGAATAAAGAATAAATGGTACATCATATTAATATTAATAGGACTCGTGGTAGTAGGTATAAAAACTTATGCCAAAAGCGTTAGCGGAAAGATATTTTTTGATAATTTAAAGTTAAATAATCCTATAACAAAGGGAACAAATATTAAAATAATACTTTCTAGATTTACGAGAACTTTATCAACAATATTATATAGTGGTATACCCCTAGTTCAAGCATTAGAAGTTTCATCAAAAATAATTGGAAATAAAGTTGTAGAAAAAAAGATACTACAATGTAGAGATAAGGTTATAGAAGGAGAATCTTTAGCAGAAACATTGAAGACCATAGAAATTTTTCCATCAATGTTGAGTTCTATGATAAAAATTGGTGAAGAGTCTGGAGCACTAGATGATATTTTAGAAAAAACAGCAACCTTTTATGATGAAGAGCTAGATACTGCTTTAAAGAAAATGACTGCAATGATAGAGCCACTTATGATACTTATAATGGGTGTATTAATAGGATTTATAGTAATATCCATGCTTATGCCTATGTTCGATATGTTTAAAACAATTCCAACTTAAAATGATAATAAAATTTATTTTATTATAAAAATTATTAAGGGAGGCTTAGGGGATGAAAAAAAGTCTAATATGTCAAAAAAATTCATTAAGCAAGAAAAGCTTAACACGAAAGAAAAAAGGGTTTACATTAATAGAACTTATAATTGTTATAGCAATTATAGGAATACTTGCGGCAATTGCTATACCAAAGTTTGGTAGTGCACAGAAAGATGCAAAGAAAAATGCTGATATAGCTAGTGCTAAGACTATAGCTAATGCTACATCTATGTTGATAACTCAGGGAAAAATAGAATATCCTAAGACAGATATAGATTTTTCAAAAAGTAGTACTGAAGCTACTGCAATTAAAGATCAACTTCAATCAGTACCTGAAGTGAAATCAGTTTCAGGTGTGACTGATTTCACAGTTAAAATAGATTCTGATGGTGACGTAACAGTTTTTGCTGGTACTAAACAAGAAGTGTATCCTGAGTATAAAACAATAAAATAAATTTTAATATAAAACACTAATATTTATTGCATGAGTATTCTAAAAATAACTTATTGTGATAAATAATACTTTGAATTTTACTTATTAAAATGCTAGATTTAAGTAAAAAAACTTAAGTCTAGCATTTACATAGAAATACTTTTAGATACAAAGTAAAAAGCTAAGGGCAATTAATAATTAAAAATTAACAATTAATAATGAAGGTTAATTTTTGATGAATCAAAAATCTTAATTGTTAATTGTTAATTGTTAATTATACATTATTAATTATTTATTCTTTTTAGCAAGAGCTATTTTCTGATAAATCAACTTTTGTAGTAAAAAATACTACCTAGCGAAGGGAAATGATATATTGCGTAAGAAACATTTGAACAAAGTTTACAAGTTCTTAGCTTTACGAATTTGAAAAAAGTTATTTTTTAATTACTAATTCCTACGGAATATTAATTAAAAAATCTTTTTTCAATATGAGTAAAGTTTAGAACTTGTTACTGAAGTGAAAGGTTTCAGAGCAATATATCATTTCCCGCAGCGGTTATTTTTTCCCTGCAAAAGTTGAGTTGTTAACCCAAATGACATGGAGGTGAAATTTTGTTTGCAAAAAAGATATTATCCATTGATATAGGAACTAAAAACACAAAAATAGTACAGGGTAAATTTAATAAAAACAAAGTAACAGTAGAAAAAGCCTTTACTATTCATACACCAGAAAATTGTTATAGTGATGGAAATATAAATGATGTAAATAGATTAAAAAAAGAAATTAAAAAAGAACTTCAAGATAGAAACATAAAAGCAAATAAAGTAATATTTACATCTCAAAGCACATCAATAATAACAAGAGAAATAGAAATTCCATCTGCAGATTCAAAAGATATGGATGGAATGATAAGACTTCAAATTGAAAGATACCTTCCAATAATGTCTGATGACTATGTTATTCAATATAAAATAGTTGAAGAATTTAAAGAAGAAAATATATTAAAATCAAAAGTTAGAGTTGCTGCGTATCCAAAGGTAATGTCTGAAGGATATTTAAATTTAGCTAAAGAATTAGAACTTTTTCCATATGTATTAGACATTAATTGTAATAGTATAAGTAAATTATTTGCATATACCTCATATATAAATGAAAGAGATTATGATGAGAATATTGCAAATGCTTTCATGGATATTGGAAGTGATTACATAAACTTTACGATAGTAAGAAATAAAAATGTGGAATTTACAAGACTAGTAACTATTGGAGGATCATATATAGATTCTGAAATATCTAGAAAATTAGTTATATCAGAAAAACAAGCTGAAATTAAAAAAATAAAATTAGGTAATCTAAGAAAAGAAGAAAATGAAAATATAGAAGCAAATATGATAAATGAAAGCATAAAGTCTAAGTTAAAGGAATGTGCTGATGAAATAGATAGAATGATTCAGTATTACAAGAATAAAAATGAAGGAAATAAGTTAGAAAATATTTATATTTATGGAGGAATTTCAAAGATAAAGGGAATAGATAAATATTTAACAGATATATTAAGAGTTCCTGTTATTAAGATATTAAATATAAGTAATTTGGATTTAATTTCTTTTGATGGAGATATAGTAGATTATTTAAATGCTGCAGGGGCATTAATAAGATTTAAGTGAGGGGATTTAATGAATGATTTTAACTTCTTTCAAGAATATAAATCAGGGAAAAATTTATCAAAGTCAAAATTTAGATATGGAATTATAATATTAATTATTGTAGTAGCTTTTATAGGAATAACATATGTTGGGGGAGTAGTGAAAATAAAAAAATTAAACAAAGATATTAATTCTATGGAAGCTTTTTTAAATTCAAAAGAAAACATTGAAAAGTTAAAACAAATAGAAAATGAAAATAAAAAAATAGAAATTCTTAATAAATATAATGATATCATAACTGTTGTAGATAAGGTAATGTATGAAAAAAATGTAGTGGGTAGTGAGATTATAGAAAAGGTAACGTCATCTATACCAGAAAAAGTATACTTTAAGAGTTTAGTTGTAAATTCAGAAAATATTCAAATACAAGGTGAAGGAGAAAATAGAAGTGACATTGCAGAATTTGAAAATAATTTAAAGAAAATAGAGTCCATTACTAATATTCATATTAACAATATAAGTAAAGTAGAAGGAAAAAACTTTGTCTTTACTTTAAAATGTGATTTAAAGGGTGTTGATAGTTATGAAGGTAACTAAGAGAGAGAAAATCTTACTTATAATTTTAGCAGTACTATTAGTAGGATTTGTATATTATAAATTAATTATAAAAAAGCAAAATGAAAATATAAAAAATTTAACCTCAAAGAAGAATGAATATGAACAAAAAGTTGAAAGTGTAAAAAACAAAATAGCTTCTAAAAATAGAAAATCACTAGAAATAAAAATATTAAATTCTAAGATATTAGATAAATATGATAGATTTTTCCCAAAATTAGAACAGGAAAGAATAATAGTTATTTTAAACGAGATGTTAGAAAACTCTAAACTTGAAGGAAACGTTTTAAGTTTTTCAGAGAATGTATTAGAAAAGGCAAATATAAAAACTAAAAGTAAAAAAAGCAGAGAAACTCATATGGGAAAATTAGTAGAAGAGTATAACAGTTTAGAAAATAAAACAAAAAACAATAATGAAAATATTGGAAGCAATAAAAATACTATAAAAAATAACTCTAAAGATTCTTCTATTAATTCAGCAGTATCAAAAATGCAGTGTACATTAAGTTTTAAAGGTACTTATGAGGAGATATTTGATTTTATAAATAAAATAGAAAATTTTAATAAAGAAATAATTATTAACAATATAAGTATTGCTAGTAGTGAAGAAAATTTTTTGAGTGGAAGTATATTACTTGATTTTTATAGTATTCCTAAATTCAAAAATGAAGACTATTATAAATATGATTTTGCTTCACCAAAGGGTAAATATAACCCTTTTAAAATTTCAATGTCAAATAATAAATCTAAAGTAGATGATAGTGCAAGTAAAACAGAAAAAAATAAAATAGAATATGATTTTTTAATGAATGTTAAACCGTTAAGTTCTGATTTACCAACTATTATGATTGGAAAGGCAAAGGATATTGAAAGAAATACTTATATATTTAGTGATAAAAATGACATAGAAAATGTAGCTATGTATTTTATACGAAAAAATAATAAATATTTTTATAAATATAAAACTTCTAAACAAAAATATCCTATGAACTTTAAAGAAGTTGAGTTTAAACCTAATGGAGAAAAAATAAATGTAAAGATCTATTCTACATCAAGAAATTCAGAAATCGATAAAGCAGGAGTAAATTTAAAAATATATAACAAGACAGATTTAGATACAGATGTATATATTAAAGGTGATGATAAAAATAGACCTAGAGTGAATGTAATAAAAGAAGGGGTTGTAAATATTAAAGAAAATTAATTATCACTATAGGAGAATTTATATGAAAAAAATATATAAAAAGGGAATGACCTTAATAGAAGTTATTATTAGTTTAGCTATTTTGTGTATAATAATTATTCCTATTTTATCTCTATGTTTAAATAATGTAAAAATAAATAAAAGTTCTGAAGATAAATCAAAAGCTAAAAATATTGCACAGCAGTATATGGAATATGTAAAATCTCCAAACAATTCTATTGATGACATAAAAAAGCTTTCGCATGAAAAAGATGGATTTACAATTGATACAACTATAGAACCAGTAGAGGATTATAAGTTCTCTGAATATATTAATAGTGAAGATATACAATGTAATATAAAAATACAAGTGGATGAACAAAACAATTTAAAGATATATGATAAGAGTGGAGAAGTTGTGTCAAATTTAGGAAGCTTATTAAATTTAATATCTATACATGTTAATGATAGTGGTAATAACATAATTGTGAAAAACAAAGATGCAGATACTGAGAGTAATATATCTATAAATGTAGCTGAGAACAAAGATGTAAAAATTAAGATAGAATTAATTGGAGATATAAATTTTAAAATAGATGCTGTAAATGAATGTGAGGATAAAAATTTAATTTTATATTTTATAAAGTTTAATAGAAATTCTAATTACTCAATAAATTCTACAATTGGGAAGATAAAATTTTTTTCAAGTATAGATGAAAATTTAAAAAATGGTGATATGAATTATAGATTATATAAAGTAAAAGTTAAAGTAAGTAAAAATGGAGAAGTTCTTCAAATAATTGAAGGATATAAAACTTTCCAAAACTCATAGCCACTTGGTTGTAGTGAAGTGGAAAACTTCCACAAATTGATGATCAAATAGGAAGTGATATTTTTGAAAGGTATAAAAAAAGGTTCAACATTATGTATGGTCTTGATTATTTCAAGTATATTAATTATTTTAGGCACTGCAGTACTTTCTTTGGTATTAAGCAGTTATAAATTAAGTTTAATAAGAGAAAAAGAGAAATTTAATTTTTATATGTCAGAGGCAGGGTTAGATAAGGCGTATGTAGAAGTAGAGCATATGGTGAACCAGGGAATAAAAGAAGGTAATAATATAGTAAAAGGTTTTATGGATAATTTAGATTTGCAATATGAAAAAGAAAAAGAAATATATAAAAATGAGGAAAAGAAAAAAGTTAAAGGGCAAGGCAATATATGGACTACAGAAATGGAAGAAAAATATGGCAGCCCTTATATAAAAGATGATTTAACAGTAAATCAAGAGTATATAAAGAAAGAACAAAATGATAAGTTTAAAGAAAGTTATAAGAAGTATATAGAAGATAATATTTTAAATATAGAAGATCCAAAATTATATCAATATGAAAAAAATAAAAGTATAAAAATGCAAATAGAAAATAATGAAGAAAATTTAATTTTTAATAACGATAAAATAGTTTTAAAACTTAAATCTAGTTATGAGAAGCAAGATATTGAAAAAGTTACTGGTGTTCAGTATGAAATAAAAGTTCCTAATTATAATGATTCATATTATGTACAGACTAATACATTAAAAATTCCTCAAAATGTTATATGGCAAAAGGCTTTAGTTGTAAATAAAAATTTGGAAGTGTGTAGTAAAGATTGTATAGTAAATGGAGATATATTTGTAAAAGGAGAAAAAGATGATAAAGAAAATAGTGGGATAATATTAAATGGTGAACAAACTAATATACAAATGAATGGAAATGCATGTACTTTGAATGATTTTTTAATTAATTCTCCTAAAGCTATGTGTAATGTTAGTGGAAATTTATATTCATTAAATACAAAGTTACTAAAGGATGCAGATGGTTCAAGTTTAAATATGGAAAAAACAAAGGATAGTCAGGGTAATCTTTTTACAAAGGATGATTTAGAAATCAATTCAGAAAATAGTAGTGTTGATATTGAAGGAAGTTATTATGGTTTGTTTGATGGAAGTCAGAGTAAAAATAACACACCAGATCATTCCAGTTCTATAATTGTAAATTCCAATGATTTAGATAGTACAAAGTTGAATATACATGATGAATGTATAATTATGGGTACAGCTTATATAAAAACAAAGAAAAAATATCAAACAGGGGAATCACTTGCTTTAAAAGGGAATTATGCAGCTTATACAAAGCCGTTAAAAGAGGGAAAACTTAAAGAGGATAATATTGAATTTGAATATTATGATCCTCTAGTATTAGCTTCAAGGTTTAAAGATGGAGACTGCAATACTAATATGGATAATGATAAAGATGTCAATAATGATAGTAGTAAAAAAAATAATGAAGATAGTAGTGAACTTAATTATAAGGATAAAGCACAGTATTTTTATGAGTATTATAAGCAGTACAAGGATGATAGTGGAATAAATTTAGGAAAAAACATAACTATAAATAAAAAGAAGGCATTTCATATAGGAGATATTATTACAAAAGAAGAAGGGGTTATTACAGAAAATTATGTTATTGATATTAATGATAAAGTATTAGAAAAACAAAATGAATTTAATAAAATGGTTTATTATATGGGAATGGAAAAAGAAGATGATGAGTATACTGAAGATATTTCTATGATAAATATGGATTCTCAAATAAATTATAAAGAGTTGAAAAAATTTTTAAAACATGAAAATAAAGAAGAATTTAATACTGATGAATTAATTTTATTAGATGATAATAGAGATAAAAATTATGCATTAGTAGGAAATAATGCAGATACAAGTAAGGTGACGCATAAAAACGTAGAAAAAAATTAATCTTAATAACAAGTGTACTAAAGGGTTAATTGTATGCAAGGGAGATTTGTATATATGTGGAGAAGTAAATTTTAGTGGAAGTATTATAGTAGGAGGAAATTTATATATAGTAGATCACAATAAAAAAGTAATAAATTCAGATAAAGGTGTTGTAAATAAATTAATAGCATCTAATTATGATAAATTAAAAAATTTATTTAAAAATAATTATGATAAATATGAAAAAGTTCAAAGTGATATACATTATGGAAAAGATGAAAACATATCTAATAACATTATGTATAATAAATTAATAAATATGTGTAATTGGAAAATTATTAAATAAAGTGTATTGAAGTGGAGTTTTGCTTATGTTGAAGAATAAACATAAAGGTTTCACATTAATAGAAGTTATTATAGCTTTGGCAATATTCATAATAATTATTACTATGTTATATTCTTTTTTTCTAAGCAACTACAAAGTTTTTAGAAGTACAGAAACTAATGTAGAACTTAGAAATGAAGGAGAAAAGGCAGTAGAACAATTATCTAAGGAAGCAATGCAGAGTAGTAAAATAATTGAGCTTGAAGATGTAAATGGAAATGATATTTTAGAAAATAAAAATGAAGTTATGATTAAATGTATAAAATTTAAAAATAGTGATAATAGTTGTAAATTTTTAATAGAAGGCAATGTATTATATAGCATAAAGGAAAATAAGAAAAAACAAATATCAAAATATATAAAAAATGTTAACGTTAAATCTATTGGAAGTGAAGTATTTAAAGAAGCTGCAGGGATAAATATAATTATAAATTTACAGATGCATAAAGAACAAGAAAGTATTAGTACTAGAGTAGAATTTAGAAATCATGGGGAAGGGGAATAGAATGAAGATTAATAGAAAATTTAAATTCATAGTATTATTAGTTTTTGTATTTATCATAAGTCAACTTCAAATAGTTCCTTCATATGCTAAGGGTTATAGTAAAACTAAAGGAAATATTAAGCTAGATTTATGTCAAAGTATTAAAGAAAATAAAGAAAAATTTAAAGTTAATGAAGAATTTACAATAAATTATACTATAGATCCAGAGGATATATTAAAACAGAATATAGTTAAGGAGTCACGAAAAAAAGAAATTGTAATGGTTATTGATACTTCAGGAAGTATGGGATGGAATTTAGAGGGGAATAAATGTAGTAATAAAGAAGCTTCTAGGTTAGGTATAGTAAAAAAAGCAGCTAATAGGTTTATAGATGAATTTAAAAATAGTAATGAAGATGTGAAAATATCACTAATAGAATATGCTTCTAGTGCTTATATTAAGAGTGATTTAGTGGATAAATCAAAGTTTGATTCTCTGAAGAAAAAAATAAATAAATTTCAAGCAGGTGGAGGAACAAATATTGGTGATGGATTAAGAAAAGCATATTACAAATTAAAAAACTCATCTACTAAAGATGCAAAAAAATATATAGTTCTTATGACAGATGGAGAAGCTACAGGGTACAGTTATGTATATAAAAATGGAATATTTGAATATTTACAAGAAAATAGAAAATCTTATTATTATAATGACAAAGATGATTTGAAAAGAGGATATCAATATGCAAAATTAATTTGTAATGATATATTTTTAGATAGTTCCGTAAATATTGATAATTTTATGATAGGATTTACAAAAGATTCTAATAGAGATAAATTAAAAGAATTAGCTAATATAAGTGATGGGACCTATAGAGAAGCTTTAAATGAAAATGATATAGATTATGTATATAATCAAATTGCTGAAAGTATCAAATCGGATTTTTCAGTAAACAATGTAAAATTTGAATTAAACTTACCAAAGGGTATAAAAGCAGTTAAGGTACCTGAAAATTTTCAAATAAAAGATCAAAAGGTAATAGGGGATTTAGGAAGTATTAACTATAATTTTAATTCAAATAAAGATAAATATATATCCTCATCAAAAAAAGAATTTAGTATATCTTTAAAAGGGGCTAAAGAAGGAAAACATGACTTGAAAAATACAGCATTTATTACTTATAAGGACATAGATGAAAGTGCAGCTAAGAATTTTTTTAGTCAAAGTATTAAGCTAAATATAGGAAATTCTAATAATGATAATTTAATTAATCTAGAATTATGTCAAAGTATAGGAGAGAATAAACAAGATTATATAACTAATGAAGAATTTATGATAAATTATACAATAAATCCAATGGATGTATTAAGGAAAAATATTGACAACAGCTCAAATTCAAAAGATAAAGAAATTGTAATGGTTATTGATACCTCAGGTAGTATGGGGTGGGATTTAGATGGAAAGGAATATAGTAGAGAACCTTCCAGACTAAATATAGTAAAAAAAGCAGCTAATAGATTTATAGATAAGTTTAAAGATAGTGATGAGAATGTAAAAATATCACTAATAGAATATGCATCTAAAGCTTATGTTAAAAGCGATTTAGTAGGTAAAAACGGATTTGGCTCTTTAGAAAAAGAAATAAATAATTTTATGGCAGGTGGGGGAACAAATATAGGTGATGGATTGAGAAAGGCATATTACAAATTAAAAGATTCATCTAACAAAGAGGCAAAAAAATATATAGTTCTCATGACAGATGGAGAAGCTACAGCGTATAGTTGCATACGTAATGACAAAGGATATGTTTATTTACAAGATGATAGAGATAAGAACTATTATTACAACCGTTATGATAATGATTTTGCAAGAGGTCAAAAATATGCTGAATTAATTTCTGAAATGATAGCTTCAGATACTTCAATTGATATCAATAATTTTATGATAGGGTTTACCAAAGACTCTGATGTAAACAAATTAAAGAAGATAGCTAATATATGTAATGGAACATATATGAAAGCATTGAATGAAAAAGACATAGATAATGTGTACAATCAAATTGCAGAGACTATTAAAGCAGATTTTTCAATAAACAATGTTAAGTTTGAATTAAATTTACCTAAGGGTATTGAATGTGTTAAATCAAAGCTGCCAGAAAATTTTGAAGTTAATGGTCAAAAGGTAATAGGAAATTTAGGAAGCATAAATTATAATCTAAATTCAAATGAGGATAAATATATATCCTCATCAAAAAAACAATTTAGTATATCTTTAAAAGGAACTAAAGAAGGAAGTTATGATTTGAAAAATACAGCATTTATTACTTATAAGGATATAGATGAAAGTGAAGCTAATAAATTTTTTAGCCAAGAAATTAAATTAAATATAGAAGCTCCTTATAATAATAATATTTTAATAATAAAGCAGGGGATTTTTGTAAATAAGAAAAATGCAAAGGATACAGAAGAGTATATTACAAGAGAAAAAAATAATACTATTGATATTGTAGATAAATATTCATCTAAGTTAGGTATATTATTTAATATGAATAGTAATGGAAAAATAAATTTAAATGTAAGTGTAAATAAAGATAGTAATAAGAATGTACAAATAGGATTAGATGAAAATAAAATTGATTTGTACAAAGTTGATAAAAATAAAAAGTTAATACTTGAAAATCAACCTATAATATCTAAAATAAATGATAATATTATAAATATTCAAAGTAAAAATATATTATCACAGGGACAATATATTTTGATTTATGAAATGACACCTAATTTAAATTCAAATAGTATTAATAATCTTCAAATAATTAATGAAGCTTCTTTTGATAAAATAAAAGATTCATTAAAAGTTAATATTTGTAAACTGCCAGATTTAGACTAAAAATAATATAATATTTTGTGTATTTCTTCGTATAATATGTAAAACACATACCTTTATTGTAAATATACTGTATCATTGTTAATAATTTGTCAAAATTATATTGATTTTCCATATTTTTAGGTAATATATTTTAAAATTTTCCGAGGCTTTGCTTCGGAAAATTATCCTTTGGAGGTGTTTAAGTGGTTTTTTTAATTTTTGTGATTGGTTTATTATTTGGTAGTTTTTTTAATGTATGTATTTATAGAATACCTAGAGAACAATCTATAGTTTTTCCACCATCACATTGTACAAGTTGTAGTACACAATTAAAGTGGTATGATCTTATTCCTGTTGTTAGTTACATAATGTTAAAAGGTAGATGTAGATATTGTGGGGAAAAAGTATCTATTAGATATCCTCTTATAGAATTTTTTACAGCATTTTTATGGGTTTTAATATATTACAGATATGGTTATTCCATAGAAACTATTAAGTTTATTTCTTTATGCAGTATGCTTTTAATTATGGCAGTAATAGATTTAGATACACAAGACGTATATTTTTCACTTTCTTTATTTGGAATTATTTTAGGTATCATCTTCATTTGTATTGAATGTTTTATGTATAAAAAAGTAGGATTTAATATATATCCGATAATTTCAAATTACGTATTAGGAGGGATTATACCAGCTGCAATAATGATGTTAATAGTTATTTTAACAAAAGGAATGGGATGGGGAGATGTTGAGATTAGTTTTGTTTGTGGATTGTTTTTAGGAATTAGGTACAGTTTATTTATGTTATTGATTGCATTTATATTAGGAGGAATTGTTTCTATAATTCTTATAGTATCTAAAAGGAAAAGTAAGAAAGATGCTGTACCATTTGTACCTTTTATAGCAGTAAGTGCAGTACTTATGAGTATTTATGGTGATACTATATTTAATTGGTATTTTATTAACTTTATTAGAGGGTAGAAGTGTGAAATTTTTAGGTAAAAATTTAAAACATACAATAGTTATTGAAATGTTATTTTTATTATAACAATATATGTTATAATAATGGTGCTATTAAGAAATATAATATTCGTAAAGGATGAGCAAAATGTTTAAACCTGTTAAAAGTGAGAAGGTATATGAGCAAGTTATAGAACAAATAAAAAACATGATAGCAGATGGAACTTTAAAAAAAGGAGATAAGCTTTTATCTGAAAGAGAGTTATCACAACAGTTTAATGTGAGTAGATCTTCAGTAAGAGAAGCATTAAGAGCACTTCAAATAATTGGTCTTATAGAGTGTAGACATGGAGAAGGAAATTTTATAAGAGAAAGTTTTGAAGATAGCCTATTTCAACCACTATCAATTATGTTTATGCTTCAAGAAAGTAGACCTTCAGAGATATTAGAGTTAAGAAAAATAATAGAAAGTGAGACAGCTGCTTTAGCAGCTAAAAGAATTAACGAAGAAGAATTAAGAGAGTTACATAAATTAGTAGAATTATTGAAAAATGCGGATGATGAAAACGAAAAAGTTATATTAGATAAAAAATTTCATTATAAAATAGCTCATGCATCTAAAAATTTCTTGATTTTAAACATATTAAATTCTATTTCTTATATTATGGATATATTTATTAAAGATGCTAGGTTAAAGATAATGAAAAAAGATGAAAATAAAAATATGATATATCAACAACATAATAGTATATATGAAGCGTTGGCATCTCATAATTTAGAAAAAACTTCAGAAATGATGAAAAGACATTTAGAATTTATAGATGAAAATATTAAATAACTAAATGATAGAGGATAAAGATTGAAATAAAGTATAAAGTTGAAAGAATAAATAAGGAGGTTTTTCTTACAGAAAAACTCTTGTTGATTGATTTTAAAAGCTTGCTTTTAAAAATCTTTTTAATGTATTCTTTTTTCTTTATACTTTATTTTTTTATAAGTGAATTTTTAGTTATATGCAATAAGGGTATATATTCAGTTTCATTTGTTAAACAAATATTTATATTGTTAAATTAATAACTATTATAGAAATTTCTAGAAAAGTGTGATATTATTAAATCAACAAATTGGTATGACCACTATACCAGTTGAAGGAGGGGGTATGTTTGAATTCATATTTACTATGCTTGGTGGCATTGATACCTATTATATGGCTTATGGTTTCACTGGGGATTTTAAAGTTACCAGCACATAAAACTTGTACGGCAACATTAGTATTAACACTAGTTTTAGCAATGTTTGTATGGAAGATGCCATTGACATCTGCTTTTACAGCAGCATTAGAAGGTACTGCATTAGGACTGTGGCCTATAATGATTGTAATCATGGCAGCAGTATTCACTTATAATGTTTCATTACATACAAATAGTATGGAAACTATAAAAAAGATTCTTTCAAACATAACTACTGATGAAAGAATATTAGTATTAATACTTGCATGGGGTTTTGGAGGATTTTTAGAAGCAGTTGCAGGATTTGGAACAGCAGTTGCAATACCTGCAAGTATACTAGCAGCTATGGGATTAGATCCAATATTTGCATCAGTTATATGTCTTATAGCAAATACTGTACCTACTGCTTTTGGAGCTATAGGAATTCCAGTAACAACATTAGCAAAAGTTGCTGGTCTCGATGTAAACGTATTAAGTTACACAACAGCAATACAATTAACATTATTTATTGTTATTATTCCTTTAGTATTAGTAATTCTTACGGCTAAAAGTATAAGAGGAGTAAAAGGAGTTATTGGAATTTCACTAGCTTCTGGAATAGCTTTTGCAATACCTCAACTTTTAGCAGCAAAATATATGGGTGCTGAACTTCCAGCATTACTTGGAAGCATATCTAGTATGGCAGTAACAATTTTCTTAGCAAAGAAATTTCATAAAGAAAATAAGAATAAAAATAATAAAAATAAAGATATATCCTTTAAAGAAGGAGTTATTGCATGGATGCCCTATATATTAATTTTTACATTTATAATATTAAGTAGTTCATTATTTCCAAGTATAAAAAGTGCTCTAGAAAGTATAAGTACTAGTTTGTACATATATAATGGACAAGGAGCTAAACCATTTGTATTTAAATGGATAGCAACTCCAGGTGTATTAATAATAATAGCAGCATTTATTGGAGGAATGATTCAAGGAGCAAAGTTTGTAAATCTTGTAAAGGTTTTAATAGATACAATGAAGCAGTTAACAAAATCAGCAATCACGGTACTTTCAATAGTAGCACTAGCTAAAGTTATGGGATATAGTGGAATGATAGATTCTATTGCGCAAATATTGGCAAAAGTAACAGGAAGATTTTTTCCATTCATTTCACCAATAATAGGGGCCTTAGGAACATTTGTTACAGGTAGTGATACATCATCAAATGTTTTATTTGGTCAACTTCAAGTAAATGTAGCAAATTCAATAAATGCAAATCCATATTGGCTTACAGCTGCGAATGCAGCAGGGGCTACTGCAGGTAAGATGATATCACCTCAAAGTATTGCAGTGGCAACAGCAGCTACAGGACTTGTAGGTTCAGAAGGAAAAATATTTAATAAGACATTAAAGTTTTGCATAGTATATGTAATAGTATTAGGAGTAATGGTATTAATAGGAGGTAATTTTATTAATTTGTTAATTCATTAATTTTATTCAAATAATTAAATTAGAAGGGATTTGAGAATCCCTTTTAAAAATAAAACAGTGGTATGACCACTAGACCAATTTTAGGAGGTAATCATATGGAGATCTTAGTATGTATTAAACAAGTTCCAGGAACATCAAAGGTAGAAGTAGATGAAAAAACAGGAGTATTAAAGAGAGATGGTGTTGATTCTAAAATGAATCCTTATGATTTGTTTGCACTTGAAACTGCTTTAAATATAAAAGAAGAAAAAGGTGGAGAAGTAAAAGTAGTAAGTATGGGACCACCTCAAGCAAAAGAAGTTATAAAAGAAGCATATATGATGGGTGCTGACAGTGGAGCGCTTCTTTCAGATAGAAAATTTGCAGGAGCTGATGTTTTAGCAACATCATATACAATTTCTCAAGGTGTTAGAATGTGTGGAAATCCAGATTTAATAGTTTGTGGGAAACAAACTACAGATGGAGATACAGCTCAAGTAGGACCAGAAATGGCAGAGTACTTAGGAATTCCTCATGTAGCAAATGTTAAAAGAATATTAGAAATAACAGATAAATGTATAACAGTTGAAATGAATATGGCAGAAACAGTTGAAGTTCAAAGTATTAAATTTCCTTGTTTAATAACAGTTGAAAAGGATATCAATACTCCAAGACTTCCATCATATAAGAAAAAATTAGAAACTAAGGATAAAGAAATAAAGGTATTTGCATTAAAGGATTTTCATGATACAGAGGAAACGCATTATGGACTTAATGGTTCAGCAACTCAAGTTGAGAGAATATTCCCTCCAACAGTAAATACTGATAAAGAGATTTGGAATGGACAGAGTGAAGAACTAGCAAGTAAATTAGCTAATAAATTAGTAGAACTAAAATTTGTTTAATCGGGAGGAATGTTATTATGGGTAAATTAGTAATTCATGAAGAAAAGGTAAATAAAGAGGTTATAGATGAACTAGTTAATATATGTCCTTTTGGTGCTATGACAGAAAAAGATGGTAAACTCGAAATAAGTGCTGCATGTAAGATGTGTAGACTTTGTGTAAAAAAAGGACCTAAAGGGGTAGTGGAATTCATTGAAGAAAATAAAAAAGAGATAGATAAAAGTAAGTGGAGTGGAATTGCAGTATATGTAGATCATGTTGAAGGAGAAATTCATCCAGTAACATTTGAACTTATAGGAAAAGCTAAAGAACTTGCAGAAAAAACAAATCAACCAGTGTATTGTTTATTTGCAGGTCATAATATAAAAGATAAAGCAGAACAAATTTTACACTATGGTGTTGACAAAGTGTTTGTATATGATTACCAAGAATTGACGGATTTTAGAATAGAACCATATACAGCAGTGTTTGAAGATTTTATAAATAAGTTTAAACCTTCATCTATTTTGGTTGGAGCAACAACAGTTGGAAGATCTTTAGCTCCAAGAGTAGCTGCAAGATTTAAAACAGGACTTACAGCAGACTGTACAATCTTAGATATGAAGGAAAATACAGATTTAGTTCAAATTAGACCAGCTTTTGGTGGAAATATAATGGCTCAAATTGTTACTCCAAATAATAGACCTCAATTTGCTACAGTAAGATATAAAGTATTTTCTGCTCCAGAAAGAACAGAAAAAGCTTTTGGAAAGATAGAACAATGTGTTATGGAAAAAGATAAACTAAAATCTAATATTGAAGTTATAGAAGTAACTAGAAAAGAAAAAGAAATAAGTATATCAGAAGCTGATGTAATTGTAGCAGTTGGTAGAGGAATAAAAGCTGAAAAAGATATGGAAATGGTAAGAGAGTTAGCAGATATTTTAAATGCACAAATTGGTGTAACTAGACCTTTGATAGAAGCAGGATGGGCAGATGCTAAACAGCAAATTGGTCTTTCTGGTAGAACAGTTAAACCTAAATTAATAATTGCCCTTGGAATATCAGGAGCTGTACAATTTACAGCAGGAATGAATAATTCAGATTGTATAGTAGCCATAAATAGTGATGAAAAAGCATCAATATTTGATGTTGCACATTATGGAATTGTAGGAGACTTATATGAGATTGTTCCTAAATTAATTGAAAATTTGAAATCTGGAAAATCAATAGGTGAAGTTGCAGCAACAATATAAGTTGATTACAAGAAAAGAAATTTAAAATAATTAGATTGATGGAGGGTGGATTATCATGAAATGCGTATGCGATAAAGAATATAAAAAGATAGATGTTAAAGATATAGAGTTCTTAAAATCTATATGTGGTGAAGAACGAGTTTATTTAGGCAATGAGATAAGTGAAGATTTTAGCCATGATGAATTGGGTGGAGTTAGTAATATGCCTGATGTTGTAGTAGATGCTTTATCTACTGAAGAAGTTTCAAAAATAATGAAATATGCTTATGAAAATAATATTCCAGTAGTACCAAGAGGCTCAGGAACAGGACTTGTAGGAGCATCAGTTCCTCTAGAAGGAGGAATCATGATCAATTTAACAAAGATGAATAAAATATTAGAAATTGACAAAGAAAATTTAACTTTAACAGTTGAACCTGGTGTACTTCTTATGGAAATAGGAAAATATGTAGAGGAAAATGATTTATTTTACCCACCAGATCCAGGTGAAAAATCAGCAACAATAGGAGGAAATATAAGTACTAATGCAGGAGGAATGAGAGCAGTTAAATATGGTGTTACAAGAGATTATGTAAGAGGACTTGAAGTAGTTCTTCCAAATGGTGAAGTACTAAATATTGGAGGAAAAGTTGTTAAAAATAGTTCAGGATATTCTATAAAAGATTTAATTGTAGGTTCAGAAGGAACTTTAGGAATAGTAACTAAAGCAATATTAAGACTATTACCTTTGCCAAAAAAATCAGTAAGTTTGTTAATTCCATTTAAAGATATAGATACTGCAATTGAAATGGTACCTAAGATAATTAAGTCTAAAGCTGTACCAACAGCTATTGAATTTATGCAAAAAGAAGTAATATTATCTGCAGAAGAGTACTTAGGAAAGAAATTCCCAGATAACTCATGTGATGCATATTTACTACTAACTTTTGATGGAAACACTAAAGAACAAGTAGAAAATGATTATTCAACAGTTGCAGATTTATGTTTAGCTGAAGGTGGAATTGATGCATACATAATAGATACTGATGAAAGAAAAGAATCTGTTTGGAGTGCTAGAGGAGCTTTCTTAGAAGCTATAAAGGCATCAACTACTGAAATGGATGAATGTGATGTTGTTGTTCCTAGAAATAGGGTTGCAGAATTTATAAAATATACTCATGATTTGGAAAAAGAATTTAATATAAGAATTCCGAGCTTTGGACATGCAGGGGACGGAAATTTACATGTTTATATTTGCAGAGATGAGTTATCTGAAGCTGATTGGAATAAAAAGTTAAAACAATTATTTGAACGTATGTATAAAAAATCAAATGAACTTAGAGGTTTAGTTTCTGGAGAACATGGAATAGGTTATGCTAAGAAACAATATATGTTTAATCAATATGGAGAAGCCTATATGAATGTAATGAAAGGAATTAAGAAGGTATTTGATTCTAAAAACATATTAAATCCAGGAAAAGTTTGCCAGTAATTTAACTTTCACAGGTGAAAAATAGCCGTTACGGGAAATGATATATTGCTTAGAAACCTTTCACTTCAGTAACAAGTTTATATGGGTTGTGTTTACACAACCCTTTTTTTAAAATTAATATGAATGGGGGATTAAATAATGGCTATAATTAAGGTTCCATATTATAAGAAACTAATGAAATTGGATATAGAAGATAAAAATTTAATAGGTATTCTTAAATCAAAGGCACATGAATATAAAGCTGAATTATCCCAAGAAGAGTTAGTAGAAAAAGCATTAGATAATCCAATTAATTCTCCTAAACTAGAAGAAATGGTTAAAGGAAAAAAGGAGATTGTTATAATAACTAGTGATCATACAAGGCCAGTACCAAGTAAGATAACAATGCCAATATTATTGAGAAGAATAAGAAGTGTAAATCCAAGCATAGATATTAAAATTCTTATTGCTACAGGATTTCATAGAGCTACTACAAAAGAAGAACTTATAAATAAATTTGGAGAAAAAATTGTTAATGAAGAAAATATTATAATTCACGATTCTAGAGATAAAGAAAATCTTGTTAAGCTAGGAATATTACCATCAGGTGGAGAATTATATATAAATAAAATTGCTGCACAAGCAGAACTTTTAATTGCAGAAGGATTTATTGAACCACATTTTTTTGCAGGTTTTTCAGGAGGAAGAAAAAGTATACTTCCAGGTATTGCTTCTGCAGAGACAATTATGGCAAATCATTGTTCAGAATTTATATCAACTAAATATGCTAGAACAGGAAATTTAGAAAACAATCCAATTCATAGGGATATGGTATATGCAGCAGAAAAAGCTAAATTAGCTTTTATATTAAATGTAGTTATTGATAAAGATAAAAAAGTTATAAATGCATTTGCAGGAGACAGAGAAAAAGCTCATGAAAGAGGTTGTGAATTTGTAATAAGTTTGAGTAAAGTAGATAAGGTAGAAGCTGATATAGTAGTATCTACTAATGGCGGATATCCATTAGATCAAAATATATATCAATCAGTTAAAGGAATGACTGCAGCGGAGGCAACATGTAAAGATGGTGGAGTAATTATAATGATTGCAGCTTGTAATGATGGTCATGGTGGAAAATCATTTTATGATAATTTGGCAAATGCAAATTCACCTCAACAATTATTAGATAAATTAATTAAGATTCCAAGAAATAAAACTGCTCCAGATCAATGGGAATTTCAAATTTTAGCTAGAATATTAAGCAAACATACAGTTATATTAGTTACAGATATGTGTGATCCAAAAATGATAAAAGATATGCATATGGAACATGCGTATACTTTTGAGGAAGCTCTAACACGTGCATACGAGTTAAAAGGAAACGATGCAAAAGTAGCAGTAATTCCAGATGGAGTTTCGGTTATTGTAAAATAATAATTCAACTTTCTCAGATTAAAAATATCCGCTATGGGAAATGATATCTTGATCAAGAACCTTTTATTTTAAAGATAATTAATAGCTCAACTTTCGCAGGTGAAAAATATCCGCTACGGGAAATGATATCTTGCTTAGAAACCTTTCACTTCAGTAACAAGTTCTAAGCTTTACTCATATTGAAAAAAGATTTTTTAATTAATATTCCGTAGGAATCAGTAATTTAAAAATAACTTTTTTCAAATTCGTAAAGCTAAGAACTTGTAAACTTTGTTCAAATGTTTCTTACGCAATATATCATTTCCCTTCGCTAAGCAGTATTTTTTTACTGTGAAAGTTGAGATAGTAACAAATTAAAAAGCAGTATATCACAATATACTGCTTTTTAAGTATTATTTTTAAATAGTAGCTAGTTTTGTAATTAAATTTTAGGAGGTAGCAAAAAATTTAATCAACTAGCAATATATATATAAATTTTGATAACTGTTAACGTAATTTTATATATTTAGGTAAACCATGTTCAGTATTTACTTGTGGAGTACCAATTATTAGTGGTAGGGCATATTTAAATGCGTCTTCAGTAACATTATTACCTTCTTTATTAATCCAATGTTTTGGAATGTATTTTACATTATTAGCAACTTCTGAAGCTTTTATCAAAAAGGCTTTTGAAACATAAGGTTCAGTGTTAACACGTTCTATTCCTACCATATAACCACTTTTTCCTTTTATTGAATATGAAACAGCAGCTTTTCCAACTTCATAAGCTTCATCTATATCAGTTTTAGAAGCACAATGTAGAGCACAACGCTGCATTACACCTAATTCTAAAGTTTTAACTCTTTTAGTTACACCACTTTGTATTAACCAATTTTTAAGTACATTACAGACTCCACCTAATTGAGCATGTCCAAATTTATCATGTACACCACCAGTATTCATATTACTAACAAAATTACCGTCTTTATCTTTTATACCTTCAGAAACAACTATAAATACTTGATTTTTTTCTGAAAATCTTCTTTTTACATCTTCTATGAATTTTTCTTTAGAAAAAGGTACTTCTGGAAGATAAATAAAGTCTACAATTGGTTTCCCATCAATCTGAGCTAATACACTGCTGGCAGTTAACCAACCAGTATCTCTTCCCATTGCTTCAATAATGAATATTCCATTATTTATATATACACTACTATCTAAATATGTTTCTAAAGTTGTAGTAGCTATGAATTTAGCAGCACTACCAAAACCAGGAGTGTGATCAGTAAATGGAAGATCATTATCAATTGTTTTTGGTATTCCTAATATTTTTATATCAATGTTAGCATATTTAACATATTCGCTTAGTTTATGAACAGTATCCATTGAATCATTTCCACCAATATATAAGAAAGTTTCAACGTCTAATTTTTTTAATATATCTATTAATTTTTTATATTCTTCATCATTTTCCCTAAAATCTTTAAGTTTATATCTACAAGAACCAAGTCCTGATGCTGGCGTATATTTTAAAGTTTGAATTTTTTCATAAGACATATCTGATAAGTTGATTATATTTTCTTGTAATATTCCTTCAATTCCATTTATTCCAGCATATACATTGTCATAATATCTATGTTTTAAATTTTCATCATATACTCCAACTACGCTTGAATTGATAACTGAAGTAGGTCCCCCTGATTGGGCTATAAGACAATTACTCATTAGTTATTCTCCCCTCAGATTGTTTTAATATATCATATATATAAGTTTTGTACAGGACTATTATAGTATAATATAACTAAAAAAACAATAGTATATATCAAATAAATATATAATGTATACTATTTAAACGTTTCATGTATTAAAAAAATTCCCAATGTGTGAATGTTGGTTGTAGGATAGAGATGAGTATATATGGTAATAATTAAAATAAATTAAATATATGAAGGATTTTATAATTAAGTTGTAGAATTAAAAGAGTAAATGTTAAATGCGTATATTTTAAGGAGGAAAAATTATTATGAATAAAACAGCTACTAGATTTGCTGATTGTCTACAAGCAAAAATGTTTCCAATGCATATAATTAAAGTGAAAGAAGATGGGAACGATACAGTTTTTGCATTTGGTCAAAAAATTAAGGATAATGAGGTAACTATAATAATTGATTTTGATGAGGATAGTAAATGTGTAGATTTAACTATTCTTGATTTAGTAAAGTTATCAGGAAATTGTGATAAGAAAAAAGTATATGAAAAATTAAATGAAATTAATTCATCATATAGATTTCCCAAATTTCATGTAAATGAGGAAAATTCAATTATATCTCAAATTACTATACCATATGAAAGTGAAGTTAGTGGAGAGATGGTTTTTGATATGCTTCGATCTATGATGACATTTTGTCATAATGTAGTAGATGATTTAAATAAGTATAGATAATACAAAAATAGTAAAGTTATGTATAATAAATGTGTGTACTTAAAATTTCTTATATTTAAGTACACACATTTGTGTTTTAAATAAAAGAAAAACAAATGATAGGGGTCTTGTATATGTTAATAAAAAATTATTTAAGGGAAATAAGTATGAAACAGTTTATGTATTATTGTAACATTAAATATATAAACGCATTTTGCAAGGAATGTTCTAATTATAATAAAGTTTGGACATGTCCTCCTCATAACATTGATGTAATTGATATGCTTAAAGAATATAATCAATGTTATTTAGTAGCTACTAAAATATATACTAATGATTTACCACAAAGTATACAATCATTAGTAGACAATGATCCATATAATATAATTTTGGCTACAGAAGCTATAATGAAGGATGTTAGAAATAAATTAGATAAAGTTCTTTTAAATGTAGAAAATCATATACCACAATCAAGAGCAATATTATCAGGTAAATGTTTGCTTTGTGATATGTGCAGCAGGGTAAGTGATAAACCATGTAGAAATCCTGATATGATGAGATATTCATTAGAATCCTTTGGATTTGATATAAGTAGGATATGTCAAGAAATTTTTGGTATTGAAATATTATGGGGAGGCTACACACTTCCTAAATATATAATTTTAGTCAGTGGTATTATGACTAAAGAAAGTAAAAATAGTTATAATGAAATTATGAAAAATGAAATACCTAACCAGTGGTAGGGGAGAGGCGAAAGTATATGCAGCCAGTAAATAAAAATCAGTATAAGAACAGTAATCCTTCACTTTCATAACGTGCTCTAAGTCTTACTCATATTGAAAAAAGATTTTTAAATTAATATTCCGTAGGAATTAGTAATTAAAAAATGACTTTTTCAAATTCGTAAAGCTAAGAACTTGTAGACTTTGTTCAAATGTTTCTTACGCAATATATCATTTCTCTTCGCTAGACAGTATTTTTGTCCTGTGAAAGTTGAATTAATAATAAATAATTAATGAAATAAAATTTAAATGATAGTTTCAGCGTTTAAGAAAAATTTCTTATGTTGATATACAAAGTTGTATAATACATTAAATTAGGAAATTCTATAAAATATATACCTTTTAAAGATAAAAAAAGTTTTTATAAAAGTTACTAAGATAAGTTAAGTATTTAGTTATTACCCTAAAACTAAAAATTACTATAGGAATAAATTCCTATAGTAATTTCCAAAACTGTAAACTGTCAACTATTTCAAACTGTCAGTTACTATTTTATCTACTAAATCAGTATCTGCAATATAAGGAATAGTAATATGGTTTACACCTTTGGTGTCTAAGTTGTATTCTATACTTGTTTCTAGTGCATGCTCATTTCTAGCCCAAGAACGTCTAGCAACTCCACTCATAACATCCCATGCCATTGCAGATTTTATAATATTATCTACTCTGTCACTTCCATCTAAAACTAAGCCGAAGCCTCCATTTACAGCTTTACCAATACCAACACCGCCGCCGTTGTGAAGAGAAACTAAGCTCATACCTCTTGCAGCATTTCCAGCGAAGCATTGTACAGCCATATCAGCAGTGATATTACTTCCATCTTTTATATTTGAAGTTTCTCTAAATGGAGAGTCAGTTCCACTTACATCATGATGGTCACGACCTATCATTACTGGTTCTACTTCACCTTTTCTAACCATATCATTAAATTTAAGGGCAATTTTCATTCTACCTTGTGCGTCTTGATATAAAATTCTAGCTTCAGTACCGACTACTAATTGATTTTTTTCTGCATCTTTTATCCAAATATAGTTGTCTCTATCTTGACCACGTCTATTTGGATCTATACAATCCATAGCAGCTTTATCAGTTTTCATTAAATCTTCATGGTTACGACTTAAACATACCCATCTAAAAGGTCCATAACCATAGTCAAATAACATTGGTCCCATTATATCTTCTACATATGAAGGGAATATGAAGCCATCCTTTTCATCTATACCATTTTTAGATATTTCTTTTACTCCAGCATCATATATAGCTTTCATGAAAGAATTACCATAATCAAAGAAATAAGTACCACGGTCAACTAATGCTTTGATAAATTTAAAGTGTTTAGTTAGACTTTCATCAACTAATTTTCTAAATTTAGTTCTATTAAGTTTTAATAGTTCAGTTCTTTCATCAAAAGTAACGCCTTGTGGACAGTAACCACCATCATATGCAGCATGACAAGAAGTTTGGTCAGATAATAAATCAACTTTTATATTATTATTAACAATATACTCAAGTAAATCTACAATATTACCATGATATGCTATAGAAAGAGATTTCTTAGCTTTTTTAGCTTCATCTACCCATTTAAATATTTCTTCAAAGTTAGAAGAAGCTTTATTTACCCATCCTTGGTCAAGTCTTGTTTTAATTCTAGAATAATCAACTTCAGCTATTATTCCAATACCATTAGCTATTTCTACAGCTTTTGGTTGAGCACCACTCATTCCACCAAGGCCAGAAGAAACGAATAGATGACCTGTTAAATCTCCATCGTGAGGAATACCTAGTTTTAATCTACCAGCATTTAATAATGTGTTAAATGTTCCGTGTACGATACCTTGAGGTCCTATATACATCCAACCTCCAGCTGTCATTTGACCATAGTTAGATACACCTAATTGCATAGCTGTATGCCAGTTTTCTAAATCGTTAAACATTCCTATTAATAAACCATTAGTAAGAATTACTCTAGGTGCTTGAGGGTTAGATTTAAATAAACCAAGAGGGTGTCCAGATTCAACTACAAGAGTTTGATCTTGAGTAAGTTCTTCTAAATATTTTTTTAGTAGTCTATACTGCATCCAGTTTTGACACACTTGACCGGTTTCACCATAAGTAACAAGTTCATAAGGATAAAGTGCAACATCAAAATCTAAATTATTATCTATCATTACTTGAAAAGCTTTACCTTCTACACATTTACTTTTATATTCGCTTATTGATTTACCATAGATTCTTCCTTCAGGACGGAATCTGTAACCATAAATTCTTCCTCTAGTCAAAAGTTCATTCATAAATTCTGGTGCTAACTTTTCATGATATTTTTCAGGTATGTAGCGTAGAGCATTTTTAAGTGCAAGTTTAGCTTTGTCTTTTGTTAAACTAAAACCTCTATCAGGAGCTCTTCTTACGCCTTCAACAAATTTAGGCATCTCTGGTAATTCATCATCTAATTTTATTGTCATAGCATTAGAAATATCTATGTTGTTTAACATATATACCACCTCTTATAAGTTTTTTATTTAAGTTACACAATATATATTCACTATTAATTACCATAATTCCTTCAAATTTTTTAAATTTTTGAAAAATTTTAAATTTTATTAATTTAATTCATTAAAGCGTGAAAATCATAAGCAGTAAATAAAAAAAAGAAGCCAATATTCATGAAATAGTGGCTTCTTTTAACAGATTCACTTAAACTACTACTATATTTTCACATCCATTTTTTAGTGCTATATTCTCTAATTCCTTCATCATGTTATTGGAAGGGGAATAACTATTGATTATATCAGTACGTACTCCTATAGGTCTATATTTTATTAATTTATATATTATATTAGGATTTAAAGAAGCAATTAATTTACTGGTCATATCTACATTATAATAATTATTTAGTACTTCAGGTACAATAACGGTACGCACCTCATAAAGTTTATTAATTTTTGAAAGAAATTTTATATTTTCTAAAACTGTAGAATTAGACATACCTGTTAATTTTTTATGTTCTTTAGAATCATAGGATTTTAAATCTACCATTGCCATATCCATTAAATTTACTAAATCATCTTTTTCATATAATGGAGAAGAACCATTAGTATCTACAAAACAAGTTAAACCTAGTTTTTTAACTTCTTTAAATAAAGAAGTTAAAAATTCACTTTGAAGAGTACATTCTCCACCGGAAACTGTTATTCCAGAAATAAATGGTGTTGCTTTTTTTATTTCTTTTAATATATCAGCTACACTCATATATACAGCTTTAGGAGAACTATTATTTTTACAAACTTTAATGCAATTATCACATTGGATACACAGTTCTTCATTCCATATAACTTTACCATTTGTAAATGATAAAGCGCCTACAGGGCATTCTTGTATACATTGTTTACAATTTATGCATTGAGTTATGGTTTCAGGGTTATGACAGTAAAGACAATTAAAATTACAACCTTGAAGAAAAATAGATGTTCTATTGCCAGGTCCATCTACGCAACTAAAAGGTATAATTTTATTAACTAATGCTTTAGTCATATTTTTCTTACCTTTCTATTTAGTACTTTTTGATTTTTTACAGCTCCTAATCCTAAAGCAACAGTATCACGAAGAACTTGTTCACCTTTATCTAATTTATCTATTTCTGATTTTTTAACAAGATATCCTGTGATTCTAATTACATCAGAATCAGAAGAATATAATGAAAAATATCTCATATTTAAACTGAAAGCTCCTTTTATGATATCTAAAATAGATTTAGGATTTCTTTTAGCTGTACTGTCAAAAGGAAATATATCACCAATTCCAGATGGAAAGAATTTATGAAATTTAGCGCTTTGAATTAAGTGTTCAGGTAGTTCAGGTTCTTCACCAATAGGTATTCTGCAGCCAGGGCTTATGTTTTTATCTGAATCAATTCCTACTTGTGCATGAAGTAAGTATTTATGGTCTGTTTTTTCACAATAAGGAGCTTTATGTTTATTTACTTCTTGTTCTAATTTTTCAATTATTTTTAGTCCTAATTCATTAGCTTTTTCTCCATGACCAAATCTATTTTCTAGCTTATCTGAATTTATAAAATGATTAACACATTCAGCTAATCCAAACATACCAAACATAGCAGTAAAATTATTTCTATCTATTAATTTTTCTTTAGCTAAGAAGTTATTTTCAAAGAATCCACTTTCCTCTACTAAGAATTTAACTCTTTCGTCTATATATTTAGCCATTCTTTCTACTCCATCAGGTAAAACTTTATTTAAAAAGTCTTCTATATCAGTAGTTTCTTTAGCTAAATAAGCTAGGTTTAATCTGCATAAAGTATAACTTCCTCCTCCAGTATATAAACCATTATAACAGCTTACTATATTATAATTCCCATTAAATTCTTTGGAAAACATTTCATGATTTGCAAAACTTGGTTTTGCAGTTACTAAAGCAGTATTGATACAATCTATTGCAAAGTCTTCAGGAGTATTTTTGCTATATTTTACTGTTATATTTGGAATTGATGTTTGTAGTTCTCTTTGAGCTTTTAAAATTATTCTCCCAGCTTTAGTATCTATTGGACCTATATTAGCATGGCAGAAAGAATCTGTAAGAGTTCTATCTATGTGAGTTAAGAATAATTTTATAGCATGGTAAGCTTCTTTTTCATCTTTTATAAAAGGTTCTAATAGAGTATCTATATTTCCTAAAGATACTGGAAAAGAAGTTATTGAAGGTACATGTTTATATAGAATTAATAAATTATTTACTGCTTCCCAAATATCTTTAGGTGGTTGAAGGTTTAAAAATTTGCTTCCATTTTTCATGAATTTTTCATAATCCGGTACTATATATCTAGGTCTATAAGGAGCATGACCTTCGTTTAAATCACAGATTATTCCTTTGTTTATATACTCTTTAGTATCACTAGAAATATTTAATACATTTAAAGTATCTTCTGCAGTTCTTGCAAGAGATAAAACCTTTTGTTCATAGGTTAGAGATTTATCTTTAATAATATTTAAAATATTATCCATAGTTGTTCACTCCATTCTATTATGTAACGCTTTACACATAAAAATAATATAATTTATAGTTCTTAAATATATTTTACAATATATTATTGTGTTTTATCAAATATTTATTATTAAAAAATATTACGAATAGTGGATTAATTAATAGTAAATTTGTGAAAATATTAATAATTTACAACAAAACAGACATAAATACATAATAATTGAATGTAAGCGATAACATAGAACAAAAGTATTAAGAAAAAGAGTAATATATGATATACTGTACATATAATTCTTTGATTTAAATTGCACAGTATATACAAAAGGAGGAAATGTTATGAAAAAACTTATTAGTTTAGTTATGATGAGTATATTGATTTTTACTTTAGTTGGATGTAATAAGAAAAAAGAAGAAGTAACTACTACAAAGAAAAATGTAAAAATTGAAAGCGAAACTACAACAAAAGAAAATGAAAGTGATAATAAAAAAGAAAATGAAAGTGATGACAAAAAACAAAGTGAAGAAAAGAAAAAAGCAGTATTATTCTTTAGTGATGATCAAGCTATGTATTTAGAAAAGGAAGAAATTGAAGTAGAAGAGTTAAATGCAGAAGTTTTAATTAATAAATTGTTAGAAGGACCTAAACAAAAAAATCATTATGCTGTTTTACCAAAAGAAGCTAAAGTATTAAGTGTGAAAGTAAAAGATAATACAGCATATGTGGATTTTGATAAAAGTATAAGTAAAAAGTTGTCTGGAAGCTCAGCAGAAGCAACTATGTTAGTTAATGCTATAGGTGCAACTTTAACATTAAATAAAGATTTGAATATTAAAAATGTACAATTGTTAATAGATGGAAATAAAGATACAGTATTGGGACCTATTGATATTAGTCAACCTATTAAAGTAGATATGTCAATGATAAAATAGAAATTATTGTAAAAGAGTAGAATTAATTCTACTCTTTTTTTGTGATATAATATTTTTATTATTAGTTGAAAGGAGTGAAATAATGACAAGAAAACTCCGATATATACATGCAGCAGACATACACTTAGGAAGTATACCTCATATAAATTATATAGATAATGTGTATAAAGAAGAACTTATAAGAGAAGTAGTATATAAATCTTTTGAAAAGATAATAGATGATGCTATAAAGTATAATGTAGACTTTGTACTAATAAGTGGAGATATATTTGATGGTGATAGTTATTCTATAAAAGCGTATAAGTTTTTTAAAAGCCAATGTGAGAAGTTAGAAAATATAAAATTGTATTTTGTTTGTGGAAATCATGATCCAATGATAAACGAAAAGTATAAGATGGAACTGTCTAATAATGTTTTTACTTTTGAAAGTGATAAGCCTAAAATTTATAATTACGAAAAGGATGGAAAAGTAATTGCTAGAATAATAGGGCAATCCTATAGAGCTAGAAGTGAAAGTAGGAGTATATGGAAGGAATATAATTTACCAAAAGATGAGGTTTTTAATATTGCACTTCTTCATACAAGTATGGATGGAAATAAAAGATATGCACCTTGTACTATAGGTGATTTAAAAACTAAAGAATGTATTAATTATTGGGCACTAGGACATATTCATAAACAACAAATTTTTAAGGATGAAAATCAAGTTATTGCATTTCCAGGTATTCCACAGGGAAGAGATTTTGGAGAATTAGAAAGTGGAGGCTATTATCTAGTAGATATAGTTGATGACAATATAGATGTACAGTTCATAAAAACATCATATCTTGTTTTTAAAAAGATTAAAATTTCAATAGATAAATATAAAGAGAATTTAGTGAATATATCTGATTTAGAAGATTTAATTGAAGATAAAGTTAATACTCTTTTGGAAGAAGATAATGATTTGGTTAAAGTATATGTGATTCAGTGGATTTTAAAAGGTAGAGGAGATATACACAGCATATTAAATGACCAGAGTGAAGAGGATTTAGAAGAATTAATAAAAGAAATAAATAGTAATTTTAATTATGGTAAAATATTAGCTATTACAGATTCTATTTTAGTAAGGACATCAAGAGCTATGTCTCAAATACAAAATTTTGAGGAAAACAATAAGTTTTTTCATGAGATAGATAATATGATACAAAATTATATGAATAATGATGAGTTAAAAGAAGAATTAGTTAAGAATTTAGGGAAAATATGGGATATTAAAAATGATCATGAAAATATAAATGAAGAAAAGTTTTTATTAAATGAAGAGATGTTAACGGATATTGTTAGTGAAGCTAAAAATTTAATAATTGATGAGCTTTTAAAAAAGTTGGTGATTGAATGAGATTAAAATCTATTTATATAAAAGATTTTGGCATATTTCAAAATGCTGAGATAAAAGATATTTCACCAGGATTAATAGTTATTGGTGGTAAAAATAGGGCTGGAAAAACAAGTTTTATGCAAGTTTTAAAACATTTAGGTTATGGTTTTGTAAAAGGTGAAGATATTCCTGAAGCAAAGATAAAATACGATATTATAGGGGATATTGTATTGAATGATGGAAAAGACTGTAGTTTACATATAGAAGGCTATAAAAAGCCTCAAGTAATAATAAAAGACAATGATTTAAAAAGTATATCCTCTTTTGATATTTATAATAATTTGGATTTTTTCACTTATAATCAGTTATTTACAATAAGTTTAAATGAACTAAATCAATTGACAGGTAATAAAGATGAAAAGCTGCAGTCAGTTCTTATGGGGGCAGGATTTAAAGAGATTATATTAATGCCTAAACTAATAGAAAATTTTAAGAAGGAAGCAAGTAAAATAGGAAGAACTCAAGGAAAACCTAATACAGGTGCGTTTAAAGTTTATAATGAGATAATAAAAGATGGTAAAAAAGTTAAAAAAGAATGTCTTAGAGAAGTTGATGAGTATGATTATATAGTTAAAAAATATAGAAAAGTACAAGAAGAATTATGTACTTATGAAGAAGAAATAAAAGATATTCAAGCTGAAATTATTAAATTTGATGTTTTAAAAAATAATTTGGAAGATTATATTGAAGTGAAAAGATTAGAAGAGGAGATAAGAGATTATAATATAGAGAAAAGCTATGATGAAAATTATATACAAAAAGTATTAAAGTTGAAAGATGAGTATGAAAATATATTACAAGAGTATGAGAAAACACTAATAAATTTTAAAAGAGAAGTAAGTAATAATTTGGAGTATAAAGAAAGGTATATTTCAAATAAAAATATAATAAAAGAAGCTTATAAGAAAATGTTTAAGATAGAGGAAAGACTAAAATATTATTTAAATGAAAAAAGTAATTACTTAATTAAAAAAAATGAAATATTAAAGAATATGAAAAGCATAAATGAAAACTGGAAAGATTTTTCAAATATACGAAGTATTAAATATGGAAATATTGATAAAGGAATTTTAAAAGAAAATCTTAATATATATGTTCAATTTAAAAAGAGTAAAGAGGATTTGTTGGAAAAAATTGAAGAATTAAAAAGTAAAAAGAATATAATTGAAAGTAAATTACAAGATGAAAAGTTTGAAAAGCAATTTAAAGGATATAAATTTTATTTTATAATGAGTTTAATTATTATAGTTGTAGGTATATTGGGTTCATTTATAAATAGTACCATTGGTATAATAATTTCTTTAGGTGGATTGAGTAGTGTAGTATCCTATTTTTTATATAACAATAATATTAGAAAAGTAATAGATCAAAATAAAAATGATGTTATTCAACAGTTGGATGAACTAGAAATAAAATATAATACTTTTAATAGTAGATTGTTTAATGTAAATAAGGATATAGGAAATTTAGAAGATAGTTTTGAAGAGTATAATAAGGGATTAAAAATATATAAAGATATACATTATGATTTAATAAAAGAGTATTTAGACAGTGCATTAAATTTTAAAAATACTATAGAAGATATAGAAAAAGAGAATAGAAAATTAACAAGTATAGAAAATATTTTAATAAAGGATCTTATGCATATAGGAGATTTGGTAAAAAAAATAGAAGATATTAAGATTTCTAAAGAGGGAAATTTAAAAGATTATTTTGAAACAGTAAATGATAAAATGGAGAATATAATTTTTAAATTAAACTATGCAGAAGAATTGCAAAAGATTAATATAGTGAAAAGTGAAATAGAGAATAAAATGGTTGAAGTGTTCAATTTATCACATAGAAATGTAGATTTTACACGATATATTGAAGGTGAAATTCAAAAAATTAAAAAGTATAAAGTACTTAAAGATATGAAAAATACAAAAATGCAATTAGAAAGTCGTATTTTACAGATTTTCAAATCAGAAAGAATAAAAGATGCTTTTAATATTAATGAAGATGAGAAAAAAAGTTTTCAAATTTTACAAAGGGCTTATAAAGATATTATTTCTAAAGAAGAAGTGGAACGAGAATATTTTAAATTGTGTGATGAAGAGAATAAAAAACAAAAAATTATAGAAAACTTAAAAGAGGAAAGTCAAGAGCTAAAATACAAAATAAATGAAATGAATACATGTGATAATTTAGAAAAAGCTCAAAAGAGTATTGATAATGCTAGAAAAAGTTTAAAACCACTAGCAGAAAAATATGCAGTTTATTCTGCTTCTGCATTTTTACTTGGAAAAGTTCAAGAAAAGTTATTGAAGGATGTAAAACATAATATTTTTAATAAATCAAGCGAGATATTTAATGAAATAACTAGTGGATCATATACAGACATACTTCCTCCTCAGGATTTAAAAACTTTAGATTTCAAAACTATATGTAGAGATGGACAAGTTAATGATACTGCAAAAGTATTGAGTAGAGGAACAAAGGAACAATTATTTCTTTCAGTAAGGGTTTCTAAAATTAAAGAAATTAAACCATCACTACCAGTTATTTTTGATGATTGTTTTGTTAATTTTGATGTTAATCACATAAGAAATACAGTAGAAGTCTTAAATAAGTTAAGTAAAACTCATCAAGTATTTATATTGACATGTCATCCTTATATGGTGGATTTTATAGAAGCTAGTATAAAGAATACACAGTATTGGAAACTTGAAGAAGGAAAATTTAGTTTATCAAATGGAAGAGGCTTAAGCCAATACTTAATGGGTAACTGAAACACCTTTCAGTCTTTGCCGTAAGGGTGCGCAGCCAGTAAATCTCAACTTTCGCAGGTGAAAAACAGCCGCTACGGGAAATGATATCTTGCTTAGAAGACTTTCACTTCAGTAACAAGTTCTAAGCTTTACTCATATTGAAAAAAGATTTTTTAATTAATATTCCGTAGGAATTAGTAATTAAAAAATAACTTTTTTCAAATTCGTAAAGCTAAGAACTTGTAAACTTTGTTCAAATGTTTCTTACGCAATATATCATTTCCCTTCGCTAAGCAGTATTTTTTTTATTGGGAAAGTTGAATTACTAATTATTTGTTAAAATGGTTTTTACGTAATAGATCATTTATTTACGTTAGCAGTTACTTTTATGTTGTGAAAGTTGAATTGTGAGAAAATAACTTTTTTCAAATTCGTAAGGTTAAGAGCACGTAAATGTCGTTCAAAGATTATTGTTCTTATACAATTTTTATTTACTAGCAAAGAACTAATACTTGTTTAGTTATATACATTATATCAAAACCAATGTTATAATTGGATACAATTGTAAAATGTTCAAGGGATTACTTGTGTTTTAAGGGGGATTAACAATGAACAGAACTGAAATATTAAGAAAGTATATTGATGAAATACTCTTAAATATGACAGATGTTGAAGAACGAAGATGTGCTTATTTGCATTTATATGGAGTTGCTCAATTTTGTGCATTAATTGCACTAAAACGTGGGAAAAATGCTGAACTTGCAACAATGTCGGGTATGCTTCATGACATATATTCGTATGCTAAAATGGACTCAAAAGACCATGCACATAGAGGTGCTATCTTAGCAAGGAAAATATTAGAATCATTACATATAACAAATGCAGATGAGACTAAAATGATTTGTTGTGCTATTTATAATCATAGTGAAAAAGAAATGGTACATTCTGAATTTGATGAAATTTTAAAAGATGCAGATGTTTTTCAGCATTGTTTGTATAATACTACATTTGAAATTAAAGCACATGAAAAAAGCAGATACGAAAAACTTAAACTTGAATTTGGCATTGCATAGAATTAAAACTAAAATTATCAATTGTTGTTGTATTTAAATTTAATATTAACACCTTACTATCAGATGTATAAAATTTGAAGGTAAGGTGTTTTTTTATTTAACTATAAAATATGACAAATATTTTATAATTTACTAATTTAATTTAAAAAATGGAATATATTATGATATAATTATATAAAGAAAATTGTTAAAAATAGTAATTATTTAGGGGATAGTTTGAAAGGGATGTATAGTACTATGAAATTACGACTAAAAGAATATATAAATTTATTTTCAAAGTATTTAAAATCACAGAAACTTAGTGTGATATTACTTGTATTAGTTTTAGCAGTAAGCATTGGACTCCAATTAATAAATCCACAAATTACACGTTATTTTATAGATGCAGCTAAGGAGGGAGCTTTAGCTAAAAATTTAACTATTGCTGCAATTATGTACATTGGAGTAGCAATTGTTAGGCAGGTGTTTAATATTATTTTTACTTATTTAGGTGAAAATATTGCATGGAAGGTTACTAATGATTTAAGGATAGATTTAATTGAGCATTGCATAAATTTAGATATGTCATTTCATAAAGCACATAAACCTGGTGAGCTTATAGAAAGGGTGGACGGTGATGTATCGCAATTGTTTGGTCTGTTTTCAAATATTATTTTAAATATAATAAGCAATTTTTTACTTCTTGTAGGTATACTTCTAGTACTTCTTAGAGAAGATTGGAGAATTAGTTTAGGTTTAACCCTGTTCTCTATAATTGCTATGTATTTTCTATGGTATGTAAAATCAAAGACTCAAGATTATTGGGTAAAAGCTAGTGAAATAAATGCTGAATTTTATGGATTTTTAGGAGAACACATTTCAAGCACTGAGGATATTGCTTCAAGTGGCGCTAAAAATTATGTTATGAATAAATTTTATAAAATTATAAGAAAAATGTTTCCAATAATTAAAAAGGCAAATTTAACTTGGGCAAGTATGTGGTCAGCTACTTTGATAATATTTGCAGTTGGAAATATTATTGCTTTTACTTTATCGTCATATTTATATAAAAAGGGGTTAATTTCAGTTGGAACTGTGTATTTAATTTTTAATTACACTGAACTTTTAAGACGACCAATTGAAGAAATTAGAGTTAATCTTCAAGAATTACAGGTATCAGGAGCTAGTATTATAAGGGTAAAGGAATTATTTGATATTAAATCAAAGATGAAAGATGGGACAAGCAATACATCTTTATCCAAACCATTATCAGTGAAGTTTAACAAGGTTGATTTTGAATATGAGAAAGGTGTAAAAGTATTACAAAACATTTCACTAAATGTAAAGTCAGGTAGAGTACTTGGAATATTAGGGCATACAGGTAGTGGGAAAACCACTTTGGCACGTCTTCTTGTAAGGCTATATGATGTGAATAGCGGAGAGATTTTATTAAATGAAAAAAATATAGCAGATATTTCTTCAGAGGAGTTATCAAAGAATATAGATTATGTAACACAAAATGTACAACTTTTTAGTTCTACGGTTAGGGATAATATAACTTTGTTTAATAATGATATTAAAGACGAAATTATTTTAAATATAATAGAGAATTTAGGATTAGGAGAATGGTATGATAATATTCCAAATGGGTTAGATACTATTATAGAAACAGGTGGCGGAAATTTATCAGCAGGTGAAGCTCAATTACTTGCTTTTGTCAGAGTATTTCTTAGAAATCCTGGATTGATTATACTAGATGAAGCAACTTCAAGAATAGATCCTGTAACTGAACAATTAATTGAAAGTGCATTAAATAAACTTCTTAAAAATAGGACATGCATTATAATAGCTCACAGACTTTGTACTCTTGAGAGAGCAGATGATATTTTAGTTCTTGAAAATGGAAATATAGTAGAATGTGGGGAAAGAGAAGAACTTTTAAATAATGACGAGTCTAAATATTATAACTTGCTGCAACATAATATTGAGGAGGTGCTTGTTTAATGAAAGGGAATTCAAAGGATATGAAAACAAGCCATTGTTATTGGCAGTTAATAAAATACAAACCATGGTTATATTTATTTATTGTTATATTGTGGATAGTAACTCATATGATGACATTAGTTAATGGCTTTATTATAAAGGAGTTCTTTGATATTATTAGTGGAAAGTCATTTTTAAATATTGGTATAAGTGGTTTGATACTTTTGATAATAATATCTACATTATTGTTGATTTTAACAATTCAATTAAATTTTAGAAGAGAGACATTGCATAAATTTTCAATTAGTACACTACTTAGACGAAATATGTTGGATTCCATTTTAAAAAAAGCTGGTGCAAAGGCGCTACAAACATCTATTGGTGAAGCTATAAATTCTTTTAGGGATGATGTACAACAAGTTGAAACTTCTATAGGTTGGTTGTCTTGGCTTATAGGTCAAATTACATTTTCTATTTTTTCAATTATAATTTTGTTAAAAATAAATGCAAAAATAACATTATTAGTTTTTGTCCCTGTAATAGCTGTAAGAATGTTAGGTGAAAAGTTACAAAAAAGAATTGAAAAAAATAGAGAGCACTCAAGACAGGCAACAGCCGATGTAACTGGAGCGGTTGGAGAAATATTTGAATCTGTACTGGCAATTAAGGTTTCAGGATCACAAAAATATATAGTTAATAATTTAAAGAAGTTAAACGAAAAAAGACATCATTTAATGATTAAAGATTCTTTTTTAACTCAACTAGTTAATTCAATATATAGTAATGCTGTAAATTTAGGAATAGGATTAATTCTGTTACTAGCTGGGCAGGCTATGAGAGATGGAAGTTTTTCTGTAGGGGATTTTGCATTATTTGTATATTATTTGAGTTTTGTTACTGATAGTATAGAATCTTTTGGGAATTTTCTTATAAATTATAAGCAGACAGGAATATCTTTTAAACGTATGACAAACTTAATTCAAAGTGAAAACAGTAATGAGATAATAAAACATAAGCCAATTTATTTAAAAGAAAAGGATATTAATGAACATAATGAAATTAATATGGATTTTAAACATAAGAGTTTAAATACCTTACAGGTAAAAGGATTAAACTATTGCTATGAAAATTCAGAAAAAGGAATAAATAATATAAACTTTACTTTAAATAAAGGAGAAATTACAGTTATTTCTGGTCGCACAGGGTCAGGAAAAACTACATTATTGAAAACATTACTTGGACTTTTATCAGCAGATTCTGGTGAAGTGTACTGGAATGGAGAGATAGTTAAAATGCCAAAAAACTTTTTTATTCCACCAATATGTGCGTATACCTCTCAGGTTCCTAACCTGTTTAGTGACACAGTACGAAATAATATATTGCTTGGAATTTCAGAAGAATCGGTAGATTTAAAGGGAGCGATAAATTCAGCTGTTCTTGAAAAAGATATTGAACAATTTGAGAATGGTTTAGACACAGTAATAGGCCCTAAGGGAGTAAAATTATCAGGAGGACAAGTACAAAGAGTCGCTGCAGCTCGTATGTTTGTAAGAAATGGACAATTAATTGTTTTTGATGATATTTCAAGTGCTCTTGATATAGAAACAGAAAAAAAACTTTGGACAAGACTTTTTACAGAAAACAAACCAACCTGTATAATTGTATCTAACAGAAGATTTGCTTTAGAGCAAGCTGATAATATTATATTAATGAAAGATGGTACCATTGAATCTAAAGGAAAATTAAATGATTTATTAAAAAGTTCCAGAGAAATGCAGCAAATTTGGGGTTAAAAAAATACTGGTTAGCGAAGGAAAATGATATATTGCGTAAGAAACATTTGAACTTGTTACTGAAGTGAAAGGTTTCTAAGCAATGTATCATTTCCCGTAGCGACCACTTTTCACCTGTGAAAGTTGAATTAACCATTAATATTTTCGTTAGCAATAATAATTTGGCCTAGAGAAATACCTCCATCATTTGTTGGTATGTCTTTATGAGTATATACATTAAAACCATTGTTTTGAAGTTCTTTAGTTAAATTTGTTAATAGGTAAGCATTTTGAAAAACACCACCACTTAAAGCAATAGAATTTATTTTTGTATCATGCCTTAAAATTTCACACATCTTTATTGAAAAGTTAATTATGGTATTATGAAATTTAAGAGACATTACATCTTTAGGTACGTTATTGAATTTATCTATAAGAATTTCTTCAATAATTTTATAAGGTTCAATTATGTAATTATCACATATTTTTATTGAAAAATCATATGAAAGATCTTTATTAAATTTATTATTTTGATGTGAGTTGATTATATTTTCCAATTCAATAGATGCTTGACCTTCGTAACTTATAATTTGTCGTATTCCTATTATGCTTGATGCTGCATCAAAAAATCTTCCTATGCTTGAAGTTGAAACACAATTAATGTTATTTTTTATTATTTTAGTAAGTAATATACCTTTTTTATTGTAAAGTTTATAGATTAAATCTTCTAAGTTTTTAAACTCTATAGAAGTTTTTTTATTTAAAGTTTCTATAAAGTTAGGATTTGATTTTAAAGTAAAAAATATATAGGATACAGCCATTTTCCAAGGTTCTTTTACAGCACTGTCTCCACCAGGCAAACTTACATAAGCTAAATGAGCAAGTCTTTTAAAGTTTTTGTATGTACATAGTAGGAATTCTCCACCCCATATTTTATCATCAGATCCATAACCAGTACCATCATAAGCAATGCCTAATACTTTTTCTTTAATTTTATTTTCAGCCATACAGCTAACTATGTGAGCATGATGATGTTGAATAGGGATTTGGGGTAGATTATATTGCTTTGCATATTTAGTAGAAGTATATTTTGGATGCATATCATAGGCTACATATTTTGGATCAAATGAAAAAATATTTTTAAAATGTTCTACGTTTCTCTTATAATGATTTATAGTTTCTAAGTTTTCTAAATCTCCATTATACTGACTTAAAAATAAAAAATTTTCTTTAGATATACAAAATGTATTTTTCATATTTGGACCACAAGCTAAAATGTTTTTTATATTAGTAATATTTAAAGGTTGAGGTACGTAACCTCTGGCTCTTCTTATGATTCTTATTTTATTATTAATAACTTTTACCACAGAGTCATCTACAGGAATATATATGTCTCTATTATGAAGTAAAAAGTAATCAACTAAGTTACTTAAATTGTTTAGAGCATTTTCATTTTTATATTCTAGTGGAAGACCACTTACATTAGCACTTGTCATAATTAGTGTTTTTATATTATCTTCAAATAAAAGTTCATGAAGGGGAGTGTAAGGAAGCATAACTCCTAGTGTTGTTTGTTTAGGTGCTATGTTTTGTGGCAAATCGTATTCTTTTTTTCTATGTAGTAATACAATAGGCTTTTGTATGCCAGTTAATAAATCTTTTTCCTTATCATTGACATAACAATATTTTTCTACTGTTTGTATATCTTTGATCATTACTGCAAAAGGTTTGTCAGGTCTAATTTTTCTCTTCCTTAAAAGTTCTACGGATTGTTCATTTGAAGCATCACATACTAAGTGAAAGCCGCAAAGACCTTTAATTGCAAATATTTTACCTTCCTTTAGTGAGTTTATTGCATATTTAATAGGATTTTTACATTGAATTTTTTTACCTTTATTATCAGTAACCCATACTCTTGGACCACAAGTGCTGCATGCATTTGGTTGAGCATGAAATCTTCTATTGCATGGGTTAGTATATTCTTCAAAACAAGTATTACACATTTTGAATTTTTTCATAGTAGTTTTGTCTCTATCATATGGGATGGATTTTATTATAGAAAATCTTGGACCACAATTTGTGCAATTTGTAAAAGGATATCTATATCTGCGATTGTTGGGGTCTTTAATATCCTTTATACATTCACTGCAGGTAGCTATATCTGGAGAAATTAAAGTAATATTATTTTTGCTTTTTTTACTTTCTTTTATATTAAAAGTTTTATAATTCATAAATTTTTTTTCGGTTATGAGTATATTTTCTATTTTTGATAATGGTGGCGGTGATGTTTTTAAAGTATTTAAAAAAGAAGATAAGTTATCATTACTTCCTTCTATATCTATATAAACACCTTCAGAATTATTATTTACCCAACCTTTTAGATTTAAAGAACAGGCTAAATTGTATACGAAAGGTCTAAAACCAACTCCTTGAACTATTCCATTAATTTTTATAAATAACCTTTGCATATTAATACTCCTTTACATATAAATGTGTCATTAATTTTATAGGTAAAAAATAAAGTTTAAATAATATTTCTGTATGTGAATAAAGGTATCCTTTTATTATTATGATAAAATTTAAAATATTTAAGCAATATTGATTGTAAATTAAGTATAATACAGTAAACACGAATTGAAAGAAAATATTCAAAATTAGATTAATTATGAAGAAAATATATTGTGAATAAATTCTTGATTTGGTAGAATATAATTAGAATGAAATTTAAGGAGGAATATATATGACAGATCCACGTTTAAATAAGCTTGCAAAACTATTAGTTAATTATTCAACTAAGGTTAAACCAGGAGATTTTGTATTGGTTATGTGTGATGAAGTTGCAGAACCTTGGATGGTGGAAGTTGTTAAAGAATCAATAAAGGCAGGAGCTCATGTAGAAACAATTTTAAATTCGCATGAAGTTGGTTGTGCTAAATTAAAATATAGTACTGACGAACAGCTGCAAGAAGAAAATTTCATTTTGAAGTATGCACTTGAAAAAGCAGATGTATGGATTAGTGCTTGGGGAAATAAAAATACAAAGGCAAGTTCTAATGTTGACTCTAAGAAAATTCAGTTTTCAGTAAAGGGTGCTAAAAGTTGGAGAAAAGTTTATTCTGATAAAATGGGAGATGGATCATTAAGATGGGTTGGAACACAGTTCCCAGTATATGCATATGCACAAGAAGCATCTATGAGTTTAACAGAATATGAGGATTTTGTATATGGAGCAGGTCTATTAGACTGTGAAGACCCAGTTGCAGAGTGGAAAAAAGTAAGTGAAAATCATGAAAGATGGATAAAATATTTAAACAATAAAAAGGAAGTACATATTATTTCTGAAGGAACAGATATTAAAGTAAATATAGATGGTAGAAAATGGATAAATTGTGATGGACAGGTTAATTTCCCTGATGGAGAAATATTTACGTCTCCAGTGGAAAATGGAATAAATGGACATATAACATTTAGTTTCCCAGGAATATATATGGGAAAAGAAATTGAAGGTATAAAACTTGAAGTTAAAGATGGAAAAGTAGTTAAAGCTACTGCAGATAAAGGCGAAGAATTATTACATTCACTTCTTGAAATAGATGAAGGAGCATCAAGATTTGGAGAAGTAGCAATTGGAACTAACTATGGAATTAAAAAATTTACAAGAAATATGCTTTTTGATGAAAAAATAGGTGGAACAATTCATATGGCTATAGGAGATTCAATGCCTGAAGCAGGAGGAAAGAACAAGTCAGCAATTCATTGGGATATGCTTTGTAACATGAGAAAAGGCGGAAAAATTTATGCTGATGGAGAATTGTTCTATGAAAATGGATATTTAAAAGAAGAAATATTGAAAAAATATAATCTTTAAGATAAATTTTTGTAGTAAAAAAATACTGGCTAGTGAAGGAAAATGATATATTGTGTAAGAAACTTTTAACAATAATTAAAAATTAATAACTCAACTTTCGCAGTAAAAAAACATTTCTTAGCGAAGGGAAATGATATCTTGCGTAAGAAACATTTGAACAAAGTTTACAAGTTCTTAGCTTTACGAATTTGAAAAAAGTTATTTTTTAATTACTGATTCCTATGGAATATTAATTAAAAAATCTTTTTTCAATATGAGTAAAGCTTAGAACTTGTTACTGAAGTGAAAGGTTTCTGCGCAAGATATCATTTTCCGTAGCGACTATTTTTCAACTGCGAAAGTTGAATTTATAACTAATGGATTTTGAAAAGATTGTTTTTCAAAATCTTCCTTATTTGTTTTCTGTTTTTTCTACTTTTTACTTTATATGAATAAGTTAACGTTAGAATCTTCAGCTTCTCCTAAGTAATATCCAACGCCTCCGATTTTAATACCATCTACTAATTCTTCTTTTCTAAGACCTAGAAGATCCATAGACATTTGACAAGCTACTAATTCTACACCATTATTTAGTGCAGATTCTATTAATTCTTCCAAAGAAGAAACATTGTGTTTTTTCATTATTCCTCTTATCATTTTAGAACCTATTCCACCCATATGCATTTTGGATAATTTTAATCTTTTACTTCCTCTAGGCATCATTTTTCCAAACATTTTTTCTATAAAATTTTTGTTTACCTTTATTTTTTCATGTTTTCTTATAATATTGATTCCCCAGAAAGTAAAGAACATAGTAACCTTTTTACCCATAGCAGCGGCACCATTAGCAATTATGAAAGAAGCTATAGCTTTATCTAAATCACCACTAAAAACTACTATAGTTTTGTTATCATTTATAGGAGTCAAATTACCACTATTTATATTAGTATTTTTTTTTATTTCACCATTTTTTCTTATAGTTGCAGTAATTATTCCTTTATTTTTATTTAGTTCAAGTAATTCATTGTTTGTTTTTTTACACCAAGACTTTATGTCTTCATAAAAGCCAGGGTCAGAAGCAGTTACTTTTAGAGTGGAACCTTCTCTAAGTTCATCTATTGCAGATTTTACTCTCATTAAAGGTCCTGGACAGCATAAGCCTGTAGCATCTAAATCTTTCACAAATTCAGCTTGAATTTTTTTACTATCAGGAGATGTATTAGAGTTATTTTGTTTTGAAGGTTTAAATTTACCTATCATATACATTTTATAACCACCAGTTATATTTTTTACTTTAAAACCACGTTGTTTTAAAAGTCTTTCTGCTATATATCCTCTAAGACCTATTTGACAGTAAACCCATATTTCTTTATTTTTATCTAATTCATTTAATCTATCTCTTAATTCATCTATAGGAATATGAATTGAATTTTTTACACATCCATTTTCACGTTCTAGGTCAGTTCTTACATCAAGTAGTATAGTTGTTTCATTATTAAATGAATCTAGTTCTCTAGGGAGTATTATTTCTGATTTTCCAGTTAATATATTTTCTGCTACATATCCAGCTATATTTACTGGGTCTTTAGCAGAAGAGTAAGGAGGAGCATAACAAAGTTCTAGTTCAGTTAAATCAGAAATTTTACCATTTAATCTTATTACTCCAGCTATATCATCAATTCTTTTATCTACACCATCATATCCGATAGCTTGAGCACCTAGTATTTTTCCTTCATCATTAAATATTAATTTCATAGTTATAGGTGTTGCACCAGGATAATAAGATGCATGACTTTGAGGAAGTACATATATTACTTTATAATTTATATTATGTCTTTCAAGGATTCGTTCATTATTTCCTGTACAGGCACAAGTTAAATCAAATACTTTAATTACAGAAGTACCTTGAGTTCCTTTATAAGTAGATTGAATGTCACAAATATTATCTGAGGCAATTCTACCTTGTTTGTTAGCAGGACCGGCTAGTGGTATAGCTGTTTTTTTACCATTTATGAAATCTACTACTTCTACAGCATCTCCAACTGCATATATATTTTCAACATTAGTTTGCAGCTTATCATTAACAATTATATGACCTTTAGGGCCCATTTCAATTTTTGTGTTTTTTATAAAATCAGTATCTGGAGTTACTCCTATTGCGAGTATCACAACATCACAAGAAAGTTTTGCTCCACTGTTTAATAATACATTTACTTTATCATTTTTATCTTCGAAAGATTTAACGCCATCATTTATCAAAAGATTTATACCATTATCTTCAAGTTCTTTTTCTGCTATAGTTATCATATCAGAATCAAAAGGTGCTAGTATGTGAGGAGCAGCTTCTACTAATGATACATTTAAACCTCTTTCTTTTAAGTTTTCTGCCATTTCCACACCAATGTATCCACCACCAACAACTATTGCATTTTCAATATTATTTTTATCTACAAAATTTTTAATTATATCGGTGTCTTTTACATTTCTTAATGTGAAAATTTTATTATTTTCTATCCCAGAAATATTTGGTTTTAATGGTTTTGCACCAGGAGCTAAAACTAAATAATCATAAGATTCTTCGTAGCAACCTTTATCGTTACTATTAATTTTTACCTTTTTATCGTTAGTATTAACAGATATAACGTCACTATTTATTCTTACATCTATATTAAATCTATTTTTCATGGCTTCTGGAGTTTGGACTAGAAGATTTTTTCTTTCTTTTATAGTTTCACCTATATAGTATGGAAGTCCGCAATTTGCAAAAGATATGTGTTCTCCACGTTCAAACATTATTATTTCAGCGTTTTCATCAAGCCTTCTAAGTCTTGCTGCAGTAGAAGCACCACCTGCTACGCCACCTACAATAAGAATTTTTTTATTCATATTAATACCTCCATATATTATCGTAATATTTATATATTTATATATTACGATATATAAATATATTTTGTCAATTAATTAACAGAAGAATTTTATTCCATGTTTTTACATTATGAGATTTTTGTCATAGTACTAACTTTATTATTTAATAATATTTGAACTTTTATAACATATTTTAAAATAAAAAAAATGCGGTAAAACCGCATTTTTTATCTCCAATATCTATTACGTTTACGTCTTCTTCCATTTTTAATTAAAGATACTATAAACATTATTAAAATAATTATTACAATTAAACCTACAATTAAACCTACATAAAGTAAAATGTTATCTTTAAATATTTGAGATTTAGAAACATTTGTATATAAATCATAAGATTTAACTGCTTCTCTTTCAGAAACTATTAGTTTAGATACAGGTTTTTCCGAACTTAAATTTTTGAAAGTTAAATTTGATGTATCAATTTTAGTTTTAAATTCTTTTTTATTTATACTGTTGTTATAATAAGTGATATTTTCTTTTAATATAAGAGGTACCTTTAGTGTTTTTTCTGGACCAAAAAATTTAAAAGGTTTATATTTTAAAGTAGCAGTTTTTATTGTAGTATTTTTATTCATATAATTAACTGGTTTTACATTAAAACTCCAGTCTATTATTTTTTTCATATCTTGAAATACGAAGCTATCTTTAGCATCATATATAGAATGCATAACTACACCTATTACTTTACGACCATCTTTTTCAAATATAGCTACTAAACATCTTCCAGATTTAGAAGTATATCCGGTTTTACCGCCTATACATACAGCACCATTAATGTTTTCACCTAACAATTTATTTCTATTTTCAATGGGTATAGTTTTTCCATCAATCTTTAAAACACCTTTTTTGGTATTCATTGTTTTTGCTACCCATTTATTTTTTAAAGCAGCTCTTGCGAGTAAAGTTAAGTCATATGGAGTAGTATAATGATTATCATCATGTAATCCATTAGCAGTTATAAAATGTGTATTTTTCATCTTTAATTCAGCAGCTTTATCATTCATCATTTTTCGGAAGTTATCTACTGCTTGTTTAGAATTTTCATCATAAGAATCAGTTTTTCCTATATTACCTGCAATTGTATATGCTATATCATTAGCTGAATATAAAAGCAATGCATTCATTACGTCATTAACTGAAAGAGGTTTACCAATATTGAAATTTATATTTGGATAGTCAGTATTTAAAGAATATTTAGGTTGTTCTTTAGCTGATTTTGTATAATTTAATACATTCAATCCTTTTTTATCTTTATTTTCAGCAAATAACAAAGCAGTCATAAGCTTAGTTACACTTGCAGGATACATTCCTTTAGTATTATTTAATTGTTTGTATTGTTTACCATCAATGTCTTTAGCATATATTATTTCTCCAGTTTGTGCATCCATAGTTATAGCTGCAGAACCATAAATTTTAGGAGGCTCTTTTGATATATTTGTTTGAGCAAATACATTTCCAGATATAGTAAAAAGAAATAACACAGCAAGTATCAGAGAAAATTTTTTATGTCTCAATGTTCATCTCTCCCATTAATTAAATTTTTCATAAATATATACATGTTATAATATAACACTTTATAACATGTAGTACAAGATTGAATAGAGTTTAAATCTAATATTTTATGGTCATAAAAATAAAATTACTAAATATAATTATTTTGAGGAGATGAAAAAAATGATTATATTAATAAGAAAAAAATCATTATACAAAATTGTAATAGCTGTTCTTGTTATGATACTTATTGGTTTTATGATTTATATTGTCAAAAACGTTAGATGTATTGAAGATAATCCAGCAGATGAAGTGTATGTTGCAATAGTTGTTGATGATTTTGGAAATTCTGGTGATGGAACTAAAGAAATGTTGAATATGGATATACCACTAACAGCAGCAGTGATGCCTTTTTTAGAAAATAGTGAAAAGGATGCTAAAGATGCACATGATAAAGGATTAGAAATTATATTGCATATGCCTATGGAACCTAAACATGGGAAAAAAAGTTGGTTAGGACCTAAAGGAATAACTACAAATTTATCTTCAGAAGAAATAAAATCTAGAGTAACACAAGGATTAGAACAGATAAAATATGCCAAAGGTATGAACAATCATATGGGATCTAAAGCAATGCAGGATGAAAGAGTTGTAAAAAATTTATTAAAAGTAGCTAAAGAAAAACATATTTACTTTTTAGATAGTAAGACTACTAGCAAATGTCGTGCAGAAGAAATTTGTAATTCATTAGGAGTTAATTATTATACTAGGGATATATTTTTAGATAATTCAAAAAGGAAAGTTGATATTGAAAAGCAGTTAGATAAGTTAACGGAAATAGCACTAAAAAAAGGATATGCTATAGCTATTGGACATGTTGGAGAGCATGGGGGAACTGTAACTGCAAGAGCTATTAAAAATAAATATAAATCCATGGAAAAAAAAGGTATAAAATTTGTTTATTTATCAGACTTAAGAAATATTATATTAAATTCTCATAAATAAAAAAGAAGGGTGATACAATAAAAATCAACCTTCTTTTTTAATACGTAATTTAAATTTTAATTTTCAAGTATACTAAATTTATTTAACAACATTTTTTTGAAGTATGACCATGAAAATGGTTACTACAATTAGTGCTATATATACAAACAGATAAATGATTGATAATAATTTCGAACCATAAAAAAATTTTAAAAATATAAATATAGTCATAGATAGTACAGTCCATAGTAATGAAACATATGCCATTTGATTATTTTTAGATTTCCACGTTTCAGGATCTTTCATAGTACCAATAATTTTTTTGCTAAGGTTATTGTTTTGTGATGATTTTAATAATATGGTTTTGAAATATATAAAAAATAATAGAGAAATAAGTGATAAGCCTAAAAATACATAAGATAATGAGATACTTGTTATATACATGGTATCACGCTCCTTATACAATAATATAATAATTTTATTTTTACCAAGGAGCCTTGTTTTTATTAGTAAAGGTTAAAACTAAAATTGATAAAATATTTTTAAAATTTTGTAAAATGTATTCATTTTTTTTCAATAATGTTTTATAATTATTTTGCAGAAGATATATTTGAAATGGGGTGCAAATATGAAACTATGTCCTTTTTTAACTACGTCAGATGAAAAAATAGAATGTTTTGAAGAATGTCCATTTTATGATGAAGAAAAAAACGGAGATGTATGTCCATTTAAAAGTATTGGGGAAAAGAAAAAGTTTAAAGTGTTTTACAATGAAAATTACATGGAAAATGATTACAAAATAAACAATTTATCTTTTAGAGATGATTTTTTTTAGGAAAAATATAAATAATTAGCTGCTGCAAAGATGTGATTAATCTATTGCAGCAGCTTTAATATTATTCTTCAAAACGATTTGTGTAGCTATTTAAAAGATCATGTTTTATTTTCCAAAGATTATGTGAAAGATCTATGTAATATGTATGAGGATTTTCAAGTCTTAAAACTTCAGACCATAATGTAGATAATTGATCTTTAGCAAATTGTCTAATATTCATTACACTTGGGTTTTCATAAATTGGTTTACCATTTTCAAATATCTTAACTAACAATTCCTTAGCATGATAATTTTTTAATTTACGTCTTTTCCAAGTGTGTACAGGATTAAATATTTCCAAAGGTTTAGAATCATCTATAGTTTCATTATTAAGAGTTATTAAATCAGCAATAGCTTTATTGGATTTATTATCAAATAATCTATAAATCTTTTTAAAACCTGGATTTGTAATTTTTTCTGCATTTTCACTTATTTTAATTTTAGGTACTATAACACCATCATTTTCTACAGCAGCTAGCTTATATACACCGCCAAATACAGGTTCTGATTTAGCAGTAATTAATCTTTCACCAACTCCAAAGCTGTCTATTTTTGCACCTTGATTTAAAACTCCACGGATAATATATTCATCTAATGAATTAGATGCTACTATTTTTACATCTTTATATCCTGCGTCATCTAATAATTGTCTTACTTTTTTTGAAAGATAAGTTATATCACCACTATCAATTCTAACTCCTTTAGGTCTATAACCCATAGGTGTTAAAATTTCATCAAATACTTTTATTGCATTTGGTAAACCAGATTTTAACACATTATAAGTATCAATAAGTAGTGTGCAATTATCTGGAAATGTTTTAGCCCATGCCTTAAATGATTCATATTCATTATCAAAAAGTTGTATCCAACTGTGAGCCATAGTTCCTACTGCAGGTATACCAAATTTTTCTTCAGCAATTGTACAGGCAGTGGCATTACAACCACCTATTACAGCAGCTCTTGCACCATAAATAGCACCATCATATCCTTGAGCTCTTCTAGAACCAAATTCCATTACAGGTCTGTTTTTGGCACTCCTACATATTCGGCTAGCTTTTGTTGCAATCAATGTTTGGTGATTTACAGTTAATAAAATCATTGTTTCAACAAATTGAGCTTGAATTGCAGGTCCTTTAACTATTACTAAAGGTTCTCCAGGGAATACTGGAGTACCCTCAGGTATTGCCCAAACATCACAACAAAAATGGAAATTTCTTAAATAATCAAGAAATTTTTCAGAAAAACAATTTTTACTTTCTAGATAGTTAAGATCTTCATCAGTGAATTTTAAATTTGACAAATATTCAATTAATTGTTGAACACCAGCCATTATACAGTAGCCACCACCATCAGGTATTTTTCTAAAAAACATATCAAAATATGCAATTTTATTAGCTACATCATTATCTAAATAACCATTTGCCATAGTTAGCTCATAAAAATCAACTAACATCGTTAAATTTCTTTCGTCTCTTACATCAAAAGTTACATCTCTACCCATAATTTTTCCCTTCTATCATTTTTTTAAGTATAATAAGTATAAAAAGTATATAATTGGATATATACATAAAAAACTTATCAAAATATATTTTAATACGTATATCGCATTATTACAACTATTTTATTCATTAGAATAATTAAGTAAATGCTATTTGTACAAAAGTTGAGTTAATAATTTTTTTTATTAGAAAAGTATAATATTTAGGTATTTACTAATTTGAGTTATAATAATTTGTTGAATAATTTATAGGGAGGAATAATAGAGGGTTATGAAACTTGATAAATATCAAAGTGAAGCAGTTTATACAAATAATAGAAATAGCTTAGTAGTAGCGGCACCAGGTAGTGGAAAAACCACTGTTATAATAAATAGGGTATTTCATTTGATAAAGGATAAAAATATTAGTTATAAAAATATAATAGTAATAACTTTTACAAAAGCAGCTGCACTTAGTATGAAAAGAAGATATAAATCAATGATTACTAATAATAAGAATATTAATTATAGTTATATACCGTTTTTTGGAACGTTTCATGGGTTATTTTATAAAATATTAAAAAATCATCATAACAATATTAATATTATTGATAGTAATGTAACTTATAGAATTATTACAAATGTTCTTAGAAATTATCTAGATGAGGTTTCAGAGGAAAAAGTAAGGGAAGTAATAAATACAATATCATTATTTAAAACTAGTACAGAGAGTATGATAGAATTTGAACCTAATATTGATAAAGATATATTTAAACACTGTTATGAAATATATGAAGGGTATAAAAAAGAAAAATATTTGTTAGATTTTGATGATTTGCAGATAAAATGTAAGGAGCTTTTTTTAAAAAATAGTAAAATACTGAATGGATATAGAAAGTTATTTAAGTACATATTAGTAGATGAATTTCAAGATTGTGATAGTATACAAATAGATATGCTCAAATTGTTGAATGAGAACAATTCTATTTTTGCGGTAGGAGATGAAGACCAATGTATTTATGGATTTAGAGGTGCTAAACCAGAGTGTATGGTAGATTTTGATAAAAATTTTAAAGAAGGAAAGAAAATTTATTTAAGGATGAACTATAGAAATCCTAGTAATATAGTGCATCTTTCTAGTAATTTAATAAAAAATAATAAATTAAGAAATGATAAGGAGATAGAACCACATAAACAAAAAACTACAAAAATAAATATTTTAAATAATTTTGATGAAAATATGCAAGCTGAAAAAATATCATTAACAATACAAAAACTTAAAAGTGTTAGTGGTTATAAATACAATAACAATGCAATATTATATAGAACTAATATTGAAAGTAGGAGTTTAATAGATGAATTTATAAGAAAAAAAATTCCCTTTAGACTTTTAGACAAAAAGTATAATTTTTTTGAACACTTCATATGTAGAGATATTATTGCTTATTTAAAGCTTAGTATAGATGCTAGTGATAAGGAAAGTTTTTTAAAAATAATAAATAAACCTTTTAGATATATAAGTAAAGTTAATATAGAAAAAATAAGAAATAATGTTATAAAAGAAGACTGTTTTGAGAAACTAAAATCTTTAGAAAATATTCCAGTATTTATGATAAAAAATATAGATAGATTACAAAAGGATATAAATTATCTAAATAAAATATCACTTCAAAGTGCTATAGGGTATATATTAATGAATATAGGTTACCATGATTATTTAAAAGAGTACAGTAAGAAATTCAAAATTCAAATATCTGAATTAGAAGATATTGTTGAGGAATTTAAAGAATCTTGTACAGAGTATAATAATATAATTCCTTTTTTAGTACATGTAGAAGAAGTAAAAAAAAGTATAAATAATAACAAAAAAGATAATGACGACTGTATAATATTAAGCACAATACATGGAGTAAAAGGTATGGAGTTTAAAAATATATTCATTGTTAATTGCAATGAGGGAATAATACCACATGAAAATAGCTTAGAGAATAATATAGAAGAAGAAAGAAGACTTTTCTATGTAGCAATTACAAGAACTATTGATAATATATGGTTTAGTTATTCTAATACTGTAAAGGGTAAAGCCAAGAAATTATCAAGATTTATAAGGGAATGTAATTTGGATTTTGAGGAAAATACTTATGGATTAAAAAAAGGTGATATAGTAGTGCATAAAACTTTTGGTAAAGGGGAAATTATAGAAATAGGAAGTAGTCACTTAAGTATTATGTTTGATAATAATATAAAAAGAAAATTTGATATATCTATATCTTTGAATAATGGTTTATTAAAGGTGGAAGATTAAAAAATACAACATATAATATATTATATACCACAATTATGTTGCACTATATCAAAATATAATTGACTTTTTACTTTAATGTGTTATACTATTCATAATGATAAGTGGAGAAAATTAACCATTAAGAGAGGAAAATGCTGTTATAACTATAGAGTAGAATTTTGATGATGTTTACTCATAAATATTATAACAATAAATAAAATAATTTTGGTAATTAAAAAGAAAGGAGAAATGCTGCAACTTATGGATAGTTTATCTATATTTTGAGTAGCAGGTATCTATATTATGATTAAGTTCAAAAAAATGTGGGAAGATGTTTCTAGTATATTAAATAATGATGAATTTAACGATAATAATATGACCATTGTAGAGAGCTATAAGGATGGATTTATAGTAAAATATGAAGGAAAAAATTCTTTTGTAAATAAAGATGATTTTGTAGATTTTTGGTGTAAAATGCTTTATTTTAATGAAATTTCTAAAGAGGATATTTTGAAGGATAATAATGTAAATCAAAGATATGTGTATGAAGTGGTAGGAAAACTTCCATATATTAATGAAGAGAGTAACATGCTTAAGTTAATGGAATAGATTTATTGATTGTTTACTAGTAATGATATATAATTTAAATATGTATTTTTTATAAGCTCATATTCTATAGAATATGAGCTTTTAAATTGTTAAAAAAGAGGTAATGATATGGAAAAATTTAAATTTAATTCAAATGATATAATTTTTTCTTTAGATATTGGTACTCGTTCTGTCATAGGAACTGTTGGAATTATTAAGGATAAGAAATTTAATATTATAGCTGAGAAATATTTAGAACATGAAGTGAGAGCAATGATAGATGGACAGATACATGACATTAGTATAGTTACAAATGAAGTCAAAAAAATAAAAAAAGAGTTAGAAAGTGATCTGGATATAACTTTAAATAATGTATCAATTGCTGCTGCGGGAAGATTTTTAAGAACAACAGTAATGAAAAAGCAAATTGATATTGACTATGAAAAAGAAATTGATAAAGAATTAATTAGAAGTTTAGAACTTACTGCAGTAAAAGGTGCAGAAGATGAAATTAACAAACAAACAAAAGGTAAACTATATTGTGTTGGATATAGTATTAAAAATTACTATTTAAATGGTTATGTTATGTCAAATTTGATATCACATAATGGTGATAATATTGGAGTAGAAGTAATAGCTACTTTTCTTCCAAGATCAGTGGTAGATAGTTTATATGCAGTTATGGATAAGGTGTCGTTAAATGTAATAAATCTAACATTAGAGCCTATTGCTGCAATGGAAGCGGTAGTACCAAAAAGTTTTAGATTATTAAATATAGCACTTGTTGATATAGGTGCTGGAACATCAGATATTGCTATTAGTAGTAATGAAACAATAAGTGCATATGGCATGGTACCACTAGCAGGTGATGAAGTTACAGAAATTATTGCTAAAACATATTTAGTAGATTTTAATACAGCTGAAAAAATGAAAAAACAAAGTACTTTAAGTAATAAAGTAAAATTTATTGATGTTTTAGGAATGGAAAATGAAGTAGATAGTGATGAAATATTTAAAGTAATTAATCCTGTAGTTGATAAGATAACTACAGAAGTTGCAAATAAGATAGTAGAACTTAATGGTGGAAAGGCACCTAATGCAGTATTTTTAGTAGGTGGTGGGGCATATACTCCTAATATTGATGAAGTGCTGTGTGAAAAGTTAAAATTACCATTGCAGAGGGTAGCTATAAAAAATAGACAAGATGTTCAAGAATGTAGATGTGGTAATGAGCACTTAAATAGTATTGGAGTTACTGTACTTGGTATAGCACTTGTTGCTATAAAAAAGTCTGGGCATGATTTTATAGATGTTACTTTAAATGATAAGGTAATAAGTTTGTTTAATTCTCATAAACATATAGTTCAGGATGTAATGCTTCAAGCTGGAATAAATCCTAAAATTCTTGTTGGAAAAAATGGTAAGAGTATAAGATTTATTTTAAATGGTATTAAAAGAGTTGCTTTTGGGAGTTTAGCACAAAATTCTAAAATAAGAATAAATGGCCAAGTTGCCAATTTAGATTCTGAAGTTAAAGAAGGAGATAACTTAGAAATTGATTTTGCTCAAAATGGTAATGATGCATGTCCGAAAGTATATGAGTATGTAAAAAACATAAATAGTATAAGTTTTTATATAGATGATATAATACATAATATTGAACCTGTAGTTTTTATAAATAATGTAAGATCAGAAATGAATACAAAAATAAAAGAAAATGATGATATAAAAATTATCTTTTCCTCTAATTTAGGTGATTATAAAGAATATTTTGAAGAGGATAAATTTGAGTACTATATTAATGAGAAAATAGTTGAGGATGAATATGTAATAAAAGAAGGAGATAGGATATATAGAAAAATAAAAACTAGTATTAATTTACAAGATGATTTAACAGAAAAGAGTTTAGAACAAGATGAAGCGGTAGTAACATTAGATGAGAATAATTTAGAAAATATAGAAAAAGAAAGTACTGAAAGTGTAGTAAGTACTGAAAGTGTAGTAAGTATTGAAAGCGAAGAAAGTATTGAAAACGAAGGAAGCATTGAAAGTAGTATAGAGGTTATAGTAAATAATGATAAAGTAAAAATGACAGGCAAAGAAAAATTTGTCTTTGTAGATATATTTAATTATATAGAATTTGATTTGTCTAATCCTAAAGGAAATCTTGTTTTGCGTTTAAATGATAAAAAAGTAGGATATTATGATGAACTTTTAGACGGTGATATGATTACAATAAAATGGGAATGATATTTAGAATGGAGAGGTATTATGAAAAATTTATATGAAAATGCAATAGAAATTAAAAATGAGCTTATTAATATAAGAAGAGATTTTCATATGCATCCTGAATTAGATTTTGATTTAGTTAGAACTTCAGAGAAGGTTAAAGAATTCCTAGATAAAGAGGAAATAGACTATATAGAAACAGCTAAGAGTGGTATTTGTGCAATTATAAGAGGGAATGGAACTAAAACAATTGGTATAAGAGCAGATATGGATGCATTGCCAATTGAAGATAAAAAAAGTTGTGAATATGCTTCAAAAATAAAAGGGAAAATGCATGCCTGCGGACATGATGTTCATACTACTATACTATTAGGAACTGCTAAAATATTAAATTCTATGAAAGAGAAGTTAAAAGGAAATATTAAATTATTTTTTGAACCAGCAGAAGAAACTACTGGTGGTGCAAAAATTATGATACAAGAAGGAGTACTAGAAAATCCACATGTAGATGCTGTTATAGGATTACATGTGGAGGAATGGCTAGAATGTGGAAAAGTGGCTGTAAAGAAAGGAGTAGTTAATGCTGCGTCAAATCCTTTTACAATCAAGATATTTGGTAAAGGTGGACATGGAGCTAGTCCCAATTTTACAATAGATCCTATAGTAATAAGTGCAAATGTAATAAATGCACTGCAGACTATAATAAGTAGAGAGATTTCTCCTACAGATCCAGGTGTAATAACTATAGGAAGTATACATGGAGGAACAGCTCAAAATATAATACCAGAATGTGTAGAGATAAAAGGTATTATGAGAACTATGAAAAAAGAACAAAGAGAATATGTAAAGAAAAGATTTATAGAGGTTGTAGAAGGAATTGTAAGTTCAATGAGAGGAAAATGTGATATAGATATTGAAGAGAGTTATCCAAATCTATATAATAATAATGTGTTATTAAAAGATTTTGAGAAAGCAGCAAAAATTGTAGTTGGTGATGATAATCTAACATTACTAGATGAACCTACTATGGGAGTAGAAAGCTTTGCGTATTTTTCTATGAAACGGCCATCAATATTTTATTATTTAGGATGTAGGAATGAAGAAAAAAGGATAGTAAATCCTGCACATGGAAGTTATTTTGATGTTGATGAGGATTGTATACCAATAGGTGTAGCACTTCATTGCCAGTTAGCTATAGATTTATTAAATTCAAAATAAAAGAGTTAGTTTTATAAACGACAGGAGTGATACAAATGAAAATAGAAATAGGATCTAATGAAGCAGGACAAAGATTGGATAAATTTTCAAGAAAATGGCTTAAAGACGTTCCACTAGGAGCTATTTTTAAAGCTTTAAGAAAAGGTGACATTAAAGTTAATGGAAAAAAAGTTAAACAAAATTACAATTTGTGTGAAGGAGATAGTATTACTGCTTATGTAAAAAGTAATACACCAAAAAAGTCTTTTAATCATGTAGATAGTACTTCTTTAAAAATAACTTATGAGGATAAAAATATATTAATAGTAGAAAAATGGCCTGGAGTTTTGGTTCATTCAGATAGAAAAAATGGAAATCCAACATTAACAGATTATGTTTTGTCATATCTAAATGATAAGGGTGATTTTCTTCCAGAAAAAGAAGTTACATTTACTCCAGCGCCATGTAATAGACTTGATAGAAATACTTCTGGTATGGTTATATTTGGTAAGAATTTTGAATCTTTAAAGATATTAAATGAGATGATAAGAGAAAGAAAAACAAAAAAATATTATGTAGCACTAGTAGTTGGAAGAATAAAGGATGGAATTTATGAAGCATATATATCTAAAGATGAACAAAATAATATTTCTAAGGTATATGATACAGAAGCATATAATACTAAAAAAATTGCAATGAGTGTTAAGACATTAGAGAGTGTAGGTTCATATTCTTTCATTGAGATAGATTTGTTAACTGGAAGAAGTCATCAACTTAGAGCTCATTTAAGTTATTTAGGTAATCCAATAGTTGGAGATTTTAAATATGGAAACAACAAATTAAATAGTTATTTCGAAAATAAGTATGGCTTAGGCTATCAGTTTTTGTATGCATATAAGCTAATTTTTAAAGAGTGTTTTGATAAATTAAAATACATGGAAAATAAAACAATTTCAGAAAGTTTACCACCAATATTTAAGAAAATAAAGAAGGATGTATTTAAATTTTAATGATATGAGGTGCTGTAAATGAAATCTCAATCTACAGGCAAGGGTTTTGCAATATTATCTTCAGCACAAATAATTTCTAGAATAGTATCAATTTTATACTTGCCTTTTTTGATTAATATTTTAAGTGAAAAAGGATATGGTATATATGGTTCAGCATATATTATATTTTCATTTATTTATGTAATAACTAATGCAGGTATACCGGTTGCTATTTCAAAAATAATGTCAGAATTTATAGCAGTTGAAAATTATAAAGATGCTATTAAAAGCTTTAAAATGGCAAGAGCTATCCTTATATTTCTAGGTATAGTAATGTCAGTTTTAATGTTTTTTTTAGCAGAACCTTTGTGCAATATTACACAATCACAGTCAGCCGTATTATCAATAAAGGCTTTATCACCTACTATATTTTTTACCTCTATACTTAGCGCTTATAGAGGTTATTTTCAAGGTAGGGCTAATATGATTCCCACAGCAATTTCACAGGTTATAGAGCAAATTGTTAATATGATTTTTAGTCTTGTATTTGCTGCGTTATTAATGAAATATGGGCCAGAGGTAGGAGCTGCAGGGGGAACCGTTGGTACGTCATTAGGTGCTTTAGTGGCATGTATATATCTAATTATGGTATATAATAAAAATAAATACATAAAAGTATCAAAGAAACATAATGTAAGAAGAAGACCTAGACATACAAATAAAAGATTATTTAAAAAGATAATATATTATGCACTACCTATGGTAGTATGTGTTGGTTTGCAAAATGCTGGAACACTTATAGATTTATGGAATGTTAAATCAAGACTTATTGCAGCAGGATTTGCTGCTCAAAAGGAAGTACGATTTGGTTGGTTAACTAAATATAATAGTTTAATCAATGTTCCTATTGGAATTATTGGTTGCCTTCAGGCGGCTCTTCTTCCTGCTATATCAGGGGCAGCAGCTGTGAATAATAAAAAAGAGGTAGAGCGTAAAATTAACTATGCATTTAGAGTATGTTTTTTAATTTCCGTTCCATCTGCTTTTGGACTTGCTGTGTTAAGTAAACCTATTTATTTACTTTTACACATACATGGTGGAGATCAATTGATGTTATTAGGAGCAGTTGTCGTTATATTTTGGTCTGCTGTGCAAATACAAACTACGATTCTTCAAGGACTAGGAAGACTGTACATTGTTACGCTTTACGCTGTACTAGGTTTAATTTGTAAAATAAGTATAAATTATGTTTTAGTAGGAATTCCTAAATTAAATATTTTAGGAGCTGTTTTTGGAAATATGGCATGTTTTATTGTCCCATTAATTTTGAACTATTTTACTATAAATAAAATATTAAAGATTAAAGTGAATTTAATTGGCAGTATGAAAAAACCTATTTTTGCTTCAATAATTATGAGTATAGCAGCGTTTACTAGTTGTTTTGGTTTGGATTATTTATTTTCACTTATAAATGAAGGATATTTAAGTAATGCTGTGGCTACTATAATATCCATTGGAATAAGTGGTTTAATTTATTTATATGTATTGATATGTATAAAAGGAATTACAAAGAAAGATTTGGATGTCATACCAAATAAAATTAGAAAAGTGATTCCTAAAAAATTTATACAAAAGATGAGATAATAGATTATATAAAAATAAGAATTTGAACTTTAAAGAGTATTCTTTTAAAGTTCAAATTTTATTTTTGAATAATGGTTATTTATTATCATTTTCATTAAATATAGCTGTAGCAAATATAAAAGTAGCAAAACCTATTATTAGTAATGAGAGACTTTTTATAACAGAATTTTGATTTGGAAGAATTGTATTCAAAATGCGTAGTATAAGATATACAAATATTCCAAGTAAGATATCTATAATAAGATTAACTGTTGAGAAATCTAGAGAATAATCTTTTTTTATTTCAATCATATTTAAAAATAGCACGGTAGATGAAGTTATTATAATACTTATACCAAAACCATATATATTTATAGAAGGCATACCACATAGAACATATATTAGAAACAATTCGATTAAAGCAGATAAAACAGAATTCTTTAAAACTACTTTCTGTTTACCTAATCCGTTTAATATTCCAAAAGTAGTAGCAGAAACGTAGGAAATAGGAGTACTTAAAGCTGCTAATTTAATGAACTCACCTAAATCATTTCTTTTAAAAAATAATTCACCTAAACTATTTGGGAGACTCATACAAATTACAAGTGTTGAAAGCCCTATAATAAATGCTATTTTTATAACTTCCACAAAACGCTTTTCTAGCAGAGCATAGTTACCTTTACTTAAGTTTTCAGAGATATTAGGGATTAATACCGTAGATATAGACATAATTGCTATAAAAGGGAAAAAGGTAATACTCATTGCCATACCAGAAAATTTACCTATAATAGCTAATGCTTTACCATGGGGTATACCTGCAGCTATTAATCTTTGAGGAAGAAGTAAGGTTGAAGCAGTTGATAACCCAGTGGTTAATATTCCGTTAATACAAAGTGGAAGAGATATTGCTAATATACCTGATAGTAATTTAATGCCTTTTTCTGACTTTGAGTAAGATATTGTGTATTTAAATTTATTTTTTTTATAGAAGCAAAATAATAATATAAAACTTACAAGTTCACCAGCAGATAAGGCCAAATAAGTTACAGTTACAGTTCTAGTTATCTCATGTAAATTTAAAATAGTGATTATAGAAACAATCACAGTCATTCTTATACCCTTTTCACAAATATCTATTACAGATGGTATTGTCATTTTTGAGATACCATAGAAATATCCTTTTAAAATAGCAGATAAGGCTATAAAAACAATAGCAGGGCAAATTAGCCATAAGGAGTATAGAGCTCTATTATCTTTTATTACAGTATTGCATATAAGAGGTGAGAAAAGAAATAGAACTAAAGCAATTAGTACTGACCACACAAGATCAAAAATTAAACAGATTCTTATTGATTTATGTAAGTTAGCAAAATCATTTTTACTGTAAAAAGAAGCACACTCTTTTGAAACAGCAGTAATCATACCACCACACACAATAACTGCAAAAAAATCATATACAGGCATAATTAAGGAATAAAGCCCCATACCTTGAGCACCTAACTTACAAGATAAAATTATGGAAAACATAAATTTTAATATTCCTGTTATTAAATTAGAAAAAGTAAGTATAATTGAGTTTTTATAAAAATTATCTTTGGACATAAAACCCCTCACATAAATGTTGACATTAATATTTATGTGAGGGATTCAAATTATATTCTATTTACTTTTAACGTCCGCTTGCTTTAAATACATTTGATTGATGTGCTGAGTCCATTGTATTATTTACATGGCTTGTACTATTGTAGAAATACATATCAAAATGACCAGAAACTCCATTGTCATATATATTAGTAGTTGAATGAGGCATTCCAGTTAAACTTACAGCAAGTTGGTATTTAACTCCACCTTGTGTAAAGTATAGAACCATAGGTCTTTTATATGACCAAGACCATGTAGGAAAAATTTGTTTCATTTTATTTGTATCCTCTTTAGTTAATGGTACTATATCTGCGTGATTTGAGCCGCCATAGTATTTAACATTAAAACTTATACCAGTAGAAGTATCTTTTAGAGTACCTACGGTATCAACTGTAAATATTCTTCTAGCATTTTCCCATGTATATATATCACCATAGTAGTCGTTGACTCTTTTAGCATACATGGATATTCCAATAGGTTTAACAATTTCAGTTGAGTTTACTGGGATTGTTAAAATTTGGCCAGGCATTATAATATTGCTAGAAAGCATATTACTTTTAACTATAGCATCCATGGAAGTATTAAATTTTTCAGATATTGACCATAAATTGTCACCAGATTGAACTGTATAGTTTGTTGTTTCTACATTTTTTATATCAGATGAATTATCTTCAATTAATAAATTTTGCCCAATATATAAGGAACTAGGATTTTTAAGATTATTTAATTCAATAATAGAAGATGTTGAAGTATTGAATTTTTGAGCTAATTTCCAAAGAGTATCTCCACTTTTTATTGTGTAAGTTATAATATTTGAGTTTGTACTTCTATTATCAATTAATAAATTTTGCCCAATATATAATGGAGTAGAATCTTTGATATTGTTTAGATGAGTGATAGAAGATACTGAAGTATTAAATTTTTGAGCTAATTTCCAAAGAGTATCTCCGCTTTTTACTGTATAGTTTACGATATTTAAATTTGTATTTTCGTCAATTAATAAATTTTGATTAATATATAAAGAGTTAGCATCCGTAAGGCTATTTAATTGAGAAATAGAAGTTGTAGAAGTATTAAATCTTTGAGCTAATTTCCAAATAGTATCCCCACTTTTTACTGTGTAGTTTATAGTTTTAGCTTGTACAATTGGAGTGGAAAGTAACAGAAAAGACATTAAAAGAACAATTAACTTTTTTGATTTCATAGTGTTACCTCCTTCTTTTTTGAGTGTAGTTAACATTATAGTACATAAGTTTGAAAAAGTATTTAGAAGTTTAGAGGAAGTATAAGAATAATAATGCAGAAAATATATATATTATTAATGATTGAAATATTATAGAACATATTGGTACAGTATAGAGTTGTAGTGTAATTTTGAGTTTTATAAAATTGAAATTATACTATAAAATGTAGGATAATAGATTTAAAAAATAAAGAAAAGTTTAATGCATTATCAGAGGTGGAGAAGGATCATGTTATTATATTTTCAGGACAAAAATAAAGCTTATGTTAGATAATATAGAGTAAAAAGTATAAAATATAAAGAAAAAATAAGGAAGATTTTAAAAATCAAGATTTTGAAAATTCATCAATTATAAAAAGTTTTTTGTGAGAAAAACATCATTATTTGTTCTTTTAACTTTAATATTTATACTTTAGTTAATGATTTGGTAGTTGCGAAAGTTGAATAAATTATTATTAATTTTGGTTAAAAAACTAACAGTACTATACATATACTTTCATTTATTAAAATATATATTAAGTGAGAATAATTTATATGGAGAGGGATATGAAACGTTTTTTTAGGTCAATTTTAGTAATAGTAGTTTTAGTAATAGTAACTTTAAGTTTTGATAAATTTTATAAAAGTGATAATTTTAAGTTGAAGTATATTGATAAAAAAATTGATAATAATATAATGTTTAAGGGATTGAATGGCGCAGTAGATTTTACTGTGGATAATGAAAAAAATTATTATATAGCATATAAAAATAAAATACAGGTAATAAATAAAAATGGAAAAAGTTATAACTTGATATTGAATAAAAATCTAGATATAAGCAGTATAGAATTATATGGAAAAACACTATATTATATATCTGGATGCAGGTTATATTGTTATGATATAGCAAGTAAGAAAGAGAAGTGTTTAATTAATAATATACCTAATTTTGGTGATTATAAGAATAGTAAAATAAAAAGAAAAGATAATTATTTATATATAACTATTGGTTCTTCCACTAATTCTGGAATTGTTGGAAAAGACAACGAATGGATAAAAGAAAAACCGTATAATTTTGATATTTCTCCAAAAACTATAATATTAAAAGGAATGAATTTTGGTGCACAAAAAAGTGGAGCTTTTGTTTCTTATGGTACACCAAACATAAAAGGACAGATAATACCAGGGCATTTCCCAGGAAATGCATCGATTATAATTTATAATTTAAAAAGTGGTGCATATGAAACATATAGTTGGGGAATTAGAAATGTACAAGGATTAGATTTTAACAGTGAAAAAAAGTTGTTTGCTATAGTTGGGGGAATGGAAAATAGAGGATTAAGGTCTATAAAAGGGGATGTAGATTATATTTATGAGATTAAAAAAGATATATGGTATGGATGGCCGGATTATTCTGGAGGAGATCCAATAACATCACCAAGATTTAAAGACAAAAATGATAAGAAAATTCAGTTTATTCTTGATAAACATCCGTGCACAAATCCACCAGCTCCAGTGTATCAACATAAAGAAGTAAGTTCATTAGAACATTTAGCAATTGATAAAAAAGGAGTACTTGGATCAAAAGATTGTATGTATTTTTATAGTAATTTAGATAATAAATTATATAGTTTAGATAAAAAAGGTATATTAAAACAAAAAGTGATTTTTAATAAGAATTGTAATATAGTTGGTATAAAATTTTTTGGTGATAATATTTTTTCGTTAGATGCAAGTAATGGATTTTTATATCAATTTAAAGCTAAAAGTACTAATGAATTTAAAGGTGATTTTAATAAAATAATTATGTATTATATGCTAATAATATTAGTTGTATTAATTACTATAATATTGGTTTTCCAAAATCATAGTAAAAAAGAAACAATTAAGTAATAATATCTATATTTTAAAATTATAAGAGAGGAGATTTTGTTTTAGTAAATGAGAAGAAAAATAGAAAAAACATATGGTAAAACTGTTAAAGGAGTAATGCATGTAATAAATCCCTTAAAGAAGAAGATAATAAAAACTTTTTGTACAGTTCATAAATATATAAACATAAAAGCTGTTGAAATATTAAAGATAAATGACCACATTGATGAATATGAATTCTATAAAAATAATATACGAACTCTTAATGAGGGAGTTATGTGGGCAGATCAAGATTTTAAGAGTACAAATCATTTCTATCATGTGGTAAAAGGGAGAGGATTATTTGGATTTTCAGATGCATTGACAGAATGTAAGAGGTATTATGATAAGTCAATATTATTTTTAAAACAGAAAAATTTAAAAAAGTCAATATTTTATCTTGGAGCAGCATGTCATTTAATTCAAGATGCAACAGTACCACAACATGTAAATAATAAATTGTTAAAAGAGCATAGAAAATTTGAAGTTTGGATAACAAGTAAACTAATGAATGATTATTCTTTTGAAGAAGAGAAGAAAATAAAAAGGTATGACACGATAGATGAGTATATTAAGAATAATGCTGTATTAGCATATAATTGTTATAAAAAGTATGTAAATATAAAAGAAAAAGAAGAAAGATATGAAAAAATATCAAATACAATAATTAGAGAAGCTGAAAAAACAACAGCAGGATTTTTAGTAGACTATTATGCTGAGTATAAAACGATTTTTCCCATTTAGTGGAAGAAATCGTTTTTTTATACTATAATAGTGTTATACTTTAATGAAAAGAAAGGGGATAGAAAATGCAAGAGAGAATTTTAGATATTCGGAAATACAAATTTGATGGAAATATATTAGATATTGGGTACGATAACTATGGAATAGTTTATAATTTGTGCAAAAAAAATAGTGAAAAGTTAGATATAGAATATGCAGATGATAGAAGTAAAAAAGATTGTATAAAAAATAACATGTATGATTATTGTATATTATTTTTTGCCTTGAAAAATATATGGCCAAGTTATAGAAAAAAAAGTATATTTAATTTAATATATAATCTTTTAAAGGAAGATGGGAAAATATATATATGGGATATTGATAAAGGTTTTTGGAAAAGTTTTAAATCTAATATAAAAGTAATAATATCAGATAATAAAGTAAAAAACATAAATGTAAGAGATTATAATATTTTTTCTAATAATTCAAAACAAAATATTATAAAGATAGTTAGTGAAAAATTTGATATAATTGACTTTGATTGCAATTGTGATATGTTTTATATAAAAGCTAAAAAGAAAGGATGTTGTATTGATGAAAGTATTATTAGTAGCAATTAATTCCAAATTTATTCACAGTAATTTAGCTGTAAGATATCTAAAATCTTACACAAGGGGGTTAGATTATGAATGTGAAATTGTAGAGTTTTCAATAAATGATCTTAAAGATAAGATTGTAGAAGAAATAATAAATAAAAAACCAGATATAGTAGGTTTCTCTTGTTATATTTGGAATATAGAATATGTTAAAAAAATATCAAAATTATTAAAATTAGTAGATGTGAATATACAAATATTTGCAGGAGGACCTGAAGTATCTTTTGATTGTGAAAAATTTTTATTAGAGAATTCAGTAGATTACATAATACAAGGAGAAGGAGAAGAGACATATAGAGAATTTATAGAAAATAAGATAAAGGAAAATGTGAGTAAGAATTTAAAAAATGAAAATATTGATGAAGTACAAAATATAAAAGGAATCTATTCAAAATATAAAGGGAAAATTTTTTATGGCGGTATTAGAGAAATTATGGATATGAACAATATAGTTTTTCCATATAATAAAGATGATAATTTAGACAATAAAATAGTATATTATGAAGCTTCAAGAGGGTGTCCTTTTGGATGCAAATATTGTTTATCTTCTGTAGACAGAAAGGTCAGGTTTTTGAATATAGAAAGAGTAAAAAAAGAATTACAATTTTTTATAAATAAAAAGGTTAAATTAATTAAATTTGTAGATAGAACATTTAATTGTAATCCTAAATTTGCAAATGAAATTTGGAAGTTTTTAATAAACCAAAAGGAAGATATAAGAACTACTTTTCACTTTGAAATTTCTGCAGATATTTTAACAGAAGAACAAATAGAGATGTTGGCAAAATCTCAAAATGGAAGATTACAATTTGAGGTAGGAGTTCAGACAACTAATAATGAAATATTAAAAAATATTAATAGACATGTTAATTTTCATAGTATTAAAACAAAAATAGAAGAAGTAGAAAAAGTAAGAAATGTAAAGCAACATTTAGATCTTATAGCAGGGCTTCCAGGAGAGGATATTAAATCCTTTAAAAAATCTTTTAATGAGGTGTATTCTATAAAACCAGAAGAAATACAACTTGGTTTCTTAAAATTACTTAAGGGTTCTCCAATGATAAGAGAAGCTAGTGAATGGGGAATGGTATATTCACCGTATCCACCTTATGAAATATTAAAAACTAAAGATATTAGCTATGAAGAATTACGTATGTTAAAAAAAGTTGAAAAGATGGTAGATAAATATTACAACACGAATAAATTTAATAATATATTAAAATATTTTGAGTTGTTGTATAAGAAACCATTTGATTTTTATTATGATCTTGCTATGTTTTTTGAAAGAAAAGGATATTTTAATAGAAATATATCTTCAGCTGATTATTACAAAGTATTTTTGGAATTTAATTTTGAAGAATTAAAGAAAAATAATGAGGAATTAAAAGAAATTATAAAGTTTGATTATTTGCGATTTAATAAAAAGAAATGGCTTCCACAATTTTTATATAGAGAATCTGATAAAAAGTTAGAAAAAAAAGTTAAAAAAGTAATTAGAGATAAAAAAATAATTATATGTAAAAATATTCATATAGAAAAATTCAATATTGATATATATAAATTTATAAATACAGGAATAATACTTAAAGGTAGTACATATATAGCTTTTAATGAAGAAAATAATAGTGAATATAAGGATATAACTATAATATGGGAAAAATTAATCAGTGAAATTGAAGAAAAGTAAGTAAATGAATAAAAAATAGTCAAAAAAATGACGTAAATTAAGATAATTAAATTTAATTTATTTAATAGTTCTTGAAATTTTGTTTAAAAATAAGTATAATAAAGTTGTATTCAATACTACATAAAGTACTATAAATGCATAGAATACTAGGCATTTATTATTATTTAACATCTTAACAGTTACTAATAAAAGGTGGTGATATCTTGGGAATAAACGCAATAAAAGAAATTAAAGATGCTGAAAATAAAGCTGCTGAAATTGTAAAAAATGCAAAGGTAGAAGGTAAAGACATAATAAAAAATGCTAATGAAAAAGCTTTGCAGCAATATGAAAATATTATTAATTCCGCTAATAATGAGGTTGAAAAGCTCATGGAAAATGCTGTAAAAGAAGGGGAAGAACAATCTAAGCCAATATTTGAAAAAGGTGAAAAAGAGGGAGAAGAAATTTTAAATACTTCTGATGAGAAAATTAGTAAAGCAGTTAATTTAGTGATTGAGAGGATAGTGAAGTGTAATGGCAATAGTTAAAATGAATAAATTTACATTATTTGCTCTAGAATCACAGAAAGAAGCTTTACTTGAGAATCTTCAGAAATTTGAAGGAGTTCACTTTTCTAACCTTCAAGATGAAGTTTGCGATGAAGAACTAAGTTTTTTAAATCCAGATAAGGAAGATGAAAAATTATCTGATTTTACTGAGAAGCTATCTCAAATAAATTTTGGTATAAATTTTTTAGAAAAGTTTATAGAACCTGAAAAAGGTTTTAAAAGTTTGTTTGAGGGTAAAAAACAATTAAGTTATAACGAATTAAAAGTTAAGGTTAGAAATTCTAATTGGTATGAAACATATAAAATACTCAAGGGAAAAGATGACAAGATTAATGAGTTAAAAAATGAAATTACTAATTTAGAATCAGAAATTGAGAATTTAGTTCCTTGGAGTAACTTAGATGCTTCTTTTGGTGATTTAAATAATTTAAAATTTTGTTCAAGTTTTTTAGGTATAATTCCTGAGCAATTTAAAGATAACTTAATAAATGAATTAAGTTATATTGATAGTTATTATATTGAAGAAATAAGTAGAGATAGAAATGAAGTAAATATACTTGTAATAGCATATAAGAGCGACATAGATAAGGTTGATGAGATATTAAAGAAAAATAACTTTAGTCAAATAAATTTTAAATATCAAAAAACACCTAGAGAAATAATTTCTAATTTAAGAAAAAAAATGAAGGAATTTGAAAAAGAAAAAGAAAAAGTTACAAGTGAAGTTACAAATTTTACTAAAGAAATTATAAATTTAAAATGTGCATATGAATATTTTAATAATGAGCTAATAAAAGCTAGAGCATGTGAAAATTTTGTTAAAACTGAAAAAGTATTTGCAATTGAAGGATGGATTCCTTTACAAAAAAATAGTGAATTAGAGAAAATAGTTAAACATAATTGTGCCGAAAATTATTATATCGAATTTTGTGAAGCATGTGAAGAGGAAAATGTACCCATTTTATTAAAGAATAATGGATTTACAGAAGCATTTGAAAGTATTACTGAGATGTATAGTCTTCCATCTTATAAGGAAATTGATCCAACACCAATACTTGCAGTCTTTTACTTTATTTTCTTTGGTATGATGCTTTCAGATGGAGGTTATGGTTTAATAATGGTAATTGGCTCTGCTTTAGCACTTAAATTGTTACCTTTAGAAAAAGCTCAAAAGAATTTTGCTAAATTATTTTTATTTTTAGGTATTTCTACAATGTTTTGGGGTGCTTTATATGGTGGATGGTTTGGAGATGCACCAAAGGCATTATTGGGTATACAAGTACCAAAACTTATTGATCCTGGAACTGGATTAATGAAGATAATGGTTGTATCAATAGTGTTTGGATTAGTTCATATGTTTATTGGTTTAGGAATCAAAGCGTATGTATTAATTAAAAACAATAAATACAAAGATGCATTTTGTGATGTAGTGTTTTGGTATTGTGTATTAATAGGTGGAATATTAATGGCAGTACAAGTTGGAGGTTCTTTAGGAAAAATATTATTGGTAATAGGTATTTTAGGATTATTCCTAACTCAAGGTAGAGAAGCACCAACTATTGGTGGAAAAATTGGTGGAGGAGTATATGGAGTATATGGTATAACTGGTTATTTTGGTGATATTGTATCATATTCAAGACTTATGGCATTAGGACTTGCTACAGGATTTATAGCTTCGGCTTTGAATATGATAATAAATTTAATACCAGCTCCCGTTTCTTATATTGTAGGTCCAATATTATTTATTTTACTTCATGCATTCAATTTAGCAATAAATGCATTAGGATCATATGTACATGCAGCAAGATTGCAGTATTTAGAGTTCTTTAATAAGTTCTATGAAGGTGGAGGAAAGAAGTTTACTCCATTTAAAACAATAAGTAAATTTGTAAAAATTACTGATAAATAAAACTATTTTATAAATAAAAAAAGAAATTACAGATTAGGAGGAATAAATATGTCAAATGAAGTTTTTAAAACATTCATGGAGTTTTTAAATCAACACGGAGGATTGTTATTTGCACTTTTAGGTGCAGCTTTAGCTACAGCATTACCTGGAATAGGTTCTGCAAGAGGAATAGGATTAGTAGGTCAATCAGCATCAGGAGTAATTACAGAAGACCCAGATAAGTTTGGTAAATCAATTATCCTTGATGTATTACCTGGTACACAGGGATTATATGGATTTGTTATAACACTTATGATTCTTACAAAAATCGGTATATTAGGTGGAAGCACTCCAGATTTAGGAACAGGATTCTTTATTTTCATGGGTTCATTACCTATTGCTTTAGTAGGTTGGAAATCAGCTATAGCACAAGGTAAAACAGCAGCTGCATCAACTTCAATATTAGCAAAAAGACCAGAGCATGTTATGAAAGGTGTTATATATGCTGTAATGGTTGAAACATATGCACTACTTGCTTTTGTTATATCACTATTTGTAGTTTTAAATCTTTAATAGTATGGAGTGATGGCTAAATGTCAAATTTAAATAATTTAGTTACAAAAATTTTGGATGATGCAAAACATAGTGCTGACGCAATTATTACAGATGCAAAAGCAAAAGAAAAAGAAATTGTAGACAAGAAAGTTAATGAGGCAAATATTGAACAAAAAAATATAGTAGAAAAAGCTAAAATAGAATCTCAAAGTAAGAAGGAAAGAATAGTTTCTAATGCTCAATTACAAGTTAGAAATAAAAAATTAGATTCAAAGCAACAAGTAATAGACAAAGTATTTGAAAAATCATTAATTGAGCTTATTAATCTTTCTAAAGAACAATATTTAGATTTTATTAAAAATTCAATATTAGCTCTTCCAATTGATGGTGATGAAGAATTAATAGTTAAGGATGAAGATAAATCAAAAATAGATACTGAATTTTTAAATGATTTAAATGAACAATTAAAGAAAAACAACAAAAAAGGTGAAATTAAATTAAGTGATGAAGTAAGAAATATTAAAGGCGGATTTATCTTATACAAAAATGGTATAGAAATTAATAATTCTTTTGAATCATTAGTTACTGCATTAAGGGATGAACTAGAATATGATGTTGTAAAAATATTATTTAATTAAATTGTTATTATGCAATTAGGAAGGTGGAGAAGCCTAGATGGATAGAACTATTTATGGTCATGCAGTATCAAGACTTAAAGTATTAGAAACTAGGCTCCTTGATAAAACTAAAATTAACAGAATGATTGACAGTTCATCCGCTGATGAGGCTTTAAAGGTGCTTAATGAAACCGAATATGCTCATTATGTATCAAATTTAAAAAGAGCTGAAGATTATGAAGTTATTTTGTCTGAGGAGCTTGATAGAGCATATAAACTTATGTATGATGTAACTCCTAATAAAGCAATAATTGATGTTATAAGTTTAAAATATGATTATCATAATATTAAAGTATTGCTAAAGGGAAATGCATTAAAAAAAGAACTTGATTATCTTTTGGTTTCTGTTGGAACTGTTCCAACAGAACTGTTGAAGAAAAGTATTTCTGAAGAATATTATGGAGAGTTATCACCTGTAATGAGAGAAGCTATTGAAAAGACTTTGCTAGTTTTCAATGCTGATAATGATCCGCAAAAAATTGATATTATTCTAGATAAGTATATGTATACTGAAATGCTTTCTAAAGCTTTAAGTGTTGAAGAAGAATACATTGTTGATTTTGTAAAAATTCAAATAGACATAACTAATATAAAAACATTATTAAGAGTAAAAAAGCAAAATAAAGATAGAGAATTTTTAGATGAAGTAATAATTAGAGGCGGTAAGATAGATAATGATATATTTATAAATTCATTAAATGATTCAATTGAAAACTTTACAAATAAAATCTCTCATACAGATTATTATAATATTCTTAAAGTATCAATGGACGAATCAGGTAAAAAAGGAAGTATAAATATATTTGAAAAATATTCTGATAACTTCATTATGAATTATATAAAAGAAGCAAAATATGTTAGTTTTGGTCCACAACCAATACTTGCGTATATATTTGCTAAAGAAGCCGAAATTAAGGCTATAAGAACAGTTATGGTTGGTAAACTTAATAATATCGCTCCTGAGATAATAAGGGAAAGGCTGCGTGATATTTATGTATAAATTAGGTGTAGTAGGAGATAAAGATTCTATCTTAGCATTTAAAGCTTTAGGAATAGATGTTTATCCAGTAGTTGAACCAGAAGAAGCAACTAAAACTATTGATAGAATGGCAATGAAAAATTACGCAGTTATATTTGTAACGGAGCAGGTAGCAAAAGATATAGAGGAAACTATAGAAAGATATAATAGAGAAGTTTTACCAGCTATCATATTAATTCCAAGCAATCAAGGATCACTTAATATTGGAATTCAAAGAATTAGTGATAATGTTGAGAAAGCGGTAGGTGTAAATATTTTATAGGAAGGTAGGTAGGTAACTTGAAAGTCGGAAAAATAATTAAAGTTTCAGGTCCATTAGTAGTTGCTGAAAATATGGATGAAGCTAATATATATGACGTTGTTAATGTTGGAGATAACCGTCTCATTGGTGAAATAATAGAAATGAGAGGCGACAAGGCATCTATTCAGGTTTACGAGGAAACTTCAGGTATAGGACCTGGAGATCCAGTTTATACTACTGGAGAACCTTTAAGTGTTGAACTTGGACCAGGATTAATCGAGTCTATGTTCGATGGAATACAAAGACCACTAGATGCTTTCATGGAAAAAGCTAAAAGTTCATTTTTAACTAAAGGTGTTTCAGTTACATCATTAAACAGAGAAAATAAGTGGGATTTTAAACCAACAGTTAAAGTGGGAGATAAAGTTTCATCTGGAGATGTAATTGGAACAGTGCAAGAAACAACTGTAGTCTTACATAAGATATTAGTTCCTTATGCAGTTGAAGGAACAGTTAAAGAAATAAAAGAAGGACAGTTTACAGTTGCAGATACAGTTTGTATTGTGGAAACAGAAAAAGGTGACAAAGAGTTAACACTTATGCAGAAATGGCCTGTAAGAAAAGGTAGACCATATTCAAGAAAATTAAACCCAGTTGAACCAATGACTACTGGTCAAAGAGTCATAGATACATTTTTCCCAGTAGCAAAAGGTGGAGCAGCAGCAGTACCAGGACCTTTTGGTGCAGGTAAGACAGTTGTGCAACACCAAATAGCTAAATGGGGAGATGCTGAAATAGTTGTTTACGTTGGATGTGGAGAACGTGGTAATGAGATGACAGACGTTCTTAATGAATTTCCAGAGCTTAAGGACCCAAGAACTGGAGAAAGCTTGATGAAGAGAACAGTTCTTATAGCTAATACATCTAATATGCCCGTTGCAGCTAGAGAGGCTTCTATATATACTGGTATAACTATAGCAGAATATTTTAGAGATATGGGATATTCAGTTGCTATAATGGCAGATTCTACTTCTCGTTGGGCAGAAGCATTAAGAGAGATGTCAGGAAGACTTGAAGAAATGCCAGGAGACGAAGGATACCCAGCATATTTAGGATCAAGACTTGCAGATTATTATGAAAGAGCTGGTAAAGTTGTATGTTTAGGCTCAGAAGAAAGACAAGGTGCAGTTACTGCAATTGGTGCGGTATCACCTCCAGGAGGAGATATTTCAGAGCCGGTTACACAATCTACATTAAGAATAGTTAAGGTGTTCTGGGGATTGGATGCTCAACTTGCATATAAGAGACATTTCCCATCTATTAACTGGTTAACATCATATTCTTTATATTTAGACAAAATGGGAGTTTGGATGGATAAAGAAGTTTCACCAGATTGGTCAGCTTTAAGAACAAAAGCTATGGTATTACTTCAAGAAGAATCAAATTTACAAGAAATTGTAAGACTTGTAGGTATAGATGCATTATCTGAAAAAGATAGATTGAAACTTGAAGTTTCTAAGTCTATAAGAGAAGATTATTTACAGCAAAATGCTTTCCATGAAATTGATACTTATGCATCTTTACACAAACAATATAAGATGTTAAAGTTAGTTCTTCAATTTGGAGATGATTCAAATAGAGCACTTGAAGCTGGAATTCATTTAAGTAAGATATTAGATTTACCTATAAGAGATAAAATTGCAAGAAGTAAATATATCCCAGAAGCTGAAATAAGCAAAATAGATGAAATATCAGATGAATTAAAAAATGATATCGATAAGCTAATCAGCGAAGGAGGGGTTCTAGATGCTTAAAGAGTATAGAACAGTTACTGAAGTTGTAGGTCCTTTGATGGTTGTTGAAGGTGTTGAAGGTGTAAAATATGACGAACTTGTTCAAATAGAATTACAAACAGGTGAAAAAAGAAGAGGTAAGGTTTTAGAAGTAAATGGCGATAAAGCTATGGTTCAGTTATTCGAAGGTTCAACTGGAATTAACTTAAAAGGAACAAAGGCAAAATTTTTAGGAAGACCACTTGAAATTGGTGTGTCTGAAGACATGTTAGGAAGAGTATTTGATGGAATGGGAAGACCAAAAGATAATGGTCCTAAAATTATTCCAGAAGAAAGACTAGATATTAATGGTGAAGCTATAAATCCTGTTGCTAGAGATTATCCATCAGAGTTTATACAAACTGGTGTATCAGCTATAGATGGTTTGAATACATTAGTTAGAGGACAAAAACTTCCTGTTTTCTCAGGAGCAGGTCTTCCACATGCTGAATTAGCTGCCCAAATAGCAAGACAGGCTAAAGTTTTAAATTCTGATTCAAAATTTGCAGTTGTATTTGCTGCTATAGGTATAACATTTGAGGAAGCTCAATTCTTTGAAGATGAGTTTACTAAAACAGGAGCTATAAATAGATCAGTTTTATTTCTTAATTTAGCTTCAGACCCAGCTATAGAAAGAATAGCTACTCCAAGAATGGCATTAACTACAGCAGAATTTTTAGCATATGAAAGGGGAATGCATGTTCTCGTTATTATGACTGATATAACTAATTACTGTGAAGCTTTGCGTGAAGTTTCAGCAGCTAGAAAGGAAGTTCCAGGTAGAAGAGGATATCCAGGATACTTATATACAGACCTTTCAACTTTATATGAAAGAGCTGGAAGACTTAGAGGTAAAGAAGGATCAATAACACAAATCCCAATTTTAACAATGCCTGAAGATGATAAAACTCATCCAATTCCAGACTTAACTGGATATATAACTGAAGGACAAATAGTTTTATCAAGAGAACTTTATAAAAAAGGTATTATGCCTCCAATTGATGTTTTACCTTCTCTTTCAAGACTTAAAGATAAAGGTATAGGAAAAGGAAAAACAAGAGAAGATCATGCAGATACTATGAACCAATTGTTTTCTGCATATGCTCAAGGTAAGCAGGCAAAAGAACTTGCTGCTATATTAGGTGAATCTGCGTTGTCAGAAACAGATAAAAAATATGCTGAGTTTGCAGAAAAGTTTGAAGAAAAATATGTAGCACAAGGTTTTGCGGCTAATAGAAGTATAGAGGAAACTCTTGATTTAGGTTGGAAACTTCTTAAGATATTACCAAGAACTGAACTTAAGAGAATTAGAGACGAATATCTTGAGAAATACATTGATAATAGAAAGGATGATTAGCCATGGCTAGGCTAAATGTAAATCCTACTAGAATGGAGCTCACAAAGCTTAAAAAGAGATTGAAAACAGCTGTAAGAGGACATAAGTTATTGAAAGATAAGCAAGATGAACTTATGAGAAGATTTATTGATATGGTGAAATATAACAATAAATTAAGAAAAAGTGTAGAAAAAGAATTAGAAGGTTCTTTTAAGGATTTCGTTATGGCAAGAGCTGTAATGTCTTCGGAATTTTTGGAAGAAGCCATTGCTTATCCTAAAGAAAGTATATCAGTTGATGTGAGCCAAAAAAATATAATGAGTGTAAATGTTCCTGTAATGCAGTTTAAAAGAAAGTTAGAGGGCGATGAAGGAAGTATATATCCTTATGGATTTGCAAGTACTTCTGCAGAACTAGATGGAGCTATAGAAAAGTTATATGGAATACTTCCTAAACTTTTAGAACTTGCTGAAGTAGAAAAGTCTTGTCAACTTATGGCCGATGAAATAGAGAAGACAAGAAGAAGAGTTAATGCTCTAGAATATATGACTATACCTCAACTTCAGGAAACTATAAAATATATTCAAATGAAACTTGATGAAAATGAAAGAAGTACTTTAACTAGACTTATGAAAGTTAAGAGTATGATGGAAGAAGCAAAAATGTAGGTAAAAGCTGAAACTATTTTAAGTAGTTTCAGCTTTTAAAATTTAAATAATTCAATTTTCTGCTATTGTTCGTTAATCATATTTAGTATTTTTTGAGCAGCTAAGTCAGCATTAAAAGTATCATCAATTTCAGCTTTGATATTTTCACTATAATTTTTTGCTTCTCCAGTTAAATATGTTATTTCAGCAGTAGTACTGTTAACTTTTTTAATTACTTGAGCTATATCGCCTTTTTTAACTACGATATATTTTCCATTTGGAAGTTTGATTTTATGAATTTTTTTAAAAACTATTTTTTGCCCTAATTTAAGTTTCATTATATCACCCCTATTATATATGAATATATTATGTTAAAAATAAAATTATATTTAGAATAACATAATAATAAATCGTAGAGAAGAACGAAATACTTTATATCATATATGCTAAAATAGAGTTTTTTAAAGTGAAAAAATTTTAATTAGGAAGTGAAATACCTTTACATCCAAATATTGTACCTATAAAAGGTAAGTTAACTTTTTTATAAATATATATTTCATCTTGAATAGTTAGAGCTTTACTAATAAAAACTTTTACACCTTTAAATTCAAATGTTTTATAGTATTCCATATTAGATGGGTAATCTGAAATCTCAATCCAGAGATTTCTTATTGGAACACCGCCTCAACCACAGGAACTTGTAATAGGTTTTATTATAAAGTTTGAATTTTTGTTTAAAACTATTTTTAAAGCTTTTTCTTCTATTTTCAACATAATTATCACCATCCATAAAATTATTGTATACCCATACTAGGTATATAATAATTTTATGATTTATAACAAAAGTATGTCAATGTAATAAATATGTAAGATAATCTTATAATTTGAAATAATACTTTTTTTTATGTTATAATAAGTATGTTTGTACAATTTGTAATATGATTATACATTATGTCAATGGAACTAATGTAATTAATCTCAGATATAGTTAGGAGGAAGTTATATATGTCAGGACATTCAAAGTGGCATAATATACAAGCTAAAAAAAGTAAAACAGATGCCAAAAGAGGAAAGATATTCACAAAATTAGGAAAGGAATTAACAGTTGCAGCTAAAACAGGAGGTTCTAATCCAGAAATTAATACTAAATTAAGAGACATTATAGCAAAAGCAAAATCAGCTAATATGCCATCAGATACTATAAGTAGAGTTATAAAGAAAGCAGCAGGAGAACTAGATGGTGTAACTTATGATGAAATAGTTTATGAAGGATATGGCCCATGTGGTGTTGCTGTTATAGTAAATGTTTTAACAGATAACAAAAATAGAAGTGCAGGAAATGTAAGACATCTATTTGATAAAAGTGGTGGAAATTTAGGAGCTAGTGGATGCGTTTCATGGATGTTTGAGAAAAAGGGTCAAATTATGATAGCAAGAAAAGAAGAAATGGATGAAGATGAAGTTATGATGCAAGCATTAGATGCTGGTGCAGAAGATTTTTCAGCTTCAGAAGAAGGCTTTGAAATAGTAACTTTACCAGAAGATTTTGCTGAGGTTAGAGAAAGTTTAGAAGCAGCAGGATACCAATTTGAATCTGCAGAAATAACAATGATTCCAAATAATACTGTAGAAGTAGATATGGATGCTGCAGCAAAAGTTGAAAGACTTATTGATAATCTTGAAGATGATGACGACGTTCAAGATGTATATCATAATGCTGATTTTCCAGATGAATTTGAAGGTTAAGCAATATCAACAGGTTTCAACTTTGAGCAGATTTTTATGATTACTACATACGTCAAAAAAAGCTGTTCATTAAGGTATATATCAAATTTAGTATTTCTTTGATTAAGGTATACGAAATTAATCACTCTTTATGTGAATGTAACTAAAATTACATTTAGTAGAGAGTGATTTTTTTGTTACTTGAAATGGTACGAAAATGTCCAAGCTGTTAATGGAAATGATTTAATAGATTTAGCAGATAAGTTATATTCATTTAGAAGTTGAATTTATGAATAATGAATAAATTAGTAAAAAATGGACATAATACCATGTGAGGAGTGATATTATGTCTAAAAGAAAACTATACACAGTATGTTGTGTGATATTAGCAATAGTTGTTTTTGGTGGGTCTTATTATTTATATTTAAATAGATATAAAGATAATAAAAAATCACAGCCTAAATCTGAAGTTAGTAGTAATACAGTGATGGGTAAAGTTGATTTTAAAAATGTTGTAAACAACAAAACTAAGTTAATATTCAAAACAATATATATGAAAAGTGGAAGTGAATCTCTTGAAGAGAAGATAGTAGGTAAGGATGCTAAAGAGTTAATTGGATTTGATAGAGCGAAAATAGAAGAAAAATATACTAACAAAGGTTTTGATGTTGAAAAAATGAATAATAGCGAAATTATATTGATTAAAAGAGAGGATAAGTATGCACCTGATAAATATGTTGTTGGAATTAAAAAAACAGATAATGGTGAATATTTAGCTATTTTTAGAACTGATAATGAAGGTAATTTGTGTATTGAAAATGAAAAAGATATAACAGCTATAAATATTAAAGTATTAAGAGATGGAGATATTGAGTTATTGAGAAATGGTTGTAGTGATTTTGAATTTAACAATAAAGAGAAAGCACAAGAGCTGATATCAGAATATGAATCTTAATAGTATTTGTGCATATTTAAAGTACAATATTTTAAAATTAATAGAAGCATATATAGAATAAAAAGTGTGTGCAAATTTTATAATGCAATACCTTTTTAGCTATATATGCTTTTGTTCTTGAATAAATTTTGTTAAGATGGTAAAGTAGTATATAGTCCTATGAATTAGTTAAATAATAAAGATTTAACATTTGAAAGGAATGTATAGTGTGTACGAATATATAAAAGGAATTTATATGGGATTTAATAAAGAATATATTGTCATTGAAAATAATGGTATGGGTTATAAGATATATACTTCAGGAAGTACTATGGCAAAAATGCCAAAAAAGAATGAGAGCGTAACCATTTATACTATTCAAATTGTAAGAGAAGATTTTATTGGATTATATGGCTTTCTTACTAAGGAAGAACTTGAATTGTTTAATTTAGTATTAACTGTTTCTGGAGTAGGGCCTAAAGCTGCATTGTCTTTATTATCTATAAATAATGTAGATAATCTAAAGCGTGCTATAGTTATGGGAGATGAAAAGATAATAACTAAAGCTCCTGGGATTGGTAAAAAAATTGCTAAAAGAATTATATTGGAAATTAAAGATAAAATTGAATTAGAAGATGATATGCTTCAACAATATGACGAAGATAAGAACCAAAACGATAAGATAGTAAAAGAAGCTTTAGAAGCATTAATTGCTTTAGGATATACTGAAAGAGAAGCAAAAAGAGCATTAAATAATGTAGATAAAACAGAACCTATAGAAAATATAATTAAAAATTGTTTAAAAAGTTTAATGAATTGAGGTGAAAAGATATATGGAGAATAGATTAGTTACAGCTTCTACAATAGAAGGAGATTTTGAAAATGAATATTCTCTAAGACCTCAAAATTTTAGTGAGTATATAGGTCAGGAAAAAGTTAAAGAGAAATTAGATATATTTGTAAAAGCTGCAAAAACTAGAAATGAAGCATTGGATCATGTTTTATTGTATGGACCGCCAGGACTTGGTAAAACAACATTGGCAAATATAATTGCAAAAGAAATGAGTGGAAATTTAAAAGTTACTTCAGGGCCTGCTATAGAAAGAGCTGGAGATTTAGCGGCTATTCTTACTAGTTTAAATGAATTTGATGTTTTGTTCATAGATGAAATACATAGACTAAACAGAGCAGTAGAAGAAATATTATACCCTGCTATGGAAGATTATTCGTTAGATATAATTATTGGCAAGGGAGCTGCAGCAAAGTCTATACGGTTAGATTTACCTAAATTCACTTTAATAGGTGCTACTACAAGAGTGGGATTATTAACTTCTCCACTTAGAGATAGATTTGGAGTTCTATGTCCTATGGAGTTTTATAATGAGAAGGAATTAACATATATAATTTCAAGATCTTCTAAAATATTAGGTGTAGAAATTACAGAAGAGGGAGCAGTAGAATTAGCTAAACGCTCTAGAGGAACTCCTAGAATAGCTAATAGATTATTAAAAAGGGTAAGAGATTATTGTGAAGTTAAAGGAAATGGAACAATAGACTTAAATACTGCAAAAGGCGGATTGAATTTATTGGATGTTGATGAAGAAGGCTTTGACAGTATTGATAATAAAATTCTCAATGCTATAGTAGATAACTTTAAAGGAGGACCTGTTGGATTAGAAACTTTGGCCTATTTTATTGGGGAAGAGTTAGATACTATTGAGGACGTGTATGAACCGTATTTAATGCAAAAAGGTTTTATAATAAGAACTCCAAGAGGAAGAGTTGCTACGGAAAAGGCATTTAAGCATCTTAAAAAAGAAAAAGTATATTCAAATAAGGATTCTAATCAAATTTCAATATTTAAAAATTCATAATACAGAAGAAGGAAGTGTTTAAGGTGGACGTAAAAGATTTTTATTTTGATTTACCAGAGGAACTTATAGCTCAGCATCCAGTTGAAAAAAGAGATGAATCAAGACTTATGGTTTTAGACAAAAAAACAGGAGAATTGGAGCATAAGCACTTTAAAGATATATTAGGTTATTTAAAAACAGGAGATTGTATTGTATTAAACAATACAAGGGTACTTCCTGCAAGACTTATTGGTAAAAAAGAAAAAACTGGTGGGAAAATGGAATTCTTATTGTTAAAGAGAATGGATAATGATAAATGGGAAGTGTTAGTTAAGCCTGGAAAAAGAGCTAAAATAGGAAGCGAATTTGAATTTGGTGATGGAAGATTAAAAGCAGAAGTGGTAGACATGGGTGAGGATGGTAGTAGAATTGTTCAATTTAAATATAGTGGAATATTTGAACAAGTTTTAGATGAACTTGGACAAATGCCATTACCTCCGTATATCACAGAAAGGTTAGATGATAGAGAAAGATATCAAACAGTGTATTCTAAAGAAGTTGGTTCTGCAGCAGCACCAACAGCGGGATTGCATTTTACAGAAGAGTTACTGAAAAAAATAAAGGAAAAAGGTATAAAAATTGTATTCTTAACTTTACATGTTGGACTTGGAACTTTTAGACCAGTTAAAGCGGATAAAGTTGAAGAACACCATATGCATTCTGAATATTATAGTATGTCAAAAGAAAGTGCAGATATAATTAATAAGACAAAAGAAAATGGAGGAAAAGTAATAGCTGTAGGTACAACATCATGTAGAACACTAGAAACTATAGGCCGTGATAATGATGGAAAAGCTATAGAACAGTCAGGATGGACGAATATATTTATTTATCCAGGTTATAAATTTAAAATAGTAGATGCCTTAATTACAAATTTTCATTTGCCTGAATCTACATTAATTATGCTTGTGAGCACATTGGCTGGAAGAGAAAATATAATGAATGCTTATAACACAGCGGTAGAAGAGAGATATAGATTTTTTAGTTTTGGAGATGCTATGTTTATTAGGTAGCAAAGATTAATTTTATTATTTGTATACCATTTTTTTATTATTGTTAAAATTTAATAAGTAATTATTTAATATACTTTATGATAATTAAATCGTTAGACAAAAATTTGGATAAAAAGTGTACAGAGGAAGTGTTTAGATGGGTAAATATACATTACTTAAAAAAAGTGAAAAAGTAAGACGTGGAAGGTTTGAAACAGTACATGGTACTATAGAAACACCAGTGTTTATGAATGTTGGAACTCTTGCTGCAATTAAGGGTGCTGTATCTTCTATGGATTTAAAAGAAATAGAATGTCAAGTGGAATTATCAAATACATATCATTTGCATTTAAGACCAGGAGACAAAGTAGTAAAAAAATTAGGTGGATTACATAAATTTATGAATTGGGATAGACCAATTTTAACAGATTCAGGTGGATTCCAAGTATTTTCATTGGCAAAAATTAGAAAAATAAAAGAAGAAGGAGTTTATTTTAACTCACATATAGATGGTAGAAGAATATTTATGGGACCAGAAGAAAGTATGCAAATACAAAGTAATTTAGGTTCTACTATAGCAATGGCTTTTGATGAATGTATTCCTAATCCATCTCCAAGAGATTATGTTGTAAATTCGGTAGCTAGAACAACAAGATGGCTTGAAAGATGTAAAAAAGAGATGGATAGATTAAATTCTCTTTCTGATACTGTCAATAAACATCAAATGTTATTTGGTATAAACCAAGGTGGTGTTTATGAAGACATTAGAATTGAACATGCTAAAACAATTTCTAAAATGAACCTAGATGGTTATGCTATAGGTGGATTAGCAGTTGGTGAAACACATGAAGAAATGTATAGAATCATTGATGCTGTTGTTCCACATCTGCCTCAAGAAAAGCCTATATATTTAATGGGAGTAGGACTTCCAAGTAATATATTAGAGGCTGTAGATAGAGGAGTTGACTTTTTTGATTGTGTTCTTCCAGCAAGAAATGGAAGGCATGGACATGTATTTACTAAACATGGTAAAATTAACTTGATGAATGCTAAGTTTGAATTGGATGATGCTCCTATTGATGAAGGATGTCAATGTCCTGCGTGTAGACACTATTCAAGAGCATACATAAGACATTTATTTAAAGCAAAGGAAATGTTAGCAATGAGATTATGTGTTCTTCACAACTTATATTTCTATAATAAGCTTATGGAAGATATAAGAAACTCTATAGATGGAGATTATTTTAAAGAGTTTAAAGAAGAAAAATTAGCTAACTGGAATGGAAGAGCATAATAAATTTTTATAATAAAGTTTTTTATGTATAAATTAATGAGGAGGGGTAACATGGAAAATATAGTAGGGTTTTTACCATTGATAGGTGCCATTGTGGTGTTTTATTTAATAATATTTATACCAGAAAACAAAAGAAAGAAAAAATTTAGAGCGATGCTTGATAACTTAAAGGTTAACGATGAAGTAATGACTAGAGGAGGCATTATAGGAAGTATAGTAAATATAAAAGATGACTATATTATAATGCAAACTGGTCCAAATAACGTTAGAATTAAGTTATCAAAAAATGGTATAGCAACAATATTAGATAAAAACGAAAATAGTGAAATTGCTAAATAATGTTATTAAACGCCTCTTATCTTCATATATTTTAGTAGATAGGGGGTGTTTTTATTTTGAATAATAAAAAAATGAATTATGTTATCAATGGCTTAATAAGGGCTTTTATGATGACAGTAGGTTTTACAATAGTTTTTTCTGTTATCAATTATTTTATTCCATCAATTGAAAGTGTTAAACATATTTTTATTTTAATACTTTCACTTGTGAGTATTATGTATGGGGCATTTTATGCTTCAAAAAAATCACAACAAAAGGGTTGGCTATTAGGATTAATAATTGCACTAATGTATATGGTAATTATTTATTTAGTTTCTGTTATCGCAGGAAGAACAAATGCATTTGGACTAAGAGATTTATTAAGAATAATGTTAGCACTTCTAGTAGGAATGTTGTCAGGAATGCTGGGAATAAATATATAATATAAATAGAACTTCTTTATTTAACCTATAGTTTATGATATAATCTATAGGTGATGTTTTTGTATATTATATTATAATTAAAATATTGATTGGAGGAATTAACATGAAACATATAAAAACTGTAAACAAATCAAACATAAAAGAAAGTTTAAAAAGACCTGGATGCAAAGAATGTGCGAATTCATGCCAATCAGCATGTAAAACTTCTTGTACAGTCGCTAATTTAGCTTGTGAAAGATAGGTTAAATTGATATAATATCAAGCAGTAACGTATGTTACTGCTTTAAATTTTTTTATCCAATAGCTAAGTATTGCTAAGACTTTCTATTATGAAAGAAGGGATACTAAGATTAATTGAGTAAATAATTTGTATTTTCTAAGTAATTGGTATTAAGTTTATGGATAATTTTAAATAACTTTCAGATAGAGTACAAACTTCATCTGAATTTAAGTTTCAATTGATAAGGAGGAAATTTAAGTGGCTACAATACATAAGTTTAAACAAGGTAATGAATATTATGTTTTAGATGTTAATACAGGTTCTGTAAATATCGTAGATGAACTTGTATATGATTTATTAGATGATGAAGAACTAAGAAATAAGGACGAGCTTATAAAAGAATATGGTAGTAAATATTCTAAGAAAGATATAGATGAAGCATATGGGGAGATAAAACAATTAATAGATGAGGAAGTTTTATATACTAAAGATTTATATGAGGATATAGCTAAAAAAAGTGGAGATTCTCAATCTATAATTAAAGCCTTATGCTTAAATGTAACACATGCATGTAATTTAAGATGCAAGTATTGTTTTGCAGATGAAGGAAAATATCATGGTAATAGTCAGATAATGTCTGTTGAAGTTGGTAAAAAAGCTTTAGAATTTGTAGTAAAGCACTCAGGACCAAGAAAAAATATAGAGGTAGATTTATTTGGTGGTGAGCCATTACTTGCTTTTGATAATATAAAAGAAATTGTTAAATATGGAAGGAAATTAGAAAAAGAACATAATAAGACAATTAGATTTACAATGACAACAAATTGCACATTGTTAAATGATGAAATGATGGATTATTTAAATGAAAACATGGTTAATATTGTATTGAGTATAGATGGTAGAAAATGTGTAAATGATAAAGTAAGAATAAAACCTGATGGAAGTGGAAGTTATGATGACATATTACCAAATATAAAGAAAATGGTTGAGAAAAGAGATAAATCTAAACTTCATTATGTAAGAGGAACTTTTACAAGACAAAATACAGATTTTTTCAATGATGTTATGCATTTAGCAAATTTGGGATTTAAAGAGATTTCTGTTGAACCAGTTGTTCTTCCTGATGAACATGCATTATCTCTTAGGAAAGAAGATTTACCTACAATATTTAATCAATATGATAAATTGTATGATGAAATGGTAAAAAGATATAAGACAGATGATGAATTTAACTTTTATCATTTTAATATAAATTTAAATGGAGGTCCCTGTGTTTATAAAAGAATATCAGGTTGTGGCGCAGGACATGAATATATAGCTGTAACTCCAACTGGAGATATTTATCCATGTCATCAGTTTGTTGGAAATAAAGATTTTAAAATGGGAACAATATATAGTGATAAAATTGATGAAGATATGGCTAAAATGTTTCACAAAGCACATATATACAATAAACCTAAATGTAAAGAATGTTGGGCTAGATTCTATTGTAGTGGTGGATGTCAAGCAAACAATTATAATTTTAACAAAGATATACATGAACCTTATGAATTAGGATGTATAATGCAGAAAAAGAGGATAGAATGTGCTATTGCATTAAAAGCACAAATGATGCTTCAGGATTAGTTGGATATTATTGACTAATGGAGTCTGTAGTAATATAATAAAATTTGACAATAAGGAAAAAATACCAATAAAGAGTAAAGGGGGATACCGATGAATAGAAAAAAAAGCACTTTATTATTCATTTTAAGTGCTGTAATAATATTTTTATGTGCATACATAGGTGCTAACGGTGCTAAAATCGGAAGTTATCAAATTTCTTCTTTTTCGGAAGCAATAAATAGAGGATTGGATTTACAAGGTGGAGTTTCTGTAGTTGAAGAAATTCAAGGAGAAGTAGATACTAAAACTTTAGATAGAACTATTGAACTTATTTCTATGAGAGTTAATAAGATGGGAGTTAGTGAAACTGTTGTTTCTAAAGAGGGAAAAAATAGAATTAGAATCGAAATTCCTGGTAAATTTGATTCTAAGGAAGTAATTGATAGTGTAGTAAAGACTGGTGAACTTAAATTTGTAGGTCCAGATAAAAAAACTGTTCTTACTGGAAAAGATGTAAAAAAAGCTACGGCATATCTTGATAGTGATGATAATCAACCTAAAATAAGATTAGAATTAAACCAAAGTGGTGTTAAAAAGTTTGCAGATGCTACAAAAAAATTCTTAGGTCAAAAAATAACTATATATATGGATGAAGAAAAACTAACAGATCCAACAGTAGAAAGTGTAATTACTGGTGGAACTGCACAAATTTCAGGAAGTAGGACATTAGAAGAAGCAACAAGAAAGGCTAATATAATTAATTCTGGTGCACTGCCAGTTACATTAAAAACTGTTTCATCTAAAACTGTTGGTTCTACATTAGGAGCTACAGCACTTCCAAAAAGTATTAAAGCTGGAGCTATAGGTATAGCACTTGTACTATTATTTATGATGCTTTATTATAAAATACCAGGAATTATTGCTGATATGGCATTAATACTATATATAGTATTAGTACTTGGTGTTTTTGTAGAAGTCGGTGCTACATTAACTTTATCAGGAATAGCTGGTTTCTTATTGACAGTTGGTATGGCAGTAGATGCTAATGTACTTATATTTGAAAGAATAAAAGAAGAATTGAAAACAGGTAAATCTATTAAATCATCAGTAGAGGCTGGGTTTCATAGAGCATTATCTTCAATATTAGATTCAAATATTACAACAATAATAGCTGGTTCTGTACTTTATTTTGTTGGCTCAGGTACAGTTAAAGGATTTGCTCTTACCTTAATAATTGGTATTGTAATTAGTATACTTACAGCATTAACTGTTACAAGATTTTTATTAAGATTAGCAGTTGATATGGGAATGCTTAAGAAGCCATCATACTTCGGAGTTAAAAGGGGGTAAGGCAAAAATGTTTAAGTTTGTAGAAAAGACCAAAATATGGTTTACTATATCATTAATAGTTATTGCCATAGGAATCGTATCATTAGGCGTTAAGGGGCTTAATTTTGGTATAGATTTTAAAGGTGGTACTTTGATTCAAATTGATATGAAACAAGAATTTGATAAGAACGAAGTAACTAAAATGATCAAAAAGTATGCAGATGATATTCAAACAAACAAAGCTTATGCAGATAAGTCTGTACAATTAGAAGTAAGAAGTAATTCTATAACAAATGATAATGTAAGTAAATTATTTAAAGAAGTTAAAAGTAAATATAAAAAAGCAGAATTGAAAGCTCAAGATACTATAGGTGCATCTATAGGAAGTGAATTAAAACATAAAGCTTTTATAGCAGCAGTGATTGCCACTATAGCTATGCTTATTTATATAGGTGTAAGATTTGAGTTTAAATTTGGTCTAGCAGCAATAATAGCATTAGTTCATGATATATTAATAACATTAAGTGTATATACGTTATTACAAATACCTGTTAATAGTCCTTTTATAGCAGCTATGCTTACAATTCTTGGTTATTCAATAAATGATACAATAGTAGTATTTGATAGAATAAGAGAAAATCAAAAGAAAATGAGAGGAAAAAATATTAACGAAATTACTAATTCAAGTATATCACAAACGTTAACAAGATCAATAAATACAGTAATTACAACATTGTTTACTATAATTGCTGTTAATATACTTGTACCATCAGTAAGAGAATTTACAATACCTCTAATAATTGGGGTAATATCTGGTTGCTACTCTTCAATATTTATTGCGAGTCCAACGTGGGTTTTACTTAAAAAGAAAACTAAAAAGGCTACAGTATAGAGTGAAATAAGTCCCAGATTGTCTATCTGGGATTTTTTATTTACAATTTGTTTAAAAATGTATTTGTCAAATTGGCTAATATAATTTATAATATATTTGTTTTCTATAAAGTTGGAGGAGCTAATATGAACATGGTAAATGACAAAAGAAAAGAATTAGAACTAAATAGTCCTTTTTTGTTTAGGGATATGAAAAATTCTCTAGATAGAATAGTAAAAGCAGTTAATAGAAGAGAAAAAATTGTTATCTATGGACATTATGATTTAGATTGCATTACAGGAGTATCTTTATTGATTTTGGTACTTAGATATTTAAATGCAGATGTAGAATATTATATTTCAAGTGATCCAGATAATAATTATGAAATAAGTTTAGATGCTGTGGAAAGTCATATTAAATTTTTAGGTGCAGGCTTAATAATAACTGTAGGATGTGGAATAAATAGTTCTTATGAGATAGAAATGTGTAAAAGAATGAATATAGATGTTATTGTAACAGATTTTCATAAGCCCAAAAAGGAAATTCCAGAAACATATGTTATTAACTGTTTACAATGTAAGTATAACAAGTTCAATGAATTAACAGCAGTAGGGATAACGTTCAAATTAGCACAAGCTATAGCTGAATATTATAAAATAAAGTGTATAGATAAGTATATGGATTTAGTTATGCTTGGTATAGTCTCTAAAAATATTCCATTATCACAAGAGAATGAATTATTTGTAATGAGAGGTGTTAAACAATTAAAAGTTACAAATAATTATGGTATAAAAGCATTGATGAAAGTGCATAAAATATGTAATATTAATACGAGTTCAGTATTAAAGTTAGTAAATACAGTTATGCCCACTGTAAATCCTATTGGTAAGATGGATAATGCTAAAATTGTGGTAGAACTTTTTATTACCTCCAATAGTTATAGAGCGGAGCAAATTGCTAAATATTTAAAAAAGCAAGTTGAAAATGATACTAAATTAAATGCAAATCCAGTAAATCAAGTTATTAATTTAAGAAATTTTACTAAAAAGTTGAAACGATTTTAAGTTTTAATATATAATTAATAGGTATGTAGATGATGCTTATTAAATTAAAATATTCGTTTATTAATATGCTTAGGGGGAATATAAATGAATTTAGAAGATAAAATAAGAGTGATTGAAGACTTTCCTAAAGAAGGAATAAGTTTTAAAGACATTACTACATTATTACAGGATAAAGAAGCTTTAAAGTATACAATTGATGAGTTTGTCAAATACTTAAAAGATAAAGAGATAGATGTTGTTGTTGGTCCAGAAGCAAGAGGTTTTTTATTTGGTGTACCAGTAGCATATGCACTTGAAGCAGGTTTTGTTCCAGTTAGAAAAAAAGGTAAGTTACCATATGAAACTATAAGTGCAAAGTATGATTTGGAATATGGAAGTGATGAACTTGAAATACACAGCGATGCTATAAAACCTGGTCAAAGAGTAGCTGTAATAGATGATTTACTTGCAACAGGAGGTACAATAGATTCAGTAACTAAATTAGTTGAACAAGCAGGTGGAAAAGTAGCTGCTGTAGGTTTTGTTATAGAGCTTACAGACTTAAATGGAAGAGAGAAACTTTTAAATTATGATATTAAGTCATTAGTTAAATATAATATATAACTTAAAGTATAATTTAAAATTGCAAAATTCTACATATTATTATATAATATTAGTAAAATAACCGGCTGGTATCTAACCAGCCTTTGATTTTAGGAGAGTAATCCAGATGTTTGAAAAATTAATGAGAAAAATAGATCAAAATTGTACTCATGTAGATAAAGAATTTATAACAAAAGTATATAAATTTGCATATGATGCACATATAAATCAAAAAGAGAGTCGGGTGAACCATATATTGTTCATCCTGTTGAGGTCGCTTGTATTTTGGTAGAGATGGGATTAGATACGAGTACAATAGCGGCTGGATTACTTCATGATGTTATAGAAGATACTGAGTATGATTATGAATTTGTAGCAAAAGAGTTTAGTGAAGAGATAGCAAGTTTGGTAGAAGGAGTTACTAAACTTGGTAAAATTAAATATAAAACTAAAGAGGAACAACAAGCTGACAATGTTAGAAAAATGCTCTTAGCTATGGCAGAAGATATAAGAGTGATATTAATTAAATTAGCAGATAGACTTCATAATATGAGAACTTTGAGGTACATGCCTATTGCAAAACAAAAACAAAAGGCAAAGGAAACGTTAGATATATATGCACCACTTGCACATAGACTTGGTATGTCAAAAATAAAATGGGAACTTGAAGATTTAGCTTTTAGATATTTAAATCCAAATGAGTACTATTGTTTAGTAAGGAAAATTGCAGAAAAGAGAGCAGAAAGAGAACATTATATAGATAGAATAACTCAAGAAGTCGGTGAGAAATTAAAAGAGTCAAATATTGAAGCGGAGATTGATGGAAGACCAAAACATTTTTATAGTATATACAGAAAAATGGTTAAAAAAAATAAAAATATAGAACAAATTTTTGATTTAACTGCTGTAAGAATTTTACTCAATAGTGAAAGAGATTGTTATGCTGTATTAGGAATTGTCCACACAATGTATAAACCAATGCCAGGTAGATTTAAGGATTATATAGCAATGCCTAAGCCTAATATGTATCAGTCACTTCATACAACGGTAATAGGACCTCAAGGAAAACCATTTGAAATACAAATAAGAACATATGATATGCATAGAACAGCAGAATATGGTATAGCTGCACATTGGAAATATAAAGAAGGAAATAATTCAGAGCATCCACAGGATTTGGATTCAAAACTTTCATGGCTTAGGGAAATGTTAGAATGGCAAAATGAAACTTCAGATGCTGAAGAATTTATGGAAAGATTTAAAATTGATTTATTTTCTGATGAAGTCTTTGTATTTACACCAAAGGGTGCTGTAATTAATTTACCATACGAAGCTACACCTATAGATTTTGCCTATAAGATTCATACAGATATAGGTCATAGATGTATAGGAGCAAAAGTTGATGGAAAAATGGTTCCTTTAGAGTATCACTTGAGCACAGGAGAAATTGTAGAGATACTAACATCTCCAACACCTAAAGGACCAAGTATAGATTGGTTGAATATAACAAAAAGCAATCAAGCTAAAAGTAAAATTAGGGCTTGGTTCAAAAAAGCTAAACGTGAAGAAAATATTGTAAAAGGTAAAGAACTTTTAGAAAAAGAATCTAAAAAGCAAGGTTTTAATTTTAAAGAGTATACTAAGGATAAAGTACTTACAAAATTATTAAATAAGTATCACATGAAAAATATAGAAGACTTATATGCTTCTGTAGGAGCAGGTGCAATTATTCCATCCGTAGTCATAGGTAGAGTAACTGAATACTATGGAAAGTTTGAAAAAGAGCACAAAGATGAAAGTATTACTTTAACGGAGATAAAAGATAAAATTAACAAAGATAATAGAAACAATAGTGTAAACAATAAGAAACAGGATTATCATGGTGTTAAGGTAAAAGGAGTTAGTAATTTGCTTGTAAGATTTGCAAAATGCTGTAATCCTGTACCAGGTGATGAAATAGTAGGATATGTTACAAAAGGTAGAGGAGTATCTATTCATAGAAAAGATTGTAAGAATATGATTGATTTAATTAAAAAAAATGATGAAAAGCTAATTGAAGTAAGTTGGGGAACATCAGAAGGAGCTTATTATATAGCAGAAATTCAAATAAAAGCTGATGATAGACATGGTTTATTGTCAGAGGTAATGGAACAGGTAACTAGTAGTAAAATTAATTTATATGCTGTTAATGCAAAAACTTTAGGAAATGGAATTGCATTTATAAATGTTAAAGTAAAAATAAATTGCAGAGAACAGTTAGATACTTTAATGAAAGCTATAAGAAAATTTAAAGGTGTAATGGGAGTTTATAGAGTTAAAAACTAAAATCGGTTACTATAATAGGAGTGTTTTATATGAGAGCTGTAGTGCAAAGAGTAAAATCATCTTCAGTAGAAGTAGATGGTAAAATAGTTGGTAGTATAGGAAAGGGATTGAATATATTACTTGGTGTAGAAAAGGAAGATACTTTGAACGATTTAAAATATTTAAAAGATAAAATTTTAAATTTAAGAATATTTGAAGATGAGAATGGAAAAATGAATAAGTCACTTCTTGATATAAATGGGGAACTTATTATAGTTTCCCAATTTACTTTGTGTGGAGATTGTAGAAAGGGAAGAAGACCTAATTTCATGAATGCACTTTCAGGTATTGATGCACAAAAATTCTATTTAGAATTTATAGAGCAGTGTAAAAAAGAAGTGACTAGAGTTGAGTGTGGTGTATTTGGTGCAGATATGATGGTTAATATAGAAAATGATGGCCCTGTTACTATATTAGTTGATAGTAACAAAAACTTTTAGAAAGGAAGTGAGTGTAGGTGGAAATAAAGAGGATACCTGCAGGGATTTATGCTGCCAATTGTTATATAGTTGTTGATGAAAAGACTAAAGAAGCAGTAGTTTTAGATCCAGGTGGAGATGTAGAGGATATTTATAGTTTTATACAATCAAAGAATGCAAAAGTAAAATATATATTGTTAACTCATGGGCATAGAGACCATACTGATGGGGTAGATGAATTAAAGAGTTTAGTTAATGCACCAGTATGTATAAATGAAAAAGATGAAAAACTTATGAAAAGTGGAGAATATATGTTTGGAAAATTAAAAGATGGAAAAGCAGATATTCTTTTGAAAGAAAATGACATTATAGAATTTGGAGATAATTTAAAGATTAAGTGTATAGAAACACCAGGACATACTCCAGGTGGAATGAGTTTTGCCATTGGTAATGTAGTATTTACTGGAGATTCTCTTTTTTCATTGTCAATTGGTAGAACAGATTTTCCTGGAGGAGATTCTTATACCTTAATAAATAGTATAAAAACTAAACTATTTACTATGTCAGATGATACTATAGTATACCCAGGGCATAGTATGGGAACAAGTATAGGTAGGGAAAAAGAAAATAATCCATTCTTTTAATTTAAAAGGGGTTAATAAATGTGAAGGTAAAATTAAATAATTTAGATTATAGATATGATGTATATCATCTTGTAAATATTTTTTATCCACTAAATAATATTGAATTTGTATGTGAAAATCACGATTTAGAAATAAATATTAGCAGAGAAAAGATTATTTGTACTTTAAATGAAGATACTAAAATATTTTGTGTAGATACTAATATGAAGTTTAAAAGTTTTATCAAAAAAGCATTATTTGAATTTTTTACATACAAGACAGGTAAACAAATGCCTTGGGGAACATTAATAGGTATTAGACCTTCAAAAAAAACATTAGAATTATTGCAAGAGGGTTATAATGATGATGAGATAATTGAGTACTTTAAATATAATACATGTACAAGAAGAGATAAGGTACAATTATGTGTTGATATTGCAAAAAATGAAAGTAAATTTGTAAATAAGGAAAAGAATAGTATTAGTGTATATATAGATATGCCATTTTGTCCTACAAGATGTTTATATTGTTCTTTTGCTTCTAATCCAATTGGTAGTTGTAAAAAAATAGTTGAGCCATATTTAAATGCATTATATAAAGAAATAGATAGAATGAGTAAGTTTATAAAAGAACACCATTTGAAAATAGAATGTGTTTATTTTGGAGGGGGAACACCCACTTCCGTAAGCGATGAGCAATTTAGAAATGTTATGAAAAATATACATAAACATTTTGTATATAAAAATGATATAAAAGAATTTACTGTTGAATGTGGTAGACCTGATAGTATAACATTAAATAAATTAAAAACTATGAAGGAATTTAATGTAAATAGAATTAGTATTAATCCACAATCAATGAATGAGAAAACTCTAAAACTTATTGGAAGAAATCATACTCCACAAGATATCATTGATAAATTTAATATGGCAAGGAAAGTTGGATTTGATAGTATTAATATGGATATAATAGTTGGATTACCGGGAGAAAATAGCAGTGATATTATTAAAACATGTAGTGAGATAGAAAAATTAAACCCTGATAATTTAACTGTTCATGGCTTATCTGTAAAAAGAGGATCTAGATTGCATGAAAATATTATAAATAAAAAGAAGTTTGAAATGCAAAGCCAAGAAGAATTAAATAAAATGTTTAATGAAACAGTTAAGTTGGCTCATAATTTAGGTATGAAACCATATTATATGTATAGACAAAAAAACATGGTAGGAAATATGGAGAACATAGGATATACAAAAGAAAAAAAAGAATGTATATATAATATAGAAATGATAGAAGAAAGACAGACAATAATAGCAGTAGGAGCTGACGCAGTTTCAAAAGTAATATTTTTAGATGAGAATAGAATAGAAAGATTTCCTAATATCAAGGATGTAAGAGAGTATATAAATAGAATTGATGAGAAGATGGGAAAAAAAGAAAAGCTTTTAAAAACACTTTATGAACTTGAAAAGGAGGAAATGTAATGGCAATAAGAGCACCAAAAGGAACAAAAGACTTATTACCTCAAGATGCCTATAAATGGCAATATGTTGAAGAAAAGTTTAAGGATATAGCTTCTACATATGGTTGTAGAGAGATAAGAACTCCTATATTTGAACATACAGAGTTATTTGAAAGAGGAGTAGGAGATACAACAGATGTTGTACAAAAAGAAATGTATACATTTGATGATAAAGGTGGAAGAAGTATTACATTAAAGCCAGAAGGTACTTCACCAGCTGTTAGAGCATTTATTCAAAATGGACTTTATAGTGATACACAACCAACAAAACTATTTTATTTTACTCCTGTTTTTAGATATGAAAATGTACAAAAAGGTCGATTAAGACAGCATCACCAACTAGGTGTAGAAATTTTTGGATCTAAAGATGCTGGATTAGATGCTGAAGTTATAAGCTTAGCTATGAGGGTTTATAAAGAATTAGGAATTAGTAATTTAAAATTAAATATAAATAACATAGGTTGTGCAACTTGTAGGAAAAAATATAATGAAGCATTAAAGGAATATTTAAGAGCAAATTATGATAATTTATGTGAAACTTGTAAAACTAGATTTGAAAAAAATCCTATGAGAATTTTGGATTGCAAAAGTAAAAATTGTAAAGACATAGTTAAAGAAGCACCAGTAATATTAGATTATGTTTGTGATGAATGTAAGGATCACTTTGAAAAATTACAAAAATATTTAAAAGTATTAGGAATGGATTATGAGGTAGATCCACATATAGTTAGAGGCCTTGATTATTATAGTAAAACTGTTTTTGAAATAATAGATAAGGATATAACAGTCTGTGGTGGAGGAAGATACGATTATCTTATAAAGGAAGTAGGAGGTCCAGATATGCCAGCAGTTGGATTTGGTATGGGTATTGAGAGACTTCTTATGACTTTAGAAGAAAATGGTATAGAAATACCAAAACCCAATTATATGGATTTATATATAGGTTTTATGGGAGAAAATGGAAAATTAGAAGCTGTCAAACTTGTAAATGTGCTAAGAGAAAAAGGTATAAAATGTGATTGTGATCATATGGATAGAAGTGTTAAAGCACAAATGAGATTTGCTAATAGAGTAGAGTCTAGTTTTACTGTAGTTATAGGAGATAGTGAGGTTGAAAACCGAAAAGCTAGATTTAAGAGAATGTGTGACGGTGAACAATTTGAAATGAATTTTGATGACGTAGATGAGATATTAAAGATTATTAATGAATAAATTAGCATAAATATTAGGGAGGAACACAAAATGGGAGAAGCTTTAAAAGGACTTAAAAGGACACACATGTGTGGAATTTTAAGAGAAGAACACATCGGAAGTAAGATTACTGTTATGGGATGGGTTCAAAGAAAAAGAAATTTAGGTGGTTTAGTATTTGTAGATTTGAGAGATAGAACTGGAATTTTACAAGTAGTATTTGGAGAGGAAATAGATAAAAATGCTTTTGAAAAAGCAGATTTAGTAAAACCAGAATATTGTGTTGCAATAAGTGGAGAAATAGTTAAGAGACAGTCACCAAATAAAAATCTTCCAACAGGAATGGTTGAACTTAAGGGACAAGAAATAAAAATATTATCAGAGTCAGAAACTCCACCAATATATATTAAAGAAAATCTTGATGCAGCAGAAAATATTAGATTAAAATATAGATATTTAGATTTAAGAAGACCTGATATGCAAGAGATTTTCAAGATAAGACATAGAACAGGTAAAGTTGTTAGAGATTTTTTAGATGAAGAAGGATTCTATGAAATGGAAACTCCAATACTTACAAAAAGTACACCAGAAGGAGCAAGAGATTATCTTGTACCAAGTAGAAATTATCCAGGTATGTTTTATGCTTTTCCTCAGTCACCACAAATATTCAAACAATTATTAATGGTTTCTGGTTTTGATAAATATTTTCAAATAGCTAAATGTTTTAGAGATGAAGATTTAAGAGCTAATAGACAACCAGAATTTACTCAAATAGATCTTGAAATGTCTTTTGTTGAAGAAGATGATATTATGGAGTTAAATGAAAGGTTAATTAAAAGAGTATTTAAGGAAGTATTAGATGTAGATGTAAAACTTCCAATTAAGAGAATGCCATATAAAGAAGCTATGGAGAAATACGGAAGTGATAAACCAGAGCTAAGATTTGGTATGGAATTTAATGATTTATCTGATATAGTTAAAAATTGTGAGTTTGGAGTGTTTAAAAACGCAATTGCAGAAGGCGGTAGTGTAAGAGCTATTAAAGTTGAAAATTGTGCAAGTATGGGAAGAAAGAAGATAGATAAATTAGGAGAATTTGTTAAAACATATAAAGCGAAAGGACTTGCATGGATAGCTAATAGAGAAGAAGGAATAAAATCACCTATAGCTAAATTTTTAAGTGAAGAGGAATTAAACGGAATATTAGATAGAGTAAATGCTAAGGTTGGAGATTTAATATTAATAATTGCAGATGCAAAAAATAACGTAGTATTTCAAGCATTAGGTGCTTTAAGATTAGAAGTTGCAAAACAGTTAGAAATATTGAAAGATAATAAAGAATTTAATTTTGTATGGGTTACAGAGTTCCCACTATTATCATATAATGAGGAAGAAGAAAGATATCAAGCAGAACATCATCCGTTTACAATGCCTATGGATGAAGATATCTCTTATTTAGATAGTGATCCTTCAAAAGTTAGAGCAAAAGCATATGATTTAGTTTTAAATGGAGAGGAATTAGGTGGAGGAAGTATAAGAATACATGATACTAAGCTTCAACAAAAAATATTTGAGGTACTAGGATTTACACAAGAAAAAGCATGGGAAAGATTTGGATTCTTACTTCAAGCTTTCAAATTTGGACCACCACCACACGGCGGACTTGCATTTGGATTTGATAGACTTATCATGTTCTTAGCAGGTACAGAAAATATAAAAGACGTAATAACATTCCCTAAAAATCAAAATGCTTTTTGTCCATTAGCGGAGGCACCAAATGTAGTTGATGGAAAACAATTAGATGAGTTGGGAATAGGTGTAAATATAAAAGAAAAATAATAGGATTTTAGGTTGTTGATGATTTTTATAGAAATTGTGAGGAGTGAAAATCACAATGGGTGAGAAAAAAGATATACAAAAAGATATAAAAATCCGAATGAGAAGAATAGAAGGACAGGTAAAAGGCATTCAGAAGATGATAGAAAATGATGCATGTTGTAGGGATTTATTAGTTCAAGTAGCTGCAGTAAGAGCTGCTACAAATAGAGTAGGAAGTTTAATACTTCAAAATTATGCTGAGAGATGTTTTGTATATGAAGATGAAGAGACTTCTGATAAAGAAAAAATTAAAGAACTTATTGATACAATAAACATGTTTCTAAAGTAAAATGAGATTAAAAAATAGACTGCGCTTTTGCAGTCTATTTTTTATTAAATTTATAAAATGTTATTAATTTAAATAGTGAAGATACTAAAACTATAGCAACAGCGATAGAACCAGCATTTATTAGGGTATGTACACCTAAATTTATGGATTTATCAATATTACCTTTTACAGATTCTAACATAGTATAATACATACCTCCACCTGGTACAAGAGGGAGTATAGAACATATTATAAAAACAGTTACTGGAGCTTTAAAACTCCTAGCCATTATTTCTGAAAAAAGACTAACTATTAGTGAAGCTATAAATAAGGAATAAGTATCTGAAAATTGATTATTTAAACATATTAAATAAAATAACCAACCAAGACCTCCTCCTATAGATGCAAATATTAAATTTTTACCTTTTATGTTAAAAAGAACACCAAAACCTAATGAGGCTATAAATGCATATAAAGTGTTTAAAATTACTTTTAAAATCATATTAAATTTCCTCCAAAATAAGCAACCCATATTTTTAATACTAAACCAGCACCTATGGCTAGGGCAATAGCTACAAAGAAAGCTTCAATAGTTCTAGCAACTCCAGACACTAAGTCCCCAGCTAATGTATCACGAATAGCATTAGTAATAGCAAGTCCAGGAACAAGAAGCATAATTGATCCTATTATAATTTTATCTAGATTTGTGCCGATATCAAAAAATACACTAATTGAAGCTATTGAGGCAGTAATAGCTCCTCCCAGCATATTTATAAAAAAGTCATTTATATTAATTTGACCTAATATGGAAGAGGTTTTATATATTATAGTACCAATAAAAAATGATACTATAGCATCTTTAAAATTACCACCAAAAAGTAAAGTGAAAAATGAGGCACTCATAGAAGCACATAATACTGAAATTTTGAAACTGTATCTAGGAACTTTATTAATTTTTGATAATTCACATTTAAAATCTTCTAACGACATCCAGTTATGTGATATACTTCTCGAAAGATCATTTATTCTTTTTATTTTCTCTAAATTTACAGTTCTTTTAGTAATTCTTTTAGTAATAGAAATAGTCCTATTATTAAAAGATTGTATTGATGTAATAATTCCAGTTGGAGTTACAAAACTTTCAGTATTAGGTTCACCATAAGCAGTACATATTCTTATTATGGTCTCTTCCACTCTATAAGTTTCTGCACCGTTTTCTAACATTATTTTTCCAGCATCTGCTGCAATTTGTAAAAGCTCATTTATGTTCATTGTTTGCTCCTTTCATAAGTAACTCAACGCAACTATTATATAATATAATCCATTAATATTTCAATTATTTTTATAATTTTTTAATAACTGAATTTTTTGGTTAAAAAGAAAAGTTTAATAAAGAATATTTGTTACAAAAGTTATAAGATATAAAGTAGTATATTTTTAATATAAAATCTAAAAACCAGTAAAAGGAAATAAAAATAAATATGTAGTATAATATAATTACAAAAACAATTTACATAAAATAATAAATTTTCAAAATATAATGATTATTTTTAAAATAGAGTTTATATGACCAGGGGGGATACAATGCTTGAAACTGGAGCAATATTAAAAAGTTTAATTGATAATTTGGAATTAGGTATTCATATTGTTAATAAAGAAGGCAAAACAGTTTATTATAATGAGGCTATGGAGCAAATTGAAGGATTAAAAAAGAGTGAAGTTATAGGCAAAAGGATTGATGAATATTTACAAGGGGTAAATGAGGATAGTTCAACAATTATGAGATGTTTAAAAAGTGGAAAAAAAATTAAAGATGTTATACAAAGATACAGCAGCTTATACGGAAAGAAAATCATTACTATTAATACAACAGTACCAGTTGTCTATAAACACAAAGTTATTGCTTCCATTGAAATTGCAAAAAATATGACCCAAATCAAAGAGTTAAATGAAAAATTGTGTAAGCTACAATCTTCTGAAAAAGGAGAAAAAACTAATTATCATTTCAATGATATAATAGGAAAAAGTAAATCTATTAGAGAGGCTGTTAGTAAAGCAATGAGAGCCAGTTTGTCGAATTCATCAGTACTTATATATGGAGAGACAGGTTGTGGAAAAGAAGTATTTGCACAAAGCATTCACTATAATGGAATAAGAAGTAATAAACCATTTGTACCAATAAATTGTGCTGCAATTCCTAGTAGTCTTCTCGAAGGAATGTTATTTGGTACAACAAAAGGGAGTTTTACAGGCTCAGAGAATAAAAAGGGATTATTTGAAATTGCTAATAGAGGAACTATTCTTTTAGATGAAATTAATTCTATGGATTCATATCTTCAATCTAAATTATTAAGGGTACTTCAAGAAGGATATATAAGGCCTATAGGAAGTAATAAGACTATAGATATAGATGTAAGAATAATAGCTACATTAAATGAAAATCCTAAAAAATTAATAAAAGAGGGAAAATTACGAAAAGATTTTTATTATAGATTAAGTGTTATAAAGATTAATGTACCTCCATTAAGAAAACGTAAGGAAGACATAGAACTATTGAGTCAACATTTCATAAAATATTATAATAAAATACTTGGGAAAAATGTAAAAAGTATACAAGATAAAGTTATGAATAAATTCTTACAATATGATTGGCCAGGAAATGTTAGAGAATTAAGAAATGTCATTGAATATGCTATGAATATGAGTGATGGAGAAAAAATTTTATCAAGAGAATATTTTGATAGTAAGGCAATAGGACAAGATGAAAAAAGTTTTGCTAGTGAATATGATTTAAATGAAGTATCTCTAAATGAATATTTAATGAGTATAGAAAAAAAAGTAATAGAAAGAGAATTAAAAAAACAGAACTATAATATAACTAAAGCATCTAAAAGATTGAAGATTTCTCGTCAAAGTTTACAGTATAAAATTAAAAAATACAGGTTGTAAAGAAAAAATGCCGTAAATTAGGCATGTATATGCAAAAATATTTGCATATAGTCAATAATTCGTATAACGAAGTAGAGTGAATAATAAAAGAAACTGCAAATTAATTTGCAGTTTCTTTTATTATTCTGAAAATTGAAACAATATTTTATATATTTTCACTGTATTTTTGAAATTAATACTGTTTTTTTGTATTAATACTGTAAAAAAATAGATAAATTACTATATAAAATGGCATGGAAATTGCTGAATAAATTATTGAAAGGTATTAATAATATGAATTTACAAAAAGGTTAGTGTAAATTTAAAGGGGGATTAATATATGGAAAAAGTAAAAGTAATATCTTGGGGTCTTGGCGCAATGGGAAGTGGTATAGCAAAAATGTTAACAAATAAAAAAGATGTTGAAATTGTTGGAGCAGTTGATAAGGCACCTTTTAAGATTGGAAAGGATTTAGGCGAAGTATTAAAGTTAGGCAGAAAGATGGATGTAGAAGTTAAAAGTGAGTTTAAAGATGTAATAAAAGATAATAAGGCAGATATAGTTATTCTTGCTATTGATTCTTTTGTAAAAAATGTTTTCCCATGTATAAAAGAAATAGTGGAAAACAAAATGAATTGTATAACTATTGCTGAAGAAATGGCTTATCCATATGAAGTGAATAAAGAATTATCAGAAGAAATGGATAGATTAGCTAAAGAAAATGGAGTTACTATTTTGGGAACTGGAGTAAATCCTGGTTTTGTATTGGATACGTTAATAATTACATTATCAGCAGCTTGTAGAAAAGTAGAATCTATAAGAGCATCTAGAATAAATGACTTATCTCCATTTGGTTTAACAGTTATGAAAACTCAAGGTGTTGGAACAACAAAAGAAGAGTTTGAAAAAGGAATAAAAAATGGAACAATAGTAGGACATATAGGCTTTAGACAATCTATCCCTATGATAGCTAAAGCACTTGGTCTTGAAATAGATGAAATTGTTGAAACAAGAGAACCTATTATATCAAACACATATAGAGAAACGTCTTGTGTAAAAGTAGAACCAGGAATGGTAGCAGGATGTTGTCATATTGCTTATGGTAAAAAAGATGGAAAGAATATTATAACTCTTGAACACCCTCAACAAATACATCCTCAAAGCGAAGGGGTTGAAACTGGAGATTTTATTGATATAAAAGGTGATTCGGATATGCATCTTTGCATAAATCCAGAAACTCCAGGAGGAATAGGTACAATGGCAATGGCAGTTAATATGATTCCACTTGCAGTATCCAGCAGAGCAGGGTTAAAATCTATGATTGATTTACCAATCCCTCATGCAATTGAGAATAGTTTTGTACATCAAATAAATTATTATAAAGGAGAGTAGAGACTATGATAAAAAAGGGAACTTGGGTAGAGGTAACAAAAATAGTTTTAACTCCAGAAGAAAGGTCCTGTAATATACCTAAAGATACTAAAGTAACTCCATTAAAAATGTGGGTAAAAGGTAATTGTAAAAGTGACTGTGATATAGGTGACGAGGTAGAAGTAGAAACTTTAGTTGGAAGATGTGAAAAAGGTATAGTTACAGCAGTAGAGCCTGCATATACACATAATTTTGGAAAATATATTAATGAAATTTCATTTATAGGACGTCAAGCTAGAAAAATATTATTTGAGAACAATAAGTAAAAATAGGGAGAAGGTGAATGGGTTTTGAATAAATATGAAGAGTTGATGTCAAGAAAAAATGAAATAATGTTAAAGTCTGTAGGAATGGACTATTCAAAATATGAAAAGGGTAGTATTTCTTTTGATTATGAAAAAATGATGCGTGATACTGGGTATTCATTAAATGATGTTATGAATATTCAATCAGAAACTGGTGTTGGAAATACTCCATTACTTGAGTTAAGAAACTTAACGGAACTTGCTCGAAGAGTATCTAAGACAGGAAAGGCAGCTAGGATACTTGTAAAAGATGAAAGTGCTAACCCTTCTGGAAGTTTTAAAGATAGGAGAGCAGCTCTATCAGTATATGATGCTAAGAAGAAAGGATATATAGGAACAGCATCTGCAACTTCAGGTAATTATGGTGCAGCAGTGGCTTCTCAATCAGCTATGAGAGGGTTGAAATCTATAATTGTACAAGAATGTTATGATTCTAGAAAAATAGGTCAACCAGAGATAATAGAAAAAGGAAGAAAATGTGAATGCTTTGGAGCGGAGGTAATACAACTTACAGTTGGTCCAGAATTATTTTATACATTTCTTAAGGTATTAGAAGATACCGGATATTATAATGCATCTTTATATTCAACTTGTGGTATAGCAGGAGTTGAAACATTAGGATATGAGATTGCAACTCAGTGTAGAGAAAAAATAGGAAAAGATCCAGATGTTGTAGTTGTTACTCATGCTGGTGGTGGAAATTTAACAGGAACTGCTAGAGGATTAAAGAAAGCAGGAGCCTATGATACTAAAATAGTTGGTTCATCTGTAGATTTAACAGGACTACATATGGCTTCAGATAATGATTTTAATAGAAAGTCATTTACAACAGGTCATACAGGATTTGGAATACCATTTATGACATGGCCAGACAGGTCAGATGTGCCAAGAAGTGCTGCAAGACCTCTTAGATATATGGATAGATATGTAACGGTTAATCAAGGACAGGTATTTTATATGACTGAGCTATTAGCTCAACTGGAGGGCCTTGAAAGAGGACCAGCAGGAAATACATCTTTAGCAGCAGCATTTGTTATAGCTCAAGAAATGGAAAATGATCAAGTGGTTGTTGTTCAAGAAACAGAATATACAGGAGCAGGAAAACACATAATGCCTCAACTTACTTTTGCAAAAGAAAATGGAATTAAGGTATTAGTAGGAGATCCAAGAGAAGAAATACCTGGTAAAAATATAATAATACCAGAACATCCATCAAAATTGATAATTAAAGATAGAGATCTTAATGAATACAAAAGATCATTAATTAAAAATTCTTTAAAACATGTTGAAGATAAGATTTTAAGTGATATAGATATAGATTTCTTATGTGAAGAAACAAGACTTACAAAGGTAGAAGTTTTAAAAATTATTGAAGATCTAGGTGCGTATGTAAGATAGTAAATTTAAGGAGTGATAGCGTGAAAAGGGAAGACGATTTTGAAAAAAGAAGAAGAACACTTAAAAAATTTAAGTGATGAGGAATTATACGATAGATTTTGGAATTTAACAGAACAAATTGTTAAGCCTATGGTTGATTTAGCTTATAATCATACTTCACCTTCAATAGAACGTTCAGTACTTTTAAGAATGGGATTTTCTAGCTTAGAAGCTGGTGAAATAGTTAAGTATGGATCAAAATGGAATTTGCTTGGTAAGGGTATAGGACATGTGGTTTTGGAATATGCAGATATGAAAGATATAGATTATTTGTGTGCTGGCAGAGAATTAAGTGAAGGTAAAGGATGGCAAGAAATTGGTGAAAAGATGGGAGGGAAGTTGATTGAATAAGAAAAACAATTTAGAAATAAATGAAAAAATAGATGTAGAAGAGATATTAAAAGATTTAGATAAGTATAAACCTAAAAGAAGAGGATGGCATTGGAGAGAAAAATATAATAAACCTGTAGGAGAATTTACTTATAGTGAAATTTCAAAACCTTTAAAGAACAGCAGACCACTGCCAGCTTCTAGAAGTTTTCAAAACATAGATCCACAACCTATGCCGGTTATAACTTCAGAAATAGCTTCTGGAAGATTTGAAGATGATATTAGAAGAATGAGGATGGCTGCATGGCATGGGGCAGATCACATAATGGTTATAAGAACAGCAGGTCAAAGTCACTATGATGGACTTATAGAAGGTACTCCAGAGGGAGTAGGAGGAGTGCCTATAACAAGAAAACAAGTAAGAGCAACAAGAAAAGCTCTTGATATGATAGAAGAAGAAGTAGGAAGAGAAATAAATTTTCATTCTTATGTATCAGGAGTAGCAGGACCAGATATAGCTGTAATGTTTGCAGAAGAAGGAGTAAACGGGGCTCATCAAGATCCTCAATATAATGTATTATATAGAAATATTAATATGGTAAGATCTTTTGTTGATGCTGCAGTAGCAAAAAGGATAATGGCTTACGCTGATATGCTTCAAATTGATGGAGCACATAATGCTAATGCAACAGCTATGAAAGGGTATAATGTAATGCCAGAACTTATGGTGCAGCATGCTATTAATGCTAAATATTCTGAAATGGTAGGAATGAAAAAAGAAAATATATCTTTATCTACAGTTCCACCTACAGCACCACCTGCACCATGCTTAAAGTTAGATCTTCCATATGCTGTAGCATTAAGGCAACTGTTTAAAGATTATAAGATGAGAGCTCAAATGAACACTAAATACATGGAGTCATGTACAAGAGAAGCAACTGTTACACATACTTTAGATATACTTATTTCAAAACTTACGTCTGCAGATATTCAAAGTACAATAACACCTGATGAGGGTAGAAATGTTCCTTGGCATTATAATAGTATACATGCTATTAATACAGCAAAACAAGCTTTGATTGGTATGGATGGACTTAAAGAAATGGTAGAACTAAAAAAAGATGGCTATTTGCCTAATAAAATAAGAGAACTAAAAGAGAAAGCTATATTGTTTCTTGAAGAAATATTAGAAGTTGGAGGGTACTTTAAAGCTGTTGAAGAAGGATTCTTTGTTGATTCAGGAGCTTATCCTGAAAGAAATGGAGATGGAATTGCAAGAAAGATAGATAAAGGTGTTGCTGCAGATACAGTTATTCCAAGAGATAAGGAGTATTTTGCACCAGTATGTGATCATTTTGGCTACAATAATATACCAGATAAGTATAAAGGGGAAAAACCTTGTAGTGCAATAGATGGATGTACATTTTGTAACCATGAAAAAATTCAATTTATAGATGAACTAGATGAAAATGATAATGTTAATAATAGATTGGAACAAGTTAAGGATAGCAATACAATAAAACCCGAAGTTGAATGGAAAAAAGATGGATTTGTAACAATTAATATGTTTCTTCCTGAAAATGAACGTATAAGTGAAGCGGCAGCTATTGAAATAGGTAAAAGAATGAATTTAACAGATGTAGAGGTTATACACAAACAAGTTATGCAGAATTGTGAAGGAACTTATTTAGAAGTAAAAGGAAGAGTTAATTTTGAAATAGATAAATCAAAACTTAAAGTTCCAAAGAAAAAACATGTCTTAAGTGATGAGGAAATAAGAGGATTTGTTAAAAATAAACCTTTAAAAGTTGTTGCAGCTACGGTAGGAGAAGATGAACATTCTGTGGGATTAAGAGAAATAATTGATATTAAACATGGTGGTATTGAAAAATATGGAATAGAGTGTGTATATCTTGGAACATCATGTCCAGTTGAAAAATTAATAGATGCTGCAATTGAAACTAAAGCACAGGCAATATTGGCAAGTACAATAATTACTCATAATGATGTTCACACAAAAAATATGAAAAAAATAAGTAACTTATGTATTGAGAAAGGTGTAAGAGATAAACTTATTCTTGTTTCAGGTGGTACACAAGTTACAGATGAAATAGCTAAAGCCAATGGTATGGATGTTGGATTTGGAAGAGGTTCACATGGAAATGATGTTGCATCATTTATAGTAGAGACTCTTAAAAAGAGAATTGAAAATAAGGAATGATAAATTATGAAAGTAGACTATTTGATTGCAGAGATAGGTAGTACTACTACTGTAGTAAGTGCACTGGATTTTAAAAACAGCAATATATTGGTTGCTCAAGGTAAGCACTATACTACAGTTTTAGATGGGGATGTAACTGTAGGTTTGAAAAGTGCAATAAATGAAATTGAAAGTAAGCTAGGACAAAAAATAGAATGGAATAAAATGCTTGCAACTAGTAGTGCAGCTGGAGGGTTAAAAATAACAGTACATGGTCTTGTACAAGATATGACAGTAAAAGCTGCAAGAGAAGCTGCATTAGGTGCAGGTGGTATTATTAAAATGGTTACATCAGGTAAATTAAGGAAAAGCGATGTAAGACGTATAAAGAAAATACAACCAAACTTAATAATGATAGCAGGTGGAACTGATTTTGGGGAAAGAGAAACAGCACTTTACAATGCTGAACTTATAAGAGAAGAAAATTTAGGTATTCCAGTTGTATATTGTGGAAATATAGCTAATAGAGAAGAAATTAAAGAAATATTTGAAGGACAAGAAATCTATATAATTGATAATGTTTATCCTAAAATTGATGAATTAAATGTGGAACCTGCAAGAAAAGTTATACAAATTGCTTTTGAAAATAATATAATAAAGGCTCCTGGCATGGATAAGATAAAAGAAATGGTAAATGGAGTTATTATGCCAACACCAGGTGCAGTAATGCAGAGTGCTAAATTGCTTTATGAAATTTTAGGAGATGTTGTAGTATTTGATGTTGGAGGAGCAACAACTGATGTACATTCTGTGACTGAGGGTGCTAGTGAAATTCAAGATATATTAGTAAGTCCAGAGCCAAAAGCAAAACGAACTGTTGAAGGAGATCTTGGAGTATATGTAAATAGTAAAAATGTTATTGATTTACTTGATGATGTTGATTTAAAAGGAATAGATAAAGAATATATAGTTAAAAATATAAAACCTATACCAACTACAGTTGAGGAAAAAAAGTGTAGTTTGATTTTAACGAATAAAGCAGTTAACATGTCGTTAAATAGGCATGTGGGTTATATAAAAAGAATTTATGGTGCAGGAAGAAAGTTTATAGCATATGGTAAAGATTTGTCACAAGTCAAATATATTGTAGGTACTGGTGGAGCATTAACTAGGTTAGAAGGAGGAAAAGATATTTTAAGTAATATAAGATATTCAAAAGATGATTTGACCATGTTCCCTAGGAAAGAGGCAAAAATATTGATTGATAGTATGTATATAATGGCTTGTGCAGGAGTTCTAAGTAAGGAAAATAAAGAGGCAGCAGCAAAACTATTACAAAAGAGTTTGAGTATTTAGTAATTATAGTTCAACTTTCGCAGGTGAAAAACAACCGCTGCGGGAAATGATATCTTGCTTAGAAATCTTTTACTTCAGTAACAAGTTCTAAGCCTTTATCAGTGGACAGTTTACAGTTGACAGTGGATAGTAAAGGATGCTTTTATTGCAGAAAAACTTTTATTAAATATAGTAATAAGATAAGTGAATTTTGTTTTTAAACAAAATACCTAATTAAAAACTTTCTACGTTAGTAGAAAGGTGTCCTCGAACTGTCAACTGTCCTCTAGCAACTGTTAACTATTTAAACAATATATCATTTCCCTTCGCTAAGTAGTATTTTTGTTCTGAGAAAGTTGAGTTATATGAAATAAATTAAGAAGGGGAGTATATATGTCCATAATTTATCCTTGTATGGAAATTGATTTATCTAAAATTACGTATAATACAAAGAAGATTGTATCTATGTGTAAGAAAAAGGGGATACACGTAGTAGGTGTTACTAAAGTATTTTGTGCTCAAAAGTCAATTGTAAAAGCTATGTTAGATGGAGGCGTTGAATTAATTGGTGACTCTAGAATAGATAATTTAGCAAAACTAAAAGAGTTTTCTTGTAGAAAAATGCTTTTAAGAATTCCAATGGAAAGTATGTCACAAAAAGTTGTAAGATTTTCAGATATAAGTTTAAATTCAGAATTTGATACTATAAAGGAATTATCAATAGCATGTAAAAAATTAAAAAAAATTCATAGTGTAATATTGATGATAGATTTAGGAGATTTAAGAGAAGGTGTATTAGAAAAAGACGTCATATCTTTAGTAAGAAAAATAGTTAAGTTAGAAAATATAAAACTTTGTGGAATTGGTACTAATCTTACATGTTATGGAGGAATTATACCAGATGAAAAAAATTTAGGAATGTTAGTACAAATAAAAAATAAAATTAAATCTGAATTGAATGTAGACTTACCAATTGTCTCTGGTGGTAATTCTAGTAGTATGTATATGGTAATAAATGATACAATTCCAGAAGGAATAAATCAATTAAGAATTGGTGAAGGAATTGTTTTAGGAAGAGAAACAGCTTATGGAGAGTGCATACCAGGATGTTATAATGATTGTTTTGTGTTAAAAGGTGAAATTGTAGAAATAAAACAAAAACCATCTGTCCCAAAAGGTAAAATTGGAATGGATGCTTTTGGACAAGTGCCTCATTTTGAAGATATGGGTATAAGAAAAAGAGCAATTATAGCAATGGGAAGACAAGATATAAAAATAGATGGAACATTTCCAGTAAATAAGAATATAAAGATATTAGGTGGAAGTAGTGATCACTTAATTTTAGATATTACTGATTGCAAAGAAAATTTTAAACTGGGTGATATTGTAGATTTTCATGTTGATTATGGATGTCTTCTAAGAGCAATGACATCACCTTATATAAAAAAATATTATGTATCATAGTAAAAAGAGTTAAGTTCACATCTAATCTGAGAAATTTAATAATTTCAAAATATAACCAGCCTGTTCTAGCTAATTTCTAAGTTAGATAACACTATATCTAGTGAATTTATATTTTGAAATTAATATATTAAGAAAAGCTGTTGATTATATTGATTGACAGCTTTTTATTTTGGTGTAAAATGCACTTAAGGAAGATTTTAAAATATAATGGGAGGGAAAAGTATGTTTGATAGTCATATACATACAAAATATTCTTCAGATTCAGATATGTCAATTGAAGAAGTTGTTAAAAGAATGAGAGAATTAAATATGGGAGCAGTAATAACAGAGCATATGGATTTAAAGTTTCCTATAAAAAACAAATTTATATTTGATGTAGAAGAATACTTTAAGAATTATTCTAATTATAGAAATAATAATTTTTTATTGGGAATTGAAATGGGAATGAAGATGGATTGCATAGAGGAAAGTAATAGACTTCAACAAAAATATGAATTTGATTATGTTATTGGATCTGTACATTTAGTTAATAATATTGATATTTATGTTGAAGAGTTTTATAGAGGAAGAAGTAAAAAGGAAGTTTATGAGAGTTATTTTAATGAAATGATTAAATGCTTAAAAGTATATAACTTTATAGACAGTTTAGGGCATATAGATTATATAGCTAGGTATGCAAGATATGAAGATAAGGAATTATATTATAGTGAATATAGTGAATTTTTAGATGAAATTTTAAAATTGATAATTGATAAGGGAATAGTATTAGAATTAAATACAAGAAGATTAAACAATTCTTTTTCAACAAAAAATTTAATAGAAATATATAAAAGATACAATGAATTAGGTGGAAAATATGTAGTATTAGGTTCAGATGCACACAGGAAAGAAAATATAGCTAATTACTTTAAAACAGCTAGTGAAATGATAGAAACATGTAATTTGAAATCTGTATATTTTAAGGAAAGAAAAATGCAATATTGTTAAATTAGGATAAAAAATTATAGTGACAATAAAGTAATTACAAGCTGTAGAGTAAATACTTAGGGAAAGAACAGTGATTGGAATAAAGGAGTTATGATAAAGTAGAAAGTTTAAAGTATAAAGTATAATAAGGATGTTTTTCTTGAAGAAAAACTTTTATTAAAATAAATTTTCAAAAGCTTGTTTTTGAAAATTTACCTTATTTGTGCTTTATACTTTGTACTTTTTACTTAAAAAAATTTCTTAGTATAGTACTTTATAAAACGTGTTCTAATAAAATTATACATACTAAATAGTTTCACTGTTTAATATATTCACTATTTTTTTATATATTTTAGTACATATGTTATTAAAACTTTTTTCGAGTATTGGACTTAAATTTAGGTTAAAATCTATTGAACAAGATTCTATTCCAATTAAATATCCTCTTATGTGTATGTGGTTTAAATTTATTAAATCTATTAAATTATAACCATGTAGTGAGAAATAATTTACATTGTGATGTTTGTCAAAATGTTTTTTGCTTTTGAATGAAGTAATAGTAACAGTTCCAGGATTAATATTATATTTGGTAGAATCTAAAATTATTACAAAATCATTATCTTCAATAGCATTTAGACAGTAATCTATATCAGTTTCGCCAATTATAACTTCAATGTTTAATTTATCCAATTGAGTCTTTAATGTATTTGCAATCTTTATACCGATAGAGTCATCTCCCATTAAGGGATTACCAATAGCAATTAATTTTTTATTCATGATTTTACTCTAAACAATTTGAATATTTTTAGAAGAATAATTGTTTGTTATAACATGTGTTGCGCAAGATACACAAGGATCAAAGGAGCGAACGATTCTACCTATTTCAATTGGATTTTTTTCATCACTAATATATGTTCCTATTAAGGATTTTTCAATGGGGCCATATCCCCCTTTTGAATCTTTAGGTGATAAATTCCAAGCAGTAGGGGTTATAATATCATAAGTATCAATTTTTTTATTTACTATAGAAATCCAGTGACCTAAACAACCTCTAGTTGTATCGATTAACCCTCTTCCAAAAGCTTTAGTTGGAATTTCATATATTTTTTGACCGCATGACCCTAAAGTTAATTTATCAATTAATCCATCTAATATATTTGCTATTTTTATTGATTCAAGAACTCTTGCTTTTGTTCTATCCATAGTAGAAATCTGTATTGGATAATTTTTACTCAATATCATTCTAGCTAAAGGGCCAACTTCCATTGGATAACCATTGTATCTTGGAGATTTTATAAAAGAATAACCTTGTTTTTTAGATAAATTACTTTCAAGTGGAGAACTTCCAGGGAGAATATTATTAGTATTATTATCATACCAAGAATAATGTATATTTTCACTTATTTCATGAGGCATAAAATTTTGAAAATCACCATTAATTAATACCCCTGGTTTTACATAAGTTAGATTTTCCTCATTATAAGAATCATAAACACCATAAGACATTAAATTTTTGTAACCAACTCCATTTTTAAAATAATCATTATAATATTGTGCAACTATATTAAAATCATTAAGCATATTATTGCTTACAAAATTTTTTATATATGATAGCATTGACTTTAATTGTACAATTTTATAAGAATCAACATTTACTGTGGCTCCTCCAACAAAAATACCATGATTATGAGGAGCTTTTCCGCCTAAGAGTGCTAGCATATCATGAGCCATTTTACTGAATTCAAAGGATTTTGCATAATTTTCTCCAATTTTTTTGCTTAAATCTTCAGGAATTCTAAAATCAATTTCTTCTGTAGGATATAAAGGCGAAATATTAGAACATTTCACAAAATCAGGAAGAGTATATAAATAAAAATGTCTAATATGATTTTGTAAAAATTCGCATCCATGCATTATATCTCTTAATATTTTACCATTGTAACTTGGAGTAACATTTAAAGCATCCTCTAGTGCGAGAGAGGAGGACATAGAGTGAGCAGTAGAACATATTCCGCATATACGTTGTGTGAAATAAATGGCATCTAGGGGATTACGTCCTCTAAGCATTTTTTCAAAACCTCTAAAGAGAGTTCCTGAACACTCAGCATTTATTATTTTATTTTTGTCTATTTCTACACTTATGCTTAAAAACCCACTTATTCTTGTAATTGGATCAATAGTTATTTTAGTAGACATAATACCTCCTTAATTTATTAATATCTTACAAATGGTTCCATTCCATCAGGAAAGTAAGCATTAGCACATCCAATACATGGAGTATTATCTTCAATTGGCCAATTAGTTTTATTGTTCCATTTACCTATTGGACAATCTGTTTGAGTTACAGGTCCTCTACAACCTAATTTAAATAAACAGCCTTTATCTCCTAATTTTTCAGCAAATATTTTTTTTTCGAAAAACAATCTTCTAGGACATATATCATGTATTGTTATCCCATAAAATAATATAGGTCTATTTTGATTATCTAGTTTAGGGATACCATACATAAGTAAATGAGCTACAGTACCTATTATCCATCTAGGGTTTGAAGGACACCCAGGTAAGTTTATTACATTTTTATCTAGTACTTCTTTAACACTTTTGCATTGAGCTGGATTTGGTCTAGCGGCTGAAATTCCTCCAAAAGATGCACAAGTTCCCACTGATAGAATGTATTTAGCTTTTTCACCAGCCATTTTCACTGCTTGTAAGGCGGTTATAGGTTTATCATTGTATGAGGCGATTATATTATATTTACCATTATCTTTTGTAGATACTGCACCATCTACTGCTAATATAAAATCTGAATTCAATGTTTTTAAAAACTGATCAAAGGCTTGTTGTCCTTGGTCTGCCATTATACTATTGTTATATTTTAGGTTTACCATATTTTTTAAAAAATAAAGTGCATTTGGATTTGAGGCATTCAATAGTGAAATTATATTTCCTGAACATCCTGTAGCTTCAAGCCATATCATATTCATTTTTTTTAGTTCATTATTTTGTATTTTGTTTAATGCGGTTTCAAGTATATTATCTACTGTTTTAAGTTTTGATTTTACTATAGGACAATATTTATTATTGGACAAGTACATCACTCCAAATTATTTTTTTAGTGTTCCAACAATAGGAAGATTGGATAATTTATTTTTTGATTCTCCATGACAAGATAAATATTCACTTGATAAATTTTTACCAGATACTAATCCAAAGTGAGTTCCTCCACCCCATTTTGCATTAAAACTTACATCATATACGATTCCATCTATGGCTACGTATGCAGGTTTACCTTGTGAGCCATCAAAATTAGAAAGTTCATCAATTGTAAATTCTCTTCGATTTATAGGAGTTAATATCTTATATATTTTTTCTAAATTATGCTTCATAAGTTTTTTGTAAAAAGTTTTTTGTCTTGAAAATTTACTTAATGTCATCATCAATTTATAATGTTCTGCTTGAATATAAAGGTTAAAGAGTTGTTTAGATGTAGTTTGATTTTTCATATAAAAATCTCCTAAAAAATATATTCCTATAGATATATATGATAAGTTTATGCATAAAATTAAATAAATTTTAAATATAGACTAAAGGTATGAGAATTGATATTATATATATTGTGCTTATAGAAAAGGTGGTAAGGTTGAATGAAAAATGTAAATATAATTAATCAATTTATGGTATTATTTTTAGTTATGGGTATTGGATATTATGGAAGAAAAAGAAATATTATAACTAGTGAAATGAATAAAGGTATGTCTCAACTTTTACTTAGGATAACATTACCTTTTATGATTATTGTATCCTTTGATTATAAATTTTCACCGGAACTAATGTCAAATATAGTAAAAATATTAATATATTCTTTAATAATACATATATTTTTAATACCTTTAAGTAATATGTTTTATAATAAAGTTCCTAAAAATAAGGACAAGAAGGATATATTGAGATTTGTAACAGTATTTTCAAATACTGGGTTCATAGGTTATCCTGTTTTGGCAAGTATTTATGGTAAAGTAGGAGTTCTTTATGCTTCTATATTTAATATACCATTTAATGTGTTTATGTGGACCTTTGGGATTATGCTTTTTAGTGGAGATAAAAACGATAAGAGTTTAAAAAAGGTATTAGCTAATCCAGGAATAATAGCTGTTATTATTGGAACAATACTTTTTATATTTTCTATAAAAATACCGTATCCTATACAAAAAACTTTAGAAATAGTAGGTTCTATAACAACTCCTATATCTATGATAATAGTAGGAAGTATGCTTGCAGAGGTTAAGGTAAAAGATGTTTTTGCAGAAAAATCTATTTACTATGCTTCTGTTTTAAGACTTTTAGTTATACCTTTTTTTATATTTTTAATTTTAAAACTTATGAAAGTAGATTCTTTACTTATTAATATATGTGTAATAGTAGAGGCTATGCCTGCAGCAGTAGTATGTTCTATTTTTGCAGAAAGTTATAATAAAAATCCTAAGTTTGCATCACAAAGTGTTTTTATAACTACGTTATTATCTGTAATAACTATACCTATTGTAATAATGTTTTTATCAAATTTTTCATAATTGATGAGACATTTTGATTATTGTAATCTTAGTTACGAAATATACAAATGTTAAATTTTATTCTATAATTAGATATATAATGTAAAGTGTAAAATTTTTAATTTAATTTTTGCAGATGAAAATAGTCGCTGCGGGAAATGGTATCTTGCTTAGAAACCTTTTACTTTAAAGATAATTAATAGTTAATAATGAATAATTAATAATTAAGGAAATTTTGCCTTAGGGCAAAATAACTAATATAATTAAAGATTTTTGCTAAAGCAAAAATTAACCTTCATTATTCATTTTTAATTATTAATTCTTAATTGATTTTAAATGTTTCTCACGCAATATATTATTTTTCTTCGCTAGACAGTATTTTTTTACTGCAAAAGTTGAGTTATTAAAAATAGGAGGTATTAATATGGAAATAAATTATACTGAAAATTTACAAGAAGCATTTAAATATATACAAAAACAAGGTGCTTTTCTAACAGTTAAAGATAAAAATGGAAAAGTTAATACTATGACTATAGGTTGGGCTAATATAGGATTTGAGTGGGGAAAACCTGTGTTTACAGTACTTGTAAGAAAACAGAGGTATACTCATGAGCTTATAGAAAATGCACAAGATTTTACTGTGTGCATACCACTAGATGAAGACATGAAAGAAGCTTTAAAGTTTTGTGGAACAAAATCAGGAAGAGATTTTGATAAATTTGAAGAATGCAATTTAAAAGTTGAAAATGGAAAGAAAGTTGAATCACCAGTAATAGGTAACTGTGGTTTAACATATGAGTGCAAGATAGCTTATAAGCATGAGATGAGTTCTAAGTTTTTAAGAAAAGATATAAAAGATAAATGGTATAAGGCTGAGGATTATCATGTAATATATTATGGTGAAATAGTAGATTGTTATATGAACAAATAAAGAACAAGTTCTAAATATATTTTGTGTATTATACAATATATATGAGAACTGATTTAAGGGAGAGCATAATTAATTAATGAATAATAGTGTTATTATCCCCTTTTATTTAGATGAATATATTATAAATAATTTATATACTATAGTTATAGCTAAATTTGCTAAAATAGAAAGTGTTAATATAAAAGAACAGTCTATTATTAAATTTAGAACTCCTTTGAGTGATATATGCCATGGTAAATATATGCAGGGAGATTTAGATGTACAATATCTTAGTGAATTTTCCAGAAGAGAAGAAAAAATTTCTGTAATAATATTAGTTCTATTAGAAATTATAGATATACTAAAATCAAATGATTTGTTGAAGTCTATTAAAAATCAACGGGATCTTATTAGTATAGAAGAAGGTGATTTTATACTATTTAATTGTAAATTAAAAAAAGATCCAGTAATTAAAAATATTGAAAATATAATAAATATTATAGAAACAGAAATTATGTTTTCTTTTGGTGAAGATGATGAATGTAATAAAACTAAACAAGAAATATTAAAACAACTTAAAGTATATATAAATGATTATAAAGAGAATAGAAGTTTAAAATATATGGCACAATATGAATATGATACAAAAACAAGAATCGTTGTTCCACTTCAAGGAAAATATATGGAAGAAAACATTGAATATCTAATTGACGGAAATGTAACTATATTTGGAAAAGCTATAAAAGTAAATAGAGATAAAAGGAATAAAAAAATAGATATGTTGAGTGGAACATATTTGGATTATTTAGATGATAAGTGTTTTGAAGTATTCAAAAAACGATTTTTAAAAAATAGGGATTCTTTTAATGTAAATAATAAGAAAATTTTAGAAACAGAAGGTACATTAATAGAAATAATTCCTATTGCTATGTATATATAACCATTTTATCTATTTTGTATTAGTTTTGTTTATATTGATTAACATAATTATACATGATATAATATAGTAGTGAGTGGTTTAACATTTTAAAGATACGTTACTCCTGGTTCCAGGGATAAGTGTTTTTAAGGTTAAATCCTAGGAATTAGGAGGTGAAATTATGGCAGATAAGAAATTAATCTGTGCAGATTGTGGTAAAGAATTCTTATTTACAGAAGGTGAACAACAATTCTATAAAGAAAAAGGATTTGAAAATGAACCAAAAAGATGTCCAGAATGTAGAAGAGCAAGAAAACAACAAAGAAACCAAAATAGATCAAGATTTTAGTTGTTGAAGCTAAGAGGCTATTGATATAAGTCAATAGTCTTTTTTATTTGTCAAGTAAGCTATATGAATAGAAATAGTTTATTTTGGAAAAATAAAATTCATATAAATTATTTTTCAAAAAAATATGTAAGGTGAGTTGATAATTTTTAACTTTATATATAAAATTATAGTTAGAATAGGATATATTAAAATTTAATATATATGAGATTTTTGAGTTTAGGAGGTATGTTTTTGAAACAATGTGTAATATGTGGAAAACAAGGCGAAAAACATCATATTGTATTTAAAAATCAAGGTGGCTTAGATTTTCCATTAAATTATATATATCTTTGTTCTGAACATCATAGGGGAAAAGAAGGTCCACATAAAAATAGAAAGATAGATATTAAATACAAAGTGAATTTACAAAATAAATTGATTAATATATTAAAAAAAGATTATTATACTATGGAAGAAATAATGGAAATATTAAAAATAAACCCAAGACAAGCTAAAATGATTACAAAAGATTTTTCACGATGTAGGGAAGGATATAAGCGAAAAGATATTATAAAAAGGCTAATGGGTAGAAGATTTTATCATGAGTTTATGTTAGATAAGTATTATGATGAATCATGGAATATTTTCGAAGATGAAATGATTGAATTAGAATTAAAGTTAAAATAACGAAGTATGAGGGAATTTTATGAAAATAGTATGTATTGGAGATAGTATAACTTTTGGGTATGGGATTGCAAAAGAATACAGATGGAGTGAAATTGTAAAAAATACACTAAATATAAATATTATTAATAAGGGTATAAACGGAGATACTACTGTGGGCATGCTCTCTAGATCATATAAAGATGTAATTCTTAATAAACCAGATAAAGTTATAATTATGGGTGGAACTAATGATTTTATTAGGGGACATTCTTATAAAACTGTTGAAAAAAATATTTTAGAATTAACAAAGGAAGCTTTACATAATAAAATACAACCTATTATAGGAATTCAAATTCCGACATATTCACAGTTAGCTTTAAAAAAGTGGGCAAGTAGTATTAATTATGATAAAGTAAATGAGAAAATACAGACTTATAGACAAGAGATTATAGAATTTACTACTAAACAAAATTTGAAATATATAGATTTCTATAAAAATTTTATTAATGAATGTGAATTACATAATATAAATGAATATTACGTAGATGGTATACATCCAAATAAAGAAGGACATAAAATTATGGCACAAAGTGCTATAAAAGTGTTAGGCGTTTGAGGCATAGGAGGTACAAATGAAACCGTTAGCAGATAGGATAAGACCTATTAAAATTGAAGATGTTGTTGGGCAACAACATTTATTACAAGAAGGAAAAATTTTAAATAGAATATTAGGTTCTGGAAAAATAACAAATATGATTTTTTATGGGCCTCCTGGTGTAGGAAAAACAACAGTAGCTAATATTGTAGCAAAAGTGGCTAATAAAAATTTTTATAAATTAAATGCAACAAGTGCATCGCTTAAAGACATAAAAGATATAATACAAGAATTAGACAACATAATGAATGCTAATGGAATAGTATTATATTTAGACGAAATTCAAAATTTTAATAAAAAGCAGCAGCAGTCATTATTAGAATTTATGGAGAATGGAAAAATAACGTTAATATCTAGTACTACAGAAAATCCATATCATTATATATATAAAGCAATTTTAAGTAGGTCTACAATATTTGAATTTAAACCACTTAAAAAAAATGATGTGATAACAGGAATGAGAAGAGCTATATCAATTGTTAATGATGAATTTAAAAATATAAACATACATTTTTTGCAACAAGCTTTAGAATATATTGCACAAGCTAGTGGTGGAGATTTGAGAAGAGCAATAAATGCAGTTGAATTGAGCATTTATTCTACAAATGCAGACGAAAATGGAAATATAATTATAGATGAACACATAGCTAAAGAATGTACTCAAACTAAGGTTGTTAATTATGACAAAAATGGAGATAATCATTATGATATATTGAGTGCTTTTCAAAAATCTATTAGAGGAAGTGATGTTGACGCATCATTACATTATTTAGCACGGTTAGTTAAGGCAGGGGATTTAATATCTATTTGTAGAAGACTTTTAGTTATTTCTTGTGAGGATGTAGGAATGGCATATCCTAATGCTGTAGCTATTGTAAAAAGTTGTGTGGATACTGCAATGCAACTTGGATTTCCAGAAGCAAGAATTCCTTTGTCACAAGCTGTAATTCTTTTAGCTACAGCCCCAAAATCTAATTCTGTTCTTGTGGCTATAGATAAGGCTTTACATGAAGTTGATATCAAAGATGTAGGAGAAATTCCACCATATTTAAAAGATGCTCATTATGAAGGTGCAAAGAAAATGGGCAGAGGATTAGGGTATAAGTATCCACATGATTATAAAAATAATTATGTGAATCAACAGTATTTACCAACCAATATAAGGAACAGTGAATATTATATTTCAGGTGACAACAAAGTGGAAAAAAAAATTAAATATTATTGGGATAGTATTAAGAATAGTAAAGATAAATAGTTAGTATAGGAGAAATTATTTATCTTTTTTTATTGTTGACAAGAATACTCGGATTTGTTAATATGTATTTAGAAAGTAGAGTAAAGTACTCGACTTTAAAGGAGTGATGTAATGAAATTATCAACCAAGGGTAGATATGGTGTTAAGGCTATGGTAGATTTAGCCGTACATGATGATGAAAAACCTGTATCTATTAAATCTATATCCCAAAGGCAAAATATTTCAGAATACTATTTAGAACAGCTATTTTCGCCTTTGAGAAAAGCAGGATTAATAAAAAGCATTAGGGGAGCTCAAGGTGGTTATGTTTTAAATGCAAAACCAGAGGACATAACTATTGCAGATATTATGGAAGTTTTAGAAGGTCCTGTTGAGATTTCAAGTTGTTTAAAAGATCATTCTTGTAATAATATTGATTGTTGTGCAACAAGGTTGCTTTGGAAAAAAATAAAAGAAAGTATAGATAATGTTACAAAGTCAGTTACATTAGTAGATATAGTTAATGATTATAAAAAAATTAATGCGTTAGAGGACAAGGAGTGATATACATGAATAATAAGCAAATTTATATGGATTATTCTGCAACTACATATACAAAAGAAGAAGTATTAGAAGAGATGTTACCGTATTTTACACAGAATTTTGGAAATCCTTCTTCTATATATTCTTTATCAAGAGAAACAAAAAAAGCTATAGATTTAGCAAGGGATAGAGTCGCACAGGCTATTAATTGTGAAAGTAGTGAAGTATTTTTCACAGGAGGAGGTTCAGAAGCAGATAACTGGGCTTTGAAAGGAATAGCTTTTGCCAATAAGAATAAAGGAAATCACATTATTACAACTAAAGTAGAACATCATGCTATACTTCATACTTGTGAGTTCCTAGAGAAAAATGGTTTTGAAGTAACATATTTACCAGTTGATGAATATGGCAAAATTAGTATTAAAGATTTGAAAAATGCTATAACAGATAAGACTATTTTAGTTTCTGTTATGTTTGCTAATAATGAAATAGGAACTATTCAGCCAATAAAAGAAATAGGTGAAATTTGTAGAGAAAGAAAGATATATTTCCATACAGATGCGGTTCAAGCTATTGGACACGAAAAAGTAGATGTTAAGGAAATGAATATAGATTTACTTTCTATGGCTGCACATAAATTTTATGGACCAAAAGGAGTCGGAGTTCTTTATATAAGAAAAGGTATTAGAATTGAAAATCTAATCCATGGCGGAGGACAAGAACGAGGAAGAAGAAGCAGGAACAGAAAACATTGCAGGTGTAGTTGGACTTGGAAAGGCTATTGAATTAGCAAATCAAAATTTGGAAAAAGATTATGAGAGATTAACAAAATTAAGAGATAAATTGATCAAAGGATTATTGGAAGTACCTTATACTAGATTAAATGGACCAGTAGGAAAAGATAGGTTAGCTGGAAATGTTAATGTCTGTTTCAAATTTATCGAAGGAGAATCTATATTATTGTTATTAGATGCAAATGGAATTTCTGCATCTAGTGGTAGTGCATGCACTTCGGGATCATTAGATCCTTCTCATGTATTACTATCTATTGGTCTTCCTCATGAAATAGCTCATGGTTCTTTAAGATTAACTTTAGGAGAAAAAACTACAGAGAAAGATGTAGATTATGTTTTGGAAGTAGTACCTAAAGTAGTAAAAAGATTAAGAGAAATGTCACCACTATGGGATGATTTTTTAAAGAAAGGGGATAACTAATTATGATATATAGTGATAAAGTCATGGAACATTTTACTAATCCAAGAAATGTTGGAGAAATTTCAGATGCAAATGGTATAGGACAAGTGGGAAATCCAAAATGTGGAGATATAATGAAAATCTATTTAAAGGTTGAGAAAAATAAAATTGAAGATGTTAAATTCAAAACTTTTGGATGTGGTTCTGCAATAGCATCTTCTAGTATGGCTACTGAGCTTATAAAAGGTAAATCATTAGAGGATGCTTGGGAACTAACAAATAAAGCTGTAGCAGAAGCTTTAGATGGACTTCCACCAATTAAAATGCATTGCTCAGTTCTTGCAGAACAGGCTATACATAAAGCAATAAATGACTATAGAATTAATCATAACTTAGAACCTTGGGATTATACAGAAAAAGATCCACATGAAGATGAACATCATGAATAAATATAAATTTTAAGATAGGTGATAACATATGAGTAAAAAAAAGGTTGTTATAGGTATGAGTGGAGGTGTAGACAGTTCTGTAGCAGCATATTTATTAAAAAAAGCAGGGTATGATGTTACTGGAATAATGATGAAACTTACTCCAGATATAAATGAATATGAAGAATGTGAAACAAGTTGTTGTAATCTTTCAGCAGTTAATGATGCTAGAAGAGTTGCTGATATTTTAGATATTCCTTTTTATGTTATGAATTTTAAAAAAGAGTTTGGTTCACAAGTAATAGATTACTTTGTAAATGAATATATGCAAGGAAGAACTCCTAATCCATGCATAGCTTGTAATAAATATGTAAAATTTGACTCGTTTTTAACGAAAGCTAGAGCACTAGGAGCAGATTATATTGCTACAGGACATTATGCAAAAATAGAAAGACATAATAATAGATATACCTTAAGAAAAGCAGATGACCCTAAAAAAGATCAAAGTTATGTTTTATATAGTTTGACTCAAGATCAACTCAGTCATACTTTAATGCCTTGTTCTGAATATACAAAAGAAGAAATAAGGGATATAGCAAAAGAAATAGGATTAAAGGTTTATAATAAAAAAGATAGTCAAGAGATTTGCTTTATACCAGATAATAATCATGGTAAATTTATAGAAGAATATAATAAGAAAAAAATTAAACAAGGAAATTTTGTTGATAAAGAAGGTAATGTATTAGGAAGACATAAAGGGATTGTGTATTATACAATTGGTCAACGTAAAGGATTAGGATTAGCATTAGGTAGACCTGTATTTGTAACAGATATAAACCCATTTACTAATGAAGTAGTAATAGGGGACGAAGAAGATATTTTTAAAACAAAATTAATAGCAAAAAATATTAATTTAATTCCCTTTGATGAACTGGAAGGAGAAATGAAGGTAGAAGCTAAAATAAGATATTCTGCTAAGCCTTGTAAAGCAACAATAATTCCAGTTAGAGATGGTAAAATTGAAGTTGTATTTGATGAGAAACAAAGAGCTATTACTAAAGGTCAATCTGTTGTATTTTACGATGATGATTTAGTAGTAGGTGGTGGAATAATAGAAAAAGTATTATAATAAATTTAGGGTATGGACTTTGTTCATATCCTAAAATTATTCAATTAAGTTATATAGAATAAAGTAGGGGATGAAAGGTGAGGTTAGATTATGATGTATAGTGATAAAGTTTTAGAACATTTTTATGCTCCAAGAAATGTAGGGGTATTACCTAATGCTGATGGTATAGGAGAATATGGAGATCCAAAATGTGGAGATGTTATGAAATTTTATTTGATAATTGAAGACAATTCCATTTTAGATGTAAAATTTAAAGCCTTTGGATGTGGTTCTGCAATAGCTTCAGCAAGTATAGCTACGGAACTTATAAAAGGTAAGTCATTAGAACAAGCTTGGAATATTACTAATAAATCAGTAATAGAGGCATTAGATGGTCTGCCATCATCTAAAATACATTGTTCAGTATTAGCAGAACAAACAATACATAAAGCTATAAATAATTATAGAAAATCTGCCGGGCTTGACTTATGGAAAGATAAGTATAACAATAATTAAAATAGGTACATTATTTAATACTAGTAATAATGATTAATATTGACATAGGTTTGAATTTTTTTTATAATCTTATTAGGTTTATTAAATTTAATATTAAGCGATGATAAGAAGGAGTAAGTAGATTTAGTCATTCAGAGAGGAAGTGGTTGGTGAAAACTTCTTGACTAGTATGCTGAAGCTCTCTTTGAGCTATGTTTTAAAAGAGCGACACAATAAATGTTATTGTGTAATTAGGGTGGTAACGCGGAAAAACTTTCGTCCCTTATAGGGTATGAAAGTTATTTTGTTTTTTTGAACAATATATAAATAGTTATTTTATAGTTAACTGTTGTTGAGAGTGTATATTATAAAAAATAAAATAAACAGCTAAGCTTGTAAATAGTTTTAGTTGAATTTCAGGGAGAGTACAGACTTCACCTGAAGATAAGTTTCAGTTAATGGAGGAGATAGATAAGTATGAAAAATATGGGATTGAATGAAATAAGAGAAGCTTTTTTAAATTTTTTTGAAAGTAAAGAACATTTAAGATTAAAAAGTTTTTCATTAGTACCAGAAAATGATAATAGTTTATTACTTATAAATGCGGGAATGGCTCCAATGAAAGCATATTTCACTGGAATTAAAGTTCCACCAAAAAGAAGAGTTACTACATGTCAAAAATGTATAAGAACAGGAGATATTGAAAATGTAGGTAAAACATCAAGACATGCTACTTTTTTTGAAATGCTTGGTAATTTTTCTTTTGGAGATTATTTTAAAAATGAAGTTATTCCATGGGCATGGGAGTTTATAACAGAGGTCTTAGAAATCCCTAAGGATAAATTATATGTAACAATATATTTAGATGATGATGAAGCATATGAAATTTGGACTAATAAAACAGATATCGATCCATCAAGAATTTTTAGATTAGGAAAAGAAGATAATTTTTGGGAAATAGGTCAAGGACCTTGTGGACCTAGCTCTGAAATTCATTTTGATAAAGGAGCAGGCAAGGTGGAAACTGTAGAGGAATTTGTAGAAGCTGCAGATGAAGACAAAATTGTAGAATTTTGGAATTTAGTTTTTACTCAGTATAATAAAGATGAAAATGGAAATTATAATAGATTAGAACATCCAAATATAGATACAGGAATGGGACTAGAAAGAATAGCAACAATAATGCAGGAAGTAGATAATATTTTTGAAGTAGATACTATGAAGAGTATTTTAGATGAAGTATGTAGAATAGCATGTGTAAAATATGTGGAAAATGATAATAATAATACTTCAATAAGAATAATTACAGATCATATAAGAAGTATGACTTTTATGATTAGTGATGGAATATTACCTTCTAATGAGGGTAGAGGATATGTTTTAAGAAGATTATTGAGAAGAGCGGCAAGACATGGAAGACTTTTAGGTATTAAAGATGTTTTCCTATATAAATTATGCGATAAAGTTATAGAAAATTTCTGTGGTGCTTATCCTGAATTAAAAGAAAAAGAAGACTATATAAAGAAAGTTATAAAACTTGAAGAAGAAAGATTTGCAGAAACTATTGATTCAGGTATAGAAATATTAAAATCTTATATTGGTGAAATTAAACAAAAGGGTAAAAAAATATTAGATGGTGATAAAGTATTTAAATTATACGATACTTATGGTTTCCCATATGAACTTACACAAGAAATATTACAAGATGAAGGTATGGATATTGATGAAGATGGATTTAATACAGAAATGCAAAAACAGAGAGAAAGAGCTAGATCAGCTAGAAAAGATACTAACTACATGGGAGCAGAAGATAGTGCAGTAAATAAAATTTCATCAGATATAGAAACTAAATTTGACGGATATGATAAGTATGAATTATGTGGTAAAGTAAAAGTATTAATTGAAAATGATAAATTTGTTAATAGTATTGAAAAAGAAGGAATAATTCTTACAGATGTAACACCATTTTATGCAGAAATGGGTGGTCAAGTAGGCGATAAGGGATTAATTTATAATGATAATTTTAAAGGAGAAATATTCGATTGTAAGAAAAATGTTTCAGGTAAAGTTATGCATTTTGTTAAGGTGATTTCCGGTACAGTAAGTTTAGAAGATAAAGTTGTATTGAAAGTAAATGAAGAAAATAGAAAAAATATATGCAAAAACCATACAGCTACACACATGCTTCAAGAAGTTTTAAGAGAAGTTTTAGGAGAGCATGTTCATCAATCAGGTTCTTATGTTGATGCACATAGATTAAGATTTGATTTTACTCATTTTTCTTCTTTAACAGAGGAAGAAATTAGTAAAATTGAAAAGAGCATAAATAAAGAAATAATGAAATCTTATGAAGTTAAAACAGATGAAATGACAATAGAGGAAGCAAAAAAGACTGGTGCTATGGCCTTATTTAATAATAAGTACAAAGAAAAAGTTAGAGTTGTTTCTGTAGGTGATTTTAGTAAGGAACTTTGTGGTGGAACTCATGTAAATAATTCAGGTGAAATAGGATTATTTAAGATAGTTTCTGAAAGTGGTGTAGCAGCAGGTATAAGAAGAATAGAAGCAGTAACAGGAATGGCAGTTATCGAATATATGGAAGCAAAAGATAAAGTATTAAAAGATATGTCAAATGTGTTAAAATGTTCAACAAAAGATATAGTTGAAAGATTAGAATCTCAAATAGTTGAGTTAAAAGAAAAAGAAAAAGAGTTAACTGCATTAAAAGGAAAATTAGCAGGTAGTGCAAAAGATGACATATTAAAAAATGTCAAAGAGGTAAAGGGAATAAAAGTGGCAGTAGGAGTATTAAAAGATGTAGATGCTAATGCACTTAGAGATTTAGCTGATGAAATAAAAAGTAAAATAGAAGAAGGAACTGTAGTTTTAGGAAGTAATAATGGGGGAAAAGTACAGTTTGTAGCTATGGCAACGAAAAATGTTATAAGTAAGGGAATACATTGTGGAAAAATAATTAAAGAAGTAGCAAAAATCGCCGGCGGTGGCGGTGGCGGAAGACCAGATATGGCTCAAGCTGGAGGAAAATTACCAGAAAAATTACAAGAAGCAATAAATAAATCATTTGATATAATAGATGAATTGGTTAAATAGTATACTTTTTGTGAATTTTGTTTTATAATAGTTATAAGATGATATGTGGGCTACATTTTGTATTTAAGAAGAGGTGAGTGCCATGGTAAATGAAGAAAAGACTATACAATTTGAATTTCCAAAAGATAATAAAGAGTTGACAAAGAATATTTTAACAGAAGTATATAATGCGTTATTGGAAAAAGGGTATAATCCAGTTAACCAGCTAGTAGGATATTTAATGTCGGGCGATCCAACTTATATAACTAATTATAATGGAGCAAGATCATTAATTAGGAAATTAGAGAGAGATGAAATAATTGAGGAAGTTTTAAAATCTTATTTGGATATAAAATAAAAAATGCCCATATGGGCATTTTTATTTTAAGTTTACATATACTAGATACGAAGAAAAGGGAGAAAAGATAAAAAAATGATTAGAATATTAGGTTTAGACATAGGAGATAGAACAATTGGAGTTGCTGTCAGTGATCCATTAGGTTTAACAGCTCAAGGAATTACAACAATAAGAAGAAAAAAAGAAGAATATGATTTAGAGGAAATAAAGAAAATTTGTGATGAGTATAATGTAGACACTATAGTTTCAGGTTTACCTAAAAATATGAATGGTACACTAGGACCTCAAAGTGAAAAGGTAATTGATTTTTGTGAAAAAATAAAATCATATATTAATTTACCATTAAAAATGTGGGATGAAAGACTTACAACTGTTGCAGCACATAGAGCTATGTTAGAAGCAGACTTATCTCGGGCTAAAAGAAAGAAAATAGTTGATAAAATAGCTGCTACTTACATTTTGCAAGGATATTTAGACAGTTTAAGTTAATATAAATTTGGAAAATTAATAATTATAATAGAATTTTGAAAGGAGAATGAAGTATGGAAAATAATGTTGAAAAAATAGTATTAAAAGATGAAAAAGGTGAAAATATTGAATTTGAAGTAATTACTAAATTAGATATTGAAGAAGAGGAATATGTAATTGTTGTACCTACTAATGGAGAAGAAGATGAAGCTGTAGCATTAAAGGTTCAAAAAAATGCTGATGGAGAAGAAGTATTAGTAACAATAGAAGATGAAGAAGAATTTAATAGAGTTTCAGAAGCGTATGAACTTTTATTTTCCAATGAAAAGATGAACTAAATAATGATAAACATTATTAATTAATATTATTATCAATTGACAAGAACATATCTACATATTAAACTAAATATATGTATTTGAGTTTTTATGAGATTATTTGAAAATAAATATTTATTGGGAGAGGTTATGAGATGAATGAAATGTTTCCTCAAATTATAGATAAATTAAAAGAAAATTTAAAAGAAAAAGGATATAAGCTTACTCCTCAGAGAAGAGCTATTCTTTTAACAATGATAAATAATGAAGGAAAACATTTAACAGCTGAAGAATTATATGATTTAGTAAAAGAAGAATGTCCAGAGATAGGGCTTGCAACAGTTTATAGAACTATACAGTTATTAGAACATTTGGGTGTTATTTATAAATTAGAATTTGATGATGGATGTAGTAGATATGAATTAGTAAATCAAAATGAAAATCATAGACACCACCACTTGATATGTAATAAGTGTGGTAAAGTTATAGAGGTAAAAGGTGATCTATTGGAAGAGATTGAAAAAAGTATTGAAAGTAATTATGAGTTTAAAATATATAATCATAGTTTAAAATTTTATGGTTTATGCAAAGAATGTATGCAAAAAGAAATAACATAAAGGAGGGTAGTGCTTTGCGAAGAGAAAATGATAAAATAAAAATCATTCCACTAGGAGGATTAAATGAAATAGGTAAAAATTTAACGGTGATAGAATATAAAAATGAGATTATCGTTATAGATTGTGGCCTTCAGTTTCCAGATGATGAAATGTTAGGCATAGATGTAGTAATTCCAGATGTAAATTATTTAATAAAAAACAAAGAGAAAGTTAAAGGAATATTTTTAACACATGGTCATGAAGACCATATAGGAGCTCTTCCATATGTACTTAAACAGATAAACGTTCCTATTTATGGAACAAAACTTACGTTGGCAATTGTTGAAACAAAATTGAAAGAACACAGACTTTTGAGTTCTGTAAAAATGAAAATGGTAAAACCTAGAGAAATTATAAAATTAAAAAATATGGCTGTAGAATTTATTAGAACCAGTCATAGTATACCAGATGCTGTTGCACTAGCAGTACATACTCCTATGGGAGTTGTGTTTCATACAGGCGATTTTAAAATTGATTATACTCCAATAGATGGCGGTGTTGCAGATTTAAGTAGATTTGCTGAACTGGGAAGAAAAGGAGTTATAGCAATGCTTGCTGATAGTACAAATGTAGAAAGAACAGGATATACTATGTCTGAAAGAACAGTAGGAGAAACATTTAAAAATATTTTTTCAACTGCGGATGGAAGAATAATTGTTGCTACATTTGCTTCTAATGTGCATAGAATACAGCAAATAATTTCAGCATCTTGTGAATATGGAAGAAAAGTTGCTGTTTCAGGAAGAAGTATGGAAAACATTGTAAGAGTAGCCAGTGAATTAGGATATCTGAAATATATTGATGAAACACTTATTGGTATTGATGATATAAAGAAATATCCAGACAATAAAATAACAATTATAACTACAGGAAGTCAAGGGGAGCCTATGTCAGCTTTATCAAGAATGGCAGCTTCTGAACATAGAAAAGTAGATATAAAAAAAGGTGATATGGTTATTATTTCAGCTACACCAATACCAGGGAATGAAAAACTAGTTTCAAAAGTTATTAATCAATTATTTAAAAAAGGTGCAGAAGTTATTTATGAAAGATTAGCTGATGTACACGTTTCAGGTCATGCCTGTCAAGAAGAATTAAAATTAATGCATACATTAATTAAGCCTAGGTATTTTATTCCAGCTCATGGAGAATACAGACATTTAAAACAACATAGTGAATTAGCACAAAAATTAGGTATGAATGAAAAAAATATAATAATTGCTCAAAATGGTGATATGATTGAAATAACAAGACAAAATATAAGAAAAACTGGAACAGTTATGTCTGGTCAAGTTTTTGTTGATGGACTAGGTGTTGGAGATGTAGGAAATATAGTATTGAGGGATAGAAAACACCTTTCTCAAGACGGAATATTGACGGTAGTTGTTACTATTGAAAAAGATAGTGGAAGTGTTATTGCAGGTCCGGACATAATTTCACGTGGATTTGTTTATGTTAGAGAATCAGAGGATTTAATGGAAGGTGCAAGGAAAGTTGTAAAAGAAGCTTTAGCTGAATGTGAAAAATATCATATTACAGAATGGGCTACTATAAAATCAAAAATTAAAGAAGTATTAAGATTATTTTTGTATGAACAAACTAAACGAAAACCGATGATTTTGCCTATAATTATGGAAATATAGATTTTACTGAAAAATAAATAATATATGTTGGTTGACTTTTTAGTTTTATAATATTAGAATAGTTATGATATAGGCATAAAAAATTGGATACTTTATGTGTATCCAATTTTTTAATGTATAAAATAATATTAAGCACTGTTAAATATGGAGGAATAGATATGAAATTATTTACAAGAAATGATATAAGAAATGTAGCTATTATTGCGCACGTTGACCATGGTAAAACTACAATAGTTGATGCGTTGTTGAAGCAAAGTAATGTATTCAGAGAAAATGAAAGAGTTCAAGAAAGAGTAATGGACTCAAATGATTTAGAAAAAGAAAGAGGTATAACAATATTATCTAAAAATACTGCTGTTATGCATAATGGAATTAAAATAAATATTGTTGATACTCCGGGACATGCAGATTTTGGTGGAGAAGTTGAACGTGTTTTGAAAATGGTGGATAGCGTACTTTTAGTTGTTGATGCATATGAAGGCCCAATGCCTCAAACTAAATTCGTATTAAAAAAAGCATTAGAGTTAGAGTTAAAACCTATTGTTGTAGTAAATAAAATTGATAAAAAAGATGCTAGACCTGCTGAAGTTATAGATGAAGTTTTTGATCTATTTGTTGAACTTGGTGCAAATGATGAACAATTAGATTTCCCAATAATATACTGTTCAGCAAAAGACGGAATAGCAAAAAAAGAAGTTGAAGATGAAAGTACTAATATGGAACCATTATTTGATGCTATAGTAAAAAATGTTAAAGCTCCGGAAGGATATTTAGACAAGCCTTTACAAATGCTTGTAACTACAGTAGATTATAATGAATATGTAGGTAAGATTGCTATAGGTAAAATTTCAAGAGGAAAGATATCTAAAAATCAACAAGTTGCATTAATGAGAAGAGATGGAAAAATAGAAAATGTTAAAGTGTCAACATTATATGTATATAATGGATTAAAAAGAGAAGAAGTAGATGAAGCTCTTTTAGGTGATATTGTAGCTGTTGCAGGTATACCAGATATAAATATAGGTGAAACAATTGCAGATTCAAGTGATCCACAACAACTTCCATTTGTTGATATTGATGAACCTACATTAAGCATGAATTTTATGGTTAATAATTCACCTTTTGCAGGAGAAGATGGGGATTATGTAACTTCAAGACATATAAGAGATAGATTAATAAAAGAACTTGAAACTAATGTAAGTTTAAAAGTAGAAGAAACAGATTCTGCAGATTGTTTTAAGGTAAGTGGAAGAGGGGAATTACACCTTTCTATATTAATAGAAACTATGAGAAGAGAAGGATATGAATTTCAAGTTTCAAAACCAAGTGTTATCATGAAAAAGGAAAATGGAGTTAAACTTGAACCAATAGAGTACTTAACTATAGATGTTCCAGAAGAATTTATGGGGATTGTAATGGAAAAACTTGGACCAAGAAAAGCTGAGATGATTAACATGACTTCAGCTGTTAATGGTTATACAAGATTAGAATTTAGAATACCAGCTAGAGGTTTAATTGGTTTTAGAAATGAATTTATGACTGATACAAAGGGTAATGGTATAATGAACCATGTTTTCTGTGATTATGAAAAATATAAGGGTGAAATACCTGAAAGAAGCAGAGGTTCTATTGTAGCATTTGAACAAGGTGAGGCTATTGGATATGGATTATTTAATGCTCAAGAAAGAGGTATACTATTTATATCACCTAGTTTAAGAGTATATGAAGGAATGGTTGTAGGAGAATGTTCAAGAGCTGAGGATATAGATGTAAATGTGTGTAAGAAAAAACATTTATCTAATACAAGATCATCAGGTGCTGATGACTCATTAAAATTAACTCCACCTAGACAAATGACTTTAGAGCAATGTCTTGAATTTATAGCATCAGATGAATTAGTTGAAATAACACCCAAAAATATAAGAATGAGAAAGAAAATTTTAGATAGTGCTCAAAGAAAAAAATTAATCTCACGAAAAAGATCTTAATTATGTTTAACTTACCTTCATGTGGAGTTTATACTCTATCTGAAGGTTAGTTCAACTTATACAGAAATGTATCCGCTCTTATGTATTACTTATACAAGATTGAAGTCTAAGAGTAGGTAGTCATAGGATAAATCTATAATATTGAGGTGAGTTATGAAGAAAAAAATATTATTAGTAGTAGCTATTTTATCTATAAGTATAGTTATTGGATATATTAAAATAAGGAATACCTTGGAGAAACCTTTTAATGTTAATAATAAATATGTATTTAACATACAAAAAGGAGAAAATTTTAATAAGGTTATAAGTAAGTTAAGTAAAGATGGTATAGTTAAAAATACTACAATTATAAAAGGATATGTAAAGTTTACCAAAAGTAATTTAAATATAAAAGTTGGTAAATATGAGGTAAATAAAGATATGTCCCTACAACAGTTTATTAATATGTTGAATAAAGGTAGTTTAAGCCATCTAGTAAAGGTTACTATACCTGAGGGATATAATATAGATCAAATTGGTAAAGTTTTAGAAGAAAATAAAGTTATTACTAAGGATGATTTTATTAAAAGCTGTAAACAATATAAGTTACCTGGTTATATTAAACAAAATTCTAATCGAAAGTATGATTTGGAAGGATATATTTTTCCAGATACCTATGGATTTGAAGAAAATATGAAGGGTGAAAAAATTATTACTATAATGGTTAATAGATTTGAAAAAGTATTTTCTGAATTTAAAAATATCAATAATATAAAAGATGATGAAATGAATAAAATAGTTACTCTTGCCTCAATTGTAGAAAAGGAAATAAAATCTGATGGTGAAAGAGGAAAAGCAGCTTCAGTTTTTTATAATAGATTAAATAAGAATATGAAACTTCAGTCTTGTGCTACTGTGTTGTATGCTTTAGGATATCATAAAGATAAACTTTATAACAAAGATTTAAATGTAAGTTCACCATATAATACTTATAAAATTAGTGGATTAACACCAGGACCAATATGTTCTCCTGGAAAAAATTCATTAAAAGCGGCAATGAATCCAGACAAAACAAATTTTTTATATTTTGTTTCAAAAAACGACGGTACTCACTTTTTTACGAGTGATTACAATGAATTTTTAAAGGTTAAGAAAGTTACTCAAGGATTTTAGTAATGGAGGAAGATTAATGAGTAATATAACTTATGATTACATAGAAAAATATTTAAAAAGTCTTATAGTAGAAGAAAAAGATGTACTAAGGGAAATGGAAGTTTTTGCTCATGAAAATTCTGTTCCCATTGTTCAAAAAGAAACAGCTAGGTTTTTAGAGTTAATGATTAATTTAAAAAAACCAAAAAAAATATTAGAATTAGGAGCAGCTATAGGATATTCATCTATTTTAATGTGTTTAAGTTCGAATATGCAGAGTGAGATTGTAACTGTTGAGCGCAGCGAAAAAATGATTGAGTTAGCTAATGAGAATATTAAAAAGTATAATTTAGAAAAAAAAATTGAGATAGTACAAGGAGAATGTATTGAAGTATTAGAAAATTTAGATGAAAAGTTCGATATGATTTTTATGGATGCGGGAAAAGGTCATTATAATCATTATCTCCCTCATTGTTTAAGATTATTAGAAGATGATGGTGTAATTATAGCTGATAATGTACTCTTTAAAGGAATGGTTGCTACAGATGAACTAGTTAAAAGAAGAAAAATTACAATAGTTAAAAGAATGAGAAAATATCTTGAGGATATAAATGATAGTAGTAAATTTGTAACAACAGTAATACCAATGGGAGATGGTATTGCAGTTACTATGAGGAGGGAAAGAAATGATTAAACCAGAAATATTAGCACCTGCAGGTAATTTAGAAAAATTAAAAGCTGCCATTGATTTTGGAGCAGATGCTGTATATTTAGGCGGAAGTAAATTAAATTTAAGAGCCTTTGCTAATAATTTTGATAATGACGAGTTAGTAAAGGGAATAGAATATGCACATTCAAAAGGGAAAAAAATATATATAACTTTGAATGTTTTTCCTCATAATGAAGACTTAGAGGGATTAGAAGATTATTTAAAAGAATTATATGAAGTTGGAGTAGATGCAATAATTGTTTCTGATCCAGGAATTATAATGACTGCTCGTGAGATTGTACCTAATTTGGAAATACATCTAAGTACACAGGCTAATAATGTTAATTGGAAGTCAGGTTTGTTTTGGTATAAACAAGGAGTAAAGAGAATAGTACTAGCAAGGGAACTTAGTTTAGAGGAAATAAAAAATATTAGAGAAAAATTACCACAAGATTGTGAACTAGAAATTTTTATACATGGGTCTATGTGCATGGCATATTCAGGAAGATGTTTATTATCAAATTATCTTACAGGTAGAGATTCTAATAGAGGGAAATGTGCTCAACCTTGTAGATATAAATATTATTTAGTAGAAGAAAAAAGAAAAGAAGAAGCATTTCAAATAAAAGAAGATGAAAAAGGTACTTATATAATGAATTCTAAGGATTTATGTATGATAGAGCATATACCAGAACTTGTAAGTACAGGAGCAACTTCTTTGAAAATTGAAGGAAGAATGAAGAGTGCTTTTTATGTAGCTTCTGTAGTAAAAGCATATAGACAGGCGTTAGATGCTTATTTTGAAGATCCACAGAACTATAAATTTAATTCTAGATGGTTAGATATATTAATGAAGCCAAGTCATAGACAGTACTATACAGGTTTTTATTTTAATGAAGCTAATAAACAAGTATATGATTCATCATCATATATTAGAAACTACGATATAATTGGAATAGTAAGAGAATTTGATGCTAAAACTGGTATTGCAGTTATAGAACAAAGGAATAAAGTATACGATGGAGATAAGGTTGAAGTATTAGAACCAGTTGGTGATAATGAAGAAATTTATTTAAATGATATGAGAGATGTAAAAGGAAACAAAATTGAATCTGCTCCATCTGCTCAGATGATTTTTACAGTTAAGAGCGACAAAGTTTTACAGAAAAATTCTATGATTATAAAGTTTAAGGGGGAGAAGTAATGAAGCGTCCAATTATAATAGGAATTTCTGGTGGAACAGGTTCTGGTAAAAGTACTATAGCAAGTGAGATTTATAAGAAATTTGATGAAGATTGTATAGCAATGATTGAACAAGATTCATATTATAAAGATCAAAGTTCTATGTCTTTTGAAGAAAGAGTAAAAACAAATTATGATCATCCAGATGCTTTTGATACACCATTATTAATTGAACACCTTAAGAAATTAATGAATGGGGAAGTTGTACAAAAACCTATATATGATTTTGAAATTCATAATAGGAAAAAAGAAGCTATAACTGTAGAACCTAGGGATATAATTGTAGTAGAAGGAATACTTGTATTCCAAGATGTAGATTTAAGGAATCTTTTAGACATAAAAATATATGTTGATACGGATGCAGATGTAAGAATAATAAGAAGATTAGTAAGGGATATAAATGAAAGAGGAAGAACAGTTGATTCAGTAATAAATCAATATTTAAATGTTGTAAGACCAATGCATTTACAATTTATTGAACCTACTAAGAGATATGCAGACATAATTGTTCCTGAAGGCGGGCATAATAAAGTTGCAATTGACATAATCAATGCAAAAATCAGACAACTTTTACATAGAGAATAATAGAAAGTACAAGGATTAAGACAAAGTATAAAGATTAAAGTTCAAAAAATAAATAAGTATGTTTTTCATAAAAAAACTCTTGTTAAAATAAAGATATATCTAAGCTTCAGATGGAGTAAAAACTCTATTTGAGGCTTAGATGTAGTAGTAACATAGTTGAGTTAGCAAAGACACTATCATATTAATTGATAGTGTCTTTATTATATTTACAACAAATTTTTAGAAGAAATAGATGCTTATAAATTTTTTATTTATGATTTAAATGTACATGCACTTTTTTTGCTTAACTACATATTATAGTAATAAGCACTAATAGGGGGATTACTTGTGATTTCATTAAATTACTTATTAGATATTTTGAGTAACACTACTCTTTTAACAGCGTATGTTACTAATAATACTTTTCCTAAACCATTAAGTCCCAAAGAGGAAAAATATTATTTGGATAAATTAAAAGAAGGAGATATATTAGCGAAAAATATATTAATAGAAAGGAATTTAAGGTTAGTTGCTCATATAGTAAAAAAATATTCTTATCCTAACAAGGAAATAGACGATTTAATATCTATAGGAACAATAGGACTAATTAAAGCAATAGATTCGTTTGATAGTTCTAAGGGAACAAGGTTAGCAACTTATGCTGCAAGATGTATTGAAAATGAAATTCTAATGCTTATTAGAAATAATAAAAAGACCAAAGGGGAAATATATTTACAAGATCCTATTGGTATAGATAAAGAAGGCAATGAAATTTCACTTATGGATGTATTGAGTAGTGATGAAGATTCTATAATTGAAATTGTTGAGAATAGAATACAATTAAAAAAGTTATATAAAAAAATTGAAGAAGTACTGCAAGGAAGAGAGAGATTTATTATCAAAATGAGATATGGATTAGTAGATGGAAAGCCAAAAACTCAAAGGGAGATTGCTAATATTTTAGGCATATCTAGATCGTATGTTTCAAGATTAGAAAAAAGAGCTTTAAGGAGACTATATAAAGAGTTAAATACTTCTTGCTAATTGATAAATAAATTTTTAACATAAAGATTATAATAGTAGTTTACACAGTAATTAAAAAAATTGTATAAAAACAATATATAAGGACTAATTAAGGATTATATAATATACTAAGGAATATTACTTATAAATAATAATCTGCAATAAAGTTTATGAAAAATATACGATAAATAATATATAATACTTTTTCTAATACAATACTTATGAGATAATAAAATAAAAGAATATTAAATTTTGTAAATATTGATACAGTAAATACATTAAAAGTGTAAGTTAAGCATAAAATATATTGCAGGAGGATAATGAAAGTGATAACATTAAACGATTTATTAGAAAAAACAGTAAAAAATAATTCTTCAGATTTACATTTGACTGTAGGTATACCTCCTACAGCAAGAATTAATGGTGAACTTAAAACAATAGAAGATGAAAATTTAACTCAAAATGATACAGAAAATTTTGCAAAAGAAATACTAAAAGATTTATATGGTGAATATATGAAAAAAGGAGAAATGGATACTTCATATTCTTTATCAGGTGTAGGAAGATTTAGAGTGAATATATTTAAGCAAAGAGGAAGTAGTGCAATTGCCATAAGAGTAGTAAGATTAAAAGTTCCCACTTTAGATGAATTAAAGATGCCAGCAGTTATTAAAAAACTAACAAAAAATCATAGGGGGATGGTATTAGTAACAGGTCCAACGGGTAGTGGCAAAAGTACTACGCTTGCAGCAATGGTAAATGAGATAAATTCTTCTAGATCTGCTCATATAATTACGCTTGAAGATCCTATTGAATTTTTACATAAGCATAATAAATCAATAATAAATCAAAGAGAAATTGGAAAAGATACAAATAATTATAAAAATGCATTGAGAGCTATTCTTCGTGAAGATCCTGATGTTATTTTAGTTGGAGAGATGAGAGATTTAGAAACTATATCAATAGCTCTTACAGCAGCAGAAACAGGACATTTGGTATTATCTACTTTGCATACAATTGGTGCAGCAAAGACTATTGATAGAATAATAGATGTGTTTCCTCCACATCAACAACAGCAAGTGAGGGTTCAATTAGCTGCAGTTATTCAAGGAATAGTTTCACAACAATTAGTTCCTAATTTAGATGGAAAAGGGAGATTGCCGGCATTAGAAATTATGGTAGCTACTCCTGCAATACAGAACTTAATTAGAGAAGGAAAGACGTATCAAATTCAATCATCTGTCCAAACAGGTGTTAAATATGGTATGAAGACAATGGATAAATCTTTGTCTGAGTTGTATAAACGTAAACAAATATTATATGATACAGCATTGACATATGCTAGTGATAAAGAACTGTTAACAAGAATGTTGTCAATGTAAAATTTAAACTATTATATATTTTTATTATAAAAATGGTATAATCAATACTTTTAGTGAAAAACTAATCATATAACTTATTTATATAGTTATATGATTAGATTATTTATTATAATTTTTGGGTTAATAGGAGTATTAATTAAAAATCCCCTTTGTTGTATGAAGTAAAATAATTATAAAATTGAAATTATTAACCATAGAATAATATTCAATAAATTTTACTTTAAAACCCATATATTAAATTATATGTTTTATTTTTTCAAAATATATATTAAATATATATTAAAAATAATATATTTTATGTAAATTGTTAAAAATACTATAGTAATTAATATGAATTTGTGCTAAAATATCTGTTGAATTAGGGGGGATTCTTGTGATTGTGTTGAAAGGAATAGTAAACATCCTATCACGAACTTTTACAGATATAGTATTTATTATTTCAATGTATTATTTATGTATATCTTTTTTGGAATTTGGAGAAAAAAGGATAATAATGACATACAACCTAGAAAGAAGTTTGCTCTGATTGTAGCAGCACATAACGAAGAAGTAGTTATTCAAGATATTGTTTTAAGTTTGAAAATGCTTGAATATCCAAAAGAGTTATATGATATTTTTGTTATAGCTGATAATTGTGAAGATAATACAGCAGAGAAAGCTAAAAATGCTGGAGCTATAGTATACGAAAGAGAGGATAAAGACAAAAAAGGAAAAGGGTATGCTTTAGAATGGATGTTCAGTATAATATTTAAAATGGATAAAAAGTATGATGCTGTCGCAGTGTTTGACGCAGATAATTTAGCATCAAAGAACTTCTTAAAAGAAATGAATAAAAAGTTATGTGAAGGTTATAAAGTGGTTCAAGGTTATTTAGATAGTAAAAATCCTCATGATACTTGGATAACAGGAAGTTATTCTATTGCATTTTGGTCTACAAACAGAATGTTTCAATTATCTAGAAGTAATATAGGTTTATCTAGTCAATTAGGTGGTACAGGATTTTGCATTGATACTGAAATTTTAAAACAGCTAGGTTGGGGTGCTACTTGTTTGACAGAAGACTTAGAGTTTTCATGTAAGCTGGTTTTAAATGGTTATAAAGTTGGATGGGCACATGATGCTGTAATTTATGACGAAAAACCATTACAATTAAAACAATCTTGGAATCAAAGAAGAAGATGGATGCAAGGATTTGCAGATGTAGCTAGCAGATATTTTTTCAAATTGATGAAGAGAGCTATTACTAAGTTGGATTTTAAAGCTTTGGATTGTGCAGTATATAGTATACAACCTATAGTTACAATATTGTTAGGAATTTCTATGTTGGTTTCTGGTGCTAAGTATTTTATGAAGGCTTATAATGTGATAGCGAATTTGGATGCATATATTTATTCCATAAATATTAATATGATTGTTGTTGGAGCTGTAATTTTAGGTATATTACAATTTATATACACACCTTTCTTATTAATATTAGACAAAAAATTAGATTTTAAAATATTTTGTTACTACATAATATATCCGTTTTACTTAATAACTTGGTTACCAATATCTATACAAGGTGTGTTAAACAAAAATAATAAAGAATGGTCACATACACGTCATACTAGAAGTGTAAAAATAACCGAATTAGAGAAAGCAAATTAGGGGGAAAGGTAAAACTTTTCTCCTTTTTTATTGTTAAAAAACATAAATAAATATATGTTTTTGAATAGAATTAAAAAATATTTTAAAATTTTAGGAACATTACCATCTTTCCTTTTTTTATGTTATAATTAAAAGTATTAATAGTGTAAAAAAAAATTTTTAAATAAGAGGAAAAAGAGTATTAGTGTTGAATATATTAGTTTAAAGGTGGTCTTATAAGGGGGGAAGAAGACTTAAATGAATGAATACATAATAGGAATAGATATTGGATCATCAAAGGTATGTGCTGCAGTAGGAAAATTTGATAAGTATAATAAACTACAAATTATTGGGATAACTTCTGTTAAATGTACAGGGATAAAAAAATCCGTAGTAGTTGATATAGATGATACTGCTAAAGCAATTAATGAATGTATAGTTCAACTTGAAAGAATGGTGGATATTGAAATAAAAGATGTCTATATATCACTACCAGGAGAAATCAGTGAATTAATATGGAATAAAGGGGTTATAGCAATATCTTCTGAAGATAGAGAAATAAAGAAAAATGATGTAGATAGAGTATTACAGGCTGCTAAACTTATTTCTGTACCATCCGATAAAGAAATTATAGGGGTTGTACCTCAACAATATATTGTAGATGGTTACGAAAATATTAAGGAACCAATAGGCATGAGTGGATTAAGATTAGAGGTAGAAGCACAAGTTATTGTAGCAAAATCAACGATAATAAATAATCTCTTTAAAAGTGTAAATAGAGCAGAAGTTAGAATTAAAGGTATTGTTCTTCAGCCTTTAGCCATTTCAAAAATTGTTCTTGATAGGGAAGAGGTTGAAATGGGAACAGTTCTAGTAGATGTTGGAGCTCAAAACACAGAAATGTCTGTTTTTAAATCTGAAAATTTATGTGGAACGGATATGATCTCACTTGGAGGAAATAATATATCTAACGATATTTCACTATGTCTAAAAATACCATATTCAGAGGCTGAAAAGATAAAAACAAAGTATGCAAATATAGTAAAGACCAATGAAGACTATAATGAAAAAATTAAGGTTAATTCAGCTTATGATAGTGTTATAGAAATTGACTATAATGTTTTGAATCAAATAATTGAAGCAAGAGTAGAAGAAATTTTATATTTTGTTAAACAGAATCTCATTAAGAATAATTATTATGATGAGATTAGTGAAATTGTAATAGTAGGTGGAGGAATTTCTTTTATTAAGGGAATAGAGGAATTTGCTAGAGAAATATTAGGAAAGTCAGTGAGAATAGGTTCTCCACATTATACAGGAGCTAATAGTCCATTGTATGCTACTTGTGTTGGGATAGTAGAAGATGTTGCAAATAGTTATAAACATTTACAAAGTCCTAATACCAATGAGCATGTTAATGATAAAGTTAATAATAAAGTAGAGTATGATGAAGAAAATAATGATGGCTTTTTTAATAAAATGCGAGAATTTTTTACGGATTTCTTTTATAAATAAGGAGGTATTATTGTGCTAGATTTTGATGTGGATGTTCAAGAATTTGCTCAAATAAAGGTAATAGGTTGTGGAGGCGGAGGAAATAACGCCATCAACCGAATGATAAAAGAAGGATTAAAAAATGTGGAGTTTATAGCTATAAATACAGACAAGCAAGCTTTAAGGTTATCACAAGCTTCACAAAAAATTCAAATTGGTGATAAACTAACAAAAGGACTAGGTGCAGGTGCTAATCCTGAGATTGGTCAAAAAGCTGCAGAAGAAAGTAAGGATGAGATTTCACAAGCAATAAAAGGCGCTGATATGGTGTTTATTACAGCAGGTATGGGAGGCGGAACTGGTACAGGAGCTGCTCCAGTAGTTGCAGAAATTGCTAAATCAATGGGAATCCTAACTGTAGGAGTTGTTACAAAACCTTTTCCTTTTGAAGGTAGAAAAAGAATGTTAAATGCAGAAATGGGTATCAAAAATTTAAAAGATAGGGTAGATACATTAGTAACTATTCCTAATGAAAGATTGCTTACCATGGTTGATAAGAAAACTTCTTTGATGGATTCTTTTAAATTAGCAGATGATGTTTTAAGACAAGGTGTACAAGGTATATCAGATTTAATTACTATACCTGGACTTGTAAATCTGGATTTTGCTGATGTTAGAACTATAATGTTGGATAGAGGTTTAGCTCATATGGGTGTTGGAAAAGCTACTGGTGATAGTAGAGCTCAAGAAGCTGCTAAACAAGCTATATCTAGTCCATTACTTGAAACTTCTATTGTAGGTGCTACTGGAGTACTTCTAAATATTACTGGTGGATCTGATTTAGGATTGCTAGAAATAAATGAGGCTGCAGAGATTGTACAAGATGCAGCAGATCCAGATGCAAATATAATTTTTGGTGCAGTTATAGATGAAGAATTAAAAGATGAAATAAGAATTACTGTAATTGCTACAGGATTTGAAGAAGAGAAAGAATTAAATGGAAAAGTATCAAATGGAAAAGTATCAAATAATGATTCTAGAAATACAAATATGTTTGGAAATTTAGAAAATAGAAAAGAAAGAAAGAGTAATGAAGAAGCAGCTGTAACAAGAGATTATACAGAGGAAGAACTTGAAATACCTGCATTTTTAAGAAGACAAAATAGGTAGTAATTAAAAAAAAGTGCCATTTGGCACTTTTTTATTTTTTGTATTTTAATAAGTTGTAAATTCCTATTATTAAATTTTTATGACGAAAAACGGAAAAATAAAAAAATATTTAGCTGTTAAAAAATGACAAAATTTTATTGCAAAACGGTATATAATTATCTTAGGGGTGTTAACTTGATAATATATGTTGATGTAGTATTTATTGAGAATTTTATCATTAACTTATTTATTTTATACGTAACAGGTCAGACAATCAAAATAAAAGTTTATGTAAAAAAGCTAGTATTAGCATCTTTAGTTGGAAGTATGTATATAGTTATATTATTATATTCAAAATCTAAAATTTTAAGTTATCTTTGCTTTAAGTTATTTATGGCATTTATTATGATATTTATTGCATTTAGACAAAAGGATGTAGTGTTTAATATAAAGACAACCATTATCTTTATATTTTATTCAATGGTATTAGCTGGAATGTGTTTATTTGTTCAACTTCAAGGTAAGAGTGTTTTAAATGTTATTAATATATCAATAGTGAATTTTACTTATAAAAAATTAATATTATCTTTTATGATTATATATATTTTCATTCATAGAGTAATTATTCACGTTAAAGAAAGAGTAATGTTAAAAAAATTGATTTATGACATTGAGATTGTAACGGACAAATGTACTCCAAGGTTAAAAGCTTTTTTAGATACAGGAAATGAATTGAGAGAGCCAGTAACAAATTTACCAGTGGTTATAGTAGAAAAAAAAGAAGTACCATATGAAATAGAAAAGGATAGAAGATTATATATACCATATAAAACTATAAATGGAGCCTGTGATAAGTTGGAAGCATTTAAACCTAAATTTATAAAAATTTATTATAAAGATGGAGAGAAAGAAACTAAAGAAGTTATAATTGCATTTTGTAAACAAAAGTTGAGTAAATATAATGATTATCAAGCTTTACTATCTAGAGGAATATTTGAGTAATGGAGGCTTAATATGTTTAAAATTAAGGTGTTATTAAATAATGTTTTAATGAAGTTTAAAGTGTTTTTTAGAAATTTATATTATATTGGAGGAAATGATGCATTACCTCCACCACTTACGAAGAGCGAAGAGGATATTTTAGTAAACAAATTAACAATAGGCGATGAAAGCGTTAGAAGTATACTTATTGAGAGAAATCTAAGATTAGTAGTATATATAGCTAGAAAATTTGAAAATACAGGTATAAACATAGAAGATTTAATTTCTGTGGGAACAATTGGACTTATAAAAGCAGTAAACACATTTGATCCAAGTAAAAAAATAAAATTAGCTACTTATGCTTCAAGATGTATAGAAAATGAAATTTTAATGTATTTAAGAAGAAATAGTAAGGTTAAGGCTGAAATATCTTTTTATGAACCATTAAATATTGATTGGGATGGAAATGAACTTTTACTTTCAGATATATTAGGAACAGAAAATGATGAAGTATATGATTTAATAGAAGATGAAGTTGACAGGCAATTATTGTTATTAGCTATGAAAAAATTAAATGAGAGAGAGAAAGAAATTGTTAAAATGAGGTTTGGACTCAATGGGGCTAAAGAAAAAACACAAAAGGAAGTAGCTGATTTATTAGGGATATCACAATCATATATATCTAGATTAGAAAAAAGAATAATAAAGAAATTAAAAAAAGAAATTAGTAGAATGATATAGGTTGTCTTAGAGTATAAAAACCGCCTCTTAAGGAAATAATTAAAATGCAAGTATGATAAAGGGGCGGTAATATATGATGATAAACAAAGTGGAAATATGCGGTGTAAATACTTCTAAATTACCAGTACTTAAAGAAAAGCAAATGAAAGAATTACTTCTAAGAATGAAAGATGGTGATACAACATGTAGAGAAAGTTTTATTAGAGGAAATTTAAGATTAGTTTTAAGTGTGATCCAAAGATTTAATAATAGAGGGGAAAATGTTGATGATTTATTCCAAGTAGGATGTATAGGATTGATTAAGGCAATTGATAATTTCGATTTAAGTCAAAATGTTAAATTTTCTACATATGCTGTTCCTATGATAATAGGTGAAATTAGGCGATATTTAAGAGATAATAATTCTATAAGAGTAAGTAGATCTTTGAGAGATATAGCGTATAAGGCTTTACAAGTAAGAGATAAGTTGGTAGCTAAAGATAATAAAGAACCAACGATAACACAGATAGCTAAGGCACTTAATATGCCTAGGGAAGAAGTAGTTTTTGCACTAGATGCAATACAAGATCCTGTATCATTGTTTGAGCCAATTTATCATGATGGTGGAGATGCTATTTATGTTATGGATCAAATAAGTGATAATAAAAATTTTGATGAAAATTGGATAGAAAACATATCTATAAAAGAAGCAATGAAAAAATTAAATGATAGGGAAAAACTTATATTATCTTTAAGATTTTTCAATGGAAGAACTCAAATGGAAGTTGCAGATGAGATAGGTATTTCTCAAGCTCAAGTGTCAAGATTAGAAAAAACAGCATTAAAACATATGAGAAAATATATATAATAGAAGGAGAGTAAAAATTTAAAAAAATTTTACTCTCTTTTTTATAATATTATAAGTAAAAAAAATTAATTATAGTAAAACTTGGCTTTAAGTTAAGTTTATATTTCATAGGTTTTATTTTCAAAGTAATATGTTTATTAATATGCTCATAATTATTAATAACTATATTAAATTTTTTAATATTTATAGAGGATGGGTGAAGGATATATGAATATGTTTTCAATGAATAATTTAAAAATGATGGAGATAATTGATATTAATTCTGGTGAAAAGTTAGGCTTTATTAAAGATTTTAAAATAGATAGTAGTGCTCATAAAGTTGTTTCCATAGTATTACCTAGTGGGAAAAGTTCTTGGTTTAATAAGAATGAAGATTTAGAAATACCATGGGATAGCATAAAGAAAATAGGGGTAGACGTTATACTTGTTGAGGCCAATGAAATAATATTAAATAATAAAGAGTAGAAATTTGACAAAAATAGTGTATAATATTTAATATACATTATATTATAAAAAGGACGTGAAAGTAGTGAAGTGTCCATATTGTGGATATACAGAAAGTAAGGTAGTAGATTCCAGATCTACTGAAGATAGCATGGCAATAAGGAGAAGAAGAGAATGCTTAAGTTGTAGTAAAAGATATACGACTTATGAAAAAGTTGAGGATATACCTATTTTAGTTATTAAAAAAGATTTAAGTAGAGAATATTTTGATAAATCCAAAATAATAAATGGACTTATAAAGGCATGTCAAAAAAGGCCAGTCTCAAGGGCTCAAATAGAACAAATAGCAGAAGAAGTTGAAAAGCAATTAAGTAATAGAATGTGTACAGAAGTAAGCTCAAAAGATATTGGAGAAATGATAATGAATAGATTAAAGATGGTTGATGAAGTATCTTATGTAAGATTCGCATCTGTATACAGACAATTTAAAGATATAAATACTTTTATGGAAGAAATAAAAAATTTAATGGGTAATAAGTAAGAGTATTATATTTTAAAATTTGTGAGGTGAAGTATGATTTTTAAGACTATTAATAATCATAAATTTATTGGTGAAGAATATGAAAATATAAAACTGTATTTTTCTACAGGTGAAGGTGAATTAAATTTTAATAAAAACAGTTTAGAAGGCATCGAAAATTTAGATAAATTAAAACAGTGGTTTAATGTTAACGAAGTAGGCTATTTAAATCAGATTCATAGTGATTTAATTTATAATTATGATGGACAAATTCATCAAGGCGATGCATTAATAACTAATAATAAGGGTGTTGCAATAGGAGTTTTTACAGCAGACTGTGTACCAGTTCTTATTTTTGATAAAAAAAAGAAAGTAATTGCTGCAGTTCATAGTGGATGGAAGGGAACTTTTAATTTAATTGTCTCAAAAACTATAGATAAAATGATTCAAGAATATGGCTCTAAAATTGAAAATATAGTTATATATATTGGTCCTCATATATCAAAATGTTGTTATGAAATAGGAAACGATGTAAAAGAAAAGTTCGAGTTAAATGATTTATATGGAAGAGAAGTTATAAATGATAATAAATTAGATTTAACTAAGTGCATAGATAAACAACTTAGAATGAAAAATATATTACAAAAAAATATTCATATTATAAAAAATTGTACTTTTTGTGATATTAACAATAACTGGTTTTCTTACAGAAAAAATAAAAGTAAAAAAAGAATGTTTTCATTTATAGCTATAAAATAGGAGGTATTGTAGTGTTGGACCAGAAAATTTTAGTGGTAGATGATGAAGAACACATAAGAGAGTTAATAAAATACAATTTAGAGAGTAATGGATATAAGGTCATTTGTGCAGAAAATGGGGTAAAAGCATTAGAAATTGCAAAGGAAGAAAGACCTAAACTTATATTACTTGATTTAATGCTTCCAGGCATAGATGGTTACGATGTATGTAAACAAATAAGAGGAGATAAAAACATTTCATATATTCCAATTATTATGATTACTGCTAAAGGAGAAGAAATTGATAAAATATTAGGATTAGAGCTAGGAGCAGATGATTACATAACTAAACCTTTTTCTGTACGAGAATTAGTTGCAAGAGTGAAAGCAGTATTGAGAAGAACAAATGTAAAAGTTATAGATAATAATTTTATATTTGGTAATGTTTCTATTGATTTTCAAAAACATCAAGTATTAAAAAATAATAAAGAAATTGATTTAACATTAAAAGAGTTTGATTTATTACAAATACTAATACAAAATAGAGGCAAAGTGATGACTAGAGAAATTCTTTTGGATACAATATGGGGTTATGAATATATTGGGGAAACAAGGACTGTTGACGTACACATAAGACATATTAGAAAAAAAATTGAGGATGATGATAAAAATCCTAAATTCATACAAACTATTAGAGGAATAGGATATAGATTTAACTCTGGCGATGAATTATGAAAAAGAAACTAATGGTATACATATCTACTTTAATATTAATAACATTATTTGTAATAACTATTCTATTTATTTCTATAGTAAATTTTCAATATGAACAAAATATAAAACAAGAATTAAAACATAACAATAAAATAGTTATAAGCTTAATAAAGAGTAATAATATAAAAAGTAAAAAAGTATTTTTTGGCTCAAATTATAAGGATTCTAAAATACGTATCACATATATAGATAAACAAGGAAAGGTATTATTTGATTCTGTTGCTGATAGCAATGCTATGGATAATCATAGTAAAAGGAAAGAAGTACAAGTTGCAAGAGTAAAAGGTGAAGGATATGATAAGAGAACAAGTAAATCAACAGGAAAAAATACTATATATTATGCTAGTGTGCTAGAAGATAAATACATAATAAGAAGTTCTATGTCAATGGATGTAATAGGAAACTTTACAACTTCATATCTAAGATATTATTTTTTAGTAGTTATACTTGTCTTTTGTATTGCAGTATTATTTTCTAATAAACTTTCTTATATAATAATAAAGCCTGTAAAAGATTTAGACTTTACTACTTCAAGAATAGCTAAGGGAGAATTAAATAGAAGAGTAAATGTCACGTCCCAAGATGAAATAGGAGAGCTAGGAAAAAATTTTAATAAAATGGCAGATGAACTGCAATATAGTCTTAATGATTCTATAGAAAAACAAACTAGATTAGAGGCTATTCTTAGAAGCATGGATAGTGGAATAATAGCTATAGATAGAAATTTTAAGATAATAATGATAAATCCTTATGCAGAAAAAATATTTGATATTGATACAAATACAATAGGTAAGAATCTATTAGATACTATAAGGAATTATGATTTAGAGAAAATTTTTATAAGTAGTAATAATGATTATAATGAAATAAAAATTACTTGGCCCAGTGAAAGAATATTAAGAATAAAGACAGCTGATATAATAAATAGAAGTGAACATATAGGAACAGTAGCGGTAGTTCAAGATATAACAGATATAAGAAAATTAGAAAATATAAGAAGTCAATTTGTAGCAAATGTATCACATGAATTAAAAACACCTTTAACATCTATAAAGGGATTTGCTGAAACTTTAAAGTATGTAGATGATTCACAAACCCGTAATAAATTTTTAAATATAATAAATGATGAAGCTGAAAGACTTACGAGATTAATAAGTGATATTTTAGTTCTTTCAGATATTGAACAATATAGAGATAATAAAGAAGAATATATTAATGTAAATAATATCATTGATAATATATGTAGTTTAATTAAGAACATGGCAGAAAAGAAGGGAATAGAATTAAATATTGTAGGTAATAAAGTACCTCCTATTTTAGGTAACGTTGATCGTTTTAAACAAATGATGATAAATTTAATAGATAATGCTATTAAATACTCAGAACGAGGAGATAAGGTATATATAGGAACTAAGAAGGAAAAAAATTTTTGCACTATATGGGTTAAAGATACAGGAATGGGTATTCAAGAAGAACATATCGCAAGATTATTTGAACGGTTTTATAGAGTAGATAAGGCAAGATCTAGAAGTAAAGGAGGTACTGGACTCGGTCTTGCTATTGTAAAGCATATAGTATTAGGATTAAATGGTACTATAGAAGTTGAAAGTGAAGTTGGTGTAGGAAGTAAATTTATTATAAAAGTGCCATATAACACAGAAAAGGTTAGTAACTAGATTTTTATAGATTAAAAGGTGAAGTCACAATAAAATAGTATATTTCAGTTGATGAAATCCATGATATGAGTGTAAATTAACACATGCTCATATCATGGATTTTTTATGCAATATGTGCTTTTGCTTTTGTTAAAATTAGTTAACATTATGTAAATGTTAATTAACAATAGTGTAATAAGTTCTTAACTTTAACACTGTATTATCAATATTGTAATACAGTGGTAGATAACTTTAAATATGGATGGAGGTTAAAAGAATGAAAAGAAAAACTTTTAAGGGTATAATTGCTGCATTAGCAATTACTATGACAGCAGGGTTATTTGTAGGGTGTGGAAAAAGTGAAGATAAAACAAATATTAAAAATAATACAGAAATCTCTGGGACAATAACAGCAGTTGGATCATCAGCATTACAACCTTTAGTACAGCAGGCATCAAAGAATTTTACAGCTAAAAATCCAAAAGCAATTATTAATGTTCAAGGGGGAGGAAGCGGAGCTGGTTGTAATCAAGTTGCAGCTGGTAATGTAGAAATAGGAAACTCTGATGTAGATGCAGAGCTTAAATTAAAAGATAAATCTTTAGCTAAGCACTTAGTTGATCACAAAGTTTGTGCTATTGGATTTGCAGTAGTAGTTCATAAAGATGTAAAAGTAGATTCATTAACTAAAGATCAAGTACAAGATATATTTACAGGTAAAATCACAAATTGGAAAGAAGTAGGGGGAGAAGATAAAAAAATAAATGTTATTAATAGATCAAAATCATCTGGTACTAGAACAGCTTTTAAACAAACAATAATGGACAAAAAAGATGAAAAAGAAGGATTAGGAACTACTCAGGATTCAAGTGGTAATGTTAGAGTTGCTATGAAACAAACAGAAGGTTCAATAAGTTATTTAGCATTATCTTATATAACAGAAGATGTTAAGAAAGATATAAAGATGTTAAAAATTAATGATGTGGAGGCTACAAAAGAAAATATAATTTCTAATGAGTATCCATTTTGGTCATATGAGCACATGTATACTAAAGGTGAAGCTAAAGGACTTACTAAGGCTTTCTTAGATTACATGATTAGTGAAGATAATAAAGCTACAATTGACAAATTAGGATATATACCAATAAGTGACATGAAAAAATAATAGATAAAATTAAGAAAGGGTTATTTAAGACCCTTCTTAATCTTTAAAATTTAAATATATAATAAATCTTATAATTAGAGGATTGGTATTATGAAGAAAACAACATTGTGGCAAAAGTTTAAAAATGAATATTTTGGTAAAGGTTTTTCTATATTTTGTGGATTTCTTATTGTAATTTTAACATTAGCTATAATAGGATTTATAGCTTTTAAAGGAATAAAAACTTTTACAACACATAATTATTCTATAACAAATTTCTTATTTTCATCAGAATGGAGACCTGATGCAGATAAACCTAAATTTGGTGCTTTAATATTTTTAGTTGCATCAGTTTTAGTGTCACTAGGTGCAGTTTTATTAAGTACACCAGTGGGTATAGCATTAGCCATTTTTATGAATTATATATCACCTAAACTGGGGAAAATGATTTTACAACCAGCTATGGAAGTATTTGTAGGTATACCATCAGTTGTTTATGGGTGGGTAGGAATCAGTGTACTAATTCCTTTTATAAAAAATATTTTTGGAGGAGTTGGATTTAGTTTACTTGCTGGTATATTAGTATTAAGTATAATGATATTACCTACTATTGCTAGTATTTCTTCAGATGCTGTAAGAAGTATACCTAAAGAATATATTGAAGCTTCATACGGGGTGGGTGCTACAAGATGGCAAACAATAACAAAAGTAATAATACCATCATCAAAAAATGGTATTTTAACTGGCATTGTTTTGGGTCTTGCTAGAGCGTTTGGTGAAGCATTAGCAGTTCAAATGGTTATTGGTAATTCCATACGAATGGTAGATAGTTTAATAAAACCAACTACTACATTAACAAGTGTATTGACTATGGATATGGCAAATACTTTGACAGGAACAGCATGGAATGATGCATTATGGTCATTAGCATTGTTATTATTAATAATATCATTTGTGTTTATTTTAATCATAAGAGCTATTGGAAAAAGAGGTGACATTTAATGAATGTTAAGGCTAAAGATAAATTTTGGACGGCAGTATTATATGGAGTTTCAGCTTTAGTCATATTATTATTAATCTCTTTAATAGGTTATATTTTATTTAAAGGGAGAAATTTTTTGAGTCCTAAGTTTTTATTTGGAGAACCTAAAATAATGGAAAGTGGAGGAGGAATAGCACCTCAATTATTTAATTCTTTTTATATGTTAATCATATCTTTACTAATAAGTGTTCCTTTAGGAGTAGGAGCAGGAATATATTTAGCAGAATACGCAAAAGAAGGTAGAATTTTAAATTTCATAAGATTATGTATTGAAACATTAGCGTCTCTACCATCTATAGTAGTTGGATTATTTGGACTTATTGTATTTGTTAACATGACAAATTGGGGATTTACTCTTTTATCTGGAGCTTTAGCTATAGCTGTTCTTAATTTACCTGCTCTTGCTAGAGTAAGTGAAAATGCTATTAGAACTGTTAAAAGTGATATTAAACAAGCAAGTTTAGGATTAGGAGCTACTAAATTTCAAACTATTTGGAAAGTAATGCTGCCAGCAGCATTTCCTCAAATATTGACAGGAGTAATACTTGCAGCTGGTAGAATTTTTGGAGAAGCTGCAGCACTTCTATATACAGCAGGCATGAGTGCACCATCTTTAAATTTTTCAGCTTCAAATTTACTTGGAAGTTCTTCTCAATTTAATGTATTTAGACCAGCGGAAACTTTATCTGTATATATATGGCAGTTAAATTCGGAAGGAATAATACCTGATGCAGCAGATATTGCAAATAAGTCATCAGCTGTACTAATAGTGATGGTATTATTGTTTAATGTTTTAGCAAGAATTTTAGGAAAAAAGATACATGAATTATATACTGGTAAAAAATAGGAGGACGTAGTATGACTATATTATATACTAAAAATTTGAATTTATATTATGGAAGTAATCAGGCATTGAAAAATGTAAACACTAGCTTTCAAAAGAACACTGTTAATGCACTTATAGGCCCATCTGGATGCGGTAAATCCACTTTTTTAAGAACTTTGAATAGAATGAATGATTTGATAAATAGTGTAAGAATAGATGGAGAAGTTATATATGAAAATAAAAATATATATTCTGAAAAATGGGATGTAATAGAACTTAGGAAAAAAGTAGGAATGGTTTTTCAGAAGCCAAATCCTTTTCCAATGACTATATATGATAATGTATCTTATGGACCCAAAATACATGGAATAAAAGAAAAAAAGAAATTAGATGAAATAGTTGAAAAAAGTTTAAAAGGTGCAGCTTTATGGGAAGAAGTAAAAGATAGACTTAAAAAAAATGGTATGGGACTATCAGGAGGTCAACAGCAAAGATTATGTATTGCGAGAACTCTTGCTGTAGAACCAGAAGTTATATTAATGGATGAACCTACATCTGCATTAGATCCTATATCAACTTTAAAGGTTGAAGAATTAATACAAAATTTAAAGCAAAAATATACGGTAATAATTGTTACTCACAATATGCAGCAGGCGGGTAGAGTATCTGATAATACAATGTTTTTCTTAAATGGTGAGATAATTGAAAGTGATAAAACTGAAGATATATTTTATAGACCTAAAGATAAGAGAACAGAGGACTATATTACTGGTAGATTCGGTTAATTTTTTAATTTAAATTAATTGATATATATTATGAGAGGTGTTTAATGTGCTAAGAGAAAATTTTGAATCTAGTTTAGAAGGACTTCATAATGAACTTTTAAGAATGGGCAGTATAGTAGAAAAACAAATTTGTTTATGTATTGAAGCTTTGGTAAATCAAAATGAAACATTAGCAAAACAAATAATAAAAGATGATGACATTGTTGATAATATGCAAAAATCAATAGAAGATAGATGCATAAAGCTAATAGCTATGCAGCATCCTTTAGCAGGTGATTTAAGAAATATTTTTACAACTAGTAAAATAGTTACGGATTTAGAGAGAATAGCAGATCATGCAGTTGATATAGCTAAGATTACACTAAGATTAAAAAATGAAATTTATATTAAAGAACTTATAGATATACCAAATATGTTTGATATTGTAGAAGAAATGTTAAAAGAATCATTAGATGCATATGTAGAAGGAAATGTTGACAAAGCTTATATTGTATGTAAAAAGGATGATAAAGTAGATGCTATATATAAACAGATATTTAGTGAACTGTTAGTTTTGATGATGAAAGAAACAAAAACTATAAATCAGGCTACTCAGTTTTTATTTATATGCAAGTTTTTAGAAAGAATAGCAGATCACATAACTAATATATGTGAATGGACAATATATTTAGTTACAGGAGATCAAGTAGATTTAAATGAATAACTAAATTTTTTCATATATGGATAAAAGTTATTTATATATTAAGTTATTTTTGTTATGTAAAAGTTCAGGGAATAAATAAAATAAAAAATGCAAAAACTAATGTAGAAATTTAAGTATAGGAGTAATTAAATATGAAAAAAAAATTAATATGGATTTTAGTTAGTTTTTGTATATTTTCCTTTAGTGCTTGTGGCAGTGTAAAAAAACAAGAAAATGATGAAAATAAGAAGAATGAGAATAATGTAGTAGTAGTGAGCAATAGTACATTTGCACCTTTAGCAAAAGAATTGGTGGAAAATTATAATGTAAACAGCAAATATAATATTAATATAGAAATATTAGAAAGAAAAGAGCTAGCAAAAAAAATAAAAGATAAAGATAATTATGTTTCAATAGGGTATAGTAAATTGAAAATTAAGGATTTACAAGAAGAAATGATAGGAATTGAAGGATTAGCCATAATAGTTAACAAAAATAATAAACTTGATAATATAACAAGTGAACAAATGAAAAATATTTATATAAATAAAATAAAAAATTTTAATGAACTAAACAATAAAAGTCAACAAATTAAACCTATAGTATATGAAAATAAAGAAAATGTTATTCAAAAGGCTTTTGAAGATAATATATTAAATAAGCCTGTAAAAGAAAATATAAAAGGAAATATAGAATATGCTTCAGATGTAGAATATGTAAAAAAAATTATAAAAGATGATGAAAATTCTATAGGATATATACCTTTAATGAGTGTTGATGATAGTGTAAAAATGATAAAATTAAATGGAGTTACATTAAATGTTAATAGTTTAAAAAGTGATTTATATAAAGCGTCAATACCTATTTATCTTCAGTACCATGATATGGAACAAGATATGCTTAATGATTTTATAAGATATGTAAAAAGCGATAATGGAAAAAAGGTCATAAATAAGTATTGTATAGAATCAAACTCCTAAAAAGGAGTTTTTCTTCTTTTTGATTATACATTGACGAAGATAGCTAATTAATGTAATATAACATAATAGATGCTTTAATTTTATAATGTAAATGTTGGGAGGAAATGTAGAAATTAATGAAGAATAATGAAATAATAAAAATTTATCCAGGGAGTATTGCAGAAGAAGTAGGAATTGAAAAAAATGATAAATTAATTAGTATAAATGGTAATCCTGTAAAAGATATTATAGATTATAAGTTTTTAATTACTGATCAATACATAAATATAGAAATAGAAAAACAAGATGGACAAATTTGGGATATAGAAATAGAAAAAGATTATGATGAAGTGTTAGGTATAGAGTTTAAAGATTTTATATTAGATAAGCCTAAAAGTTGTCATAATAAATGTATATTTTGCTTTATAGATCAACTTCCAAAAGGTATGAGAAAAACTTTATATTTTAAAGATGATGATTCAAGACTATCTTTTTTACAAGGTAATTTTGTTACATTAACAAATATGAGTGAAGAAGATGTTGATAGGATTATAAAATATAGGATGAGTCCTATAAATATTTCTATACATACTACTAATGAAGAATTGCGAGTAAAGATGTTAAATAACAGATTTGCGGGTAAAGCTTATGGGAGAATGAAAAAATTAGCACAAGCTGGTATTGAAATGAATTGTCAAATAGTTTCTTGTCCAGGAATAAATAATGGAAGTGAACTAAAAAAGACAATACAGGAGTTATATAAATTATATCCATCAGTACAAAGTGCAGCAGTTGTTCCTATAGGTATTACTAAATTTAGAGAAGGATTACCTAAATTAAAATTATATACAAAAGATGGTGCCATAGCTGAAATAAAGATGATAAAAGAAATGCAAAAAAAATTTATAGAGAATAGTAGTACCCCTTTTGTAAGGTTATCTGACGAATTTTATGTGATTGCAGAATTAGATGTACCAGAATCTGATTTTTACGAAGGTTATAATCAGCTTGAAGATGGTATAGGAATGATTAGAATATTTAGAGATAATATAGAAAATAATTTAAATAGATTAGATTTACATAAAAAAGGAACTTTTACAATAATAACAGGTGTTTCAGCTTATAAAGAAATACAAAATGCTGCTAATAAAATTATGAATTATAATAAAAATGTAAGAATTAAAGTAAAAAAAATAATAAATAATTTTTTTGGAGAAACTATAACAGTAGCAGGGTTATTAACAGGGCAAGATATTATTGAACAAGTTAAAGATGAGGATTTATGTGAATATATAATTGTCTCAAATAATATGATAAGAAAAGGTTATGAACTTGAACAAAATTCTGATAAAGTATTGTTAGATGATATAACTATAGAAGATTTGGAAAATGAATTTAATAGAAAAATATTAATTTGTGATTATAGTGGAGAAGATTTAATAGATATAATAAATAGTTGTTGTAAGGAGGAGTAATAATGTCAAAACCAATAGTAGCTATAGTAGGAAGACCTAATGTTGGGAAATCAACATTATTTAACAAATTAGCTGGTAAGAGAATTGCAATTGTAGATGATAAACCAGGGGTTACAAGAGATAGAATATATGCAGAATCAGAATGGCTTAATCATAAGTTTACAATAATTGATACTGGGGGAATTGAACCAGAAAGTAATGATATTATTGTTAAACAAATGAGAAGACAGGCACAGATAGCAATAGAGACATCAGATGTAATAATGTTTATTGTTGATGGTAAAGAAGGATTAACTGGTTCAGATTATGAAGTTGCAAATATGCTTAGAAAAAGTAACAAACCTGTAGTTTTAGTTGTAAATAAAATTGATAGAATAAAAGAAGAAGATAATCAATATGAATTTTATAATTTAGGTATTGGAGATCCTAATGTTATTTCTGCGTCTCAAGGTTTAGGATTAGGAGATATGCTAGATGAAGTTGTAAAACATTTTGATAGTATAAATATAAATGATGAAGAAGATGATAATATAAGAATTGCTTTTGTAGGAAAACCTAATGTAGGAAAATCTTCTTTAGTAAATAAGATAATTGGTGAGGAAAGAAATATAGTCAGCAATATTCCTGGAACTACAAGAGACGCTATAGATAGTTATATAGAAAGAGAAGAAGGAAAATTTATATTAGTTGATACAGCAGGATTAAGAAGAAAAAGTAAAATAAAAGAACATATAGAAAGATATAGTGCGATAAGAACTTTAGCTGCAATAGAGAAAGCTGATGTATGTATACTTATGATAGATGCTACTGAAGGTATAAGTGAGCAGGATGAGAAAATAATAGGTTATGCCCATGAAATGAATAAAGCTATAATGGTTTTAGTAAATAAATGGGATCTAATTGAAAAAGATGATAAGACATTAAATAAATTTAAAAAAGAAATACAGTCTAAGTTGGTATTTATGTTATATGCTCCATATTTATTTATATCAGCTAAAACTGGTCAAAGAGTACATAAAGTTTTAAATATGGCAAAAGAATGTTATGATAACTATTCTAAACGTATTTCAACAGGAATATTAAATGAAGTTATAAATAGAGCAGTACTTATGCAAGAACCACCAATATTAGGGGGAAGAAGATTAAAGATTTATTATATTACGCAGGTAAGTATTAAACCACCTACATTTGTACTTTTTGTAAATGATACAGCATGTTTACATTTTTCGTATAAAAGATATTTGGAAAATCAATTAAGACAAAGTTTTGATTTTAATGGAACAGGAATTAAATTTATTTTTAGAGAAAGGAAGGAATAGTATGTCTGATGTTTCATTCTTGGGGGGAGGAAGTTTTGGAACAGCTCTAGGTATTATGTTAGGGAAAAAAGGACTTGATGTATCCATATGGGATAGAAAGCCTAGTGTAGTAGAGGACATCAATATAAAAAAAGAGAATATAAAGTATTTACCTAATGTTGTCATACCCTCAAATGTTAAAGCTTATTCTGATATAGAACATGTGATTAAAAACAGTAAATTTATAGTTTTATGTGTTCCATCTCATGCGGTTAGGGAGATTTGTAGAAAGATTAAGGGAAAACTTAGGGATGATCAAGTAATAATAAATATTTCAAAAGGTATAGAACAAGAAACTAAGAAAAGACTGTCGGAAGTGATAAAGAGTGAATTACCACATAATCATGTAGTAGCTCTTTCTGGGCCTAGTCATGCAGAAGAAGTTGCTATGGACATTCCAACCACAGCTGTAGTAACTTCTGAAAATATGGAATATGCTGCTTTAGTTCAAGATTTATTTATGACAAGTAAATTTAGAGTATATACAAATGATGACATTGTAGGAATAGAAATAGGTGGAGCTGTGAAAAATATAATTGCTTTAGCAGCTGGAATTTCTGATGGTATTGGATATGGGGATAATACCAAGGCTGCACTTATGACTAGAGGTATGAGTGAAATAATAAGAATAGGAGTAAAACTAGGAGGAAAGAGAGAAACTTTTTATGGACTTACAGGTATGGGTGACTTAATAGTAACTTGTACTAGTATGCATAGTAGAAATAGAAGAGCTGGTATACTTATAGGTAAAGGGATTCCTATGGAAGAAGCTTGTAAAGAGATAGGAATGGTAGTAGAAGGGATTAAGGCTTGTAAAGCCTTTTATGAGCTGAAATCTAATCTATCTGTTCCAATGCCTATAACAGATATGCTGTATAAGGTATTGTTTCAAAACAAGGATCCAAAATATGGAGTATATGAGCTTATGACTCGAGATAGAAAAAGTGAATTTTATTAGAAAAAGCTTATCATTAATAAAAGTTTATTGATGGTAAGCTTTTTTTGTAATATTTTTCATATTGGCTAATATATATATAATGTTAATATGTAAGTGATGGGAGGGTATAACTTGGAAAACTTCGATATATATAAAGATATTGCAGAAAGAACCCAAGGGGATATATATGTAGGAGTAGTAGGACCGGTAAGAACTGGGAAATCAACTTTTATTAAAAGATTTATGGAACTTATGGTTTTGCCTAATATCAAAAATCCTCATAAAAAAGAAAGAGCAAAAGATGAACTTCCTCAAAGTGGATCAGGAAAATCAATTCATACTATGGAACCCAAATTTATACCAAATGAAGCAGTAGATATTAGCTTGAATGAAAGTACGAAATTTAAAGTAAGAATGGTTGATTGTGTTGGCTATATCGTTGAAGGTGCACTTGGTTATACTGAAAATGAAACACCTAGAATGGTAAACACACCTTGGTATGATTATGAAATACCTTTTGAAGAAGCAGCAGAAATAGGGACTAAAAAGGTCATAAACGAACATTCTACAATAGGTCTTTTAGTTACAACAGATGGATCTATTACAGACATTGATAGAAAAAACTATACTAAAGCTGAAGAAAGAGTAGTTAATGAACTAAAATCTATAAATAAACCATTCATAATGATTTTAAACACTAGACATATATATGATCCTAAAACAATAGAATTAAGAAAGCAATTAGAAGAAAAATATGATGTGCCTGTTCAGGTCGTTGATGTTATGAATATGAAGGAAGAAGATATATCAAATATTTTTGGAAGGGTTTTAAAAGAATTTCCAGTTAAAGAAATAAACATAGATATGCCTGAATGGATAGAAAAACTTAACAGAGATCATTGGTTAAAGATTGATTTTATGACTTTAGTAAAAGATATGTGCAAGAACATATATAAGGTTAGAGATGTCAAAAAATCCATATCTAATTTTAATGAAGTTGAATTTTTGCATAACTCTAATTTGATTGAAATGAACATGGGAGATGGTACAGCTAGATTACAATTAAATCCTAAAAATGATCTGTTCTATAAAATTTTAGGAGAGAGATGTAATGCTGAAATAAAAGGTGAAAATGAATTATTAAATATAGTATCACAACTTTATAAAGCAAAAGTTGAATATGATAAAGTAGAACAGGCGCTTAGAGATGTAAGAGAAACAGGATATGGCTTGGTAGCTCCACAATTAACTGAAATGAAATTGGAAGAACCAGAAATAGTTCAACAAGGTGGTAGATATGGAGTTAAATTAAAAGCTAGTGCACCATCACTACACTTTATAAAAGCAGATATAAATACTGAAATATCTCCTATAATGGGAAGTGAAAGACAAAGTGAAGAATTAGTTAAATCTATATTAGAGCAGTTTGAAAATGATCCATCAAAGATATGGCAGAGTAATATGTTTGGAAAATCTATTGAAGTATTAGTCAAAGATGGACTTCAAAAGAAGTTATACAAAATGCCAGAGGATGTTCAAAGGAAGATACAAAGAACATTAGAGAAGATAATTAATGAGGGTAATGGAAATTTAATTTGTATTATTTTATAATAGTAATTAAACAGGCTGTTTTTATGTACAGCCCGTTTAATTTTATTATAAAGTAGTATTTTTAACAACAATGACATACTGCTGCTATTATAAAAAGAATTATTAGTATTGCTATAAAATAGCAGCAACAACATCCAAAGTAATAACCACAAAACATAAATTAACTCTCCTTTCAAATAATATTTATTATCAAAGCCTGTACAAATAGGAGAGAAAGTTTATTCACTATTATTTTATTAATTTATTAATAAAATTGTTACTACTTTTTTTCATTTAATGAAGATAAATCTTCAATAGTTTGTTTAGATTTTTCTACTTTTGACAGTTCTAATTCATTTAACAATTCTTTAATTTTATCATTATATTCATTAGTTAAATTGTTAATCTTATTTTGATAAGATTTTTCTATTTCAAGCAAGTCTTTTCCTTTTTCAAGTTCAAACTTATCTTTTAATCTTTCTATTGTTTTGTTTTGTTCATTTTCTAATGAAGTTATATGATTTTGTAATGTTTTAACTTCAGTATTTTTTTGTGAAATTTCTTTTGAATGGTTTTCTTTTAAATTTTCCATAGTATTTTTTAAGATAGAGTTTTTATTTTCTAAAGTGTGAATACATTCTTCATATTTAGTTAATTTGATATCATATTGTTTATATTTTTCTAATTGTAAAGAGAAATTATGTAGTTTTTCTTTGTATTCTTCAATTAATAATTTGTTTGAATCATTAGTATCTTTTAACTGAGAGATTGTACTTTCAATTTTTTCGTTTAATATTTTTAAATTATCTATTTGTTTGATTGTATTTTCATTTTTTAATTTTAATTGTTTTAAATTGTTTTCTAAAGAATAAATTTTTTCTTCTTTTTCTTTAATTTTTTTTTCAAAAATTTCATTTTGAGTTTTATTTATATTTTGAATTCTATTAGCTAAATTAAGATATATATTGTTCATTCTCTGAGTTAAGCATTGAAGTTCAGTTATATCTTGAGCTATTTCAGGTATTTGAGTTTTTGAGGTTTCTATTTCATATAAATTAACTAGATTTTGCATAAAATCTTTACCTTGTAGACCAGATTCTTTCATTAATCCTGAAATTTTTTCTTTTAATTCTTTATTTACTTTGACTCCGAATGTAACATCATTCATCATTAGTCACTCCTTACGCTATTATTGAACATAACGAAAATACACTATAACACTATAATTATATCATAACTCAACTTTCGAAGGTGAAAAATAGCCGCTACGGGGAATGATATCTTGCTTAGAACTTGTAAACTTTGTTCAAATGTTTCTTACGCAAGATATCATTTCCCTTCGCTAAGCAGTATTTTTTTACTGCGAAAGTTGAATATCATAATTATAAATTTATGAAGATTACTACCTTATTGTGTTTTTTTTAATGTTTATTTCATAGATACGAATGATTACTTTGATAAAGAGGAGTTTGACTTGATTACCATGAATAATAAGTTAATTTAATCTAATAATAATGATAGTAGTAAAAAAGGAGGAGATTAAATGGAATTAAATACTAAAGAAACTATAAAAAAGAAATTATTAGATGCTCAAGAAAGTGTAAGAGATTATCAAATGTATTCTGGTAAAGTATCTGACCCAGAAATATCTTCAACATTCAAAGAATTTGCTGAACAATCTGCTATACAAGCACAAAAATTGCAAAAACTATTAGATAGATTTTAATTATAAGGGCCTTGAAATGGCTCTTTTTTTATTATTAAAAAAATTATAAATCTTTTGAAGAAATTTATTGCCTTAAAGTTAAGTAAATTTAATGTATAATAGGTTTATGTGAAATTATATCATGCAAATTTAAAATTCTACCCACATAGGATGAAAAAAAGTAACATTTTTCTATAAAAATAATACAATATTAATATAAAACTTTAGGGGATGGAGAAATGAAAAGATTTAAAAATTATGGGCTATGGGTTTCTATTTTTGCGTTTATTCCACTTCTTTTAGAAGGTCTTGGTATTCATATATTACCAGAAAATTATAATGAAATTGTAAATGCTTTTTTAGGGATTTTGGTTTTAGCAGGAATATTAAGTAATCCAGATACTGAAAACAAAGGATATCTAGATGATAGAGATATAAAAGATTAACTATAAATTAAATAAAAGTTTTTTTATAAGAAAAATATCATTAATAGAAAAAGATTACACTTGAAATGTGTAATCCTTTTTTATTTTGAAATATGTATAAATAGAATTGTCATTTTTATATTAAAAAAATTTATCAAAACTGATTTAAGTTTTTTATTAAAAAAGATGTAATTGTGATAAAAATGTTGTAAAATAAATTTATGCAGAAAGATTTGTTTCAATTTTGCAATTATTACATAAAATTTCAGGGGGGAGCGCAATGAAAAAAGTTGCAGTAGTATTTAATGGTGGAACAATTTCAATGAAAGTAGATCCAAGAATTAAAGCAGCAGTACCTACTTTAAATGGTGATGAGATTATGGGTATGGTAACAGGAGTTGAAAAATATGCTCAAATTGAGTCATGTACTTTTTCAAGTTTACCAGGACCACATATGACACCTCAGATTATGTTGGAATTATCAAACTATATAAAAGAACTTCTTAGTAGAGAGGATATTTGTGGTGTAGTAGTAACTCATGGAACAGATACATTAGAAGAAACAGCCTATTTTCTTGATTTAATTATAAAAGATGAAAAACCTGTTATTGTTACAGGTTCTATGAGAAATAGTTCAGAATTAGGATATGATGGTCCAGCGAATTTATCAGCATCTATTTGTACAGCTATAAGTGAAGAAGCAAAAAATAAAGGAGTGTTAGTTTGCTTAAATGATGAATTACATTGTGCAAGTGAAGTAACAAAAAGTCATACAATGCATCTCAATACATTTCAAAGCCCTGATTTTGGTCCAATAGGAATTATTGATAGTAATAACGTTATATTTTATCGAGATGCATTAAAAAAACAACACATAAAAACAGAAACAATTGAGCCAAGAGTAGAATTAATAAAAGCAACAGCAGGTATGGATGGGAAATTAATAGATTTTTGTGTGAAAGAACAATGTAAGGGGTTAGTTATTGAAGGTATGGGTAGAGGAAATATACCACCTAAAATGGCTGAAGCAGTAGAAAGAGCAATACAAAAAGGAGTTGTTGTTGTTCTAGTATCTAGATGCTTTAAAGGTAGAGTAATGGATTCATATGGATATCCAGGTGGAGGAAAATTACTTAGAAATATGGGAGTAATTTTTGGAGATGATTTGCCAGGACAAAAAGCAAGAATAAAACTAATTTTAGCATTAGGAAAAACAAATAAAATAGAAGAAATTAGAAGTATATTTGAGAAAGATTTATACTAATAACGAATTATATAAAAGCAAAATAAAAAAAAGTTCGTTTTATCATTGACAAAATAACTTAATATTGATATTATGTTCTTGTGAAAGACAAATAACCACTTAAGGTAATTCCTCATATAATTCTAATAATGTGGATTAGGAGTTTCTACCAGATACCGTAAATATCTGACTATGAGTGAATCTTTATGGTTTGGCATTTGCTTGAACGGAGCATATAGCCGCTGAAGATTCCTCATAATCTCAGTGGTTATTTTTATTTGTATAAAATACAGGGGGTCAAGTAAATGGAAAAGTTCTTTAAGTTAAAGGAAAATGGAACAGACGTAAGAAAAGAAGTTATTGCAGGTGTAACAACATTTTTGACTATGGCTTATATAATCGCAGTTAACCCAGGAATTTTAAGTAAAACGGGAATGCCTGCAGGAGCTTTAGTTACAGCAACATGTTTGACTGCAGGTTTGGCTACAATTCTTATGGGTTTGTATGCTAATTTACCTTTTGCATTAGCTTCAGGAATGGGATTAAATGCGTTTTTTGCTTTTAGTGTTTGTGGAAAGGGAATTCATTGGTCAGTTGCATTAACTGCTGTATTCTTTGAAGGTATTATATTTATTATTCTTTCAGCAACAAATGTAAGAGAAGCAGTTGTAAATGCAATACCAAATACGTTAAAAATTGCAGTGACAGGTGGTATTGGTCTTTTTATAGCATTTATAGGGTTTGTAAATGCAGGAATAGTAGTAAAAAATGATGCTACACTAGTTTCGATGGGTAATTTTACAACTCCTACAGTAATAATAGCTGTAATTGGAATAATAGTAATAGTAGCTTTATCAAAGAAAAACATAAAAGGTGCTATTTTATGGGGTATACTAGTTAGTTCAATATGTGCATGGATATATGCATTAGTTAATCCTAATCTTGCATCAAAATACATGATTTTTTTACCAAAAAAGGTTTTTGCATTTGAATCATTAAGTGATATAGCTTTCAAATTAGATTTTTCGTATGTTATGGATAGCACAAAAATATGGACATTTATTACTATAGTTCTTACTTTCTTGTTTGTAGATTTCTTTGATACAGTAGGAACTTTAGTTGGAGTAGCGTCTAAAGTAGGTATGGTAGATAAAGATGGAAAAGTTCCTAGAGCAGGTAAGGCTCTAATGGTTGATTCAATAGGTACTACTTTCGGAGCAATGTTAGGTACTTCAACTGTAACTACATATGTTGAAAGTTCTGCAGGAGTTGCAGAAGGAGGAAGAACAGGTTTAACTGCAGTTGTAACTGGTGTGTTATTTTTGATAGCTATGTTCTTTTCCCCAATATTTACTGCAATACCAGCATGTGCAACAGCGCCAGCTTTAATAGTTGTAGGTTACTATATGATGGAAAATATAGTTAAGATTAATTTTGCTGATTTTACTGAAGGAGTACCAGCATTTCTTACTATAGCATTGATGCCTTTAACTTATAGTATTGGTGATGGTTTGACTATAGGAATATTAGCTTATGTAATTTTAAATTTAATAAATAATATTATTACTAAAAAGAAGGAAGATAAAAAGAAAATTTCAATTGTTATGTATATATTAGCTATATTGTTTATTATAAAATTAGTTGCAACAGGATTATAGGATATTTGAAAGTCGCTATTTATTAGCGGCTTTTTTTATTCAGTATATGCTTTTGTTCCATAATTTTATTTTTTACATGATTTATTTTGTAACCTATTAGATAGTTATTGAATAAACTAATAAAAAGCTATTATTATGGAGGAGTATTTATGAAAATAAATAATAGACTTAACAATATAGGAGAATATAAATTTAAAGATTTAAACGAGTTAAAACAAAAATTAATGAGTAAAGGAAAAAATATAGTAGATTTATCTATAGGAGATCCAGATTTACCAGTATCACAACATATAATTGATAAATTAATACAATCTTTTTCTATAGATGAATATAATAAATATCCACCTTATGATGGAATTAAAGAATTAAAAAAGCAAATAATAAAGTATTATGATGAAGTATATTCTGTTAAACTAAATATGGATGAAGTTTTAATATTAATAGGATCTAAAGAAGGGGTTGGTAAGTTAATACCTGCAGTATGTGATATAGGTGATTGTGTAATAATACCCAATCCAGCATATCCTGTATATAAAAACAGTTGCTATTTGTGGGGAGCAGAACCTTATACTGTACCTTTGAAAGAAGATAAAATGTTTTTACCAGATTTAAATAATATACCTAAAAATATTATTTTAAAGAGTAAGCTTTTTGTTATTAATTATCCTAATAATCCTACAGGAGCAGCAGCAAATGGTGATTTTTATACAGAAATTATTAAATTATGTAAAGAAAATAATGTAATATTATGTAATGATGGTGCATATAATGAAATTATTGAAGAAAAAAAGAAACCTACTAGTATTCTTCAATATGATAATGAAAAAAATAGTATAGAATTTGGAACTATGTCTAAAATTTATAATATGACAGGATTTAGAATTGGATATGTAGTTGGTAATTCAAAAGTTTTAAAAGCACTTCTCAAAGTAAAAACTAATTTAGATTCAGGACAATTTAAACCTATACAATATGCAGCGATAGAAGCGTTAAAGTTAGATAGATATTATATTAATATGGTACGAAGAATTTATGATAAAAGAAGAAAAGCAGCAAAAAAAATATTAGATAATTGTAATATAGAGTATTTTGATTCATATTCTACATTTTATTTATGGTGTAGAACTCCTAAAGAATATACTACTTATGAATTTTGTAGAGAACTTTTATTTAAATTTGGTTTAATTGTTACTCCTGGATATACATTTGGAAATCTAGGATATGATTATTTTAGAATAGCTTTAACAAATAAAGTAGAGATATTATGTGATGGATTAGGAAAATTAAAAAATATGAAATAAATCCATCAATTTTATTTTTTACTTGAAATTAAGTAATAAATATATGTATAATAATTATTATGAACTGATATTGACCGGAAGGGTGAATAATTATGATTAAAAGCATGACAGGATTTGGAAGAGCAAATTCACAAGGTAAAACAAGAAGTTTTAATATTGAAATGAAAAGTGTAAATCACAGATATTGTGATATGAATATACGAATGCCTAAAAATTTGTTATCTTTGGAACAAAAAATCAGAAAAGTTATAAGTGATAAAATAAAAAGAGGAAAAGTTGATGTCTTTATAACTCAAAATGTGTATGAAAGAGAAGACGTTAAAGTTGTATTTAATAAAAAGTTATCAGATAACTATGTTGAATGTCTAAATGAAATTAAGAATTCATATGATGTTGTTGATGACATATCAGTTTCACTTATTGCTAAATTTGGAGATGTTATTTCTTTAGAGTATAAGGAAGATGATTTAGAACAAGTTTGGAGTGAAATGAATAAACCTTTAAACCAAGCACTTGATTTACTAATAGATATGAGAATAAGAGAAGGTGAAAAATTATATCAAGATATAATAAGTCGTTGTAAAAATGTCAAAGGTTTATTAGAAAAAATAGAAAAAAGAGCACCTGTAGTACCTAAAGAGTATAAGGAAAAACTTACAGTAAGATTAAAGGAATTGTTGCAGGATTCGCAAATAGATGAATCTAGAATTGCTACAGAGGTAGCTTTTTTTGCAGATAAAGCATGCATTGATGAAGAAATTGTAAGGCTGCATAGTCATATAAATCAAATGAAAGAAACACTTGAATTGCAGCAAACTGTAGGAAGAAAGTTAGATTTTATTGTGCAAGAAATGAACAGAGAAGTTAACACAATAGGATCAAAAGCAAATGATTTGGAGATTTCTAATTTAGTTTTAAATATAAAAAGCGAAATAGAAAAAATTAGAGAACAAATTCAAAATGTTGAATAAGTAGGAGGATTCATATGAATATTAAATTAATAAATATAGGATTTGGTAATATTGTTTCAGCAAATAGACTTGTTGCTATTGTAAGTCCAGAATCAGCACCAATAAAGAGAATAATTCAAGAAGCAAGAGATAGAGGTATGCTTATTGATGCAACATATGGAAGAAGAACAAGAGCTGTAATTATTACAGATAGTGATCATGTTATTCTTTCAGCAGTACAACCAGAAACAGTTGCACATAGACTTTCTGCTAAGGAAGATGAAAGTGTAGAAGAGGTTGATGAATAATGAATGAAAAGGGGTTACTAATAGTTATTTCTGGACCTTCTGGGACTGGAAAGGGTACTATTTGTAAAGAACTTCTCAAAAGAAATGATTTTTGGTTATCAGTATCAGCTACTACAAGATTACCTAGAGATGGTGAAGAAAATGGCAAACATTATCATTTTTTAACCAAAGAAGAGTTTAAAGATAAAATAGAAAAAAAAGATTTTTTAGAATATGCAGAGGTGTACAGTAATTATTATGGTACACCTAAATCCTATGTTTTAGAAAAACTTGAAAAAGGTAAAGATGTAATATTAGAAATAGATATACAAGGTGCTTTGAATGTGAAAAAAACATACAAAGAAGGAGTTTTCATTTTTATTTTACCACCATCTATGGAAGAGTTAAAAAATAGAATAGTTAATAGAGGTAGTGAAACTCCAGAATCTTTAAAAACAAGATTACAATCAGCACATAAAGAGATTAGTTTTGTTAAAGAATATAACTATGCTGTGATTAATGATACAGTAGAAGAGTCTGTTAAAAAAATAGAAAGTATTATATTATCAGAAAAATGTAGAGTTAAAAGAATTAATGATGAAATTGATAAAAATTTTATAAATTTTAAATGTAAGGAGTGATTTACATATGAGTAAAAAAGGAATATCAATGATAGATCCACCACTTATAGAATTATTAGGTAAAATAGATAATAGATATTCATTAATTGTTGCAGCAGCTAAAAGAGCTAGACAGTTAATAGATGGAGAAGAACCTACTATAGATGTTAATTCAACAAAACCAGTAACAGTTGCTATAAAAGAAATAAATAAAGAAGCTGTTACTATAGAAGAAGAAAACTAAGGAATGAGATAGTTATGAATAAGAAAAAGACAGTGGTATTGGGAGTAACTGGAGGTATTGCTGTATATAAAGCTTTAGATGTAGTAAGCAGGTTAAGAAAAAAAAATATCGATGTTAATGTTATTATGACTAAATCTGCATGCGAATTTGTTAAACCATTAAGTTTTCAATCTTTAAGTCAAAATATGGTTACACATGATATGTTTGAAGAACCTAAAGCTTGGGAGATACAACATATATCTTTAGCGAAAAAAGCAGATGTTATGGCTATTGTGCCAGCTACTGCTAACATTATAGGAAAAGTTGCAAATGGTATAGCTGATGATATGCTTTCAACAACAATAATGGCTACTCGTGCTCCTGTAATTTTTGCTCCAGCAATGAACACTAATATGTACAATAATCCTATTGTTCAGGAAAATATAAGTAAATTAAAAAAGTTTGGTTATAATTTTATACAACCAGAAAGTGGAAGGTTGGCTTGCGGTGATGTTGGAGCTGGAAAGTTAGCAAATACTGAACTTATTGCTGATGTAATAGTTAGTTATTTAAATGATAATAAGGATTTAGTTGAAAAAAAAGTTTTAGTAACAGCAGGACCTACTATTGCACCAATTGATCCAGTAAGATTTATTACCAATAGATCTAGTGGTAAAATGGGATATTCTATAGCTGAGGAAGCTAGAGATAGAGGAGCGGAAGTTACATTAATTTCGGGCCCATGTAACTTAAAAGAACCTTTTGGTGTAAATGTAATTAAAGTTAATACAAATTCTGAGATGTTGAAAGCTGTTATGGAAAATTTTGAAGAACAAGATATTGTAGTTAAATCAGCAGCTGTGGCTGATTACAAACCTAAAAATTATTCTGATAAAAAGATAAAGAAAGTAGGTCAAGAACTTAATTTAGAATTAATTAAAGATAATGATATATTAAGAAAATTAGGAGCAATAAAAACAAAACAAATTTTAGTTGGATTTGCAGCAGAAAGTAATGATTTAATAAATAATGCTAAAGAAAAACTTAAAAAGAAAAACTTAGATTATATTGTTGCAAATGATATAATGAGTAAAGAGACAGGTTTTGCATCTTCTGATAATAAAGTAACAATATTGTGTAGAGATGGTAATATAATACCACTTGAAACAATGTCTAAAAGACAAGTTGCAAAGCAATTATTTGATTTAATAAACAAAAAGCGCTGATTAACGCGCTTTTTTAATATTTTAAAAAGGGTGATAAGGTGTGTAAGAAATACGCTGGTATTGTGGTTAATAATGATTCAAAGCAAGTTGATAGAATTTTTACATATGCTATTCCCAAAGAATTGTTAGAAAAAATAGATTTAGGATTTAGAGTTAAGGTTCCTTTTGGAAAAGGTAATCGAATGGTATATGGATTTGTAGTAGAATTTTATGATGTAATAGATGCTAGTATAAAAAAAATTAAATATATAAAAAGTATGTGTGATGATTTTCCAGTTTTAAGAGAAAAAGATTTAAAACTTATAACAATAATGAGAGAAAAATATTTATGCACATATATAGAATGTATTAAAACTATACTACCAAATGGTATGTTTAAAGGTATATCAAATAAAGTAAAAAATGTAATTAGAACTGGAGAAAATTTAAAAGATAGATTTTGCAAAGAACCTTATGTATTAATTTATAATATTGTTAAGAAAAATGAAGGCAAATTTAATAAAAATGAACTTAGTAAGAAATTTTCTGTATCCATGTCATCTATAAATACTATGATAAAGCATGGTTTCCTTGAACAAGGAAAACTTATAGTTAATAGATATAATGAAAGACAATATAAAGCATATGAAGAAAAAATTTTAAATGATGATCAAAAAAAAGCTGTTGATATGATTTTAAATTGCAAAAAAAACATTTCATTAATCCATGGTATTACTGGAAGTGGAAAAACAGAAATATATATGAATTTGGTAAGTATTATGTTACAGCAAGGAAAAGATTCGATAATATTGGTGCCTGAAATTGCTCTTACACCACAGATGGTAGAGAGATTTAAAGGTAGGTTTGGAAAAGATATAACGGTATTTCACAGTAAGTTGTCACTAGGTGAAAAATATGATGAATGGCTTAGAGTAAAAAATGGTAAGGTCAAAGTAGCTATTGGAGCTAGGTCTGCAATTTTTTTACCATTCGAAAATTTAGGACTTATAGTTATTGATGAGGAGCATGAAACAAGTTATAAATCTGAAAGTGATCCAAAATATATGGCAAAGGAGATTGCAATCTTAAAAAGTCATATTGAAAATTGTAAAGTGGTTTTAGGAACAGCTACACCATGTATAGAAACTTATTATGAGGCAATGAGAGATGAAGTTGAACTTATAACAATGAATAAACGAGCAGATGGAGCTTCACTACCTAAAATTGAAGTAGTAGATATGCGGGAAGAATTAATGAATAATAACAGAAGCATTTTTAGTAGAAAATTGTTTTCTTCTATAAAAGAAAAAATTGCAAAAAAGGAACAAGTAATTTTATTTTTAAATAGAAGGGGTTTTTCTACTTTCGTTTCTTGTAGAAAATGTGGATATGTATTCAAATGTTCTAATTGTGACATTGCTCTTACTTATCATAGTGAAGGAGATTATTTAAGCTGTCATTATTGTGGTAATAAGCAAAAGGCTTTAAGAGTTTGTCCTAGCTGTGGAAGTAAGTATGTTAAATATTTTGGAATAGGTACTGAGAAAGTTGAAAGAGAAATTAAAAAATATTTTCCTAAAGTAAATACTTTGAGAATGGATTTTGATACCACAAGAAAAAAAGATTCTTATGAAAATATATACAATAAGTTTAAAAATGGAGAAGCAGATATTTTAATAGGTACTCAAATGGTAGCTAAGGGCTTGGATTTTAGTAATGTTACATTAGTTGGTGTAATAGCTGCAGATTTATCATTAAACTTACCAGACTTTAAGTCAGCAGAAAGAACATTTCAACTAATTACTCAGGTTTCTGGTAGAGCAGGAAGAGGTAAGAAAAAAGGAGAAGTAGTTGTACAGACATATAATCCTGATAATTATAGTATAAAATGTGCAGCTTCAAATGATTATGATGATTTCTATAAAAAGGAAATAACAATAAGAAGAGATATGAATTATCCTCCTTTCTCAAATATCTTTTGTATAAATATGAGTAGTGAGAATGAAAATTTGTTAATAAAAAATATACAAAATGTTGCTATAAACTTAAAAAAAATTATAAGTAAAAATGATAAAATAGAACTGTTAGGACCGTGCCCTTGTGTAATATCGAAAATTAAAAATAACTATAGGTGGCAAATAATATTAAAAGGTGATATTAATAATAAATATGCCCGAAAAATAAAAAAACTTGTTTATGAAATTGTAAAATACGATTATAATAGTATAAGGATTAGTATGGATATTAATCCAATAAATATGCTTTAAAATTATAGAAGGGAGTTTTTAAAATGGCAATAAGAAATATAAGAATAAATGGAGATGAAATTTTAAGAAAGAAATGTAGAAAAATTGAAAAGGTCGATGAAAGATTGTTAACATTAATTGAAGATATGAAAGAAACAATGTATAAAGCTGATGGTGTAGGATTAGCAGGTCCACAAGTTGGTATATTAAAGAGATTAGCTGTAATAGATGTAGGAAATGGTCCTATAGTAATAATAAATCCTGAAATTATAGAAACTAAAGGCAGTGAAGTAGATATTGAAGGATGTCTAAGTATACCAGGAAGACAAGGAACTGTAGAAAGACCAACATATGTTAAAGTTAAAGCATTAAATGAAAAAGGTGAAGAAGCAATATTAGAAGGTGAAGGATTATTAGCAAGAGCGTTTTGTCATGAAATTGATCATTTATATGGAGTATTATTTATAGACAAGGTTATAGAAGAAGGTGTTGAGTAATAATGAACATAGTTTTTATGGGGACTCCAGAGTTTTCAGTACCATCACTAAAAGCACTGATAAAAGAATTTGATGTGAAAGCAGTTTTAACTCAACCAGATAAACCTAAAGGAAGAGGGAAGAAACTTTCAATATCAGCAGTTAAAGAGGTAGCAGTAGAGCATAATATTGATGTATATCAACCAGTAAGATTGAGAAAAGATCCAGAAGTTATTCAAAAATTAAAAGATATAAATCCGGATTTCATAATTGTTGTTGCTTTTGGACAGATTTTACCTAAAGAAGTTTTAGAAATACCTAAATATGCTTGTATAAACTTACATGCATCACTTCTTCCTAAATATAGAGGTGCAGCACCAATTAATGCAGCAATAATGAATGGAGAAGAAAAAAGTGGAAACACAGCTATGCTTATGGATGTTGGGTTAGATACTGGGGATATGCTTTTAAAAGATGAAGTTAGTATAAGAAAAAATATGACTGCTGGAGAGCTTCATGATATTTTGATGGAAGAAGGAGCACAACTTTTAATAAAAGCAATTAAAGAATTTAAGAATATTACACCTCAAAAGCAAGATGATAGCTTAAGTTGCTATGCACCTATGCTTGATAAGAAAATGGCAAAGATTGATTGGAATAAATCATCAAAAGAAATAAATAATTTTATTAGAGGTTTAAATCCTTGGCCAATTGCATATACTCAATATAACGATAAAAATATGAAAGTTTATGAAACCGAAATAATAGATAAAACTACAGATTATAAACCTGGATATATAATTAATGTATCAAATGAGGGTGTTGATGTGAGTTGTGGAGAAGGTATACTTAGAATTAAAAAAATCCAATTTCCAGGTAAAAAAGTTTTAGAAGTTAAAGAATTTTTAAAGGGAAATTCTTTAGAAAAAGATATTTATTTAAAATAAAAGCCTAAAAGGGGTGTGAAGTTATGTTTGGGTATGATAGCACTATAATTTTTCTTATACCAGCACTATTAATAACATTTTGGGCGCAAACAAAAGTTAAAACTACATTTGACAAATATTCTAAAGTTAATAGTATGAATGGATATAATGGGTCACAAGTTGCTAGAGCACTTTTGGATTCTGCAGGATTATATGATATTCCTGTGGAAGTAGTAAGTGGAAAATTAACAGATCATTACGATCCTAGAAAAAGAGTAATGAGGCTTTCTAATGATGTGTTTTATGGAACATCTGTGGCATCTATAGGAGTAGCTGCCCATGAAACGGGTCATGCTATTCAACATAAAGAAAGTTATTATCCTCTAGTTCTTAGAAATTCTATTGTTCCTATAGCTAATATAGGTTCAAATGCTTCATGGATTTTATTCATTTTAGGATTATTTTTAGGTATAAAGCCTTTTGTGAATTTTGGTATAATTTTGTTTGGCGCTGTAGTAATTTTTCATATTATTACATTACCAGTTGAATTTGATGCTTCAAGTAGAGCACTAAAAATATTAAGCACTAGAGGAATATTGTATGAAAATGAGATAAAAGGTGCAAAGCAAGTTTTAAATGCAGCAGCTATGACTTATGTGGCAGCAGCATTGATGGCTGTTTCACAACTAATAAGACTTATAATAATAAGTAGAGATAGATAAAGAGGTAGAATATGAGTAGTAGAGAATTAGTAATAAATATATTATATCAAGTATTTGAAAAGGGATCTTATTCAAATATAGTATTAAATTCAGCTTTAAAAAAATCTGAGTTGAATGATAAAGATAAAGCTTTAGTTACAGAAATCGTATATGGAACAATAAAATATAAATATACTATAGATAGTGTATTAAGTACATTTATAAGAAAAGGATTAAAAAATTTAAATAGCAACATTTTAAATATTTTAAGAAGTGCTATTTATCAAATCAGGTATCTTGATAAGGTACCTGATTTTGCAGTAGTCAATGAAGCTGTAGAACTTTCTAAAAAGTATAGTTCTATAAAAACTTCAAAATTTGTAAATGGTGTTTTGAGAAATTATTTAAGAAATAAAAACAAAAAGTACTGTAATTGTGAAGATATATTACAAAAACTATGCTTTACATATTCATTTCCTAAATGGATGGTTCAATTATTTATAAAACAATATGGTGAAGAAAAAGCGGAACAGATTTGTAAAGGACTGAATGAAGTTCCAGATGTTACTGTAAGGATAAATAATTTAAAAACATCTTATGAAGAAATTACAGAAAAATTGATTAATTTAGGATATGAATTAGAAGATGGAAATATATGTCCTGAAGCCATAAGGATTTTAAAAGGAAAAAGCATAGAATCAAATCCTTTATTTAAAGAAGGATATATGACTGTTCAGGATGAAAGTGCTATGTTGGTTGCACCTATCATGGATATAGAGAAAAATATGAAAGTGTTAGATTTATGTAGTGCACCTGGTGGAAAATCTACACATATATCAGAAATTATGGATAACACAGGACAAGTATTATCTTATGATATTCATAAAACTAAGTTAGATTTGATCAAACAAAATATTAAAAGACTGGGAATAACTAATATTACGTGTGATGTGATGAATGCATCTAAATTCAATAAAAACTTAGAAAATAGTGCAGATAGAGTACTTATAGATGTACCGTGTTCTGGACTTGGAATAATAAGAAAAAAACCTGAAATTAAATGGAATAAAAATTTAAAGGAATTAAAACAATTAGTTAGAATACAAAGAAATATTTTGGTTAATGCTTCAATATATGTAAAACAAAACGGGATATTAATTTATTCTACGTGCACATTAAATAAAGACGAAAATGAAAAAAATATTGAATGGTTTATAAAACAACATCCTAAGTTTAAGGTAGAGTCAATATATTTTGGTAATTTAGATAATGTTTTATATAATAAAAAAGGGTATGTAACAATTTTACCTAATAAATCTATGGATGGATTTTTTATAGCAAAACTTAGAAAACAGTGGTAGGTGTTTGTATATGGAGAATATATTAGATATATCAATAGAAATGTTAAAAAACTGGATGAAAGAAAAAGGTGAAAAGCAATTTAGAGCAAAGCAAGTATTTGATTGGATTTACAAGGGTATATTTGAATTTGATGATATGAAAAATATACCTAAATCAACTAAAGAAATTTTAAAGGAAAATTTTTATATAGGAATTCCTAAAACTGTAGCTAGATTGGAGTCAAAAGAGAAAGATACATACAAATTTCTTTTTGCATATAGAGATGGAAATTTAATTGAAAGTGTTGTTATGAAATATAAACATGGTAATTCTATTTGTGTTTCAACTCAAATAGGATGTAGGATGGGATGTAAATTTTGTGCATCAACTATAAATGGTATAGTAAGAAATTTAACAAGCGGAGAAATATTAGCACAAATATTAGCAGCACAAAAGGAAATAAATGAAAGAATATCAAATGTTGTTCTTATGGGAAGTGGTGAGCCCTTTGATAACTATGAAAATGTAGTTAAGTTTATTAAGTTAATTAATTCTGAAAATGGTTTAAATATAGGACAAAGACATATAACGTTATCTACTTGTGGTATTGTACCTAAAATTAAAACATTAGCAGATGAAAATTTGCAAATAACGTTAGCTATATCACTGCATGCTACAAATGATGAGTTAAGAAAACAAGTTATGCCTGTAGCAAATAAATATTCTATATCGGAAATTATGGAGGCTTGTAGATATTATATAAACAAAACAAATAGAAGAGTTACATTTGAATATGCTTTAGTTAAGGATTTTAATGATAGTTTTGAAAATGCAGAAGAATTAGCTAGCTTGCTGCGTGGATTATTATGTCATGTAAATCTTATTCCAGTTAATGAGATAAAAGAAAATGATTTTAAAAAATCTACTAATGATAATATAAAAAAATTTCAACAAAGACTATTAAAACATAATATTGAAACTACTATAAGAAAAGAAATGGGCTCAGATATTAATGCTGCTTGTGGCCAATTAAGAAGAAGTTATATAGAAAGTAAGGTATAGATGGGGGTGTTATAAAATGGTGGGAATGTTATCTGATATAGGGAATAATAGAAAGAAAAATGAAGATTATATTGGGGCTTATGAAGATAACAAAAAGAGAGCTTATGTTGTAGCTGATGGCATAGGAGGACATAATGCAGGAGAAATTGCAAGTAAATTAGCAGTAGAAAAGATTTTAGAAAGTATAAAACGTTATGATGAAATTGATGATTTAAAGCAATGTCTTATTGAAGCTGTACAATATGCCAATACAGAAATTTTCCATCTAGCGTGTCAGAATAATGAGTATAGAGGAATGGGTACTACCATTACAACATGTTTGGTAGTTAAGAATAAAATGGTAGTAGCAAATGTTGGGGACAGTAGATGTTATGTTGTAAAAGGGAATGAAATGTTAAGAATAACTAAAGATCATTCTTTAGTTCAACAACTATTAGATAGTGGAGAGATAAGTAAAGAAGAGGCAGCCATACATCCTAATAGAAATGTAATTACCAGAGCACTTGGAACTAAATTTTCAGTGAAAGTAGATATATTTGAATTAAGCCTATGTAAAGGACAAAAAGTTATTTTATGTACAGATGGATTAACAAAAGAGTTAAATGAGAATGAAATTTATAGTATAATTAAACAATATAAGAATAATCAAGTGATATGTGAACAAATGGTGAAGGAAAGCAAAGAAAAAGGTGCTAAAGATAATATTTCTGTTGTATTATTTGAAGGAGAGGGTAATGAATGATAGGTACTTTACTAGGGGCTAGATATGAATTAATTGAAAAAATAGGCGAAGGAGGAATGGCAGAAGTATATAAGGCTAAATGTCATTTACTTAATCGTTATGTAGCAGTTAAAATATTAAAAAAAGAATTTGTAAATAATAAAGATTTTGTAAATAAATTTCAAACAGAAGCAAAGGCAGCTGGAAGTTTATCAGATAATCATATTGTAAATATTTATGATGTAGGTAATCAAGATGACATAAATTATATAGTTATGGAGTATGTAAAAGGGAAAACTTTAAAAGAACTTATAAAAGAAGAAGGCAGAATAGAATATTTAAAGTCAATAGATATAGCTATTGAGATAGCTGAAGCATTAGATTGTGCACATAAGAATAACATAGTTCATAGAGACATAAAACCTCATAATATATTGATAACAGAAAATGAAAAAGTGAAAGTTACAGATTTTGGAATAGCAAGAGTATCAAATTTTAGTACCATAACAAATACAGCAAGGGTAGTAGGATCGGCACATTATTTTTCACCTGAACAAGCAAGAGGTTCTTTTGTTGATTGTAGGAGTGATCTTTACTCATTAGGAATAATAATGTATGAAATGGTGACTGGAAAGGTTCCATATGATGCAGATTCTCCTGTAGGTGTAGCATTAAAACATATAGAAGGTTCTGTAGTACCACCTATAAAGGTTAATCCTAGTATTCCAGAAAGTCTAAATAATTTAATACTGAAATGTATAGATAAAGAGCCTATTAAAAGATACCAAAGTGCTCAAGAACTTATAAATGAGTTAAATAACTTAAAGAATAATAAAAATATAGATATAAAATTTAATAATTATGATGATGACTATACTAGAGTAATGGAGCCTATAGATGTAAATACAAATAATTATAATGAATATGAAAATTTTGAAGATGGTGATGAGTACGAAGAAGATGATTATAATTATGAAAAGGATAATAATAATACAAGATTAAAAAAGACAAGAAGAAAAAAACAAACTAAAGATAAAAAGAAAATAGCTATTATTGCAGTTTCAATATTAATTGTTGTTTCAGTAGTAGGTATAATTGCAAATGTGTTTGCTACTAAAAAATTTGGAAATAAAAATGTTGATATTCCTGATATTATAGGATTAGATAAAAATCAAGCAAAAAGAATGGTAGAAGATAAAGGATTAAAGTTCATGATTTTATCTAGTGAGGAAAGTGACAAACCTAAAAATGAAGTGATTTATTGTTATCCCAAACCAGGAACAAATGTGAAATCTGACTCAGAAATTCAGGTAAAAATAAGTGCTGGAAACAAAAATAACGAAGTTCCTGACTTAGTTGATATGAATATTAATTTAGCTAAACAGAAAATAATAGATAGTGGATTTAGTATTGGTGAAATTAGATATACATCTAGTGAAAATGTACAAAAAGGTAATGTAGTAGAACAATTTCCTACACAAGGAAAAAAATATAAAGCAGGTTATAAAATTGATTTAGTTGTTAGTAAATCTTCGCAAGATGATCTTATACAAGTTCCAAACTTATATAATAAAACAATAGATGAAGCTAAAAGTATATTGGAAAGTTTGAATTTAAAATTAGGAAGTAAGGTAGAAATAAAAACTGGTGACAAGGAGAAAGACGGAAAAATATACAATCAATCAGTTCCACCTAATAAAAAGGTTGAAGAAGGTACAAATGTTAGTGTAAGTTACTTTAAATATAGTAAAGAAATGAGCGGAAAACCTTAAAATATATAAATCACAAGATAAAATTGAGAAAGTTTGGAGGAAATATGAAAGGAATTATTGTTAAAGGAGTAGGAGGACTTTATCATGTTAAAGGTGAAGGTAATTTAATAAAATGCAAAGCTAGGGGTAAATTCAGACATAATAAATTTACTCCTATGGTGGGAGATATAGTGGAAGTATGCATTAAAAATAATCAAGGAGTAATAGAAGAAATATATCCAAGGAAAAATCAATTAATACGTCCATTTGTATCAAACATAACACAAGCTTTTGTTGTTGTAACATTAAAACATCCTGATATAAATTTAAATTTATTAAATAGTTTTTTAATTTTATGTGAAGCTAATAAATTAAAGACTTTAATATGTATAAATAAAATAGATTTAGTTGATAAGAATGATAAAGAAACTAAACATATTATTAATATGATAGAAAGTTCTGGATATGAAATAGTATTATTAAATGCTAAAGAAGGAATTGGGTTAGAAAAATTAAATAGAAATCTAGATGATGAAGTAACTGTTTTTTGCGGACCATCAGGGGTAGGAAAATCAACAATATTGAATAATATTATTGGAAAAGAAATAATGAAAACAGGGGAAATAAGTGATAAGTTAAAAAGAGGAAAACATACCACAAGACATAGTGAACTTATAGAATATGGTAATGGATTTATTGTTGATACTCCTGGATTTTCTTCATTAGATATCAGTTTTATTAATAGAGAAAATCTTAAATATTATTTTCCAGAATTTCTAAAGTATGAAGGAGAATGTAAATTTTCAGATTGTTTGCATTTTAAGGAGCCTGGATGTAAGATAAAAGATGAAGTATCTAGAGGTACAATATCTAAAGAGAGATATGAATTTTATATAAAAACATTAGAAGAAATTTCTACTAATAGGAGGAATAGAAAATGATTAAATTATCACCATCAATATTATCAGCTGATTTTTCAAAATTAGGAGAAGATATAAAAACATTAGAAGCATGTGGTATAGACACAGTACATATTGATGTTATGGATGGAATGTTTGTACCAAATATATCATTAGGTTTTCCAGTTATAAAGAGTATTAGAAACATTTCTAGCTTAACATTTGATGTTCATCTTATGATAGAACAACCATCTAAATATATAGAAGAATTTGTTAAAAGTGGTGCTGATATAATCACTATACATTATGAAGCAGATAAACATATTGATAGAACAATTGATTATATTAAAAGTTTTGGAATTAAAGCTGGAATAGCAATAAATCCTGCAACTCCAGTTGATATTATTAAACATGTAATCGATAAAGTTGATTTGGTATTGATAATGTCTGTTAATCCGGGTTTTGGAGGACAAAAATTTATAGATTATACATTAGATAAAATTAGACAAGTTTCAAAAATAGCTTCAAATATAAATAAAGATTTATTGATAGAAGTGGATGGTGGAATAAAAAAACATAACATAAAAAAAGTTGTTGATGCAGGTGCTAATTTAATAGTAGCAGGTTCAGGTGTATTTGCAGGTGGAACTATAGCTGAAAATATTAAAGGATTAGAAGAAGGATTTTAAAATGAAAATTGTAATAATATCTGGAGGAAAAGCACCATCAGAACAATTATTAAGAAAAGAAATAAAAAATAGCAATTTTATCATATGTGCAGACAGTGGAGCTAATTGTTTATATGAATATAGGATTTGTCCTGATTTACTTTTAGGTGATTTTGATTCTATAAACGAAGATGTATTAAAAGATTTCAAAAAAGGAAAATGTAAAATTATTCAGCATCCAACTCAAAAGGATTTTACAGATAGTGAATCTGCGCTTAATGAGGCAATAAGATTAAAACCAAATGAAATAGTGTTATTGGGTTTCACAGGTACTAGAATAGATCATATGCTGGGTAACCTAGGGCTGCTTATAAAGTGCTTAAAATTAGATATTAAAGCTTATATAAAAGATGAACATAATATAATAACTCTAGTAAATAAAGGTGTAAAGTTGCAAGCTGAATGTGGTACTATAGTATCTTTTCAAGCTTATAGTGACATAGTAGAAAATTTAAGTATAAAAGGTGCTAAATATCCACTTTGTAATTATGATTTAAGATTAGGAGATTCTTTAACAGTTTCAAATGAATTTTTACATAATGAAATATCAGTAGATTTTTCAAGTGGAAATTTACTGATAATATTGGCCAAGGATTAGATGTATAACTTACAGTATTTAGATAAGTAGGTTTAAAACAATATATTTTTATATGTTATTGTTTTAAATTTAATAATAAAATACTGTAAGTTTTTTTATTATTAATGAAATTATAAAAACATAATCACAAAATTGAATTAAATTCATATAATATATAGTGTAACATTTATAGGGGTAATAATTGTGTGGAAATTTTTTAAAAGAAGAAAGACAGGGTTGATAATGACGTGTATTGGTATAGGTATATTATTAGCGGTTATTGTTCCTATATGGGGGTGGGTTGCTGCAGTAGGATTAGGCTTTATTTATTGTGGTTGGTATATATCAAAACATTGTCATCATTAAGGAGGATTTTTTAATGAAGATAATAGCAATTAAATTACCAAAAATATTATCATGCATAGTTAAAATATTTGTAAAAAAAAATAAGTAAGCAAAAAATAAAAAAATGCAATTGAAATTCAACTGCATTTTTTATTTTATTTACTCATACTATATAGCACGTTCAACTTTACCTGAACGTAGGCATCTAGTACAAACGCATATAGTTTTTGGAGTACCATTAACTATAGCTTTTACTTTTTGAACGTTTGGCGCCCATTTTCTTTTATTTTGACGATGTGAATGGCTGTATTGAACACCTGAAACAACGCCTTTACCACATACTTCGCATTTTTTTGACATTGAAAACACCTCCCTATGTCAATGTAAAAACATCAAAAAATTGATGAACTGAACAGAACTTATTTTATCATAGGTGATATACTTATTTCAAGTATAAAAATAAATTTAATAGATAATGTCATTTATTTTCTTGAATAAATTACTTATTTAATATAAAATAAGACATATGGCAATAAGTAAGGAGGAATTTTCATGAATGGAAGCATTACCAATAAATTTGGAGAAGTTTACTATTCAAATGAAGTATTAGCTAAAATGATTGGGCTTTCTACTATGGAATGTTATGGAGTAGTAGGTATGGCTTCTAAAAATTCAACTGATGGGTTGTGGAAACTTTTAAAAAAAGAAAATTTAAGTAAAGGTGTAAAAATCCAAACAAAAGATAATCAATTATTTATAGAATTATATATAATAGTTGAATATGGAACTAAAATTTCTGTTATAGCAAATAATATTATACAAAGGGTAAAATACAATATTGAAAAATTTACCGGAGTAAGTGTTAGTAGAATAACAGTAAATGTTCAGGGCGTTAGGGTATAAGAGGAGGTACTAAAATTGGAACATTTAGTGATAAATGGACGTAATTTTTATAATATGATGGTAAATGCATCAAATAGATTAGAAGAACAGAAGAATTTTGTTAATTCATTAAATGTTTTTCCAGTTCCTGATGGAGATACAGGAACTAATATGTCTATGACATTGAAAAGCGCAGTTAATGAAATGCAAGATTGTAAAAATAGTACAATAGCAAATCTTGCTAAAACAATGGCCAAAGGTGCATTGATGGGAGCAAGAGGAAACTCAGGAGTTATTTTCTCTCAAATATTTAGAGGAATTGCAAAAGGATTAGAGGATAAGGAAGAAGTTAATGTAAAGGACTTTGCTAATAGTTTAGTGGAAGGTTCAAAATATGCATATAAAGCGGTAATGAGACCTACAGAAGGTACTATACTTACTATTATAAGATGTGCAGGAGAAAAAGCAGCTGAATCCAATAAAAATGATATACAAGAATTGTTAGAAGAAGTATGTATTCATAGTGAAGAGGTTCTTAATAAAACTCCAGATATGCTTCCAGCTTTAAAAGAAGCAAAAGTGGTAGATGCAGGTGGTATGGGATTGTTAATCATACTAAAAGCAATGAAAGAAGCTTTAAAGGAAAATACAGATTTTGAGATTACAAAAGAATCTGCTGAAATACAAGCACAGCAATCTGCTGTTGTTAAGATGGATACAAAAGATATAAAATATGGATATTGTACAGAATTTTTCCTTTTGGGTTCAAATATAGATGTAGATAAATTTAAGAATGAATTAGAGCCTCATGGAGATTCAATGGTAGTAGTTGGTTTAGATGATGTGGTTAAAGTTCATATACATACTAATGATCCAGGATTAATTTTATCAAAAGCTATTAAATTAGGAGCTTTGTCTAAAATTAAAATTGATAACATGAGAGAGCAACATAGACATTTGGTAATTGATAAAAATGATGTTGATGAAGAAGAAATTGCTCAAGATGAAGAAATAAAAAAATATGCTTTTATTTCTGTAGCTATGGGTGAAGGTATAAGAAATATATTTAAAGATTTAGGGGTAGATTGTGTAATTGAAGGCGGACAAACAATGAATCCTAGTACACAAGATATATTAGAATGCATAAATGAGTTGAATGCAGAAAGAATTTTTATATTACCTAATAATAAAAATATAATAATGTCTGCAAATCAAGCAGTTGAACTTTCAAAGAAAAATGTTTATGTAATACCTACTAAAACTATTCCTCAAGCAATTGCAGCTATAACTTTATTTAATAATGAAGCTGATATAAATGATAATATAGAGGCTATGAATGAAGCAATTGAAGGTGTTAGCACAGGAAAAGTTACTTATGCAGTAAGAGATACTGAAAATGAAGGTAAAGTTATAAAACAAGGAGATATATTAGGATTAGTAGAAAACAAAATAGATGAAGTAGGTAATGATATTTATGACGTATGCGAAAAAATAACATCTAAATTAGTGGATGAGGATAAAGAGTTGCTAACTGTTTTTTATGGAAAAGATTGCGATAAAAAACAAGTAGAACGACTTACTGAAAGACTTGAAGAAAAATATCCTGAAATGGAAATACAATGTTATGATGGACAGCAGCCATTATATTATTTTATAGTTTCTGCTGAATAAAAAAAGCCTTAGGGCTTTTTTTATTAGTTATATATTATTATTATTATTATTTTGGAGTGAATTAATATGGATGTATATAGTGATTTGAGTTCTATAAAAGGCGTAGGACCAAAAACTAAAGAGATGTTTTGTAAATGTAATATTTTTAATATATTAGATTTATTATTATATTTTCCTAGAGATTATGAAATAATAAATGTTGCGTATAAAAATGGTATTGTTATTGACAAAAAAAATATAATAAAAGTGAAAGTAGTAAAAATATATAGAGACGTTAAAAAAAATAATAAAATAGTAACTTCTATAGTATTAAGCGATGGAGTTAACACATTATATGCAAAATGGTTTAATCAACCATATATAAAGTCAAAATTTAGAATGAATTCAAAGTATATACTAGTAGGTAAAATTGAAAAGTATAATAATAAGCTATACATAATAAATCCTAAGATTGTAAATAATAACGTTGAATTTAAGGGCATAGAACCTAAGTATGCTTTAAAAGGTAAAATAACAAATACAATTTTAAGGAAGACAATTGCTGTAGTTTTGAAATCAATGAAAATCAAAGAAAATTTACCACTGTGGATTATAAAAAAATATAAATTTTGTGATTTAGATACAGCAATTAATAGTATACATAATCCTAACAATACACATGAACTAAGAGAAGCTATTAGAAGACTAAAGTTTCAAGAAATGTTTACGTATTGTGTAAAATTATTTGTAATAAAAGATTATGTTAAAAAGAATAAAGAAGGTATTGATTTTACAATTTCAGATGAATTAAAAGAGTTAAAAAATAAATTACCTTATAAATTAACAAAATCTCAGAATAAAGTTACTAGAGAAATATTACTAGATGGGAAAAAATCTTCACCTATGAATAGATTGGTTCAAGGTGATGTTGGAAGTGGAAAAACAATAGTATCTATTATTGCTATGTTTAATGTAGTTAAAAATGGATATCAAGTAGCTATGATGGTTCCTACAGAAATACTTGCTAATCAACATTTTCATGAAGTTACAGAGTTATTAAATGAATTTAATGTTAAGGTAGAATTATTAACTAGTAGTGTAAATAAGAAGAAAAAAGAAAAAATAAAAGAGAAATTACGCCAAGGAAAGATAGATATTATAATAGGAACTCATGCATTGATTCAAGATGATGTAGAGTTTAGAAATTTGGGCTTGGTTGTTACGGATGAACAACATAGATTTGGAGTTATGCAGAGAAATAAATTAACTTCAAAGGGAATAAATGTAGATATATTAGTAATGAGTGCAACTCCTATTCCTAGAACACTAAGTTTATTTTTATATGGGGATTTGGATGTTTCTATTATTGATGAGTTACCACCTGGACGAAAAAAAGTAGATACATATTTTGTGACGAAGAGTTATAAAGAAAGAGTATACAATTTTGCATTGAAACAAATCAATTTAGGACGACAAGTTTATGTAGTTTGTCCATTGGTGGAGGAGAATGATAAATTAAATATAATGTCTGTTGAAAGTTTATATGAGGAATTAAAAGAAAAATATTTTTATGACATAAATGTAGAAATATTACATGGAAAAATGAATAATAAAGATAAAGAAGAAGTAATGAATAATTTTAAAAAAGGAATAACAAAAGTTTTAATTTCAACTACTGTAATTGAAGTAGGAGTAAATGTACCTAATGCAGCATTAATGATTATTGAAAATGCTGAGAGGTTTGGATTGGCTCAATTACACCAACTTAGAGGAAGAGTAGGTAGAGGAGATTATAAGTCATATTGTATTTTAATTGCAGATATTAAAAATAATATTACACGAAAAAGAATGGAGATAATTCAAAATAGTAATGATGGTTTTTATATATCAGAAGAGGATTTAAAGATAAGAGGTTCTGGAGAAATTTTTGGATTTAAACAGCATGGAGATAATGGATTTATTTTAAGTAATATAATAGAAGATGCCCAATTATTAAAAAAAGCTAACAATGAAGCAAAAATACTATTTAATAGTACTAATGTAGAAGATTTAGAGGTGAAACAGCAAATAATCAAAAAAATTGAAGAAAGTTCAAAATATATTTGTTTTAATTAAATATATATATTTAGTATAAAAAATAAAATTATTCCATTACAACACCTGTTTATTGGTTTGCGTTAATGCACAATATAATATTGCAAATAAAATTTGCAATATATTTTGGAGGTGTTTGATCTATGATTAATTATACAAATAATGATATTGGATCAAAAAACCAAAAGGAAGTACCAGATGCTAAAGGAGTACTAAGACAATTTAAATATGAAGTAGCTAATGAAATAGGCGTTCATGTACCGGAAGATGGATATTGGGGAAATATGACTTCAAAAGATTGTGGTTCGGTGGGTGGATACATGGTCAAAAAGATGATAGAAATGGCTGAACGCGATTTAATGAATGGACAAAAATAGTTTTTTAGGGCGGATATTTCCGCCCTTATATTATATAATTTTTTTTGTATAATTTAATTATATATGCTAAAATATTTACGAAAACAATGACAAATTATTAACTGATGTGACAGGGAGGAAAACATATGAGAATAATAGCAGGCGAAGCAAGAGGCAGAAAACTTTTATCACCAGAAGGAATGAATACAAGACCAACTTTAGATAGGATAAAAGAATCAATTTTTAGTATAATTCAAACTCGAGTTTATGGAGCTAAGACAATAGACGTATTTGCAGGTACAGGTAGTTTAGGTTTAGAGTCTGTAAGTAGAGGTGCAAAAGAATGTTATTTAATTGACAAACATCCTGTAACATTTGGTTTATTAAAAAAGAATGTAGAAAATTTAAGATTTGAAGATAGATGTAAGTGTTACAATATGGATTCCTATGAAGCACTTAAAAGCTTAGGAGATAAAGGATTAGAATTTGATTTAATATTTATTGACCCACCTTATAGAAAGGAAATGATACCTTTATCAGTAGATATTATTCATGAGAAAAAACTTTTAAATAGAGAAGGGTTAATTGTCTGTAAAATTGACACAATTGAAGATATTTATGAGGGCAACGGAAAAATTCAATTAACAGACAAGAGAAGATATGGAAACACTACAGTATGTTTTTATGCATATGGGGAGGACGAAGATGAATAGAGCTGTATATCCTGGAAGTTTTGATCCCATTACAAATGGACATTTGGATATTATAGAAAGAGCTTCAAGAGTATTTGATGAAGTAATTGTGGCTGTTCTTGTAAATCCAAACAAAAAAGGGTTATTTGAAATTGATGAAAGGGTAAATCTTATAAAAAAGGCTACTAAACATTTAAAAAACATTAAAGTTGAAAGCTTTAGTGGATTACTTATTGATTTTATGAAAAGTAATGATATAAAAGTTATAGTCAAAGGACTTAGAGCAGTATCTGATTTTGAATATGAATTTCAAATGGCACTTATGAATAATAAATTAGATCCAGATATAGAAACGGTTTTTATGATGACTAGTACTAAATATTCATATTTAAGTTCATCTTCAGTAAAACAGGTAGCAATATTTGGAGGCTGTATCAAAGAATTAGTACCTGATAATATAATAAAAGATATAATAAAAAAAATTAAACAAAATAGTAAAAATATTATAGATAAATAGGAGTTGTTAACTATGGAGGTCATTGAATTATTAGAATATCTACAGGATATTATAGAAAATTCTCCAAAGTTTATTGTTGGTAATAAAGTCGTTGTAAATAAAGATGAAGTTACAGACATTATTGAAAGAATTATAAACTTTCTTCCAGATGAATTTAAAAAGGCTAAATGGATTTGCGAGGAAAAAGATAGAATATTAAATGATGCATTTAAACAGGCAGAAATGTTGAAAAAAGAAAAAGTAAATATAATAAAGAGAGAAATCGAAAATCATAATATTACTCAAAAAGCACAAGAACGGGCTGAAGACATAATTACTTCAGCTCAAAAGAATGCTAATGAGTTAAGAACTGCTTCAAAAGATTATGCACAAGAAATTTTACAAGAACTTGAAAATGAAATAAATAAAAAAAGTAGTGAAATGCTTAAAAATTTACAAATAGAATTACAGCAATTTATGAATTCTGTATCTAAAGAAGTAAATGTTAATAGCAAGGTATTAAGAAAAAATATTAAGGAATTAAAAAATATGAAATAGCTTTTTTGCTTTAGCTAGTACATAAGGTGTCATTAGTAAAATGTAACACATAGCAATAGCAAAATTAGTGTTGTATGCTTTAGTGTAAGTAGTCATAGTATAAAACACTGGTATTTTTGTTTTGAAAATAACTATAATATATAAAATGGATGTTATTATAGAACATAAAATTCCTTGAATAAGTTTTCTAATTATATATTTTTTTATGGATAAATGAAATTTACAGCTAAATGAGTATACTTGACAAATTATTGACAAACCACTAAAGGATATTAAAAAACTAATTACTATTAATTTGGTAATTGTAGTACAAGAGGTAGAAGAAATTAAGTAACATCCATTTGTCATTTCTATTGACCCTATAAAAAGACTACTTATGAAATTATAGGAACTATTTAACATATTTGAAATTAATTTTATAATCATATTAAAAAGTAAATTCTGTTTTAATAAAGTAGTTATAATAGAAAATAGAATAATAAATCCCCCTATAGATAAAGAAGAATGAATAGCATTTTCTATACTTGATTTGAGAATTTTACCTATATTACTTTTGTTGTAATTTTTATTAAGAGGGGATGAATTCATATATAATTGTTTATTTTTACTTTTTAAAACTATTGCCATTAATATACATGATATATAATGAGATATAAGCAATAAATAACCTAAATATTTGTTTTTTAACATTGATGTACCTATCGCTCCAATCACAAACATGGGACTAGCATTAGAAGCTATATTTAATAACCTTTCACATGTATTTCTATCTATAATTTTCTGCTCATATAAATCACAGGTGTATTTTGCACCTAAGGGATAACCACAAATAAAACTTATTACTATAGGAAAACTACATTCTTTAGATAAATTCAGTGGAGAACAAATTGATTTACCCAATAAGTTAGAATAAATTTCTATTCCATCATATTGCAATATAATGTTTGTTATAACTAAAAATGGAAATAGGGAAGTAAAAACAGAATTAAAGAAGATTTTTGTACCATTTAAAGTGGAATTTATACATAATTTAGGATTTAGTATCATTTCCAAAATTAAAAAAGAGCACAATAAAGTCATAAAAGTATTTAGTTTAGAAGTTTTTAAAAAAGCTACTAATAAGATAAATATTGTAATTATCATTAAATAATAAATTAATTGCAATTCGATAGACTCCTAATAATCATTTACAATATATATATATTGAGTTTATAAATCTATATTCCTTATTTATGATTTGTCTTGTTTACTTTTAAATTTAAGTATGTATTATTGGGCTTGTTAAATAATCACTGTTAGGATGAATATTTTTATTTATTATGCTGTATGCTTTAGTTGATTGAATATCTAAATTTAATATATCATTTTTAAATTTTGGGATTTTTGTATAAACGGGTATATTTGAATTTGATTTCATATATTTTAAAATTTTCCTGCCTGTAGAATTAAATCCTAGAATTTTTGCATAAGGACAAGGCGATTTTCTAAGTGTGGCAATGTCATAATTATCAAATCCAACAAAAAAATGAGTTAATATTCTATTTATTCTAGTATATGTATATCTTTTACTTTTAATTTTAAGTATCAAATCATTTAAAGATACAGAGTTTATAAGTTCTTTTAAAATTTTATTATCTAAGCCTTCTGAAATATCTGGTAATTTATTTAGAGTATTATTAGTTGTAAGAGCTTTATATTTTATATATTTAAATTCATCTTCTTCAAAAGTGAAATGGTAGTTTAGTTCATTTAATTTACAAAAAATATCATATGAATTTTTAGGCATAAAGTTTTTTAATACATCAAAATTATTGTTTGATTTTAAATAATTTCTTATTGCAGATGCAGATGAAAAAGAACTATTTAAATTTAAATCATTATATGAGTTTCCTTCTCTTTTAATGCAAAACGGTTTTATGTTACTGCTAAGTTTTAGAATACTTTTACAATATTCAATTCCTAGAATATTATTTGAGGAAGTTAATATATCATCTAATTCTTCTTGTCTTAAAGATGCATATGTTTTATTTAAATATTCTTGTAAAGACTTACTTCGAGCTAAAGGATAGCTTAAGCCTTTATTTAAATAATTTTTTAGTGAAATTTTAAAGTCTTCTGGTTCATTAGAAAATATTTTTGATATTGTCATTAATGTTTCTATGTTATTATTTTCACTTCCAAAACATATACTATCAACTATTCCCAAACTATTCAAAAGACTAATAGCTCCAAATCCAAAAAATTCTGCTGAAGATAAACTGTATACACAGGGTAATTCTAACACCAAATCTACACCATTCATTAAAGCTATTTTGGTTCTTAACCATTTATCTATTATTGCAGGTATACCCCTTTGAACAAAATTTCCGCTCATAACAGCTATTAAACCATCGCAATTAGTTAATTCTTTAGTCTTGTTTATATGGTAAATATGGCCATTATGAAAAGGATTATACTCAACTATTATTCCGCTTATTTTCACGTTTACGCCGCCTTTCATAAAAGATATCAAATTTAAAATACAATTTTTCAAGTGGAGTATTGTTTACTAAAATAATTGTCATATGATAGTTTTAAAATCATTTACACAACATGTTATTTATGGTTTTGTAGATTTAGTAATTGCAAAAGTTGAATCACTTAGTATTTATATTATAAATAATTTTTTATGTTTTTATCAATAAAAAGATTCAACAAAGAAAACTATTTTAACACAAAAAATATAAAATATTTTAAAATAAATTTATATTTTGTATTGAAAAGTGTTATAAAAAAGCGTTATATTATTAAGTGTGTATTGCTTAAATAGAGAAAGGAGAAATGAACATGGAACTTATGGAAAAAATTTGGGAGATGGCTAGGAATGATAATAGAAAAATTGTTCTTCCTGAAGGAAATGAGGAAAGAACATTAAAAGCAGCTGAAAAAATAGTTGCAAATTCTTTAGCTAAGGTAATATTAGTAGAAAATGAAGAATCAATAAAAACAAAAGCACAAGAATTAGGTGTTAATCTTTCAGGAATAGAGATAATAGATCCTGATAAGTCCGATAAATTAGAAAAATATGTAAATGCATTTTATGAATTAAGAAAGAAAAAGGGAATGACATTAGAAAAAGCAGATAAAATAGTAAGGGATCCGTTATATTTTTCTACAATGATGGTAAAAATGGAAGATGCAGAAGGAATGGTATCAGGTGCTATTCACACTACAGGAGATCTTTTAAGACCAGGACTTCAAATAATAAAAACTGCACCAGGAACTTCAGTAGTTTCAAGTGTGTTTATTATGATGGTACCTGATTGTGAGTATGGAGAAAAAGGAATGTTATTGTTCTCTGATTGTGCAGTAAATCCTAATCCATCATCTGAACAACTAGCTTCAATAGCAATTACAACTGCAGAAACAGCAAAATGGTTATGTAATTTAGAGCCAAAAGTAGCTATGCTTTCTTTCTCAACTATGGGAAGTGCTGATCATGAATTAGTTGACAAAGTAAGAAAAGGGACTGAACTTGCAAAACAAATGAGACCTGACTTACTAATTGATGGGGAATTACAATTAGATGCTTCTATAGTACAAAAAGTAGCAGATCAGAAAGCACCAAATAGTGAAGTAGCAGGTAAGGCTAATATATTAATATTCCCTGATTTACAAGCTGGAAATATTGGTTATAAATTAGTTCAAAGATTTGCTAAAGCAGAAGCAGTAGGACCTATATGTCAGGGCTTTGCAAAACCAATAAATGATTTATCAAGAGGTTGCAGTGTAGATGATATAGTAAACGTTGTAGCTGTAACAGCAGTTCAAGCCCAAAACATACAAAAATAGTAAAAAAATATATTTAAATACTTTTTTATGACATGGGAGGAATTTAAAATGAAAATATTAGTAATTAACTGTGGTAGTTCATCATTAAAATATCAATTAATTGATATGAACACAGAAAAAGATATTGCAAAAGGGTTAGTTGAAAGAATAGGAATAGAAGGTTCTATATTAACTCAAAAAGTAGATGATGATAAATACATAATAGAAAAACCAATGAAAGATCATCAAGTAGCAATAGAATTAGTTTTGAAAGCTTTAATTGATGAAGAACATGGTGTTATAAGTAATATGTCTGAAATATCTGCTGTTGGACATAGAGTTGTACATGGAGGAGAAAAATATTCTCATTCTGTATTAGTAAATGATGAAGTAATGAAAAATTTAGAAGCATGTGTTAAACTTGCACCACTTCACAATCCAGCAAATATCATAGGTATTAATGCTTGTAAAGAGTTAATGCCAAATACTCCAATGGTAGTTGTATTTGATACTGCATTTCATCAAACAATGCCTGAATATGCATATATGTATGCACTTCCATATGAATTATATAGTAAACATAGTGTAAGAAGATATGGAATGCATGGAACTTCTCATAAGTATGTTTCATTAACTGCAGCAGAAATGATGGGTAAAAATATTGAAGATTTAAAGATATTAACTTGTCACTTAGGAAATGGAGCAAGTTGTGCCGCTGTTGATCATGGTAAAGTTATTGATACTTCTATGGGATTAACTCCATTAGAAGGATTAGTTATGGGAACAAGATGTGGAGATATAGATCCTGCTATAGTACCATTTGTTATGAAAGCAGAAAATTTATCTGTAGAAGAAATGGATAATTTAATGAATAAAAAATCAGGAGTTTTAGGTGTTTCAGGAGTAAGTAGTGATTTCAGAGATATACAAAATGCAGCAGATGAAGGCAATCATAGGGCAAAATTAGCATTAGATATGTTCTATTATAGAGTTAAAAAATACATAGGTGCTTATACAGCAGCTATGGGAGGAATTGATTGTTTAGTATTTACAGCAGGATTAGGAGAAAATTCTATAGTTGGTAGAGAAGCTATTTGTAAGGGACTAGAATATTTAGGAATAAAAATAGATTTAGAAAAAAATAATGGTAGAGGTAAAGCAATAGAAATAAGTACAGATGATTCAAAAGTTAAAGTATTTTCTATACCTACTAACGAAGAATTAATGATAGCTAGAGATACTAAGGGAATTGTAAAAAATAACTAAGTATTAACTTTAAGAAAATGGTGGTATTTATTTGAAATAAGTGCCACCATTTATAAATAGAACTTGACTTTTAATTGTACTATCGATATAATAATGGTGTTTGTTGTAATTACTTGCAAGAGGTGCTTTGTTATGAAAATTGATATTTCTGATTTATTAAAAAGAAAAATAACTAAGCAGCATTTAGAACTAAATTTTCAAGAAGAAAATCTTAATGTTGGTGGAGAAGTTATAGAGTTTTCTAAACCTGTTAACTTGGATATTACATTAAGAAATTTGGAGAATGTAATAACTCTAAATGGTAATTTAAAAGCTGAGGTTATTCTTACTTGTTCTAGATGTTTAGAAAAATTTAATTTTACTGTTGAAGTTGAATTAAATGAAAAAATTTCTAACAATCAAGAAAATAAAGATGATGATGTCATCTTTATACATAATAGTAAGTTGGATTTAAATGATATTGTTTGTACTAATATCATTATGGCCTTACCAATAAAAAGGCTGTGTAAAGAGGATTGTAAAGGCTTATGCCAAGTTTGTGGGGCAAATTTGAATTATTCACAATGTGATTGTGATAAAGAAGATATTGATCCAAGGTTGGCAAAGTTAAAGGATTTTTTCTAAGTTAATTTAAGTTAATTAAGGAGGTGTTCATAGATGGGTAATCCAAAGAGAAAAATATCAAAAGCAAGAAGAGATTCAAGAAGAGCTCAAACATTTAAACTAAGCGCACCAGGTTTAGTTGAATGTCCTCAATGTCATGAGATGAAGCTTGCACATAGAGTATGCGCTAATTGTGGATACTACAAAAATAAAGAAGTTGTTTCAACTGAAAAATAATAAAAGAAAGTCATATTGACTTTCTTTTATTTTTTATCTTATATTAAGTTTATTTTATATTCATTAGGCCTTAATCATATCTTATGTGTAAATATATTTGTTTTTGTTGCTATAGTTATATAGTTAAGGATATAATAAACATTAGAGGTTTTATTTTTATATAAAGTGAGGTTATTAATATGATAATAGCAGTAGATGGTATGGGAGGAGATTTTGCACCTGATTGTATAGTGGAAGGGTGTGTAAAAGCAGTAAATGAATTTAAGGATATAGAGATAATAATAACAGGACCACAAGATATTATAAAAAATAAACTTTCAAATTATCAATATGATAAACAAAAAATTAAAATTGTAGATGCTAAAGATGTTATAAGCAATAATGAACAACCAGTTAAGGCTATAAGAAGGAAAAAAGATTCAAGTTTGTATAAAGCATTAAATTTAGTTAAAAATAAAGAAGCGGATGCTGTGATTTCTGCTGGAAGTACAGGTGCGTTTATGGCAGGGTCCTTATTCATAGTTGGTAGAATAAGAGGAATTGATAGACCAGCAATAGCACCAGTTTTACCAAGTAAAGGTGGCCCATGGATGCTCATAGATTGTGGTGCTAATGCTGAGTGTAAGCCTATAAATTTGCTTCAATTTGCTGTAATGGGTAAAACTTATTTTGAAAATATACTAAACATGAGTAATCCTACTGTTGGGCTTATTAATATAGGGTCTGAAGAAGAAAAAGGTAATACACTTACAAAAGAGGCACATAAACTCTTAAAAGAAAGTGAGATAAATTTTGTTGGTAATGTAGAACCAAGAGAAATACCAAAAGGAGAAACAAATGTATTAGTATGTGATGGATTTGTTGGAAATACGGTTTTGAAGATGTACGAGGGTGTTGCATCTACAATTTTTTCAGTATTAAAAGAAGAAATTATGTCTTCAACTAGAACTAAAATAGGAGGAGCACTTCTTAAACCAGTATTTAATAAGTTCAAAAAAGATTATGATTATAGTGAATATGGTGGAGCAGCTTTTTTAGGTGTTAAAGGTATATGTATAAAAGCTCATGGAAGTTCAGATTCAAAAGCTATTAAAAATGCTATAAGACAGGCTATAAAATTTCATAAAAATAAAATTATTGATAAGATAAAGGCTGAAATAGAAAATGAAAAACAAGAAAAAAAGGATAATTAGGAATAAATTTTGTGGTATTGATGATATTATTATATTGACGATATCAATTTTATATACTATTATCTATTTGTAGATTTTTTTAGGAGGTGAGAATATGATTTTTGATAAAGTAAAAAAAATAATAGTTGAACAGTTAAGTTTAGATGAAGAAGAAATAAAAATGGAATCTTCTTTTATAGATGATTTAGGAGCAGATTCTTTAGATATCGTAGAACTTGTAATGGCATTAGAAGAGGAATTTGATATGGAAATTCCAGATGAAGATGCTGAAAAAGTTTCTACAGTTGGAGATGTTGTTGAATACATAAAACAACATGTTGAAGAATAGTAAAAAAAGGTCCCGTTTGTATTACGGGACTTTAAGTTTTTATGAATAATATTATATAGTTTATTCTTGAATTTGCGTTTTGGTGCAAATTGAAGAATAAACTTTATTAGAAAGGAAAGTGAATATGGAGTATTCAAGAAAAAACATTCTAATGGAGTTAGAAGAAAAAATAGGAGTAAAATTTGAAAATAAAAATTTATTAGAAATAGCACTTACTCATAGTTCATATGTAAATCATAAAAAAAATACTAAATTTAATGAGAGATTAGAATTTTTAGGGGATGCTGTTTTAGAGTTAACAATCTCAGAATATTTGTTTAAGGAATATAATAAAAAAGATGAAGGAGATTTGACTAAAATAAGAGCTTTAATTGTATGTGAAAATTCATTATATCAAATTGCAAAAAAATGGGAATTGGGTAAATATATTAATATGAGCAAAGGTGAAGAACTTACAGGAGGAAGAACAAGGGTATCGATTTTGTCAGATTGTGTAGAGGCAATAATTGCTGCCATTTACTTAGATAAGGGTTTTGAATGTGCAAAAGAATTTATTGTGTGTACTTTTGATGAAAATATAAAAAAGGCTGTTAATAATGAAATAATTTTAGATTATAAGACTAAGTTACAAGAAGATATACAGCAAAGAGGAGAAATCTCAATTATGTATAACTTAGTTAAACATGAAGGCCCCCCACATAGGAGAAAATTTTACGTAGATGTAATTGTAGATGACAAAATTTTAGGAAATGGTAATGGTTATAGTAAAAAAGAAGCTGAGCAAAATGCTGCAAAAAAAGCTTTAAAAGAAATTGGAGGTAAATAATGTCAAAATCACATTATATAATACCTATATTTGTACCACATGAGGGATGTCCTCATAATTGTGTTTTTTGTAATCAAGAAAGTATAACAGGTATTACTGAAAAGGTTGATGCAGATTATACAGAAAAAATTATAGAACAATATTTGCAAACTATAGATAATAATAATGCAGTAGTAGAAGTTTCTTTTTTCGGAGGAACGTTTACAGCTATTGACATAGATAAACAAAAAGAACTTTTACAAGTAGCAAAAAAATATAAAGACAATGGTAAAATAGATTATATACGTATATCTACGAGACCAGATTATATAAATGAAGAAATATTAGATAATTTAAAAATGTACAGTTTAGATATTATAGAACTTGGTGTACAATCTTTGGATGAGGATGTTCTTTTAAAATCAGGACGTGGTCATACAGGTGAAGATGTATATAATGCTTCGAAATTAATAAAGAAATATGGTTTTACATTAGGTCATCAAATTATGCTTGGTCTTCCAGGTGATAATTTTAAGAAAGATATACAAACTGCAAGGAAAGTTATAAAAATGAAACCTAGTATATGTAGAATTTATCCTGCATTAGTTATAAAAAATACACCTATGGAAAGAATGTATTTAAATGGGATATATAAACCATATACTTTAGATGAAGCAGTAGAGATTTGTAAAGATATATACGGAATGTTCTTAAGTAGTAATATAAACGTGATAAGAGTTGGACTGCAGCCTACAGAAGAGATTAATGTGGGAAAAGAATTGTTAGAAGGACCTTTTCATCCTGCATTTAGAGAATTAGTAGATGGAAGTATATATAATGATATGATTCTTGATAATTTAAAATACATAAATGAAGAAAATATAATATTAAGAGTTAATCCTAGAGATATATCAAAATTATATGCAAACAAGAAACAATTTTTTAACGACATGAAAAAGCAATTAAAGACAATTAAAATTAAAGTTATTCAGGATGATTTGATTAAAAGAGGTGAACTTATTATAGAAGGTGATAAAAAATGTAATAAGTTGTCATTTGGTGAGTATATTCAAAATAAGTATAAAAAAGGATATTGATGGTTTTTATAGAATATAGTTCCTATAAATAGTAATAATAATTTTTATAGGGAGGAATATAACTATGGAAGTATTAAAAGTATCAGCTCAATCTTCTCCAAAATCAGTTGCAGGGGCATTGGCAGCTATTGTAAGAGATAATAAGGTTGCAGAAATTCAAGCAATTGGTGCAGGATCAGTAAATCAATCAGTTAAGTCAATAGCTATAGCGAGGGGATTTGTGGCTCCTAATGGTATTGATTTAGTGACTATTCCAGCTTTTTCACAAATAGAAATTGATGGTGAAGAAAGAACCGCTATTAAATTAATAGTTGAAGCAAGATAAAAAAAGGCTCTCATGATTTAAATCATGAGAGCCTATTTAAATACAATAATGTCATTGATATTTTTTTTGATATACTATAAACTAATATAGATGTCGAATGTTAAAATATATCTACGGATTCAGTATAAACTGTACTTGAAGCCAAGTTCGAATTAGTAAGTTAAATTTTAATAGAGGTGAGCAAATTGAGAAAGAAGCAAAGAGAGAAAATGACGAAAATAATGGTTTATGTAATTATAGTTATATTTGTAGTTACATTATTACCAATGGTGTTTGGAAGATAAGCTTATAGTAATATAGGAGAGTGTGAGCATGTTTTTAAAGTCGCTTGAAATACGAGGATTTAAATCTTTTGCAGATAAAACAGAGGTAGTATTTAATAAAGGGATTACGGCTGTTGTAGGTCCAAATGGAAGTGGAAAAAGTAATATATCTGATGCAGTAAGATGGGCGCTTGGAGAGCAAAGTGTTAAGACTTTAAGAGGAGGCAAAATGGAAGATGTAATATTTGCCGGTACACAATATAGAAAGCCAGTAGGATTAGCCCAAGTGTCTTTGATTTTAGACAATAATGACAATGGTATTCCAATAGATTATTGTGATGTAAGAATAACAAGACGATTATATCGTTCTGGAGAAAGTGAATATTATATAAATAATACAAAATGTAGATTGAAAGATATTCAAGAACTATTCATGGATACAGGAATAGGTAAGGAAGGATATTCTATAATTGGACAAGGTAAAATAGATGCAATATTAAGTGGTAAGGCAGAAGACAGAAGAAAATTATTAGAGGAAGCTGCTGGAATTGTCAAATTTAAAACAAGGAAAGTAGAAGCAGAAAGAAGATTAGAAAATACTGAACAAAATTTAACAAGAATTAATGATATATTAAATACATATGAAGAAAGAATTGGACCTTTAGAAATTGAGAAAAATAAAGCAAAAGAGTTTTTGAAGTTATCCGAGGAATTAAAGATTAAAGAAGTAAATGTACTTATAGAAAATGTTAATTCTGTTGAAAACAAAATAAATAAAATAAAGGAAGAAATAAATAAATTATCTAGTAAAGGTAAGAAATTAAATGAGGAAAGACAAAAAATTCGTGAAAAGGATATTAAATTAAATAGTCAGCTAGAAAATTTTGATGAAAATCTAAAAAAAGAAAAACAAATTTATTATGATAGAAAATCACAACATAAAGATAAAATATCTGAAATAGATATTTTAACTGAAAGAATCAATAATTTGAATAATTCTATTAATAAAACTTCAATAGAATTAGAACAGATACATGAGTTAATAAATGAATTTAAGGTAGATAAAGATAATAAAGAAAAACAACTTAAAGAGCATCAAGATAATCAAGGTAAATTAAATGAAAAGATTATTGATTTGGAGAAAAATATATTTGATAGTAGTATATTTATTAATGAACAACAAGATGTAATAGAAAAATTGAAGAATTGTCAAATGGACGTTATTGGTCAAATAACAGATATGAAAAATAAGAAAATAATATTGACAAGTGAAATTGATGATTTAAAAAAGAAATATGTACAGATAACTAATTCTTATGAAGGATATAATAATTCAATTGAGATAAATACAAATACAAAACAAGTATTAAGCAATGAGAAGGATAAGATAAAAAACAAAATAGAAGAATACAAAAATATAATTAAAGAATGTAAAAGTGAATTATCCAAGAGAAATTCTCAGTTGTTAAAGGAGCAAAAAGAAGTTAAGGTTTTGTCTAAACAACAAAATACTTTGGAAGCTAATAAAAATATTTTAATAAATTTGGATAAACAGTATGAAGGGTATAATAAATCTGTTAAGTCACTTATGAAACACATAAATGATGGAAAAATAAAAACATGTAAAGATGATTGCTATGTAGTTGGTGAAGTAATCAAAGTTCCAGAAAAACTAGAAATTGCAGTAGAGATAGCTTTGGGCGGAGCAATTTCTAATATAATTACAAAAAATGAACAAATAGCTAAAAATTTAATAAAATATTTAAAAGATAAAAGATTAGGAAGAGCAACTTTTTTACCTATGAATATAATAAAGAGTAAAAAAAATGTTTTGCCCTATAGAATAAAAGAATTAAAAGGGTATGTAGGAATTGCTAGTGAACTTTTAAAATATGATAATAAGTTTAAAAATATTATAGAATATATTTTAGGAAGAACTATTATATCACAAGATATAGATTGTGCTTTGAATATTGCAAAGATGACAAATTATAAGTTTAAGATAGTAACAATAGGAGGAGAAGTTATAAATCCAGGTGGTGCATTAACTGGAGGTAGTATATATCATAAATCTACTAGCATAATAGGTAGAAAGAGAGAAATAGAACAATTAGGTGATGATATTCAAAAAGTTAATAGAGAATTAAAATTGTTAAGTAAGAAGATAAAAAATAATGAACAAGATATTAAAAATTTAGATGAAAAGTGTTTAAATTTAAGAGATGAAATTCATTATGAAAATTTAGAAATAGCTAAAATAGATGGTAAAATGATTGCTATTGAAAATGAAACTAAAAAACTTATAAAAAATCTAAGTGTTTCAGAAGAAGAAGCTAATAGTATAAAATATGAACTTAATAAGAAAAATATGGATATGAAGCAAAGTGAAGAAAAACTAATTAAGCTAAAGCAATATGAAAAAGATAATCATAAGCAAATTACTAATTTAGAATGTACTCTGAAAAATAAGTTAGTTAATATTGATGTATTTAAGGAAAACTTAACAGAGTTAAAAATAAAGAAAGCTCAGATAGATGAAATAGTAGTTAATAAAATTAATGAATTAAAAAGAATAACAAAGGATATAGAAAATTCATTAAAGAAGGTTGAAATATTAAAAAAAGATTTAAATCAATCAAAATTAAATCATGAAGAAAGTATAAATAAAATAAATAGTAACAAAATTAAAGTAAAAGATATATTAGATTATTTAAAACAAATGAGTAAAAGTTTTGAAGAAAAAGAAGTTGAAAGAATAAAAATGAAAGAATATATACATAAAAATAAGGAAAATTTAGAGGAATTAAATATAGCTATTTCTGAAATAGATAAGTCAGTTTATAAACTCAAAATAACTTTAACTAAATTTGAAAGCGAAATAGAAACTATATATAATAAATTGAATAATGAATTTGAACTTACATATGCTGAAGCTTTAGAATACAAGTTTGATATAGAAGACTTAGATAATTTGAAATCACAAATAATTATTTTAAAAAACAAAATTTCAGCGCTTGGAGTAGTAAACTTAGGAGCTATTAAGGAATATGAAGAAGTAAAAACTAAGTTCGATTTTATGAATACACAAAAAGAAGATTTGACAAATGCTAGAGAAGAGTTATTAAGTGTTATAAAAGATATGACAAGTAAAATGAGAGTTATATTCAATGAGAATTTCCAAAAATTAAGAAAACTATTTAATGATACCTTTAAAGAATTATTTAAAGGAGGTAGTGCAGATCTTATATTAGGAGAAGGAGATGAATTAACTTCTAAGATTGATATAAATGTTCAACCACCAGGAAAAAAACTTCAAAATATTAATTTAATGTCTGGTGGAGAGAAAGTCCTTTCAGCAATTGCTTTATTATTTGCAATTTTAAAGATGAAGCCAACTCCATTTTGTATTCTTGATGAAATAGAAGCTGCTTTAGATGATGCTAACGTGGTTAGATATGGAGAGTTTTTAAAAGAATTTTCTAACAATGTTCAGTTTATAATTATAACTCATAGAAAAGGTACTATGGAAGCTAGTGATGTAATGTATGGAATTACTATGCAAGAAAAAGGAATTTCAAAAGTTGTTTCAGTAGACTTAACAAAATAACACTAAATATATATAGGAGGAATGCAGCATGTTTGGAGGATTTTTTAATAAACTAAAAGAAGGATTAACAAAGACTAGAGATGATCTTACAAATAAAGTAGGAGAAATTTTAAATTTAGCAGTTACTATTGATGATGATTTATATGAAGAATTAGAAGAAATATTAATAACATCTGATATAGGAGTGGAAACTTCATTAAAAATTATAGATATATTAAAAGATAGAATAAAAGAACAAAAGATTAAAGATCCTAAACAAATAAAACCTTGTTTGAAAGAGATATTGATTGAAATGTTAGAGTTAAATAGTACTGAAGAGAAAAGTTTACCTAAAGTTATGCTAATTATTGGTGTAAATGGTGTTGGAAAAACAACATCAATAGGAAAAATTTCAAATAGTTTAAAGCAAAAGGGAGACAAAGTATTAATTGCAGCAGCAGATACTTTTAGGGCAGCAGCAATAGAACAATTAGAAGTTTGGAGTAATAGATCAGGCGTGGATATTATTAAACATCAAGAAGGTTCTGATCCAGCAGCAGTAGTTTTTGATGCAGTTCAAGCTGCTAAAGCTAGAAATGTAGATGTGTTAATATGTGATACTGCAGGAAGACTTCATAATAAGAAAAATTTAATGAATGAATTGGAAAAAATAAATAGAATAATAGAAAGAGAATTTAATAATGGGTCAAGGGAAACATTATTGGTAGTTGATGCTACTACAGGTCAGAATGGAGTACAGCAAGCTAAACAGTTTACTGAAATTTGTAATGTAGATGGAATTATTCTTACAAAATTGGATGGTACAGCAAAAGGGGGAGTAGTAATATCAATAAAGGATGTACTAGGTATACCAGTTAAATATATTGGTGTTGGAGAAGGTATAGATGATTTGCAAGAATTTAATCCAAAACATTTTGTAGAAGCTCTTTTCTAAATTATATGTGAGATTTTGTATGTATAAAAGAAAAAATAAGCTGTTAAGTAAAAATACTTGACACCAATAAAGTATTTTGGTATTATATCATTTGTGAGTTGGTGATTTGTATGGAAAAAAGGATTCAAATTTCCTTACTTTTAGATTTTTATGGAGAACTTCTTACTGAAAAACAAAGAGATATAATGGATTTATATTTTAATAAGGATTTATCCTTTGCTGAAATATCAGAACTTAAATGTACGAGTAGGCAGGCAATTTATGATATAACAAAAAGATGTGAGAAGTTATTGTTTGATTATGAAAAAAAATTAGAATTAATGAAAAAGAACTTTGAAAAAGACAAAAAGATTGACATAATTTATAAATATATAGATTTACTTAAACGGAATATTAGTAATGAACAGAATTTGGAAGTAATAAATAAATTAAAGAATGAGATTGATAATATTTAGGAGGTTAATAATGGCTTTTGAAGGTTTAACTTCTAAGTTACAAGAAACTATAAAAAAGTTAAAAGGTAAAGGTAAACTTTCTGAAAAAGATATAAAGCAAGCTATGAGAGAAGTAAAACTTGCTTTATTAGAGGCAGATGTTAATTATAAAATTGTTAAAACTTTCATTAAAAAAGTAAGCGAAAAATGTTTAGGAAGTGAAGTTTTAGAAAGTTTAACACCAGCACAGCAGGTTATTAAAATAGTTAATGAAGAGTTAACACAGTTAATGGGAGTAACAGAAAGTAAGATAGAGTATTCCCAAAATGGTATTACAGTAGTTATGCTTGTAGGATTACAAGGTGCTGGTAAAACAACCATGGCAGGAAAATTAGCTCTTGCAATGCGTAAAAAGAATAAAAAACCTCTTTTAGTAGCTTGTGATGTGTATAGGCCAGCTGCAATAAAACAACTTCAAGTTGTAGGTAAACAAATAGATATTCCTGTATTTAGTATGGGAGATAAGGTTAAACCTGTGGATATTGCAAAAGCGTCTATTGAACATGCTAAAAACAATGATGCTAATGTAATAATAATAGATACTGCAGGTAGACTGCATATAGATGAAGCTTTAATGGATGAGCTGAAAGATATAAAATCAAATGTTAATCCTAATGAAATTCTTTTAGTAGTAGATGCGATGACTGGTCAAGATGCAGTAAATGTTGCAAATAGCTTTAATGAGATCTTAGACATTACTGGTGTGGTTTTAACTAAGTTAGATGGTGATACTAGAGGAGGAGCTGCGCTTTCTATAAGAGAAAGTACTGGAAAACCAATTAAATTTGTTGGTATTGGGGAAAAGATGAATGAAATTGAAACTTTTCACCCTGACAGAATGGCTTCAAGGATATTAGGAATGGGGGATGTATTATCCCTTATAGAAAAAGCTCAGCAGGCAATAGATGAGAAAAAAGCTCAAGAAATAGGAAACCGTATGTTGAATGAAGAGTTTAATTTTGAGGATTATCTTGAAGCAATGGCTCAAATGAAAAAACTCGGACCTTTAAGCAAGGTGATAGAAATGTTACCTGGTGCAAATAGTAATCAACTTAAGGGTGTAGATTTGGAACAAGGTGAAAAGCAGATGAATGTAGTAGAAGCTATAATAAATTCTATGACTGCTAAAGAAAGAAAAAATCCTAGTTTAATAATGGGATCTTCATCAAGAAAGAAGAGAATATCTAGAGGATCAGGAACTACTATTCAGCAAGTGAATAAGGTTTTAAAAGATTTTGAAATGATGAAAAAGATGATGAAGAAGATGAAAGGAATGCAAAAAAAGGATTCAAAAAAGGCTTATTTGGTAAATTACCATTTTAATATAAGTACAATTTAATATATTTTAAGGAGGTGAATAAAATGGCAGTAAGAATAAGATTAAGAAGAATGGGTGCTAAAAAAGCTCCTTTTTATAGAGTAGTTGTTGCAGATTCAAGATGTCCAAGAAATGGAAGATTCATAGAAGAAATAGGATATTATAACCCAACTACTGAACCAAAAACTGTAAAAATCGATGAGGAAAAAGCACTTAAATGGGTGAAAAATGGTGCACAACCATCTGATACAGTTAAAAAGTTATTTGAAGTAGCTGGTGTTAGTGAAAAGCTTGCTAAGTAATAACTGGGGGTGCTTTAAATGAAAGAATTACTTGAAGTAATAGCTAAGGCCTTAGTTGATAACCCAGAAATGGTTAGTGTTAACCAAATTGCTGGAGAACAATCTATAATTTTAGAATTAAAGGTTGCACCAGAAGATATGGGAAAAGTTATAGGTAAGCAAGGAAGAATAGCTAAAGCTATAAGAACAGTTGTTAAAGCTGCAGCTATTAAAGAAAATAAAAGAGTTGTTGTAGAAATAATATAATTACATATTATTTTTTGATAAGAGTTAGGGTATCCTAACTCTTATTTGATATATATTTTAATTTAATGTGGAGGTGATATATGTGAAAGAATACTTGTCCATAGGTGAAATTATAAATACTCATGGAATAAAAGGTGAACTAAAAGTATATCCTTTAACAGATGATATGAACAGATTCAAACAGTTAGATGAAGTATTAATAGATGGTGTGACTAAAAAAATACTAGAATGTAAGATGCAGAAAGATAGAGTAATATTAAAAATAGAGGGAATAAATAGTATTGAAGAGGCAAATAAATATAGAAATAAATATATAAAAATTCATAGAAAAAATGCTGTAGAATTAGAAGAAGATGCTTATTTTATTACTGATTTAATAGGATGTAAGGTTTTTGACACTAATGGAGTTGAATTAGGAAAAGTATATGATGTTATACAAACAGGAAGTAATGATGTGTATTGGGTAAAAGGAAATCAAGAAACTTTAATCCCAGCATTGAAAAGTATTGTAGTTAAAGTAGATACAGAAAAATCTAATATTATTATTAAACCAGTAAAAGAATGGCAGGCGTGATATATGAAAATAGATATAGCTACGTTATTTCCTGAAATGTTTGAAGTTTTTGATTATAGTATAATAGGAAGAGCTATAAGTGAAAAAATAATAAAATTAAATACTGTTAATATAAGAGATTATTCACAAAATAAGCATAAAAAAGTTGATGATTATCCATATGGTGGTGGTGCAGGAATGCTTATGACTCCACAACCTATAGTAGACTGCATAAAAGATATAAAAAGTGGTAATAAAGGTAAAGTTATTTTTTTGGGACCAAGAGGTAAGACTTTTAATCAACAAATGGCAAAGGAGCTTTCAAAAGAAAAGGAACTGATTTTTTTGTGCGGTCACTATGAAGGAATAGATGAAAGAGTATATGATTATATAGATATGGAAATATCAATAGGAGATTTCGTTTTAACAGGTGGAGAAATGGCTTGTATTCCTATAGTCGATAGTATATGTAGATTAATTCCAGGTGTATTGTCAAGTAGTGAAAGTTTTGAAGATGAATCTTTTTATGATGGAGTTTTAGAATATCCACAATATACAAGACCAAGTTGTTTTGCAGGATGTGAAGTGCCAAAAGTATTGCTATCTGGACATCATGAAAATATAAGAAAATGGAGAAGAAAACAATCTCTGATGTTAACACAACAAAAACGCCCAGATTTATTTAAAAAACTTAAATTAAGTAAAGAAGATAAAAAACTATTGAAAAATTTTAAATAAAATTTGAGTTTTGATTTAGTTTTTGTTGAAAAAGAAATATGTATGTGATAGAATGGAATATGTGCTAGTACGGGCGGTCCTCTGTCTAAATTGTGTTAGGCAAGAACGTTAAATATTTTTAAGGAGGGAATGCACATGTTAGATATAATAAAAGCTATAGAAGCAGAACAAATAAGAAATGATTTAGCAGAATTCAACGTTGGAGATACTGTTAAAGTTCACGTTAACATTAAAGAAGGAAATAGAGAAAGAATTCAAGTATTTGAAGGAACTGTTTTAAAAAGACAAAATGGTGGATTAAGAGAAACATTTACTGTAAGAAGATTATCATCAGGAATCGGTGTTGAAAGAACATTCCCATTAAATTCACCAAGCGTTGCTAAGATTGAAGTAGTAAGAAGAGGTAAAGTAAGAAGAGCTAAATTATTCTACTTAAGAGATAGAGTAGGTAAAGCTGCAAAGGTAAAAGAAAGAATAAGATAGAAATTTGTGAAAAACGGGACTGCATAGTCCCTTTTTTAGTATAAAAATATAGAAGGGAATAGGTAGATATGTCTATAAATTGGTTTCCAGGTCATATGGCAAAAACAAGGAGAGAAATAAAAGAAAATTTAAAACTTGTTGATGCTGTAATAGAAATAAGAGATGCTAGAATTGTAAAATCTAGTGCAAATCCAGAAATAGATAAGATATGTAAAGATAAACCTAGAATAATACTATTAAATAAAGCAGATTTAAGTGAAGATGATGTTACAAAACAATGGATTAAAACTTTATCAAATAATAATGTAAAAGTTATACAAGGAAATAGTCTTAATGGTAAAGGGCTAAGAAACATTAAACCTACATTAAACGAATTGCTAAAAGAAAAACATGAAAGATTAAAAAGTAAAGGGCTTGCAAATATTACTACTAGAGTTATGGTAGTAGGTATACCTAATGTGGGAAAGTCATCTTTTATCAATAAGATTGCAAAGGGTAATAGAGCTAAAACAGGTGATAAGCCTGGTGTAACAAGAAGTAAGCAGTGGGTCAAGACTAAGATAGGTATAGAACTTATGGATACACCTGGAGTATTGTGGCCTAAATTTGAAGATGAGCAAGTTGGAATGAATCTTGCTTTTACCGGAGCAATAAAAGATGAAATTATTAACATTGAAGATTTAGCTTTAGAATTAGTTAAAAGACTTCAGAAAAATTATCCAGATAGATTAATGAAAAGATATAAATTAGAAGATTTAAGTGATGATGCATTAGAAAATTTAAATGCAATATCAATGAAAAGGGGAGCTGTTATGTCTGGTGGTGTTATAGACTATAATAGGATTTCTAACATTATTTTGGATGAATTTAGAGGTGGTAAGTTAGGATCAATATCTTTAGAAAGACCCTAACATAACTGGAGATGAGAGAGATGTATAATAAAGATATTGTAAATATAGATATTTCATCAATGAAAAGCAAGGAAGTAAAAGAAATTATTAAGGAAGTGGAAAATAACTATTTAGATTTGGATGAAGAAAAAATTATAAAATTGAATGAAAAATTATTAAATGATAGCCGCAAAACTGTACAAAAATGTGCTTTATCATTGATAAAATATTCTGAAAAAATTAAAAATGAAATAGAACGTGTAAAAAATATGTATAATTTTGATAGACAGTTTGTAAAAAGTAGCCAATATTTAGCGGGCGTTGATGAAGTTGGAAGAGGACCATTAGCAGGGCCTATTGCGGCAGCGGCTGTAGTATTAAATTTAAACTATGAAGATGATAAAGATTTAATACTTGGTATTAAAGATTCAAAAAAATTGTCACATGCAAAAAGAGAAGAATTATCAGAAATAATAAAAAGTAAAGCTATAAGTTATAGTATTGCGCTTGTTGATAACAAACAAATTGATAATAGAGGAATTGCATGGAGCAATAATAAAGTATTTTTAGAATCTGTAAGTAATTTAAAAGTAAAACCTGATATAATTTTATCTGATGGATATAGAATTAGAGGATGTAATATAAAGAATGAAGCAGTAATTAAAGGAGATAATAGAAGTATATCTATAGCAGCTGCATCAATTATTGCAAAGGTATATAGAGACAATCTAATGTTTGAATTTGCGAAAAAATACAAAGGATATGGCTTTGAAAAAAATGTAGGGTATGGTACACAAGAACATATAGATGCTATACATAAAGAAGGTATCACACCTATACATAGAAGAAGATTTTTAACTAATATATTAAATTTTGAATAAAGCATAAACCTCACAATATTACCTGGGTAACATTGTGAGGTTTTTAATTATTAACTCAACTTCCGCAGTAAAAAAATACTGCTTAGCGAAGGGAAATGATATATTGCGTAAGAAACATTTGAACTTGTTACTGAAGTGAAAGGTTTCTAAGCAAGATATCATTTCCCGTAGCGGCTATTTTTCATCTGCGAAAGTTGAGTTATTAATAATCAGAGTTGAAATGCATTTTTTATTAATCTTATAGAAGGTTTTTCATCATTTTTATTTAAAATTATTTCTACAACATCAAATCTAAAGTTACATTTAAAAAGTTTCTTTTTTAAAATATATAATTGAGCTATTTTGTAGATTCTAAATTGTTTTGATTTTGTTACTGCTTCACAAGGGTATCCATATAAATTACTATATCTTGTTTTAACTTCTATAAAGGCTATAAAAGTATCATCTTTTCCGATTAAGTCCAATTCACCTAATTTACATCTGAAATTTTTATCTAATATTATATATCCCATTTTTTTCAAGTATTCTTGTGCTAAAGATTCCCCATAATTTCCTATATCTTTATTAAAGTGATGCATGTAATTCATCCTTTCATAAAAAATAAGTTATATAAGTTATATTAGTACTGTATTGAAATTTAACGAGTATTTACTATGTTTAAATAAAATTATTATTTTGTCATTGTTCAAAATTTCCTTATTTGAAATTTATAATTTCTATTTTACATGGCCTGAAAAGTATATATTGTGTAAAAACATTTGAAAAATTGATTTATGTTTGCCATAAGATATATGTATATTTAAAAAGCTATATATCTTATATTAAACGAATATTTGGAAAAATTCAATTATTCTAATGAATTTATATTTTTTATAAAAATTTGATTATATAAAAAATATATTGTCTAGAATTAAAATGTATAGAATATTAATAAAAATAAAGGGTGAGTAGAAATGAATATAACAATTAATACTGCTGCTTTAAATGGGATAGATGCTATATTAGTTTCTGTTGAGATTGATATTTCAAATGGACTTCCCAATTTTAATATAGTAGGTCTAGGAGATACTGCAGTTAAGGAATCAAAAGAAAGAGTTAGATCTGCAATTATAAATTCAGGATTTGAATTTCCTATAGGAAGAATAGTTATAAATTTAGCACCAGCAGATTTAAAAAAAGAAGGATCTTTATTTGATTTACCAATAGCTGTAGGAATACTTTTAGCTACACAGCAAATTAAGTTTGATGTGAAAGAGAATTTCTTATTTATGGGTGAACTATCTTTATCTGGACAATTAAAAAGAGTAAAAGGTGCATTGCCAATAATTTTACAAGGAAGAGAAAATAACATAAGAAAATTTATAGTTCCTTATGATAACGCTGAAGAATGTTCTCTTGCAAAAGATATAGATATATATGCATTTAATAACTTAAGTCAAGTAGCAGATTTTATGAGATATGGAGATTTGTTACCTTACGAGGGCAAAAAGGAACTTGATACCAATAGAAAAGAAACTCTAGATTATGCAGAGGTAATTGGTCAAGAAAGTTCTAAGAGAGCTGTAGAAGTAGCTTGTGCAGGAGGACATAACATGGCTTTGTTTGGACCACCAGGTTGTGGAAAAACGATGTTGTCAAAAAGAATACCAAGTATATTACCGCCACTAAGTTATTCTGAATCTCTTGAAGTTACTAAAATTTATAGTATATGTGGTAAGTTAGAACAAAATAAAGGATTAATATCATGTAGACCTTTTAGAAGTCCACATCATACTGCATCAAAAATTGCCTTAGTTGGTGGAGGAAATAAACTTTTGCCAGGAGAAATTTCTCTTGCACATAATGGGGTGTTATTTTTAGATGAAATATTAGAATTTAATAAAACTGTATTAAATGTATTAAGACAACCACTAGAAGATAGAGAAATAACCATTACACGCTATAATGGAAGTGTAAAATATCCAGCAAATTTTATGTTAGTAGCCGCTCTAAACCCATGTCCCTGTGGTTATTATGGAAGTGGAGTAAGACAGTGCATTTGCTCAGAATTTGAAAGGAATCGATATATTAAAAAATTTTCAGGACCCCTTCTAGATAGAATAGATATTTTTACTTTTGTAAATTCTTTATCCTACAATGAGATAAAGAATTCTAAGGTTTGTGAAACTTCGGAAGATATAAGAAAAAGAGTTGTAGAGGCTAGAGAACTTCAAAGAGAAAGGTTTAAAGATAATAACATATATTGTAATGCTCAAATGACTCAAAAACATATTAATAAATATTGTAAATTAGATAATAAATTGAATGCATTAATGGAAAAAATATATTTGAAATTTAATTTAAGTGCTAGAGCATATAGTAGAATATTAAAAGTTTCTAGAACTATTGCAGATTTAAATCATAGAGAAGAGATTGAAGAAGTAGATTTAATTGAGGCTTTACAATATAGAAAATTTGTAAGTGGAAAAATAGTATAATATTTAAACAGTTGGAAAGGAGAAAAAAATAGTGGAGATTTATGATATCTGGCTTGCATTAGTTAGATTATCTAATAGGATAAAGTTACAAATTGTAAAAAAATTTAAAACTACTGAAGAAATGTGGTATTATAGTATACATGATAAATGTTCCTTTACAATTGACATAAGAGATAGACTAAAAAAAGCTTGGAACATATCGAAAATTGAAGAAATAATGAAAGATTTAAAAAGAAAGGATATAAAGATTATAAACTTTTTTGACAAAAATTATCCACAAAAATTAAAAAATTATGATGATGCACCATGTGTACTATTTTATAAAGGAAACATAAAAAAACTTAATGATAATGTATGTGTTTCAGTAGTAGGTGCAAGAAATTGTTCTAGTTATGGAATTCAATGTACAAAGTATATAGTAAAAGAATTATGTAAAAATAATATTAATATTATAAGTGGAATGGCAAATGGGATAGATAGTATTTCTCATGAAACTTGTATAAAAAATAATGGATATACATGTGCAATTTTAGGTTGTGGAGTTGATGTTATATATCCAAAAAAAAATTTTAGGTTGTATAATGAAATGGTTCAAAATGGCTGTGTTGTTTCTGAATTTTTGCCTGGTACAAAGCCTTATCCATATAATTTTCCAATGAGAAATAGAATAATTAGTGGATTATGTGACATATTAATTGTTATAGAAGCTGGAGAAAAAAGTGGATCTTTGATTACAGCAAGTTTGGCTTTAGAACAAGGTAAAGATATTATGGCTGTTCCAGGGTCAGTATTTGCTTTTCAAAGTAAAGGAACAAATAAATTAATAAAAGATGGGGCATACCCCCTTATTGATGTTAATGATTTATTTGATTTATTAGGATTAAAATATGAAAGAATAAATTTTAAAAATATTTTTGCCAAAGAAAAGAATAATTCCAAATCAGCTTTATGCAAGAGGATATATGGCCTAATAGGGGATAGTCCAATTCATATAGATGATATAATAAGATCAACCAATATTGACATTAAACGATTATATGAGTTATTATTTGAAATGCAGTTTAACGATGAAATAATGTGTTTATCTGGAAATTATTACGTTAGGACTCATAATATATAGAAGGGTGAGCATAATAATTGCTATAAAACTTATATCTTGGAGGGGATAAAATGGGACAAAAGTTAGTAATAGTTGAGTCACCAGCTAAAGCAAAAACAATTGGAAAATATTTAGGAAAATCATATATTGTTGAAGCTTCAATGGGACATGTTAGAGATTTACCTAAAAGTAAATTAGGTGTTGATATAGATAATAATTATGAACCTAAATATATAACAATAAGAGGAAAAGGTGAATTATTAGATAAATTGAAAAGAAAAGCTAAAAAAAGCGAACAAGTTTTATTGGCAACAGACCCAGATAGAGAGGGTGAAGCAATTTCATGGCATTTAGCTAATGCATTAAAAATAGATGATAATACAAAATGTAGAATCGAATTTAACGAAATTACTAAAAATGCAATTAAGAATGCAATTAAGGCTCCAAGGAAAATAAATGTTAATTTAGTAGATGCACAACAAGCTAGAAGAGTTTTAGATCGATTAGTGGGATATGAAATAAGCCCAATTTTATGGAAAAAAATAAAGTGGGGCTTAAGTGCAGGAAGAGTTCAATCGGTAACTTTAAAAATGATATGTGAAAAAGAAAAAGCAGTACAAGAGTTTGTGTCTAAGGAATATTGGACGGTTGAATGTGAGTTAAGAAAAAATGAGAAAAAGCAAAATTTTATTGTGCAATTAATTTCTTATAAACAAAAGAAAATAGAAATTGAAAATGAAGAAAATTGTAATGAAATTATTGAAAAATTAAAAAAAGGACAATTTATTGTAAATGAGATAAAAAAATCAACTAAAAAAAGAAAACAACCATTACCATTTACAACGAGTACTTTACAACAGGAAGCTTATAAGAGATTGAATTTTTCTACTAAAAAAACGATGTCATTAGCACAACAATTATATGAAGGTATTGATATAAAAGGTCATGGTTCAATAGGTTTGATTACGTATATGAGAACTGATTCGGTTAGAATTTCTAAAGAAGCTGAAGAAGTTGCAAAAGAATTTATTGGAAATTCTTTTGGTAAAGAGTATATAAATCAAAATAATAAAGTAGAAAGAAAAACTAAAAAGAATATTCAAGATGCCCATGAAGCTATAAGACCAACTTATATTAAATTAGTACCAGAAGATATAAAAGAAAGTTTAAAAAGAGATCAATATCGACTTTATAAATTGATATGGGAAAGATTTATTGCTAGTCAAATGGAAACATGCATATTAAATACAATATCTGTGGATATTAATAATGGAGATTATAAATTAAGATGTAGTGGAAATAGTGTTAAGTTTGATGGATTTACTAAAGTGTATAAGCCTATAGAAGAAAAAAAGACTAATAAGCTGCCTAAACTTGAAGAAGGAGAAAACTTAGTTGCAGACAAGATAGACGGTAAACAACATTTTACTCAGCCTCCGGCTAGATTTTCAGAGGCTACACTTGTAAAAATTTTAGAAGAAAATGGAATAGGACGTCCAAGTACTTATGCACCTATAATTTCTACATTACTTGATAGAAAATATGTAGAAAGAGAAAGAAAAACTTTAATACCTACAGAACTAGGTAATATAGTAAATGATATATTAAGTAAATACTTTAAACAGATAGTGGATGTAGAATTTACAGCTGAAATGGAAAAGAGACTAGACTTGATTGAGGAAGGTAATGGATCATGGAAAAAGGTAGTAGACGAATTTTTTAGTCCACTGAGAGAATGCATTGATACAGCAGAAAAAGAAATTTCTAAAATTACTATTGAAGATAAGGTTACAGATATCAAGTGTGATAAATGTGGTAGAAATATGGTTATAAAACATGGAAGATTTGGAGAGTTTTTGGCATGTCCAGGTTATCCAGAATGTAAAAATACAAAACCAATAGTAAATGAATTAGATGTACCTTGTCCAAAATGTGGCGGTAAAGTTTTAGTTAGAAAAAGCAGAAAAGGAACTAAATTTTATGGGTGTAGTAATTATCCTAAATGTGATTTTGTAAGTTGGTTTGAACCAGTTAATAAAGAATGCCCACAATGTGGAAGTTATATGGTTAAGAGATATAATAAAACTAAAGGTGAATACATACAATGCTCTAACAAAGAATGTAAGTATGTTGAAAAAAATCAAAATTAATAATTGCAAAGATGTAAAATTTTTTTAAAATGTATATAAATTGTCGAAATTTATAAAAATAGTGTTGAAATAAAGTTATCGTTATGATATTATTATTAAGGCAAGTGAACAATTCAAAAAGTTCTAAAAAGAATAACAATTTTAAAAATTAGCACAACTATATAGAACACAAATAAAATAATGATTATAGATGATAAGGAGGTTCGGACATGTCATCACTATTAGATAAAACAAGAAGTATAAATAAAATATTACAAAAAACAGGAACTGAACCTGTTGTATTTGATGATATATGTAAAATTTTAAGTGAAATCTTAGAGTGTAACGTATATGTTACAAGTAGAAAAGGAAAAATACTTGGACATAATTTTTCAAGTGGTTTTGAATGTGATGTTGTCAAAGAAAAAATATTAGCAGAAAATAGATTCCCAGAAGATTATAATAATAGGTTATTAGAATACACAGAAACAAAAGCTAATATACCTAATAAAGGCATTTGTGTATATGATTCAGAGCAACAATGTGGTATAAATGATAAAGTTACAACAATAGTACCGATAATAGGTAACAGAGAAAGATTAGGAACGTTATTGTTAGGAAGATTTGATAAATTATTCACTGATGATGATTTAGTACTTGCTGAATATAGTGCTACAATAGTAGGAATGGAAATTTTAAGAGCAAAACAAGAAGAAATTGAAGCAGAAGCTAGAAAAAAAGCTGTAGTTCAATTAGCTATTGGAACATTATCATATTCAGAATTAGAAGCTGTAGAACATATATTTAATGAATTAGATGGAAGTGAAGGTTTACTTGTTGCTTCAAAAATAGCTGATAAGGTTGGTATAACAAGATCAGTTATAGTAAATGCACTAAGAAAGTTTGAAAGTGCAGGTGTTATTGAATCTAGATCATTAGGAATGAAAGGAACACATATAAGAATATTAAATGAAAAATTACTTGATGAGTTAAAGAAAATTAAGTAGTTAATAAATTTTAAGAATGTGGGGTAAACTACGTATCTCACATTCTTTATGTAGTTTTAAATATATATTTTATTTTTTTGTTGAAGAGCACTTATAGATGTGGTATACTTACGTAGTGAGAAAATACACACATTACCTAATTTATGGAATGGTGCCGCTATTAGTGGTATTTCGTAAGTATGAAGGTAATGGAGGAAAAAACCGTACAGGAGGGAATTTAAATGTCAGTAATATCAATGAAACAATTATTAGAAGCTGGAGTTCACTTTGGACACCAAACAAGAAGATGGAATCCTAAAATGGCTCCATACATATTTACAGAAAGAAACGGTATATATATTATCGATTTACAAAAAACTGTAAAGAAAATCGAAAAAGCTTATGATTTCATAAGAAGCGTTTCAGAAGAAGGAAAAGATGTATTATTTGTAGGAACTAAAAAACAAGCTCAAGAAGCAATTGCTGAAGAAGCAGCAAGATGTGGAATGCACTATGTTAACAATAGATGGTTAGGCGGAATGTTAACAAACTTCAAAACAATTAAACAAAGAATAAAGAGATTAGAAGAATTAAAGAATATGGAAGAAGAAGGTATATTTGATGTTCTTCCTAAAAAAGAAGTTACAGCTCTTAGACATGAAGAAGAAAAATTAGAGAAAAACCTTGGCGGAATAAAGAATATGAACATTGCAAATGTAGGAGCAATATTCCTTGTTGATCCAAGAAAAGAAAAAAATGCAGTTTTAGAAGCAAAAAAACTTGGAATACCAGTTGTAGGAATAGTTGATACAAACTGTGATCCAGATGAAATTGATTATGTAGTTCCAGGTAATGATGATGCTATAAGAGCAGTTAGACTTATTGTATCTAAAATGGCAGATGCTATTTTAGAAGGAAGACAAGGAGAACAATTAGCTGAATAATATTTGAATAAAATTAAGTTATATACTGAAAAATAAAGGTAGATGAATGATGTGTTCATTTACCTTTTGAATTAACCATGAACAGGAGGAATGAAAAATGGCTATAACTGCAAAAATGGTAAAAGAACTTAGAGAGAGAACTGGCGCTGGAATGATGAACTGTAAAAAAGCTCTTACAGAAGTAGATGGAGATATGGAAAAAGCTATCGAAATATTAAGAGAAAAAGGATTAGCTGCAGCTGCTAAAAAATCTGGAAGAATAGCAGCAGAAGGTTTAGTTAAAACTTATATGTCACAAGATAAAAAAGTTGGTTCAATTGTAGAGGTTAACTGTGAAACTGATTTTGTTTCTGCTAATGAAGAATTTGTAGGTTTCATCAATTCTATTGCAAAACAAGTTGCTGAGTCAAACGTTAATACTGTTGAAGAGTTACTTGAAGCAAAATATGTAGAAGACGAAAATATTACTGTTAAAGAAAGACTTACTGCGCTAATAGCTAAAATTGGTGAAAATATGTCAATAAGAAGATTTAAAAAATTTAGTGTAGAACAAGGTATAGTTGAAAGTTACATCCATGGTGGTGGAAAAATAGGTGTCTTAGTTGAATTAGGTTGCGAAAAAGATTCTCCAGAATTAGGTGTACTTGGAAGAGATATTGCAATGCAAATCGCAGCAGCAAATCCTTTATGCTTAGATGAAACTTCTATAGATACTGAAGTTTTAGAAAAAGAAAAAGAGATTTATAGAGTTCAAGCTTTAAATGAAGGAAAACCAGAAAAAATTGTTGAAAAAATGGTTAATGGAAGAATTAAGAAGTATTTAAAAGAAGTATGTTTAGTTGACCAAATTTGGGTTAAAAACAGTGATTATACTATTACAAAATTATTACAAGAAAAATCAAAAGAAATTGGTGCAGAAATTAAAATAAATAAATTTGCTAGATTTGAAAAAGGTGAAGGAATCGAGAAGAAAGAAGAAAATTTTGCAGAAGAAGTTGAAAAACAAATGCAGTCAAAATAGTTAAATAAAAAAGAGAACACTGCGTGTTCTCTTTTTTTAAAGTAAAATATATTTATAAAGTAAATTTTTAAACAAAATACATATACAAATTTTGTTAATTGGAGGTATAATATATTATGGAAGTTGCAAAATATAAAAGAATAATGTTAAAACTTTCAGGTGAAGCTTTAGCAGGAGAAAAAGGCTATGGTATTAATTTTGATATTGCAAAAAAAATTGCTTATTCTATAAAGGAATTAGTAGATTTAGGAATTGAAATCGGAGCTGTTGTTGGTGGTGGAAACATATGGAGAGGAAGAAATGGCTCAGATATGGATAGAACTACAGCAGATTATATGGGAATGTTAGCTACATGTATAAATGCTTTAGCACTACAAGATTGTCTAGAAAATATAGGGGTAAAGACTAGAGTTCAAACAGCTATAGAGATGAGAGAAGTTGCAGAACCTTTTATAAGAAGAAGAGCTATGAGACATTTAGAAAAGGGAAGAGTTGTAATTTTTGCAGCTGGTACTGGAAACCCATACTTTTCAACAGATACTACAGCAGCTTTAAGGGCAGCAGAAATTGAAGCAGAAGCTATTTTGCTTGCTAAAAAGGTTGATGGGGTATATGATAAGGATCCTAATAAATATGATGATGCGAAAAAATTTGATAAATTAAACTATATTGATGTATTAGAAAAAGGTCTTCAAGTTATGGATTCTACGGCTACATCACTATGTATGGATAATGATATACCTATCATAGTATTTGGACTTGAGCGTCCAGAAAATATTAAAAGAGCTGTTCTAGGTGAGAAAATTGGTACTATAGTATCAAAAAAATAAAGGAGGATATTTTATGAAGAATGAATTAGTTAAAAGTTTAAATGACAAGATGCAAAAAACAGTAGAAACTTTAAAAAAGGAAATGGGATCTTTAAAAGCAGGAAGAGCAAACCCAAGTATGTTAGATAGAATTCAAGTAGAATATTATGGAACAATGACTCCTTTAAGTCAAATGGCAAATATATCAGCTCCTGAACCAAGAATTTTATTAATTCAACCATGGGATAAAGGGTCTATGAAAGAAATTGAAAAAGCAATTTTAATATCAGATTTAGGTTTAAATCCTTCTAATGATGGAAGTGCTATAAGATTGTTAATTCCTGAATTAACAGAAGAAACTAGAAAAAAATTGGTTAAGACTGTGAAAAAAATGGGAGAAGATTCTAAAGTAGCTGTGAGAAACATAAGAAAAGATGGTAATGATAAAGTTAAAAGAGCTAAGAAAGAAAATACCTTAACAGAAGATGATGCAAGAGATTTAGAAAATAAGATACAAAAAGAAGTAGATAAATTCGTTAAAGAAGTAGATAAAATAGTTGAAGAAAAAGAAAAAGATTTGATGTCAGTATAATATCAATTACAACGTAGCTATTGGATAAATAGGAACCTGCTTTAATGCAGGTTCTGTTAATAAGAAAGGAGCATTAAATCATTAAATATGAAAAACTTTTTTTATGGTAAAAAACGAGTTGAAGAAAGTGATAATATTGAGTTAGATTTAAATAATATGCCAAATCATATTGCCATTATAATGGATGGAAATGGAAGATGGGCTAAAGAAAGAAATTTACCAAGAAGTATGGGACATAAAGCAGGAGTAGAAGCTATTAGGGAAATAGTTAAGGAATGTAATAAATTAGGAATTGGATATTTAACTCTATATGCTTTTTCTACTGAAAATTGGAAAAGACCAAAAGAAGAAGTTGGTGCTCTTATGAAGTTATTGGTAGAATACTTAAGAAAAGAATTTGAGGAACTTAATAAAAATAATGTTGTAATAAATCATATTGGTGATATAACAAAATTACCTCAAATATGTGAAGAACTACTAATAGAATCCTATGAAAAAACAAAGAATAATACTGGTTTAGTTATGAATTTAGCTTTAAACTATGGTGGAAGAGATGAAATTATAAGAGCATTTAAGAATATGTATAATGATATAAGATGTGATAAGCTTACGGAAGAAGATATTAATGATAAAACAATTTCAGATTATTTATATACTTCTGGTATGCCAGATCCTGATATTATAATTAGACCAAGTGGCGAACAACGTTTAAGTAATTTTTTATTGTGGCAGTCTGCATACTCGGAGTTTTGGTATTCAAACATAAAATGGCCAGATTTTAAAAAAGAACATCTTCACAGAGCAATTTATGATTTCCAAAATAGAGACAGAAGATTTGGAGGAATAAAGTAGAGGTGGAATAATGAATAAGAGATACATAGGAGCTTTATTTTTGGCACCATTATTAATTTTTCTATTTATAGGTGGAATGCCTTTGAAAATATTAACTGTAGTGTTATCATTACTAGGTTTATATGAATTTTTTAAGGTAGTAAAACAAGGTAAAATAAAGCCCTTTAGTTTTTTAGCATATGCTTTAACATTAGTTTATTATTTTTTACTAAAAACACAGATTAACTATGACATATTTACTTTAGGTTTAATATTAATAACCTTATTAATGTTATGTATCCCTATTATAAACATAGAATATACGTTTATAGATGTAGCAGTGACAATTTTAGGATTTATTTATGTAAGTGTTTTTTTCAGTTTTATTGTATTAGTTAATAATAAAACTTATGGTAATTACTTGATATGGTTTATATTCCTATCATCATGGTTGTGTGATACAAGTGCATATTATGCTGGTAGGCTTTTAGGTAAAAGAAAACTATGTCCTAAGGTAAGTCCTAAAAAAACTATAGAAGGTTCTATAGGTGGTATGATAGGAAGTATCTTAGCATGTACAGTATATGGACAAATATTAGTTAGCAAAAACATATTGAATATAGATATATATCATTTCGTTATACTTGGAGCAATATGTGGCATATTATGTCAATTTGGAGATTTAGTAGCCTCATCTATAAAGAGGTATGTTGGGGTTAAAGATTATAGTAATTTAATTCCTGGACATGGAGGAATTCTAGATAGATTTGATAGTATACTTTTCTCAGCAGTAGTAGTATATTATTATTTAACACTTATTATAGGTATATAATTTTCATAGAGTATGATAAAAAAGAGAGTATAGTAGTGTAATAGCTTAACTCTCTTTTTTATTATTATAGAAATTATAAATTTATAATTTCTGCTTTATGTGGTCTAAAAAAGCATTTAGTACTATTAGGAATGATATTAATTTGTTAGAATTATGTGAGTTGTATTTTTCTTATTGTGAAGGGTGAATATTTAATTAAAATATTCTTATTTTATAAGTGATAATATATTATTAAATTTGTGAATATACTATTATGAAACATTTATTATGAGGTTATATTGGTGCAAAAATATAAAAAATTAATAAAATGTATTATTTTATTAATAGTATTTATTTTTATCACTGTGGTGATAAAACATTATTTTAAACCATTTTTTTCTACTGTAATTATATTATATCTTTCTCATCCAATATATAAATTTTTATATAAAAATAAAGTATTTAGTGATAAAATTAATGCCATATTAAGTATATTATTTGTAAATTTATTTATTTTAATGATAATTTTATTATTAGGTAATTTCATTTTTAATAAATTAAGTGTATTTATGAGTTGTAATAATGAATTAATTTTTGAGAATAAGACAATGTTACATAACTTTCATAAAATTTTTAATATGAATAATCTAATTGATGAAATAAAAATAATTTATAATAATATATGTAGTAATGAATTTATAAAAAAAGGAGCATTTTATACTACAGAAGGAATATTTGCGTATTTTATTGGAAATATTATTGTATATTTTGCGTTAACAGATAAGAAACTTATATTAAAAGTTGTAAAAGATTTTATAGGAGAAAAAACATTTGGATTTCTTATAAATAAATTAAGAATTATTAATAATATTATAAAAATAGAACTAATATTAGTTGTAATTACTACAATACAAACTATTATAGGTTTTCTAATACTTGATATTAAGTATGCAGTAGTGTTAGGATTAGTGTGTGGTTTATTAGATTTAATTCCCTATATTGGTACTATAATTGTGTTTATTCCTCTAATCGTATATAAAATTTACTACAAACAGTATATAATAGCAGTAGGACTTATTTGCTTATATGTGTTAGTGAATATAAACAGACAGATAATGGAAACAAAATTTATGAGTAATAAACTTAAAATACATCCGTTATTGATTATTATTTCATCTTATATAGGAATAAAATTTTTCGGAATGATAGGATTATTGATGGGACCATTGTATATAGTAGTGATTAAGGAAGTTATTCTAACATAAAAGCGGGAGTGATATAAAGTGAAAAATATAAGTATTTTAGGGGCCACAGGATCTATAGGAACTCAAACTCTAGATGTAATAAGAAATGCTAAACAAAGTTTTTGTTTACAAGGAATTTCGGCTAATACTAGCTATGATAAAGTGATACAAATAATAAAAGAGTTTGATGTAAAATATGTGGCTATAACAGAAAAAAATACATATGAAAAAGTTAAAAATTATTGCAGCAGCAGTAATTTAAAAACAAATGTTTTATATGGATTAGAAGGATTAAATACAATAGCTACTTTAGATGAAGTAGATGTAGTTGTTACATCTGTGGTAGGTATGATAGGATTAGTTCCTACATTAAAGGCAATTAAAGCTGGAAAGGATATAGCTTTAGCTAATAAAGAAACTTTAGTTGTAGGTGGAGAACTTGTGATAAATGAGGCACAAAAAAATAATGTAAAAATATTACCAGTAGATTCAGAACATGGAGCTATTTTTCAGTGCTTACAAGGTAATAAAAAAGAGGATATATATAAAATAATTTTAACTGCATCAGGAGGACCTTTTAGAGGTAGACAAAGAGATGAATTAATAAATATTAAACCTGAAGAAGCTCTTAAACATCCTAAATGGAATATGGGAAAAAAAATATCTATAGATTCTTCAACTTTAATGAATAAAGGGTTAGAAGTTATAGAGGCTCATTGGCTTTTTGATGTAAATTATGATGACATACAAGTGGTTATACATCCACAAAGTATAGTTCACTCAATGATAGAATATAAGGATGCGTCTGTAATTGCACAATTAGCAGTTCCTGATATGAGATTACCTATACAATATGCATTAAATTATCCTATTAGAGAAAAGTCAATAGTAAATAGATTAGATTTTTATGAAGTAAGTAAGTTAACTTTTGAGAAACCTGATATGAATACTTTTAGATGTTTAAAATTAGCATATGATGCTGGAAAATTAGGTGGAATTATGCCTACTGTATTAAATAGTGCAAATGAGGTTGCAGTAGAGTTATTTTTAAATAATAAAATTAAATATTTACAAATTGAAAGTATAATTGAAGAGTGTTTGTCAAAATTTAAAAATATAGTTAACCCTAATTTAGAAGATATTTTAAATACAGATAAAAAAGTAAGAGATTATATAAAATCAAAATACTAATTACAGGAAGGGGATTTGTTTGTGAGTATTTTATACTTATTATTAGCACTTTTAGCTTTTAGTGTTTTAATAGTTGGTCATGAGTTTGGACATTTTATTGTAGCAAAACTTAATAATGTTAAGGTAGAAGAGTTTTCAGTAGGAATGGGACCTAAACTTTTAGGAATAAAAGGTAAAGAAACTGAGTATTGTATTAGAGCCATACCATTAGGTGGATATGTTAAGATGCTTGGAGAACAAGGGGAAGATTCTAAAGATGCAAGAGCATTTAACAACAAGAAGCCTCTTCAAAGGTTGGCTATAACATCTGCAGGCCCTATTATGAATTTTATCTTAGCTGTTATATTTTTTGCAATAATAAGTTCTATAAATGGAGTAGCAGTTCCTATTGTCAGCAAAGTAGTTCAAAAATCACCTGCCTATATTCAAGGAATTCATGAAGGAGACAAAATTGTAAAAGTAGATGGAAAAAAGATTGGAACTTGGGACGAATTTGTTCAAAGTGTTGGTGAAAAAAATGGTAAAAAATTAGAATTAACATTGATGAGAAAGAGTAAATTAGTAACTAAGACCATTGAACCTGTAAAGGTACCAGAAGAAAATAGATATATAATAGGAATTTATCCATCAATAAAAAAAGTAAGTGTAGGTGAAGCTATTAGTCATGGATTTAGTGAAATAAAATCTATAGTTAAAATGACTTTTGACTTTTTAGGAAAACTGTTTACAGGTAAAGTTTCTGCAAATGGAGTTGGAGGACCTATTAGTGTGTTTAGAATATCAACCAAGGCTGCACAAAGTGGTTTGCTATCATTATTAACAATTTCAGCATATATAAGTGTGCAATTAGCTATTTTTAATTTGCTTCCTATTCCAGCATTAGATGGAGGGTGGATTTTATTTTCCCTTATAGAAATAGTAATAGGAAAAAAATTAAATGATGAAATAGTAGGTAAATTAAATTATGTTGGTTTTGTATTTCTATTAACATTAGTGGCGTTAGTTACCATTAAAGATATCTTATATCCATTAAAACTTTAGGAGATGAGCAAAATGCAGAGAACAAAAACTAAAAAGATAAAAGTAGGAAATATATATGTGGGTGGAGATTATAAAGTTACTGTGCAATCAATGACAAATACTGATACTAGAGATGTACAATCTACAATTAAACAAATAAAATCATTAGAAAAATGCGGATGTGATATAATTAGATGTGCTGTTCCTGATAACGAAGCTTGTGAAGCTTTAAAACAAATTATACCGCAGTGTAATATACCTGTAGTTGCAGATATTCATTTTGATTATAGGTTAGCAATTGATTCTATGAAGAATGGTGTCAATGCACTGAGAATTAATCCGGGTAATATTGGAAGTTTAGATAGAGTTAAAATGGTTGCTAAAGTTGCAAATGAAAAAGGAATTCCAATACGGATAGGGGTTAACTCAGGGTCATTAGATAAAAAAGTACTTAAAAAGTATGGTAGAGTATGTCCAGAAGCTTTAGTAGAAAGTGCTCTTGAGCATGTGAATATTTTAGAAAGTGTGAACTTTTTTAACACAGTGATATCTATTAAATCATCAGATGTTATACAGATGATTGAAAGTTATAGAATTATATCAAAACAGGTAGATTATCCCCTTCATTTAGGAGTAACTGAAGCGGGTACTAATTGGAGAGGAACAATAAAATCAAGTATTGGAATAGGAACGCTATTGTCAGAAGGAATAGGAGATACTATTAGGGTATCTTTAACTGGAAAAACCGAAGAAGAAGTAAGAGTAGGACGAGAAATACTAAAGGCAACAGGACATTTAAAAGAGGGAATAGAATTTGTTTCATGCCCAACATGTGGAAGAACACAAATTGATTTAATTAAAATAGCTAATGAAGTAGAAGAAAAGCTTTCAGGATGTAATAAAAATATAAAAGTTGCAGTAATGGGATGTGTAGTAAATGGTCCAGGGGAAGCTAGAGAAGCAGATATAGGAATTGCAGGTGGAAAAGGAGAAGGATTAATTTTTAAAAAAGGTGAAATAATAAAAAAGGTGAAAGAGGAAAACTTAGTTGAAGAGTTATTAAAAGAAATAGAAAAAATGTAAAAGTTAATTGTGAGTATTATGAAATACTGATGAGTATATGCAGGGTTGATATAAATTACTAAATGCAATCCTGCATTATTAATTGTATAATATTTAAAGTAATCTATTAGTTTGAATCCTAGGAGGAAATAGTATGGAATGCAGCCTAGTGCAGTTATTAAAAGAAGATATTGATGGTAATGATGAAACATTAATAGAAGATATAAAAGTTACAAGAATACAATATTATAGAAAAAGTAATAAACTTAGAGTAATAATAAAAAGCCCCAATGATTTAGATAAAAACAAAAAAGAAATATTGAAAAAAATGATATCAAAGAGAATGAATTATTTTAATGATATAGATTTAATTTGTTATAGAGATATTTCTAATGTAACTTTAAAAGATATAATTAGTAAATATTGGAGTGAACTATGTAATAATGTAATTAACTGTGTGCCTATTACAAAAAAATGTTTATCAAATTCAGTAAGAAAAATCAAAGATGATACTTTAGAAATATATTTAGGTAATGAATTTATGTGTACTTTATTAAAAAATAAAAAGATAGAAAAGATTATAAGAAATTCTCTAGCAGATATTTTTGGGGTGAAATGTAGTGTTAAATTAAAGTATGATGAAACTTTAAAAGAAGAAAACTACATAAATCAAAAAGAAATTGAAAATGTTAAGTTAATTAGTAAAGTAGTAAATGAAATTAGTAAGGTTAACCCTAGCAGCAAAAAAAATCAAAATAATACAAAAAAACAAGAATATATTAGCAGAAGAAAGTATAAAAGTGAGCCAAAAGATGAAAATACTATTCTTGGTAGAAAAATTAATTCTGATATAGTTAATATAGGTGAAATTAATGAAACATCGGGAATTGTTGCTGTATGTGGAGATATATTTAAGACAAATATTATAGAAACTAAGACGGGAAGAAAAATAATTGTTTTTCACATAACGGATTATAATAGTTCCATAACTGTAAAGTGCTTTCCAAAACCAAAAGAGTCTGAAGAAGCTATTGAAAAAATAAAGGAAGGATTGCATTGTAAAGTTCAAGGAGAGGCTGTGTATGATACCTTTTCAAAAGAAGTAGTTATTTTAGCTAGAAATATAAATACAGTTAAGAAAATAGAAAAGATGGATACGTATGATGAAAAAAGAATAGAATTACACTTGCATACTCAAATGAGTGCTATGGATGCAGTTTCATCTACTAGTAAACTTATAGAAAGAGGAGCAAAGTGGGGACATAAAGCTATTGCTATAACTGACCATGGAGTAGTTCAAGCTTATCCAGAAGCTATGGATGCTTCTAAAAAATATGGAATAAAAATTTTGTACGGAGTGGAAGCATACTTAGTTGATGACGGAGTACCTATTGTTATAAAACCAGAAAATAAAACAGTTGATGATATATTTGTTGTATTTGATATTGAAACTACTGGATTTTCTTCTGAAAATGACAAAATAATTGAAATTGGTGCTGTAAAAATTAAAAATGGTAAAATAATAGAATCTTTCAATGAATTTGTAAACCCTGGTGTAAATATACCTAATAGAATAATTGAACTTACAGGTATAACTAATACCATGGTAAAGAATGCAGAGAATATAAGTAGTATACTTCCTAAATTTATAGAATTTATTGGTGATTCCGTTGTAGTAGCTCATAATGCTGATTTTGATACATCTTTCATTAAGAAGAATTGTTCAGATTTAAATATAGGTTTTGATAATTCTATTATGGATACTATACCATTATGCCAATATTTGTTTCCAGAATTAAAAAGATATAAATTAAATACAATATGTAAGCATTTAGGAATTTCTTTAGAAAATCACCATAGAGCAGTAGATGATGCTAAAGCTACTGGAGAAATATTGTTAGAGTGTTTAAGAATTTTAAAAGAAAGAAATATATTAAGTTTAGATAAATTGAATGATGAATTTTTAGGAAATCAAGATGTTAAAAAGGCACCTACATATCATTTGATAATATTTGCAAAAAATCAAAAAGGGTTAAAAAACTTATACAAGTTAGTATCATTTGCACATTTAGATTATTTTCACAAAAGACCTAGAATGCCTAAAAGCGTTATAAAACAGTATAAAGAAGGATTATTAATAGGTTCAGCCTGCGAGGCGGGTCAAGTATATAAAGCAGTACTTAAAGGTAAAAGTGATAGTGAACTTGAGAAAATGCTTGAGTTTTATGATTATTTAGAAATTCAACCTTTAGATAATAATAAGTTTATGATTGAAAATGGTACGGTAAAAGATAAGGAAGAATTAAAAAATATAAACAGAAAGATTTGTAAATTAGGTGAAAAATTTAATAAGCCAGTAGTGGCTACAGGAGATGTTCATTTTCTTGATCCTAAAGATGAAGTGTTTAGAAGAATTCTAATGGCGGGTCAGGGGTTTAGTGATGCAGATAATCAGCCTCCTTTATATTTAAGGACAACTAATGAAATGCTTAAAGAATTTGAGTATTTAGGAGAAGAAAAGGCAAAAGAGGTTGTTATATACAATACACACAAAATAGAACAAGTTATTGAAGAAGTAAAACCAATTCCAGATGAAACTTTTCCACCTAAAATTGAAGGTTCTGAAGAACAAATAAGAGATATGACAATAAAAAGAGCACACGAAATATATGGTGAAAAACTTCCTAAAGTAGTTCATGAAAGATTAGAGAAAGAATTAAATTCAATTATTAATAATGGATATGCTGTGCTTTATTTGATAGCACAAAAGCTAGTTGCTAAATCTTTAAGTGATGGATATTTAGTAGGTTCTAGAGGGTCTGTAGGTTCTTCTCTCGTTGCAACAATGTGTAATATAACAGAGGTAAATGGACTTCCACCACATTATGTGTGCCCAAAATGTAAAAATAGCGAATTTTTCACAGATGGATCCATAGGGTGTGGATTTGACTTACCTGATAAAGTATGCCCAAAATGTGGAACTAAATATAAAAAAGATGGGCATGATATACCATTTGAAACTTTCTTGGGATTTAATGGTGATAAAGAACCAGATATAGACTTAAACTTTTCAGGTGATAATCAAGGAGATATTCATAGATATACTGAAGTATTATTTGGAAAGGGTCATACTTTTAAAGCAGGTACTATTGGTACCATTGCAGAAAAAACTGCTTATGGATTTGTTAAAAAATATTTACAAGAACGTGATATTACAGCATCTCAAGCAGAAATTGAAAGATTAACCCAAGGATGTACAGGAGTAAAAAGAACATCAGGACAGCATCCTGGGGGTATAATGGTTGTGCCTGCAGATAATGAAATTTATAATTTTTGCCCTGTTCAACATCCTGCTGATGATCCAAATTCGGATATAATTACTACTCATTTTGATTATCACTCAATAAGTGGTAGGTTATTAAAACTTGATATATTAGGCCACGATGATCCTACTGTGCTTAGAATGTTAAAAGATCTTACTGGCATTGAGCCACAGGAGATACCTTTAGGTGATCTTAAAGTTATGAGTTTGTTTACATCACCTGAAGCATTAGGTGTTACAGCAGAAGAACTGGGATGTGAAGTGGGAAGTTATGGATTGCCTGAATTTGGTACTAAATTTGTTAGACAAATGCTTGTAGATACTCAACCTAAAACTTTTTCGGATTTAGTTAGAATTTCAGGGTTATCTCATGGAACTGATGTGTGGATTAATAATGCCCAATATTATATCAAAGAAGGATATACTACATTAAAAGATTGTATTGCTACAAGAGATGATATAATGATGTATTTGCTTTATAAAGGAGTACCTCCTAAAAATTCATTTACCATAATGGAAAAAGTAAGAAAAGGTAAAGGGCTAACTGAGGAAAGAGAAAAACTTATGAGAGAACATGGTGTACCAGACTGGTATATTGAATCTTGTAAAAAAATTAAATATATGTTTCCTAAAGGTCATGCAGTAGCATATGTTATGATGGCTGTTAGAATTGCATATTTTAAAGTGTATTATCCAGAAGCATATTACGCAACATACTTTACCGTTAGAGCTGATGAATTTGATGCAGATTTGATAGTTAAAGGGGAAGAAGCTATTAAATTAAAAATGGATGAGTTAAATGCATCAACAAATAAGTTATCTCAAAAAGATAAAGGACTGCTTACTATATTAGAACTTTCATATGAAATGTATAAAAGAGGAATTAAGTTTCTGAAGGTTGATTTATATAAATCAGATGCAGTTAAATTTTTAATTGAAGATAATGAAATTAGACCTCCAATAAATGCTTTAGCAGGAGTTGGAGAAAATGCAGCTAAAAATATTGTTAAGTCTAGAAAAGAAGGAGAATTTATATCAAAAGAGGATTTAAGAATAAGAGCTAAGGTTTCAAAAACAGTAATAGAAACTTTAGATAAACATGGTTGCCTCGAAGGATTACAAGAGACAAATCAATTATCCTTATTTGGATAATTAGATCTTAGCTTTAGAAGGAGTACAAAACCTACCTGAAGCTAAGTTTTAATTGATACTTGAAATAGTAAAACTTATATGTTAGAATTGGAATGACGAGTATTTTCAGGGATATATTTTACAGAGTGGGTCAAAGCCCGCTCTTTCTATTTGGGTAAAACGCAACATTTGTTGCGTTTTAATTAATATTTTAAGTAAAAAAAGAAAAAATAGTATTAGGTAAGGAGGTAAATAAAATGAAAAATGAAAATTTAATATATAAACTTAAAGAATTAATTCAACCAATTGTTACAGATAAAGGATACGAATTATATTATATAGAATTTATAAAAGAAAAAGGCGAAAATTTTTTAAGAATATATATAGATAGTTCTAATGGAATAGGATTAGATGATTGTGAAAAAGTAAGTAGGGAAGTAAGTAATATATTAGATACTGAAGATCCAATATCATGTAGTTACTATTTAGAGGTTTCATCACCAGGTATAAACAGAACATTATATACAGATGAACACTTGAATAAATATATAGGAGAAACGGTTAAAATTAAATTGTATAAACTATTTAATGGAAGTAAAAAATATATTGGTAAACTAAAGGAATTTAATGATCTAGAAATCAAGATTGAGGATGATGGAGAACAAATTGTAATTCCTAGAGAAAAAATTTCAAATGTAAGTTTACACGGGGAAATGTAAAGGAGGGGTTTAAGATGAATGAGGAGTTTATACTATCACTTAAAGAAATAGTAAAAGAAAAAGGGATAAATGAAGAATTATTATTTTCAACTATAGAAGATGCATTAGTTTTAGCTTATAAAAAAAATTATGGAAGTAATAATCCAAGTGTAAGAGTAGAAATGAATAGAAGCAATGGAGATATACATGTTTATTCACAGAAGAAAGTTGTAGAAGAAGTGTATGATGCTGTAGATGAAATAAGTTTAGAAGATGCAAAAGGTATAGACCCTATATATCAAATGGATGATATTGTTGAAATTGAAGTTACACCTAAAAAATTTGGAAGAGTATCAGCTCAAGCTGCTAAACAAGTTGTAATACAACGAATTAAGGAAGCGGAAAGAAATACAATATATAATCAATTTATTACTAAAGAGTTTGATATAATAACAGGAAATGTTATAAGAAAAGATAGAGGCAATGTATTTATAGATTTAGGTAAAATAGAAGCATTACTTACTTCCAGTGAACAAATACCAGGAGAAAGATACGACTTTCATCAAAAATTGAAATTATACATAGTAGAAGTTAAGAATACTACTAAAGGTGCTCAAGTAATTCTTTCGAGAACTCATCCAGGACTTGTAAAAAGATTATTTGAGTTAGAGGTACCAGAGATTTATGAGGGAGTTGTAGAAATAAAGAATATTGCAAGAGAGGCAGGTTCAAGAACAAAAATAGCTGTACATTCTAATGATGAGAATGTTGATGCAATGGGAGCATGTGTTGGACCTAAGGGAATAAGAGTACAAAATATCGTAAATGAGTTAAACAATGAAAAAATAGATATAATAAAATGGAGTAAGTCACCAGAAGAGTATATATCAAATGCGTTAAGTCCAGCAAAAGTATTAAGTGTTGATGTTAACGAAGATGAAAAGTGTACTAAGGTTGTTGTTGATGATGATCAATTATCTTTAGCAATAGGTAAAGAAGGTCAAAATGTTCGATTAGCTGCAAAATTAACAGGATGGAAGATAGACATAAAAAGTAAGTCTCAAATGTTAGAATCAGAAAAATTAGATAATATAGAAGAGTAGGTGGTTATTTAATGAAGACTAAAAAAATACCACAAAGAATGTGTAATGGATGTATGGAAATGAAACCTAAAAAGGAATTAATAAGAGTTGTTAAGAGTAAAGAAGGAGAAGTTTCTATAGATTTAACTGGTAAAAAGGCTGGTAGAGGAGCATATATTTGTAAAGATTCTAAATGTCTAGAAAAGGCTTTTAAAACAAAAAGATTAGAAAAAAATTTAAATGTGAGGATTGAAGAGAAAATTTATGATAAACTGAAAGAAGAGATACAAGATGAACAATAAATTTTTGCAATTCTTAGGTTTAACAAAAAAATCTGGAAATATTTTAGAAGGTTACAATAAGTGTGAAGATGGAATTAAAAACGAAAAAATACATTTAGTTATACTATCTAAAGAATGTTCTGAGAATACAAAAAATAAATTCAAAAATTATTGTAGTAAACAAAAAGTACTACTTATACAAGGACCATCAAAGTATGATTTAGGTTGTGCTTTAGGTAAAAGTGAGTTAAATGTATTAGGTGTAAAGGATGAAAATATGAGTAAAAAATTAAAGTTGCTTTATTATAATATGGAAAACAATATTTAATTCGGGGGTGAAAGCTTATGGCTAAAATAAGAGTTTATGAATTAGCAAAAGAACTAGGTGTTTCTAGTAAGGAATTAATAAATGTACTTTTAGAAGAATTTGATATAAAGGTTAAAAATCATATGAGTGTTATTGACGATGAAGATGCAGACTTAATAAAAGAATTATATGAAAATAAGGAGAACAAAGAAGACGGAGAAGATGTTGAAGAAGGAGATAATACTAAAAGTATAAAAAACAATAAAAAAGTAAGAAATAAAAAAGATACAGATAAAAGTGAAGATGATGAAATAATAATCGAAATGGGAGAAACAATAACTGTTAAAGAATTATCAGAAAAGTTAAATAAACCATCTACAGAAGTTATAAAACAGTTAATATTCATGGGTGTTATGGCATCAATCAATCAAGAAATTGATGTTACTACTGCTCAAAAACTTGGAGAAAAATTCGATGCTCTAGTTGTAGTTAAAGAGGAATCAGATATAAAATTAGAAGAAATTGATGAAGAAGATGCAGATGTAGGAAATGAAAAAAGACCTGCAATTATTACAGTTATGGGTCACGTTGACCATGGAAAAACATCATTATTAGATGCTGTAAGAAAAACTAAAGTTACAAGTACAGAAGCCGGTGGAATAACTCAACATATAGGTGCTTATACAGTAAATGTTAATGGACAAAAAATCACATTTTTAGATACTCCAGGACATGAAGCCTTTACTTCTATGAGAGCAAGAGGAGCTCAAGTTACTGATATAGTTATATTAGTTGTAGCTGCAGATGATGGAATAATGCCTCAAACAGAAGAAGCAATAAGTCACTGTAAAGCAGCCAATGTTCCTATGGTTGTAGCAATTAATAAAATGGATAGACCAGGAGCAAATCCTGATAAAGTTAAACAAGAGTTAACAGAATATGGTTTAATTCCTGAAGATTGGGGTGGAGATACAATTTGTGTTCCTGTATCTGCTCATACTAAAGAAGGAATAGAAGAACTTTTAGAAATGGTATTGTTAACAGCTGAAATGCAAGAATTAAAATCAGATTCTACTAGAAAAGGTAAAGGTACAGTAGTTGAAGCTAAACTAGATAAAGGAAGAGGAGCAGTTGCTACTTTATTGGTTCAAAATGGTACTTTAAGATCAGGTGATTCAATAATAGTAGGTTCTACATATGGAAGAATCAGAGCAATGTTTGATGATAAAGGTAATAAAATAAAAGAAGCAGGACCATCTATACCAGTTGAAATTTTAGGTTTATCAGAAGTACCAGCAGCTGGAGATAGATTCAATGTGGTTAAAGATGAAAAAACCGCTAGAAATATGGCAGAGAAGAGAAAAGATAAAGTCAGAGAAGACAGATTACAGAATTCTCATAAAGTTTCATTAGAAGATTTATATAATCAAATACAAGAGGGTAAAGTAAAAGAATTAGATATCATCGTAAAGGCTGATGTTCAAGGTTCTGTTGAAGCAGTAAAACAATCATTTGAAAAATTATCTACTGATTCAGTAAAAGTTAGAGTAATACATGGAGGAGTTGGAGCAATCAATGAAACAGATGTTATTCTTGCTACAGCATCAAATGCCATAATAATTGGTTTTAATGTTAGACCAGATTCTAAAACTACAGAATTAGCAGAAAAAGAAAGTGTAGATATTAAAACTTATAGAGTAATTTATGATGCTATTGAAGATATCAAATCAGCAATGGTTGGAATGTTAGAACCTGAGTATAAAGAAGTTGTACTTGGATCAGCAGAAATAAGACAGACATATAAGATATCAAATATTGGAACAATTGCAGGATGTTATGTTCAAAACGGTAAGATAGCTAGAAATGGAAAAGCAAGAGTAATAAGAGATGGTATTGTTATTTTCGAATCAGAACTTGCATCCTTAAAAAGATTTAAAGATGATGTAAAAGAAGTTGCATCAGGATATGAATGTGGATTAAGTGTAGTAAACTTTAACGATATAAAAGAAGGCGACATTGTAGAAGTGTACACAATGCAAGAAATTAAACCTAAATCATTATAATGAATATTTAAGTAAAAATTAAAAGCTTTTTATCCAAAGGAGATGACGCTGTGGGTAAATATAGAGGCGGAAGAATAAATGAACAATTAAGAAAAGAAATTAGTAATATTATACAAACACAAATAAAAGATCCAAGAATAAATTCAATGATAAGTGTTACAAAAGTAGATGTAACAAGAGACCTACGATACGCTAAAGTTTATGTTAGTATATTTGGCAAAGATGAGAATAAAGAAGAGACAGTAAAAATTCTTAAAAAATCTTCTGGATTCATAAGAAGAGAAGTTGGAAGAAAGGTAAGTTTAAGGTATACACCTGAAATAATTATAGAATTAGACAATAGTATTGAACATGGAATGCACATTGACGCTCTTTTAGAAAAAATAAAGGAGAGCGATGAATAATGATAATGAATGATATCATTAATAAAATAAAGGAAAGTAGTACGATAGCTGTAACTTTCCATGAGTCTCCTGATGGTGATTCAGTAGGAACTTCTTTAGCGTTAATGCAGGGATTAAGAAAGTTAAATAAAGAGGTATATATAGTATCTAAAGATAAAATACCAACTAATTTATCTTTCTTGCCTTTTGCAAAAGAAATAGACGGAATAAGTGATGAAATATTAGAAGAAACTGATTGTGTAATTGTAGTAGATTGTGGAGATGTAAAAAGAATAAATGTTAAAGATTTAGATATTACAAATAGAAATTTTACACTTATAAATATAGATCACCATCGTACTAATGAAATGTATGGAGATTACAATTATGTGGATACTAATGCTATTGCAGTTGCAGAAGTTATATATCAAATTCTTAGAATGATGAATATATCAATTGATAAAGAGATGGCAGCATGTTTATATACTTCTTTGATAACTGATAGTGGATCTTTTAGACATTCAGGTACAACATGTGTTACACACACCATTGCTGGAGATCTTATAAATACAGGTATTGATTTTAGTGATATCCATAGAAAAGTTTTTGAAAATAAATCTTATAATAAGGTTAAGTTTTCTGGAAGAGTAATTGAAAATATGGAATTAGCGTGTAATGAAAAAATATGTGTTATGAAGATAACAAAAGATATGCTAGAAGAATTTGATATTGATTCATCAAACACTGGAGATATTGTTTCCCTTGGTACTGTAATTGATACAGTAGAAGTTACTATTTTACTAAAAGAAGCTGAAGAAGGAACAAAAATAAGTTTGAGATCTAAAGCTCAAGTAGATGTTAGAAAAGTAGCAGAATGCTTCCAAGGAGGAGGACATACTAGAGCTGCAGGTATGTTTTTAAATAAAGAAATAGACGAAGCAAAAGATATCATAGTAAAAGAAGTAGAAAAAGAGTTGATTTAATGTTAAACGGAGTATTGAATATTTATAAACCAAAAGGTATTACATCCTTTGATGTTGTAAGAAAAATTCGTAAGATATCTTCTGAAAAAAAGGTAGGTCATGCAGGAACTTTAGATCCACAAGCTTGTGGTGTGCTTCCTGTATGCATAGGTAGAAGTACGAAGATAATTAATTATATAATGGAAAATTCTAAAACGTACATAACTACATTAAAGTTAGGTATTATTACAGATACTTATGATACAGAGGGAAAAATTATAAAAACAAGTGAAATTACAGATGTTACAAATGACAAAATAATTCAAGTTGTAAAATCTTTTGAAGGTTCTATTGAGCAGATTCCACCTATGTATTCAGCTATAAAGGTCAACGGGAAAAGATTATATGAACTTGCCAGAAAAGGTATAGAAATTGAACGTAAACCTAGAAATGTGGTAATTCATGAAATACAAATTTTAAATATAGATATACCTTTTGTACAATTAAAAGTTAGTTGTTCAAAAGGTACGTATATTAGAAGTCTATGCTATGATATAGGTGAAAAATTAAAGTGTGGTTCTGTTATGTGGGAGTTAGAAAGAACAAAGACAGGTCAGTTTACAAAAGAAAATTCTATTGAGCTTTCAGAATTAAATACAGAAAATATACAAAATTTTCTAATGAGTTCAGAGGAAGTACTAAAAAAATACAGTAAAATAGAATTTTCAGATAAATTTGGTAAATTGCTCAAAAATGGAGTGGTTTTGAAAGATAAAAGAGCAGTAAAAAATGTAAGTAGTAATGTATTATATAGAGTTTATTGCTGTGATAATTTTTTAGGACTAGGAATGTTAACAGATAATGGATTTAAACTTATTAAACAATTGGGATAATTAAAATTCTAGGGGTAATTTATATGGTAATTATTGAAGATAATTTTAAAATGAATTTGTCTAGTGATACATATGTGTCACTAGGCAGTTTTGATGGGTTACATTTGGGACATATGCAGTTAATAAAAAAAGCTATACAATGTTCTAAAGATAATAATACTAAAAGTATGATACATACGTTTAAAAATCATCCATTAAGTATAATAAATAAAGAATTGGCTCCAAAGTTAATAATGAGTAATAAAACAAAGGTTACTCTTCTAAACAAAATGGGCATTGACATGGTCAATTTAGTTCCTTTTAATAAGGAATATATGAGCATAAGTCCTGAAAAATTTATTGAACTTTTAATAAAACATTATAATGCTAAAGGAATTATAGTGGGATTCAATTTTAGATTTGGACGTAAAAATAGTGGAGATGTAGAATTACTAAAAAAATTAAGTAAAAAATTAGGATTCGATTTACATATTATAAGTCCAGTAAAATTTGAAGATGAAATCGTATGTAGTACAAGAATAAGAAAGTTAATAAAAGAAGGCAATGTTGAAAAAGCTAATAGTATGCTATACCAGTGTTTTAGTTTAGAAGGTGAAGTAATAAAAGGAAAACATTTCGGAAGAAAAATGAATTTCCCTACTGCAAACATAAAAATTAATAGTGATATGATTGTACCTAAAAATGGTGTTTATTATACTGTGGTAAAATATGATGAAAAAATATTTAAAGGTATAACAAATATAGGTTATAGTCCTACAGTTGATGGTAAAAATCTTACTATAGAAACAAATATATTGGATTTTAATAAAGATATTTATGGAGAAAATATAGAAGTATATTTTGTAAAAAGAATGCGAAATGAAGTAAAATTTCAATCAGTACAACAACTAATTAATCAGTTGTCTAAAGATAAGATGTATGCTAATAATCAACCAATAATACCAATATATTAAAAAATTAATTTACAATTATATATTTATTTGATATAATACAGCTGTGAACCTCATTCTATGAATATTGATTCGCCAACGTTATTCTTGGAATGATGGGGATAAAAATTTCGGAGGTGCGTAAAATGGATAAAGCAAGAAAAGCTGAACTAATTAAAAAATTTGGAAAACATGAAGGGGATACAGGATGCCCAGAAGTACAAATAGCTTTATTAACAGAAAGAATTAATCATCTAAATGAACACTTAAAAGTTCATAAAAAAGATCACCACTCAAGAAGAGGTCTTTTAATGATGGTTGGTCAAAGAAGAGGTCTTTTAAACTACTTAAAAGATAGAGAAATAGAAAGATATCGTGCTATAATTGCTGAATTAGGATTAAGAAAATAAATTAGAGCGGTTTATCCGCTCTATTTATATAGTTAAAATAAAATTAATTAAATTTGACAATAATAGTAGTAAATACTGAAAGGAGGTTTATGAATATGAATAATGTATTTCAAACTACGGTTGCAGGTAGACCTTTAGTTGTAGAATACGGAAAAGTAGGAATGCTTTCTAATGCAGCTGTATTAGTAAGATATGGAGACACAGCTATATTAGTAAATGCAAATGCATCAGGTAAACCAAGAGAAGGAATAGATTTTTTACCATTTAGTGTTGAATACCAAGAAAGGTTATATGCAGTTGGTAAAATACCAGGAGGATTTATAAAACGAGAGGGAAAACCATCAGAAAAGGCTATTTTAACTGCAAGAGCAATTGATAGACCACTTAGACCATTATTTCCTAAAGGATATAGAAATGATGTACAGATAGTTTGTACTGTTCTTTCAGTTGAACAAGATAATGTTCCTGAAATATTAGCACCAAATGCAACATCAATAGCTTTATGTTTATCAAGTATTCCATTTGATAATCCTGTAGGAACTGTATCAGTAGGTATGGTTGATGGTGAATTTGTTATAAATCCAACATTAGAACAAAGAGGAAAAAGTTTATTAAACTTAACAGTGTCAGCAACTAGTGATAGAGTTATGATGATAGAAGCAGGTGGAGATGAAATACCTGAAGATGTTATGTATGATGCTATAATGTTCGGATTTGAAGAATGTAAAAAAATAGTAGAATTTCAAAAAGAGCTAATGAGTAAGATAGGTAAAAAGAAAGAAGAACCTAAATGCTTTAAAGCAGATGAAACTGTTGAAAAAGAGTTAAGAGAGTTTGCATCTGACATGGTAAAAGAGGCTATGTATATAACAGATAAGGATGAAAGAAATGTAGCTCTTGATGGTATAAAAACAAAGATAAGTGAACAATTTGATGAAAAATATCCAGATAATCAAATGGATATAAATGATGTATTTTACAGAATGCAAAAAGAAATAGTCAGAAGTATGTTATTAAATGAACATAGAAGACCAGATGGTAGAAAATTTGAAGAAATAAGACCTTTAGCTTGTGAAGTAGGATTACTTCCAAGAACTCATGGTACAGGATTATTTACAAGAGGATTAACACAAGTCTTAACAGTAGCTACATTAGGACCTTTAGGTGATGTGCAAATAATAGATGGATTAGGAGCAGAAGAATCCAAAAGATATATGCATCATTATAATTTTCCATCATACAGTGTAGGTGAGGTTGGACCTTTAAGAGGACCAGGAAGAAGAGAAATAGGACACGGTGCTTTAGCGGAAAAAGCATTAGAACCACTAATTCCTTCAGAAGAGGAGTTCCCTTATACAATTAGATTAGTATCTGAGGTTTTAAGTTCAAATGGATCAACTTCTCAAGCAAGTGTTTGTGGAAGTACTTTAGCTCTTTTAGATGCAGGAGTTCCAATAAAAAGACCAGCAGCAGGAATTGCAATGGGTCTTATCACAAATGAAGATTTAACTCATGAGGAAATTTTAACAGATATTCAAGGGTTAGAAGATTTCTTTGGAGATATGGACTTTAAGGTTGCCGGTACTGAAAAAGGAATAACTGCAATACAAGTTGATACTAAAATAAAAGGTCTTTCAAATGAATGTATAAAGAATGCTATACAAGGTGCAAGAAAAGCAAGATTAACAATACTAGGCAAAATAAACGAGTGTATACCAGAACATAGAGATGAATTATCAGAGTATGCACCAAGAGCTTATACTATGAATATTTCTCCAGATAAGATACGTGATGTTATTGGTAGAGGTGGAGAAAATATAAACAAGATAATTGCTGAAACAGGAGTTAAAATAGATATTAAAGAAGACGGAACTATATTTATTTTATCAGATGACAAGTTAAATGCTGATAATGCAATTAAAATGATAGAGACAGTTACTAAAGAAGTTACTGTAGGAGAAATATATTTAGGAAAAGTTACTAAAACAACTAATTTTGGAGCATTTGTAGAAATACTTCCAGGTAAAGAAGGATTAGTGCATATATCTAAACTAGATTTTAAACGTGTTAATAAAGTTGAAGATATAGTTTCAGTTGGGGATGAGATATTAGTAAAAGTTACTGAAATTGATAGTCAAGGTAGAGTAAATCTATCAAGAAAAGACGCTATCAAAGAATCTAACAGTGATGAGGAAAAATAGAAGGGCATTAAGTGCCTTTTTATTTTTTGAATAATTTTATACGTAAAAGAGGGATAAATGTATGTATAACTTATTTAAACTTGATAATGGATTGAGAGTAGCTGTAGAAAGTATTGATTATGTAAATTCTGTTAGCGTGGGTCTTCTAGTTGAAAATGGTTCAAGAAATGAATGTGAGGAAAATAACGGCATATCTCATTTTATAGAACATATGTTTTTCAAAGGAACAACAAGTAGAAAAGCTAAAGATATAGTAGAATCTATTGAAAATGTGGGAGGACAAATAAATGCTTTTACAGGAAAAGAATTAACTTGTTTTTACACAAAGACATTAAATACACATTTAGAATTGTGTTTAGACATATTATCAGATATGTTATTTAATAGTGAATTCATGGATGAAGATATTGAAAAAGAAAAAGGGGTAATAATCGAAGAAATAAACATGGCTGAAGATTCACCTGAAGATGTTTTAATAGATTTACATAGTAGAGCTATATGGGGAAATGATTCAGTATCATACCCTATACTTGGCACAAGTGAAACAGTGAGAAGTTTCACAAGAAAACAATTAAAAGATTATATAAAATCTTATTACATACCAGAAAATTCTGTTATATCTATTTGTGGTAATTTTAATATAAATGAAATTAAAAATATTATAGAAAAATATTTTGGAAGTTGGAAGAGTGATATTGATACCAAAAAGATTACAAGTTACTCAAATCCTAAACTTTTGAGTAATCATTTATTCAAGAGTAAAAAGATAGAGCAGATGCATATCAATTTAGGTATACCTGGAATAGAATTAGGGAACAGTGATGTTTATTCACTTCTTATTTTAAATAATATATTAGGTGGAGGAGCCTCTTCACTATTATTTCAAAAATTAAGAGAAGAAATGGGACTTTGTTATTCAATTTATTCAAGTGTATCTTCTTTAAAAAATACAGGTATAGTTACTGTCTATACTGGATTAAACCCTAATAATACTGAAAAAGCTGTATATACAATAAAAAAGGAAATAGATAATTTTGTAAAAAAAGGTGTAGATGATACAAAGTTATATAATGCTAAAGAACAGTTAAAAGGTAATTATATATTAGGATTAGAAAGTACCAGTAGTAAAATGTTTGCTAATGGTAAATCTTCATTGTTTTTAAATAAAATAAAAAAACCACAAGAAATATTAAAGCAAATAGATAAAATAAATAGAAAAAAATTAAATGATATAATGGAAAATACATTTTCTAAAGGAGTAATAAATTCAGCTTTTGTAGGACAATATTCTAAAATAGAAAGTTTGATAAAAAAAATGGAATAATCTTTTAATATACTTCATAAGATTTTTGTGAGGTATATTAAAGGAGGAATAAAGATGGACGATAAGATTAAATTATATAGTGATATGGAAAGATTTGAAATAATAAATATAAATGATGGTGACAAACATGGATGTTTATGTGATAATGACATTGTTGTAGATGAATATGGTGAATTACAACTTCTTATATTAAATGAGTCTAAAAGTAGATTTTCTATATTTAGTAATAGTACATTTAGTGAAGTACCTTGGGATTTTGTAAAAAAAATAGGCTCAAGAACTATAATAATTGATGTTGATGAAAATACTATCAAAAAAACTCATATATAATGGAGGATGAAAAATGGAAATCGTAATACAAAAATTTGGAGGAACTTCTGTATCAACACATGAAAAGCGATTATTAGTTATAGATAAGATAATAAAAGCAAGAAAAAAAGGATATATGCCTGTAATTGTAGTATCTGCAATGGGACGAAAAAATGAACCATATGCTACAGATACACTACTTTCGTTGATTGATAATAACTTTAAAATGGAAAACCCATTAGCTTCCGATTTATTAATGAGTTGTGGAGAAACTATAAGTACGGTTGTAATGAGTTACGAATTAAGTAAGAAGAATATTTTTTCTGTTCCTTTAACAGGTGGTCAAGCAGGTATAATAACTGACGAAAATTTTAATGATGCAGAATTAATAAGAACACAAACTGATAATATATTTAAAATATTAAATGATGGTAAAATACCTATTGTTGCTGGATTTCAAGGAATAAGTGAAAAAGGATTTATTACAACATTAGGAAGAGGAGCAAGTGATTATACTGCTGCACTTTTAGGAGTAGCATTAAATGCAGAAAAAATTGAAATATATACTGATGTAGACGGAATTATGACAGCAGATCCTAGAATTGTTTCAGAAGCGTCATTGATAAAAGAAATAAGTTATAATGAAGTATTTCAACTTGCAGGGCAAGGTGCTAAAGTAATTCATCCACGTGCAGTAGAAGTTGCTATGAAGGGAAATGTACCTTTAATAATAAAAAATACTTTAAATGATAGTGAGGGTACAGTAATAAATAATGTTGGAGATACTAATGTAATTACTGGTATTACTTTTATGGATAATAGAGTTCAAGTAAAAGTTGAATTCAATAATACAAGAGAGTATGATGATATTTTTAATACATTAGCAGATAATTCAATAAGCTTAGATTTGATAAATCTTTTTCCAAATCAAACTATATTTACTATAGATGCCAATGATGAAAAAAAATTACAGGTAATAATGGAAAAATTAGATTTACAGTGTACTTGCATTGAAAATTGTACAAAAATAGCTATAATAGGTTCAAGGATGAGAGGAATACCTGGAGTAATGGCTAAGATTTTAAGAGCATTAACTAAAGAAGGAATAGAAGTGCTTCAAACAGCAGATTCACATATGACAATTTGGTGTTTAGTTGAATCTAAAAATGCTAAAAATGCTATAAATGCATTGCATAAAGAATTTCATTTGGGGTAAAATGTATATCAAATCCAACTTCTGAACACAATAATTGTGTTAGGAGGAATGGATATGCCACAAAATGTAAATAAAGAAGTAAATGCAAGAGAGAATATAAAGGAGTTAGGTGTTCCTAATATTCCAAATACAAATGATTTTATAAAAGTTTTACCAATAATTGGGCAAATTGAAGGCCATGGGGTTTTGCCACCTCAAACTAAAACTACTAAGTATGAACACGTTATACCTATGTTAATAGATATGGAAAGAAATGAACAAATTAAAGGAATCTTAATAATACTAAATACAGTTGGTGGCGATGTTGAGGCAGGTCTTGCTATTTCAGAAATGATTAGGAGCCTTTCTAAGCCAACAGTTTCTTTAGTTATAGGTGGAGGACATTCAATAGGAGTGCCATTGGCAACTTCTGCAAAATATTCTTTTATTTCACCTTCAGCAACTATGATTATACATCCTATAAGAATGAATGGTTTAATTATAGGAGTACCTCAAACTTTTGAATATTTTAATAAAATGCAAGAAAGAATAGTAGAATTTATAACTAGAACATCAAGCATAAACAAAGAAACTTTAAGAAAACTTATGCTTCAAACAGATGAACTTTTAAATGATATGGGTACTATATTAATTGGAAAACAAGCAGTTGAGTATGGATTAATTAATGAAGTTGGAGGAATAAGTGAAGCTTTAAAGAAGCTTAATGAAATGATAAAAGAAAACAAAAAACCATAGGTAATCCTATGGTTATATTTTATAGTAAATTTAAGAGGATATTTTTATTATGTGTAGAAATATTTCATTTGGAGGTGAAAAAATATTGGGTAGAAGAAAAAGTAAAAAAGTAGTACGTAAAAAGCATAATAATGAAATAAAAGGTATTATATTAATTACAATAGGAATACTTTTTTTATTTAGTATTTATGCTTCATCTTCTTCTGGAATAATAGGTGAATTTATAAAAAAGTTTTTTATTACAGCAGTAGGGATAGGTAGTTATTTGGTTCCTATCGTTATAATTTTTATTGGAGCTATGTATATATATCCAAAAGACAAAATTAAATATAGTAGTAAATTTTTTGCCTGTGTAGCACTTTTAATAAATACATTACTATTTATTGAAATGTTAGTTATAAATGAACATTTCGATGGGGTTAGTATAGTTAATGGAATAGATAAAATATATAAATCTACTAGTGTTATTCATGGTGGTGTAATATCATATTTAATAGATATACCTATTTACAAATTATTTGGTTCAATTGGAAGTTATATAATATTTACTGCAGTATACATTATTTGCTTATTAGTAATATTACAGATTTCAATATATGATGTATTTAATAGGTTAAGAGTGAAATATAAATCTAATGTTATTAGTAATACATCAGTAGAAAAAGAAGTTTCTTCAGATATACTAGTAGAAAAAAATGATAATAAAAAATTGGAGAAAACTCATTCTAAGAATAATAAAATAAAAATAATTGATTTTTTAAAAACTAATGAGGAAGCACCTTCCAAAAAGAATAATAAAGAAATTTCAACTGATGATGAAAGTATAGATAAACAACTTTCAGAGCAGATTATGAAAAGTGCAGATGAAAGTGATATAGAATATTTTTTTCCATCTATTGACTTATTAAGAGACAATGATTTATCAAAAATGAAAAGAGGAGATAAAAAAGAACTAATAACTAGTGCTAATAAATTAGAAGAAACTCTCAGTAGTTTTGGAGTTGAAGCAAAAGTACTTCAGGTAACAAAAGGACCTTCTGTAACTAGATATGAGCTGCAGCCCGAAGTTGGGGTTAAGGTTAGTAAAATTGTAAATTTATCAGATGACATTGCATTAAATTTAGCAGCGTCAGGTGTAAGAATAGAAGCACCTATACCAGGAAAATCAGCAGTAGGCATAGAAGTACCTAATAAAGATTTAATGCCAGTTTATTTAAGAGAAGTTGTTGAAAGTGAAGATTTTAAAAATTCTAATAAGAAAATTGGTTTTTGTTTAGGAAAAGATATAGGAGGGAAATGTGTAGTTTCAGATTTAAGTAAAATGCCTCATTTATTAGTAGCAGGTGCTACAGGGTCAGGTAAAAGTGTTTGTATAAATGCTTTAATAATAAGTTTATTATACAAATATTCACCTAAAGATGTAAAATTATTGTTGATAGATCCAAAGGTAGTAGAGTTGAGTGTATATAATGGTATACCTCATTTATTAATTCCAGTAGTTACAGATCCTAAAAAAGCTGCTGGAGCATTAAATTGGGCTGTAAATGAAATGACTAGAAGATATAACTTATTTGCAGAAAATAGTGTTAGAAATATTGAAGGATATAATGAATTATATAATAAAGGTATAGTGGATGAAAAACTTCCAGGAGTAGTTATAATTATTGATGAGTTAGCAGACCTTATGATGGTATGTCCAGGAGATGTAGAAGACCATATAGGAAGACTTGCACAAATGGCAAGAGCAGCTGGTATGCATTTAGTTATAGCAACCCAAAGACCTTCAGTTGATGTTATTACAGGAGTTATAAAAGCAAATATTCCTTCTAGAATATCTTTTGCAGTTTCAAGTCAAATAGATTCAAGAACAATATTGGATACTTCAGGGGCAGAAAAGTTGTTAGGAAAAGGAGATATGCTATTTTATCCTGTTGGAGAGGGAAAACCTATAAGAATTCAAGGAGCTTTCATATCAGAAGAAGAAGTAGAAAAAGTAGTTACATTTATAAAAGAACAACAAAGTGAAGTTAATTATAAAGATGAGATAATAGAACAAATAAATACAAACGTAGCTAAAAAAAATTCAGATGAAGATGAATTATTAGAAGAAGCTATAAATATAGTAGTAAATGAAGGACAAGCTTCAACATCAATGTTGCAGAGAAAATTAAAAATAGGATATAATAGAGCTGCTGGAATAATGGAACAATTAGAAGATAGAGGTGTTGTTTCAGGAAGAAATGGAAGTAAACCAAGGCAAGTATTAATAAGTAAAGAAGAAACACATTAAATATTTCTACCAAAATATTTAATAAAAATTGATAAGGAGGAAAAAATGTGCTTAAATATAAAGTGGGACTTATAAGTTTGGGATGCGACAAAAACAGAATTGATTCAGAAATTATTTTAGGAAAATTTTCAAAAAAATATGATATAGTAAATGATGCTGCGTTAGCTGATATATTGATAGTTAATACTTGTGGTTTCATTGAAGATGCAAAACAAGAATCAATAGATACTATTTTGGAAATGGCACAATATAAAAAAAATAATTGTAAGGTATTGATTGCTACAGGGTGTCTCACACAAAGATATGGAAAAGAATTAATGGAGTTAATACCAGAATTAGATTTAATATTTGGAGTTAATGACTATGAGAAAATACTTTCAACTGTAGAAAAGTATTTAAATGAAAATCAAAAATTATGTTATTATAATTATAGTGATTCTAATATTAATACAGGTGAGAGAATATTAACAACTGGAAAAAGTACAGCCTATTTGAGAATAGCAGAAGGGTGTAATAATTATTGTGCTTACTGTATAATACCTAAGATAAGGGGACACTACAGAAGCAGACCAATGGAAGAAGTCATAAATGAAGCAAAAGATTTAGTAAAAAAGGGTGTTAAAGAAATTATTTTAGTAGCTCAAGATACTACAAGATATGGTATAGATTTATATGGAAGCAAGAAATTACATAAGTTATTAAAGGAGTTATCTAATATAGAATCTATAAAATGGATAAGAATCTTGTATTGCTATCCTGAAGAAATTACTGAGGAGTTGTTAGATGAAATTGCCTGTAATGAAAAAGTATGTAAATACTTAGATATTCCACTCCAGCATGTAAGTAATGATGTGCTTAAAAATATGAGACGAAGAAGTAGAAAAGAAGAAATAGTTAATGTGATTAGTACTATAAGAAATAAAATACCAAATGTATGCTTAAGAACTTCTATTATTGTTGGTTTTCCAGGAGAAAGTGATGATAACTTCAAAGAATTAAAAGAATTTGTTAAAGACATAGGATTTGATAAATTGGGTGTATTTAAGTATTCTAAAGAAGAAGGAACACCAGCAGCAGAAATGGAAAATCAAGTTGAAGAGAGTATTAAGGAAAAAAGACAACAAGAATTAATGATTGAACAACAAAAGGTATCAAAAGAAATAAATAATAAAAAAATAGGTAAAATTTACAATGTTTTAGTTGAAGGATATAAAGATGGGTACTGGTATGGGAGAAATTATGAAATGTCTCCAGAAATTGATGGTTCAATATGGTTTAAATGTGATAAAATATTAAAAGAAGGACAATTTATTAAATTAAAAATAAATAAATCTTTAGAATATGATTTAGTAGGAGTTGTATGTGATGAATCTTGCTAATAAGTTAACTTTAATAAGAATAATTTTAGTTCCAGTTTTTCTTATATTTATTACAGTTAAAGTTATTCCTTATGGGACTTTAATTGCAACAATTATTTTTATAATAGCATCTTTAACAGATAAACTTGATGGCTATATAGCCAGAAGTAGAAATCAAGTAACTAAGTTTGGAAAGTTTATGGATCCTCTAGCAGATAAACTTTTGGTAACTGCTGCCTTAATTTTGCTAGTAGAATTTCATGTAATTAATACATGGGTTGCTACTATTATAATAGCAAGGGAATTTGCTGTAACAGGATTAAGAACTATAGCTGCGTCAGAGGGAATAGTAATAGCTGCTAGTTGGTGGGGAAAGATAAAAACCGTTACTCAAATGGTTGCAATAATTTTCTCTTTAGTAAATCAAACATATCCAAATATAGTATTTGAAACTATTGCAAAATATTCAATAATTGCTGCAGTAATTATCACTATTATTTCGGGTGTAGATTATTTTGTTAAAAATAAACAAGTATTTGATGAAATAGAATGATTTAAAACATAAAAAGTAGTCAATAATTTAAAATGAAAGTTCCTGCAAATATAAAGTAGGAACTTTTTATATAAGTTGACCAATACAAGAATATATTGTATAATAAGAACAGATGTTCGAAAGGATGGTGAACCCAATAGGGATAAGTATGAATAATGATAAAATGAAAGCTTTAGAATCTGCTATGAGTCAAATACAAAAACAATTTGGCAAAGGTGCAGTAATGAAATTGGGAGATCAAGAAATTGCAAAATTAGAGTGTATTTCAACTGGATGTTTAAGCTTAGATATAGCTTTGGGTATAGGGGGAGTTCCTAAAGGAAGAATAGTAGAAATATATGGACCTGAATCATCTGGTAAAACAACAGTAGCACTTCATATAGTTGGAGAAGCTCAAAAAAAGGTGGAGCAGCAGCATTTGTAGATGCAGAACATGCACTAGATCCTAGTTATGCAGAAGCTTTAGGAGTAGATGTAGAAAATTTAATTGTATCTCAACCAGATACAGGAGAGCAAGCATTAGAAATAACTGAGGCTTTAGTAAGGTCTGGAGCAGTTGATATAGTAGTCATAGACTCAGTTGCGGCCCTTGTCCCAAGAGCAGAAATTGAGGGAGAGATGGGAGATTCACACGTAGGACTTCAAGCAAGACTTATGTCACAAGCTTTGAGAAAATTAACTGGATCAATTAATAAATCAAAATGTATAGTTGTTTTTATAAATCAGCTTAGAGAAAAAGTAGGAATAATGTTTGGAAATCCTGAAACTACTCCTGGTGGAAGAGCATTAAAATTTTATTCTTCAGTAAGAATGGATGTAAGAAAAATTGATAACATCAAACAGGGAGATCAGATGTTAGGTAATAGAACAAGAGTAAAAGTAGTTAAGAATAAAGTAGCTCCTCCATTTAAACAAGCAGAATTTGATATTATGTATGGAAAAGGAATATCTAAAGAAGGTAATGTTTTAGATGTTGGAGTTAAAGAAGAGATAGTAAATAAAAGTGGAGCATGGTTCTCATATAAAGATACAAGATTAGGTCAAGGAAGAGAAAATGCAAAACAATTTTTAAGGGATAATACAAATATATTATCTGAAATAGAAAATAAAATAAGAAAAAAATATGATTTAGTTCAAGATAGTAAAGAAGTAAAACAAGAAGAAAATCAAAAGTCTAAAAAACTGCAAAAATAATTTTTGCAGTTTTTTTAAAGAAATTTTTAAAATATATAAAAAAATTGTTTAATATTTTCTAATTAATGTTATAATATAGAGTGTGCTGGTGAATGTCTGTAATCTTGACATTAATTTAAAAGTAATATAAAATAAATACAAATACTGGTTGATTATGTACAATTTATTTGTAAAATTTTCAAATAAGACACCTTTTTAAGCTTCAACTTTGCTCCTTTTAATGGATACACGACAAGCAAAGGAGGTGTTTTCATGTTAATTTACGTACTTGGAATAGCTGCTTTTATACTTGTGGCAATTTGTGTGATAATTTATGTAAGAAAAAATATATCACAAGCAAATATTGGAAAAGCGGAGGAACAAGCTCGTAACATAGTTGAAGAAGCCAAAAAAGAGGCTGATTCAAGTAAGAAAGAATCTATTTTAGAGGCTAAAGAAGAAATACACAAATTAAGAAGTGATTTGGAAAAAGAATCAAGAGAAAGAAGGAATGAACTCCAGAGATTGGAAAGGAGAAACATTCAAAGAGAAGAAGCTTTAGATAAAAAGAGTGATTTATTAGAAAAGAAAGAGGAAAATATTAATAAAAAACTTGAAGATATCAAAGAAAAGAAGGATAGTATTGAAGATTTATATTTACAGCAGAAGCAAGAGCTTGAAAAAATATCAAATCTGACATATGAAGAAGCTAAAGAACTATTATTAGATCAAACAAGAAAAGAGATAAGACGTGATATTGCAGTTATGATTAAGGAAGAAGAAGCAAAAGCAAAAGAAGAAAGTGATAAGAAAGCTAGAGAAGTCATAACATATGCTATTCAAAGGTGTGCTGCAGATCATGTAGCAGAAACCACAGTTCATGTTGTAGCTCTTCCAAATGATGAAATGAAGGGTAGAATCATAGGAAGAGAAGGAAGAAACATAAGAACTTTAGAAACTCTTACTGGTGTAGATTTAATAATAGATGACACGCCAGAGGCAGTAATCCTTTCTGGATTTGATCCGATTAGAAGAGAAGTAGCTAGGATTGCTCTCGAAAAATTAATAGTTGATGGTAGGATTCATCCTGCAAGAATTGAAGAAATGGTTGAAAAAGCTAAAAAAGAGGTTGAAAATATTATTAGAGAAGAAGGCGAACAGGCTACATTTGAAACCGGTATACATGGACTTCATTCTGAAATTATAAGATTATTAGGAAGATTGAAGTATAGAACAAGTTATGGACAAAATGTATTAAAGCATTCTATGGAAGTATCTTATTTAGCTGGGTTAATGGCATCAGAATTAGGTATAGATCCTTCACTAGCAAAAAGAGCAGGATTACTTCATGATATAGGTAAAGCAGTTGATCATGAGATAGAAGGTCCACATGCTTCGATAGGTGCTGAAGTGGCTAAAAAATATAAGGAAAGTGCACTAATTGTTAATGCTATTGAAGCACATCATGGTGATGTAGAGCCTCAATCTTTAGAAGCAGTGCTTGTTCAAGCAGCAGATGCTATATCAGCAGCTAGACCAGGCGCAAGAAGAGAAACATTAGAAGCTTACATCAAGCGTTTAGAGAAGTTAGAAGAAATTGCAAATACATGTGAAGGTGTAGAAAAATCTTATGCTATACAAGCTGGTAGAGAAATAAGAATAATGGTTAACCCTGAAGATGTTGATGATGTTGAATCAGTGCAAATTGCAAGAAATTTAGCTAAAACAGTTGAAGATGAACTTGAATATCCAGGACAAATAAAAATTAATGTTATAAGGGAAACACGTGCAGTAGAATATGCAAAATAAAATATGTTATTAAAATCCTTTTGAATTTTGTAAATCATAGAAAAATTACAAAATTTAAAAGGATTTTTCAATAATTTGTAGAATATGATATATAGAGAATACAATAATCATACTAAAAAAGTTTGACAATAGGAGGTTTGTTATGGAGGTATTAAAAGTTTCAGCAAAATCAACACCTAATAAAGTTGCAGGAGCTCTAGCAGGTGTATTAAGAGAAAAAGGAGCTGCAGAAATACAAGCTATTGGAGCAGGAGCTATAAATCAAGCTATAAAAGCGATTGCTATTGCAAGAGGATTTGTGGCACCGAGTGGTATGGATCTTGTATGTATACCAGCTTTTACAGATATTGACATTGATGGGGAAGAAAGAACTGCTATAAAACTTATTGTTCAACCAAGATAGTGTTTATAATACAAAATGAAAATGTTTTCTTAGAACTTGTTTTTAAGTTATTAAAAACAAGTTCTTTTAATTTTAACAAAAATATATTAAAATTTTATAGAATGCATTTTTATTTATGAAGGGAGACAGAATAATGCAAGGAATTAATGTAAAGGAAATTATTAAGTTAATGCGTCCAAAACAGTGGATTAAGAATTCTTTTGTTTTTGCAGCTATAATTTTTTCTGGCAATCTATTAAATATATCAATATTAAAAAATAATATTAGTACATTCATAATATTTTGTTTAACATCCTCTTTTGTGTATGTATTAAATGATATTATAGATATTGAAAAAGATAGATGTCATCCGGAAAAGAAAAATAGACCTCTTGCCAGTGGAAAGGTATCAAAAGTACAAGGAATTGTATTAAACATAATGCTATTTATTGTAGTTGTAATATTAGGATTAAGTTTAAACTATAAAATATTAGCTGTATGTATTTTTTATATGGTTATGAATATTTTATATTCTTTTAAGTTAAAAAACGTAGTAATAATCGATGTTATGATAATAACATTAGGATTTGTTTTGAGAGTACAAAGTGGTAGTATAGCAACACAAGTAAATTTGTCACCATGGCTAATATTGTGTACAATATTATTATCATTATTTTTAGCTTTAAATAAAAGAAAAAGTGAAATAAAGATGCTAAAAGGGGATAGTTCAAAACATAGAGCTATACTTAAAGAATATTCTATAGAATTAATAGATAATATGCTTGGCATAATAACACCGTCTATATTTATAGCATATTGTTTATATACATTTAGTTCTGTTCAAAGCAGTAACATGATGTGTACAATTGCTTTTGTATTATATGGTATTTTTAGATATCAATATCTTATGGAGAAGAAAAATATAGGGAAAAAACCAGAAGATATTTTTACAGAAGATATACCATTTTTAATAAATATAGTATTGTGGGTTATTTCAGTATTAGTTATAATTTATTTTAAGTTATAGAAAATAATTTTAATAAAAGTAATCAATGCAGTTTAGAAAAAATTATAAGGAGTCTTGAAAGTATGTTTAGTAGAAGTGTAAATAAAAGCACATATTATTATAAGGTAATTGGTATATTAGGAATTATGTTGAGTGTATTATGGGTAAGTTTTATAAATACTCAACCATTTTCTGATTTTAAATATTATCATGAATTAGCAGTACAAATTTCTCAAGGGGGAGCTTGGGGAGATACATATACATCTGTAGGATATCCAATTGTATTGGGGTACATATATAAAATATTTGGGACTAATATAATGATTGGCAAAATATTTAATTTGATTTTATATTCTTTAAATATATTATTACTGAAAAAGATATTAGATAATGTTAATATAGATGAAAAAAAATCTAAAATAGTTTTTACCATATTTGTTTTATTTCCTGCAAATATTTTTTATGTTTCTATATTAGGTACTGAAACATTTTTTACTTTTTTAATATTGCTTGTAACATTTCTATATTTTAGTAAGTTAAAATATAAGTATATTGTAGTAGGAATTGTTACAGGTTTAGCTACAATGGTAAAACCATTTTTTATTGCATTCTTTTTTGCAGTATTCTTAATGGAAATTATATTCAACAAAAATTTAATTCATGCTTTAAAAAAGTCATTAATAGTTTTAGTTATTGCATGTTTAGTTATTGCTCCATGGATATATAGGAATACTAAATTAAATGGACAATTTACTACTGTATCAAATAATGGAGGAATTGTACTTTATATAAATAACAATTCACAAAATCAACTAGGAAGATGGATGCCAGCTGCAGATGTGGAAAATTCTTTAGTAAAAACTGAAGAATATAAAAAAGCAAGTATGACAGAGAAAAATAAGATGCTTACTAAGGCTGCTAAGAGTTGGATAAAAGAGCATCCAAAGCAGTTTTTTACACTAGGTGTTAAAAGATTAATAAATACGTATGTATTAGGAGATGACCTTGGATACAGCTTAAATGGAGTTGGAATAGATTCTAATACTGGTTATAGTATGATTAAATATTATGGATGTGTAAAAGCAGTTATATTTCTTTTATCAATCTTATCTATTTTAATGTATACAATATATACTTTAGTTAACCTGATTCAAGGTAGAATTTATGAATTAGAAAAATTTAAAGTTTATATGTTATTAATATTTTATATGTTTACAGTTGTATACTTTATTACAGAAGGACAAGCAAGATACGCATTCCCTTTGATTTTTATAGCTGTTTTCATGTTTTATGATTTTATAGAGAAGATAATTAATACATTTTTATATAAACGTAGTGCTAGTATTTTTATAAGTGGTAAATAAGTATTTATATTGTAAGGAGAGAAAAGAATGATTGTTACTATATTGATATCAGTATTTTTAGGAGCGTTAGGGCAAGTTCTTGTAAAAGTTGGAGCGCCTAGTTTAAATCTAAATTTTCATGGCATAAACTTATTTTATAGTATAGTAGGTATACTAAAAAATTTACCAGTAATGTTAGGGATAGTGTCTTATGGGACAAGCTTTTTATTGTGGATTAAAGTATTAAGTAAAGTTGAATTAAGTTATGCATATCCTATGGTGAGCTTAGGATATGTAATAGTAATGATTTTTTCATATTTTTTATTTAAAGAGAATATATCAATTATGAGAGTTGTAGGTGTTTTATTTATAATTATTGGAGTAATGTTAATTGCAAGAAGTTAGGACTATAAAAATGTTTACATTGAAGGCAAAAAGTGATATATTAGTTAATAGATGAATAACTTCTTTCATTTTTCAAAAAAAGATGTAAATTATTCATAAATGTCTATGTTAAATTTCATGAATCGTGGAGGGATAAAAATGATTTTCTCAAAAAAAGCACAAAAAATTTCAACATCATTAACATTAGCAATTACAGCTAAGGCAAAACAAATGAAGGCAGATGGAATTGATGTAGTTGGTTTTGGTGCAGGTGAACCAGACTTTGATACACCAGAAAACATTCAAAATGCAGCTGTAAAGGCTATTAAAGAAGGAAAGACAAGATATACTGCTGCATCAGGAATTAATGAATTAAAATCAGCTATTATAGATAAATTTTTAAAGGATAATAATTTAAAATACGAATCAAATCAAATAATAGTATCTACTGGTGCAAAACAATGTTTAGCAAATGTTTTTCAAGCAATTTTAAATCCAGGAGATGAAGTAATAATTTCTGCACCTTATTGGGTAAGCTATCCAGAACTTGTTAAATTAGCAGATGGAGTACCTGTATTTGTTGAAACTGATGAAAATAATGAATTTAAATATAACTTAGAAAGTTTAAATAAAGTAGTTAGTGATAAAACAAAGGCTATTATTATAAATAGTCCTAATAACCCAACAGGTACCGTATATAGTGAAGAGGAATTAAGAATGATTGCAGAATTTGCTAAAGAACATGATTTAGTAATAGTTTCTGATGAAATATATGAAAAATTACTATATGGGAATGAAAAACATGTAAGTATAGCAACTTTATCTGAAGATGCATATAGCAGAACTATAGTAATTAATGGAGTATCTAAATCTTATGCAATGACTGGTTGGAGAATAGGATATGCAGCTGGAAATAAGGAAATAATAAAATTAATGTCAAACATTCAAAGTCATATGACATCAAATCCAAATTCTATAGCACAATATGCTTCAGTAGAAGCTTTAAATGGTAGTCAAGATGATGTTATGGCAATGATAAAAGAATTTAAAAATAGAAGAGATTACATGGTTAAGAGAGTAAATGAAATTAGTAACATAAGTTGTATAAAGCCTAAAGGTGCTTTTTATGTTATGGTAAATATATCAAAAGTATTAGGAAAGAATTTTGAAGGACAAGCAATAAAGGATTCATTAGATTTTGCTAGGATTTTATTAGAAAAGGAAAAAGTAGCAGTTGTTCCAGGAGCAGCATTTGGAGTAGATAGCTTTATTAGACTTTCTTATGCAACTTCAATGGAAAGTATAGAAAAAGGACTAGATAGAATAGAGAATTTTGTAAAAAATATATAATATTTTAAAAGTTTCAATATACTATTTATAATTTAACTGTTTACTGATATAGTATTACTAAATAGATTATTAGTTGGGAAGGTGATACTATATGTTAAAAAATATTGATGTGCTGCTTCCATTAAAAGGAGAAATTATTCCTATTATAGAGGTTGAAGATTATCTTTTTAATAAAAAAATAATGGGAGAGGGAGTAGCTATAAAGCCCAAAGATAACTTTATATATTCTCCAGTGGATGGAGAGGTAAAATTTATATCTCCTAATAATCATGAAATTTTAATAAGTACTAAGGAAAATTTAGAAATATTAATACATTTAGGATTAGATACAGCAAAGTTTGATGGAAGAGGTACAGCTAGTTATGTTAAAAGTGGGGATATAGTGAAAAAGGGAGATAAGTTAATATTTTTTGATAGAGAATATATAGGAACAAAAGCCTCGTTAACCACTCCTATTGTAATAACAAATACAGAGATAATGAGATCGTTGGAAATAAATTATGAAGCAATTAGTAATAAAGATGTATTAATGACAGTTATTATTTAATAAAGTCGAAATATGGAGAATAGCATTGTTGAAAAAGCATATACTATATGATATAATGTAATAGTTGTATTTTGATGTAGAATAATATTAACTAGGGGTGAATTAAACATGGTAACAAAAGAGGTAACAGTTAAAAGTTCAACAGGTTTACATGCAAGACCTGCTACATTATTAGTAAAGAAAGCGTCTTCATTTAAGTCTGATATAAGTATGGAATTCAACGGAAAAAAAGCAAATATTAAAAGCTTAATAGGTGTATTATCACTAGGTGTTACAAGTGGAGCAAACATTAAAATAATTGCTTCTGGTGATGATGAAACTTTAGCAGCAGAAGAAATTGCTAAATTAGTAGAAAGCATTGAAGAATAATAAAAGGCTCATATATTGAGTCTTTTATTTTTTATTTAAATATAACTTTGTTTTTTTTCAAATTTAGAATTTAATATATTACATAAGGCATATATAACTAAAATGATTTCAAATTTTATTTTTTCGAAATCATTTTAGGTGTATATGCCTTTTTTTATAATTAAGGAACTTAACTTTCGCAGTAAAAGATACTGCTTAGCGAAGGAAAATGATATATTGCGTAAGAAACATTTAAAACCAATTAAGAATTAATAATTAAAAATGAATAATGAATGTTGATTTTTGCTTTAGCAAAAATCTTTAATTATATTAGTTATTTTGCCTTTAGCCAAAATTTCCTTAATTATTAACTCAACTTTCGCAGGACAAAAATATTGCCTAGCGAAGGGAAATGATATATTGCGTAAGAAACATTTGAACAAAGTTATTTTTTAATTACTGATTCCTACGGAATATTAATTAAAAAATCTTTTTTCAATATGAGTAAAGCTTAGAACTTGTTACTGAAGTGAAAGGTTTCTAAGCAAGATATCATTTCCCGTAGCGGATATTTTTCACCTGCGAAAGTTGAGTAAGTTAGTTTTAATTGAAATAGAGTAAATTTTAGGTTTAATGCGAATGGAAGTACTATTATGACTATAGTTATTAAAGTACTTGAAATTTAAAATTGTATAAGATATAATATAAACATCGTATACGAAACATTAGTATGCGAAACAATTATAAATTATAGAGGAGTTGATTAATTATAAATGACAGGGGATGAATATATAATTGCATCACAAATAAGAGAAATAAATGCAAAAATTAATCATGACTTGAGAAATGAATTTAAAGATAGTGATTTTACAATACCGCAAATTATATTTATGAAAATACTAAATAAAAATATTATGATGAAAATAAATGAAATAAGTAAGGAAATGAATCTTGCTAACAGTACAGTATCAGGGATTGCGGATAGATTGGAAAAACAAAATATTATAAGTAGAACTAGAAGTGATAAAGATAAAAGAATAGTAAATATTCAACTTACAGATAAGGGTAAAGAAGTAGTGGGAGAATTTAGAGAGTCAATAAATCATTATTTTGAAGAGAGTTTTGGGAAATTTACTCAAGAAGAAATTAATACGATATTAGAAGGACTTGACTTTCTCAAAAAAGCTCTACATATTAAAGAATAGATAATTGAAGGTTTTAAGTATATAATAAAATTTAAGTTTTTGAATGGAGGATTAATAGTGTTAAAATATGCAATCATTACAATAAATTTAGCATTAATTTTTTATACTATAGGGGTTTTTAGTGAAAAAAGGCAGGGAGAACTTAAGGTTTGGCATTTAGTAATGTTTTTAATTGGACTTGTTTGTGATACTACAGGTACAACTCTTATGGGGTTATTGTCTAAGGATGGTACATTATTTAGCTTTCATGGAATAACAGGATTATTAGCAATAGTTTTAATGCTTGTACATGCTTTGTGGGCAATTATTGTTTTAGTGAAAAATAATGAGAAAATGAAAGTGAGTTTTCACAAATTTTCTATAGTTGTATGGGTTATTTGGCTTATTCCGTTTTTATCAGGGGCAGTATTTCGTATGATTTAATTTAAATGAAAATATTTATTTTAATGTTATATTTTGAAGGATTTTAAACTTGTGATAGAATTTTTAACTTTAAGCAAGTTTAGAATCCTTTTTATTATTAAGAGAATTATAAAGTCAACCTTCGAAGTAAAAAATACTGCTTAGCTATTTTCCGTAAGAAAAACATCTTTTTTTAAAACTAATTTAGTAAATATTTTTTTATTTAGATTTAATAAGACTAAATAAATACACTAAATAAACGATAAAGATAATATGAATATATTTTAAAATATTTAGAATATTGTTGAATGTTGGAATGAAAATTAGAAAAAAGATTACTAAGGTTGTAGCGTAAAGTGCTTAAGGCATCAACTAAAATAGAAAGGGGGAAATTTGTCAAAATAATCAACGCTAATTCACAAAGTTTTGACAGATATAAATAATAATGAATACAAAAATAATAGATCCTTTTGTAGATGCAGTTTCAAATATATTACCTCAAGTGGGATTAAATGATATAAAAAAAAGTGAGGTAAAAGTAAAAGATAGAAATTTAAAAAGTCCTGGAGTAGTAATAATTTTAGGAATAGTTGGAGATGTAAAAGGTACTGTAGTGTATGGAATGAAAATTGATGATGCAAAGAAAATTGCTTCAAAAATGATGATGGGTATGCCTGTAAATGAATTTGATGAAATGGCTAAAAGTGCTATTTCAGAGCTTTCTAATATGATTACAGCAAATGCAAGTATAAAATTTTGTAATGAAGGTATAGATACTAATATATCTACTCCAACACTTATATGTGGTGAGCAGTCTGAGATTAATATGAGTTACGAAGAAGTAATATGTGTTGAATTGGAAGCAGATAATATTCCTTTTGAGGTAAATGTTTGTTTTAAATAATACATAAGGTACCCCCACTAAATACAATGAAGTGGGGGTACCTTATATGTTTAAAATGTCCAATTTCCATTTTCAAATATTTGAATTTTTTCACCAGCTTTTGTTTCTCCTGTTACGTTAAGCTCAGGTGAACCAATCATAAAGTCTACATGTGTTAATGAATTGTTTGCACCAGCTTTTTCAAGTTCTTTTTCATTCATATCACTTCCACCTTCAATACATGTTGGATAAGCCATTCCAATAGCTAAATGGCAAGAAGCGTTTTCGTCAAATAACGTATTATAAAAAATAATATTTGAATTTGAAATTGGAGAATTGTGTGGTACAAGAGCTACTTCTCCTAAGTAATGAGAACCTTCATCAGTTTCTATTAATTTTTTTAAGGTTTCATATCCTTTTTCTGCATCAAAATCAACTATTTTACCGTTTTTAAAAGTTAAAGAAAAATTATCGATAAGATTTCCACCAAAATTAAGAGGTTTTGTACTTTTAACTTTACCATTTACACCATGTTTTAAAGGAAGAGTGAAGACTTCTTCCGTTGGCATATTTGCAACAAAATATGTTTTTTCTGCATTATATTCTCCACCACCAGCCCAAAGGTGTTTTTCAGGAAGTTCAATAGTTAAATCTGTATCTTTTGAAACAAAATGAAGTTTATTAAATTTTTTGTTGTTTAAAAATTCAACTTTTTCATTTAGATTTTTCAAATGATTGTTCCATGCTTCTATTGGATCATCAGTATCAATTCTAACTACGTTAAAAATATTTTTCCAAAGTTCTTCTACTGCAGCTTCTTCCTCTAAATTAGAAAATACTTTTTTTGCCCAGTCTTTTGTTGGAATAGAAACTACTGACCATGCAACTGTGCTATTCATTGTATATTCTCTAAAAATTTTAAGTGCTATTGATGAAGCTTTTCTAGAATCTGCAATTTTTTTTGGATCTACATCCTTTAAAAGTTCTGGGTTAGATGCTGCTATAGATACAAAAGCAGCTCCTTCTTTTGCAAGTTGTTCGTACTGATCAGCTTTCCATTTAGGAAATTCTTTAAAGGTTTCATCTGGTGCATTTAAATATTTTATAAGTAATAATTGTTCATCATACCACTCAACATGTACATTTTTTGCACCTACATTATAGGCACATTTTGCTAAAAGTCTTGTAAAATCAGCACATTCTATTGGCGAATTTATAACAAGAGTTTGATTATTTTGGATATTAACACCTATTTTAATTGTAAGTTCTGCATATTTTTCTAGAAGTTTTGAAAAATTCTTCATTTTATCACTCCTTTGAAATTTTTTCTAATTATAGTTTATCTCAAAAAACAAGAATATTCCAGTGCTAGTTTAAATTATCTAGGGTTGTGATCGAGATTAACGCATTTTAGACAGGTTATAAATTAAAGAAGGACTAAATTAAAAGCTATTATATAACTTCTAACATAGTCCCTCTTATTTTAGCAGAAATGTTTTGCTATTATGAAATTATTTGATGGGTAGATTACTATTTTAAGTTATTTTCGTATTGATTAACTATTCTTTTTACCATTTCTCCACCAACAGAACCACATTGTTTAGAAGAAAGGTTTCCATTGTAGTCAGTGAAATGAACACCTAGTTCATTTGCAACTTCCATTTTGAACTTATTTAAACCTTCTTTAGCTTCTGGTACTAATTTTTGATATGACATATATATTACCTCCTTTTGTGGGTTTACTTATAGGTTATACATTTTTTAAGTATATATGTTAGTAGCATTATGGGTGAAGAAGTACTTATTACAATGTAAGGTATGTAGTTTTAAATATAGAAAATTAAGAGATTATTGATAAAACGTATACATATAAAGAGTTTTATTAATAATTTATATTGGAAATATGTAAGTATAGGTATTAAAATATAAATAAAATAAATATAATTAATTTTCAGAAAAAACATTTAAAAAATATGATTTAATAGTTTTGTTTTTCAAGTTAATTATAATGACTAAAGTTTAAAATTTACAATTTAACAGTAAATAATTACATCATAGGGGGAATTTACATGGATAATGAAGCATTAAAAAATATGAGTTCTGAAATGAGAGAAAAAGTTATGAGAGAAGAAATAGGAGAAGAAAAATGTAAAATAATAGATAAATATGATTTGCACCCAAATGAAAGATTATATTGGGAAAGAAGACAAGAAAAATATCCAAATCAAGAATATTTTAGCCATAAATTAGCAAAAAAGTCTTCGCTAATAGGTATGATATTTCATATAAATAGATTATGTTTTGCAAAAACTAAATATTTTGAAAATAACTGGAGTAAGTTTGTCCCTTGTGTATACAACTATAAAAAAGGATTTGTAGAAACAGAACTTTATAATATGGAATACATAAAACAAAAAAGTACAGGTATAGTATTGGATTTAAGAGAATTATCTAAAATTAAGTGGTTAAAAGATTTTAAAGAATTATGTAAATATATAGAAGAAAAGGATAAAGAAGTAGCATTAAAGTAAAAATTAAATAGACAGTTATAAAAGTAGTTTCATGTAATTATGAAACTGCTTTTATTTTTATATTACAAAAATGTAAGATTCAAAATTATTATTGTAATATAAATCAATGGATTGAACCTTATGTAGAGTATAAAATATAATTAGATACATTAAGATGTAGTGTTAAGGAGGGATATCATATGAAGAAAATAATAATTTTTTTGATATTATTGACAGGTATTTTTATTGGTATAAAAAGTTATAATTATAAAGTTAATGATAAATATTCTTTTAATGGAGATTTGATAAAACAAGTTTCAAGTAATACATCTAATTACACAACCATAGATAAAATTCCTCAAAATTTGAAGAATGCAATTATATCTATTGAGGATAAAAGATTTTATAAACATAAGGGTTTTGATGTTAAGGCTATTGCTAGATCAATATTAACAGATTTAAAGGAACGTAAGGTTAAAGTAGGTGGAAGTACAATAACTCAACAGTTAATTAAAAATTTATTTTTATCAAGTGAAAAGACTATATATAGAAAAATAAAAGAAATTTTTTTAGCAATTAAATTAGAAAAAAAATATTCTAAAGATGAAATATTAGAAATGTACTTAAATCTTATATATTTTGGTGATGGTGCTTACGGTATTCAAAATGCTAGTCAAAAATATTTTCATAAAAATGTTTGGGAACTTTCTTTAGATGAATGTGCTATGTTAGCAGGATTACCTCAAGCTCCTAGTGCATATAATCCTAACAAGAATTATGAAATGGCTAAAAAAAGACAACAACAAGTATTAAATTCTATGATTAAAAATGGATTTATAAACAAAAATACAGAAAAAAGTAATAATAAACAGATGATATTTGTAGGATATTAATAAGGTACTCGATTGGTCGTCTTACAAAGCAAAAAGAACAGTTATTGGCAACTGTTCTCTGCTAAAGGTTTAGAATTATTTTGTACAGTTAATGATTTTACAATAAAAAATTATTATTAAAAAAATTTCTAATAAAATATTTATGCACACAATCATTGCCGGTAAGTTCAGGATGGAAAGATGTAACCAATATATTTTTTTGCTTGGCAGCTACAATTTTTTCATTAACTTTTTTTAATATTTTTACATCATTACTTACATTTGTTATATATGGTGCTCTAATAAATACTAAAGGTATAGATTTTTTAGAAATGTCAGGGATTTTATCTTCTATTAGAAAACTATCAAGTTGACTTCCATAAGCATTTCTTTTAACATCAATATCCATCACCTTGAGATGGGCATTATCACTTCCATCAATTTTTTTAGCTAACAAAATCATTCCAGCACAGGTACCCCAAATAGGCATACCCCTCTTGATTCTTTTTTTTAATATATCCATTAAATCAAAACTTTTTAAAAGTTTACTAATAGTAGTACTTTCGCCACCAGGAATGATTAATCCATCAATCCTTTCAATTTGATCTTTATATTTAACTCTTACAGGTATTACTGTTTCAATTTTTTTTAACATATTGATATGTTCTGTAACAGAACCTTGTAAATCTAAAACACCAATTTTAATCATTATTACCAGCCTCTTTTTGCAAATTCAACATCTAATTTACTAATTTCAAGACCGGACATAGGTTCACCTAAATCTTCAGAAACTTCAGCTAAAATTTTAGGATTATCATAATAAGTTGTAGCTTTTACGATTGCTTTAGCTCTTTTTTCAGGATTTGAAGATTTAAATATTCCAGAGCCTACAAATACACCATCACAGCCTAATTGCATCATAAGAGCAGCATCAGCAGGAGTAGCAATACCACCAGCGGCAAAGTTAATAACAGGTAATTTGCCATTTTCAGCTGTGTATTGTACTAAATCATAGGGTGCTCCCATTTCTTTAGCTGCAGTCATTAATTCTTCTTTTGGCATAAGTTGAAGTTTTCTAATGCCGGAGTTAACAGTTCTCATATGTCTAACAGCTTCAATAACATTACCAGTACCAGCTTCTCCTTTAGTTCTTATCATAGATGCACCTTCGCCAATTCTTCTTAAAGCTTCACCTAAATTTCTTGCTCCACATACAAATGGTATTTTAAAATCTTTTTTGTTTATATGAAATAAGTCATCTGCAGGTGTTAAAACTTCACTTTCATCAATATAATCGATTCCAATAGATTCAAGTATTTGAGCTTCAACAAAATGACCAATTCTTACTTTTGCCATTACTGGTATAGATACAGTATTTTTAATGTCTTTTATCATTTTTGGATCAGACATTCTTGCAACGCCACCTTCTTTTCTTATATCAGAAGGAACTCTCTCTAAAGCCA